>JAUOZS010000001.1:0-600000 GCA_032334055.1 Selenomonadales bacterium 4137-cl | reverse complement strand
CGTAATTTTGAGTTAGGGTGAAATATGCCTGGGAAGTGTATTGAAACCCCTGGTCACTGTGGAGGTGCAACTCTGCAGTGACCGCTTCTTTTGCCTTGGCTTGCCGAACGGTTCGCAGAACCAGGTTGACCGACTGCTCGGTTCCAGTCTGGTAGGCGACAATACTGTTGTCAAACAGGTCGCGAATCATGGATAGATACAAGGTTCCCTGCGGCGTCTGGATATAGGAAACATCCGTTACCCATTTCTGATTAGGTTTGATGGCTGTGAAATCGCGGCCGAGGATATTCGGATACCGGTGCAGTTGACCGCTCATCTGCCGGTACTTTTTTCTGCGCCGGATTTGCGCCAGCAACCCGTACTTGTTCATGATGCGCAGCACCGCCTTATGGTTTTTCTTAATGCCTCGCCTCTCAAGCCATATCCCCACACGCCTATAACCGTAAGTTCCATTAGTCTGCCGCTGGCATTTTTGAATCAAGGCGGCCAACTTCTCCTCGGCGGATGACCGGTCTTTCCGTTTGAGATACGCGTAGTAGCCGCTTCTTGATACCTCAAAGAAATTACACATGACCGCAACCGGATGCTTGCCGGCATTTTGCGCTATGGCTATGTACTTAACCTGTGCTCTCACATCCTTCCAGCAGCGTGAAGAAAAGACCGGTATAGTTCCACTTCTCTTTCAAGTTCCCGTATCCGCAGCTCCATCGCGTGGTGTGCAGTTATCGGGCTTTTTCTGGGGCGGCCTTTCTTCTTGGGGGATGCCGGAAGGGTGGTCTGTCTCCGATTGTACCGGTTAATCCAGTTCTTGATTTGTACTTTTTCAAGACCCAAGGCATCTGCTATCTCCCGCCTGGTTCTTCCATCTTGTCGCATTTGCAGGATAATCCGCTCAGCCGATTGCATATCTGTCCATTTCCGTGACATACAAAACCTCCTATCGTAGTTATCCTACAACAGGAGGCTTTTTTGCTCAATGTCCGTTTTTTCGGGTTCAGTTCATGCCGGGGGGGCTTGCTCGTCATCGGTTACCGAACCAGTTGGGAGGCGTAAACCAGTTTCACGCCGGTAGCCTCCAGTTCGGGAATCATCTCGCGCAGGGCGACGGCGGTCGCCGGCCGGGCGTGGCCGATAGCGATGGCGCTCCCTTCCCTAACCGCCAGGCGGGCGGCGGTCCTAAGCTGGCCTTTAATATAATCGCCCTCGTTTCTGCCGTCGAGAAAAACTTCGTTCATCCCGCTGCGCAGCCCCGCCCTGCGGGCGGCGTCGTAAGCTATCGATTGCGCGCTGGTGCGGCTGTCTACGAAAAAGAGATTATTGGCCTTGAGGACACCCAGCACCGCGTTCATCACCCGGCGGTCGGACGTCGCCCGCGAACCCTGGTGATTATTGACGCCGATTATCCCCGGCACCGCCTTGAGGGCCTTGGCCGTAATATCGCGGATCTCCTGATCGCTCATCGTTACCTTGATCGTGCTGGCCTCCGACTGTTCGGATGCCGCCATCGGCTCCATCGGCAGATGAAGCATCACCTCGTGTCCGGCGCTCAGGGCCCGTGAAGCCGCCTCGCCGCTGTGGGGCCGGTACGGCAGGACGGAGAACGTCACCGGGCGCGGCATGGCGGCAAAAGCGGCCACCATCTCGCCGCTGTAGCCGAAGTCGTCGATGATGATCGCCAGGTTGCCGTGGCCTGTCGGCTTAGGCGGCGTCGGCCGTTCGGGCTTTTGCGGCAGCGGGATGAATATCCGGTCGGTGATAAGCGTCAGCGGATCGCCGCCAAGCGTGTCGCGGATGCCTACATCCACGCGGGTGGCCGCCTGCCCCTCGTATTTATCCTGCTCTGTCGCCAACACCTCGCCGCCGGTGTTCACAAGCTGCCCGGACAGCGCCCGCTTCACGGCGTCAGGCTGGGAATCGGCCGGAAGTGCAAGCTGGCGGGCATGCCAGCGGATTTTGCCTTCCACCGCCGTGCGCGGCGCTTCGCGACGCTCCTCCTGAACCTTGCGGGAGTCCAGCTTGGCCCCGGCCAGGCCTTTATCCACGGCGGAATGGATACGCTGGGCGGTTGCCGAATAATCGGCCACCGCTCCGGCGCCGGTTTTTTCGATCGTATAAAGCTTGTCCTTGGGAACCACCGTCTCCTTGGCCTTCTTGTCCGGCACATTGAGATAAAGAATAAGGGCGCCGAGCACCAGCAGCAGCAGAACCAGGCGCGTTTTACTGGATTTGAACATCATTCGTCTCCTGTGTAAGTTTATGTCGAAACGAGACAATCCCTGGCTTAATTATAAGCCAGGGATTGTCTCCGCACAACCCAGAATCCTTTTACAGTTTCACCGAAGCGCCGTCCGCCGGCACCGTCACCTGTGCCGCCAGCCCTTCCCGCTCGAGGAATTCCCGCAGAAGGGGACGGGTAAGCAGGCAATGGTTGAAAGCCTCCATATGCACCACCATTACCCGCGCCGCCGGGGCCGCCGCGCACACGGCCGCGATGTCGGCCGTGCCCATCGTTATCGGCCCGCCGCTCAAAAACTGCGCCGCCCCGGCGAAAAGCACGATCACCTCTGGCCGGTGCTCGGCCAGGGCCGCGGCCACCTCCGGGCACCACACGGTGTCGCCGGCGATATAGAGTGTGGGCTCGCCGGGGCAGCGGAGCACATAGCCCGACACCGGCCCCATCCTCTCGGCCAGCTCGCCGCTGCCGTGGCGGCCGCCGGTCCGGGTCAGGGAAACGCCCCGCCATTCGGCCGTATCCCCGACAGCGGTCACCTTCACAAAGCCGAAATCCCGAAACTTGGCCTCGTCGGCCGGCTGGCAAAAAACCGGCAGCTCCTTGGGCAGCCGTTCGGCCGCCGCGGCGTCGAAATGGTCGCGGTGGGTGTGAGTGCATAATATCCCGTCCACCGCCGCCAGATCGCTTTCATTTATCGGCAGCCCGACAAGAGGATTCCGGAGGGGATTCGGGGAATTGTCAATAGGCGGCATCGCTCCCGCCGGACTGAGAACCGGATCGACGAGCAGCTTAACCCCGCCCATGTTCACAATATGGGTCGCATGCCGCACTAGGCGTAATTCCATATCATCAGCCTCCCGTTAATTCTCTTCCTCTATTGTAAACAACGCCGCGGCAAAAAACGATAGCGTGGTGAAAGAATCGGCCCGCGTTTGCTTTCGCCGGGAAAGGAAAAAACCGCAAATGCTTGACGACACCGATCTGGCCATCATCAGGCTCCTCAGGGAAAACTCCCGCTTACAGTGGAAAGAGATCGGTGCGGCCGTTCACCTCACCGGCCAGGCCGTCGCCGCGCGGGTCAGGGCCCTGGAGGAAGCGGGCGTCATCACCGGTTATTCCGCCGGGGTAGATGCCGCCAAAATCGGTCAACCGCTGACCGCCTTCGTCACCGTATTCATGGCCAGCGCCGACCATGCCGCCTTCCACCGCTTCCTCGAAAACGAACAATCCATCACCGCCGCCCACCGGGTCAGCGGCGACGGTTGCTACTGGCTGCGGGCCGACCTCGCCTCTCACGACGAGCTCAACGCCCTGCTCCAAAAAATTCTCCGCCACGGCAACTACCGCCTCCACCTCTCCATCGGCCGCATAAAATAAAAGGAGGTGGCCACATGGGCCATCTGGGAAACGGCAAAAGCGACGTCTTCCGCGCCCTCGCCGCCCGCTTGGACAGAAACCCCGTCGGCGCTCCTTATAACGAAACCCTCATGCACATCCTCCACATCATGTACACCGACAAGGAAGCGGCCGTCGGCAGCCAGTTCCCGCCGGGCTTCACCAACCTCGACAAGCTGGCGGCGCAAACCGGCCTGCCGCTGGCCGAACTCGCCGCCATCCTCGAAAACATGGCCGCCAAAGGTCTCGTCGTCGATATCCCGCGCCGCGGCAAGGCGCTCTACTCCCTCTCGCCCCTCGTCATCGGCTTCTTCGAATACACCTTCATGCGCACCGGCGGCCCGCTGCCCCTGGGCGAGCTGGCGAGTCTGTTCGAGCGCTATCACCACGAACGTGGCGTCGCCGAAGAATTCTTCGGCGGCGAAACGAAGATCTTCCAGACCTGGGCGTACGAGAGCGCCCTGCCGGCGGACATCGCCACCGAGGTCCTCGACTACGAAAAAGCGTCCGCTATGATCCGCGCCGCCGGCACGGGCGCCCTGTCGATGTGCTACTGCCGCCACCAGGCCCGCCACCGGGGCACCGCCTGCGGCGCCCCGGTAGAAGATGTCTGCACCTCGCTCGGTGGAGCGGCCGAATGGCTCATCCGCAGAGGCTTCGCCCGTCCGGCCGGCGTCGACGAATTGCTCGGCGTCCTCGACCGCACCGAAGCCCTCGGCCTAGTCCACCTCGCCGACAACGTCGCCAACAAGCCCGCGTTCGTCTGCCACTGCTGCGGCTGCTGCTGCGGAGTGCTCCGCACTATCAACGAACAGGGCGTCATGGCCGTTCACCCCAGCAACTTCATCGCCCGCATCGACATGGCGAGATGCACCGCCTGCGGCTTATGCGCCCGGCGCTGCCACGTCAGGGCGATAACGGTCGCGCCGCCGTCCGCCGCCGTCGATCCCGCACGCTGCCTCGGCTGCGGCGTCTGCGCCAAAAGCTGCCCGCAGGGAGCGATAACCCTGTCCCGCCGCGACTTGGCCCGCACCCCTCCCCGGGATAAGCTGGAACAAATGACGCGGATCGCAAAGGAAAAAGGCAAACTATAGGAGGCTTATGAGTCATTTGAACCCGTACTACAAAGGTGTAGCCCTCGCCCTGCTCTCCGCGCTGGGCTTTTCGCTGCTGCCCATTTTCGGCATCTTCGCCTACCGCGAAGGCGTCAACGTCAACACCCTCCTTTTCCTGCGCTTCACGCTCACCGCCCTCTTCCTGTTCGCGTACGCAGGCGCCAGGAAGCAGGCCTTCACGGTATCACGCCGCCAGTTGGCCCTGCTGTTCGCGCTGGGCGGCATCTGCTATTCCGCCCAGTCCTCGCTCTTCTTCTCGTCGCTGCACTACATCCCCGCCTCCCTCACCTCCCTGCTGCTCTACACCCACCCCTTGTTCGTCGCCATCCTCGCCAGCATCGTCGACAAAGAAAGGCTGACCCGCAGCAACATCCTGGCCATCGTCCTGTCCATGACAGGGCTGGTGTTCGTCCTCGGCGCCTCGCCGGCGGAGGTCAACCTCATCGGCATTCTCATGGCCTTCGGGGCGGCCGTCGTCTACTCCGCCTACCTCCTGCTCGGCACCCGGTTGGTGAAACAAATGTCGCCCCTCGTCACCAGCGCCTTTGTCGCCAGCTTCGCCGCCCTCTCGCTCCTCGTCGCCGGCATCGCCGCCGGCAAGCTCAGCCTCGCCCTCTCCGCCACCGCCTGGATGGCGGTCGCCGGCATCGTCGCCTTTGCCACCATCATGGCCATGCTCGCCCTTTTCCGCAGTCTTGAACTCATCGGCCCCACCCGCACTTCCATCCTCAGCATGATCGAGCCGCTCCTCACCTTCTCCTTCTCCGCCCTCCTGTTCGGCGACCGGCTCACGCCCCTGCAGCTCGCCGGCGGGGCGGCCGTGCTCGCGGGCGCCGCCCTGGTTATCAAGGCGCGCGCCAAGGAAAAAGCCGGTTAACACAAACAATTAAACCCCCGCCGCCGGGGGTTTATATTATCCCTTTTATCGCCAGCGCCAGCGCCAGCAGCATCACCGCCTGAGTCACCACGAACCCGGACGCAGCCACCCTTACGCCCAGCCGCCGGCCGAAAACGCCGACGGCGCGCGGCAGCGAAGATGCGAACAAGTCGTAGAAATTGTGCAGCAAGGAAACGGTCAGCAGCAGCGGCACAACCGTAGCGGCCGGCACGGCGCCGTCGCGCAGCGCCGCCCCCACCGCCGCCACCCCGCCGATCATGCTGACCAGCCCGGTGCCGGCGAGCGGCAGCAAGCCGGCGTCGAGACCAATTCGAGTCAGAATCGGCAAATAGTCGGTCAAGCGCTGCAGATAGCCGGTCTTGATAAACAGCATCGCCACGTACGACATCGCGGCCATCCAGACGGCCATATTCACGAAAGGCCGCCAGCTTCCGGCCACCGCCGCCCGTACCGCTTCCGGCCAGCCCATGACGGGTTTGCCGGCCGGAACCGGGCACCCGCCCGCCCGGCCGCCGCTCAACAGGCGGGCGTAAACCACCCCGGTCAGCGATATAACCGCGAAGGCGGCAAAATAAACGGCGAGGAAACGGGCGGCCACCCCCGGCGGATAAAGAGCCGCCATGATGGGAATAAAAGAAAACACGAAAAAGCGCAGAACCGACGGCGCCTTAGCCACCAGATTGGCGGCGATCACTTCCCCGTTCGACAGCCCCGCCCGCTCCTTCGCCAGCGCGACCGCCGCCATCCCCGCGGTCCGGTCGCCGGCAGCCAGCACCACCGACAAGGCGCAGGCCGGCGGCAGGCCGGTCAGGCGGGCCACGGCGGGCAACAGCCGCCGGCCGCCGATCACCCCGCCGCGGCTGGTGAACAGGCCGGCGAGGAACAACCCGACGTACAGGGACGGCAACACGCTTTTCATTATTTCGACCGTCGCCCAGGCGGCCGCGGCCAATTCACTCATCGCCTTTCCCCCGCCGACGGTAGATGCAGCCGACATGCCTGGCGCAGTAATAGCCGCCCTCACCGCAGGACGCGAAACTCTCGGGAGCGCCCACCGCTGGCCGGCCGGCCTGGGCCGCGATCAGGGCAAACGCTTTGTCCACCTGTTCCTCCGTTCCCTCCACCAACATCGTCGTCGCTCCCTCCGCGCCGTCCACGCCCCCCGCGCCAAGCACCGTCACCGCCGCGCCGGTCATCATTTCCAGCGCCTCTTTCTCGGTTACCACCCTGCCGAACAGCGGCAGCAGCCCCACGGCCATGCCCATCGAGCGGTCCACCCGTCCGCGGCCGGCCTTGCGGCAGATGTCGGCTATCGACCCCGGTATCAACTTCTCCAGGCCGACGGCGACAATCGTTTGTATTCCTTCCGAATTCAGCATGCTCAGCGCCTTGCCGGCCGCGCCGCCGCCGGCAAGCCCGGCCATCAGCCCGGCCGTACCGTGGCGATCCAGGGCATTCGCGCCGGTAATGAACAAATCGCCGGAATCCATGGTCGCCAATTCCTCGGCGAGGCACCCGTCGACGCACCGCCATTGTCCGCCCTCGATCAACACGATGTGCGGCGCCTCCACCAACCGTTTGGCTGTTCTGGCCCCGTCCGCAGCGATCCGCCCGCCGAGGCGGAGCGGCGGAACGCCGAACAGCTCGGCCAGGGCGGCCACCGTGGTCCCCGCCTTCAGCACGATCTTGCCCCGCTCCCTCGCCTCCCGCACCTCTGGCATCCCGTAGATTGCGAGAGCGATCAGCCTTTTGGCCACCGGTACGCTGACTACTACCTGACCGGTCATTACGCCGCCTCCTCTGTTAGCAGAAAAGAGTTCCGTTATCGATAAATTCCCGTCCGCCGGGCGCCAATCCTGCCAAGGAGCTGATAGAATGCAAGAAGTACCCGACATCATCCGCCCCGGCCTCACCATCCTGTTCATCGGCTTCAACCCCGGCATCCGGTCCGCCGAGACAGGCCACCACTTCGCCGGCCATTCCAACCGCTTCTGGAAGCTGCTGCACGCTTCCGGCCTCACCTCCCGGCAGCTCAGGCCCGAAGAGGACAAAACGCTGCTTTCCCTCGGCTTCGGCATCACCAACATCGTCCCCCGCCCGACAAAAGCCGCGGCGGAGATCACCCGCGAGGAATACCGCCACGGACGAATCGCGCTCACCGACAAACTCGCCCGCTACCGGCCGCGGATCGCCTGCTACGCCGGCATCGGCGTCTACCGCGAGTTCGCCGCCCAGAAAGATGTCGTATGCGGCCTGCAGCCGATAACGGTCGTGCCGGACGTGACCGACTTCGTCGTGCCAAACCCCAGCGGCCTCAACCGCATGCCCTTCGCCGACCAGCTCCGCTATTACAAAGAACTCGAACGCCTCGCCGCCTTGCCGGATAGTGCGGCCGCGCCGGGCAAACACTAACCTTAGTACTATTCACGGGAGGGCTATGACGTGGAAAGAATCAACTTCCCCCAGATAACCGGCCAGTCCGACCTGCTGGACCCTTTCCGCCCCGGCCGCTTTCAGTACAACTTCTTCGATAGGTGGGAAGAGCTGGAGAAGGAATACGACGATCGGCTATAGCTGCACGCAAAAATCACGTCGCGGAACACGATTTTCTTTTCACATCAGATAGGGGATTTGCCGGTATAGCGTCGAAATAGGTGTAAAAGCGAGTCCATGCGACAAAATCGAAGCATACAGACCGGAGCCACACCTATCCCGGCAGGAGGATGCCAGATGGACCTATTTGAGGACATCCGCGGAAAAATCGCATCTTTGCCGCGCAGTCAACGGAAAGTCGCCCAACACATCATGGATAACTGGGAACGCGTCGCCTATGAATCGTCGACAGCGGTCGCCCGCCAGCTCAATCTCAGCCAGGCTACGATTATCCGCACCGCCTGCGCCCTCGGTTTCGCCGGCTTCCCTGAGCTGCAGGGCCACCTGCGTGACATCATCCAACAGCGGGTGTCGTTGGTCGGTCGACTCGATCAGGTTGTCAACCGTTTCGGCAAGGAGCAGGAACAAGGAGAACCCAGCACAAAAGACCGGGTATTCCGGCAAATGGCCGGAAACCTGCGGACCTTGTACACCGCTACATCGGAAGACCAACTGTGCCGGGCCGTGGACTCCTTGATGACAGCGGAGCGGGTCTTTATCGTAGGAATGCGTTCGTCAAGCGCCATCGCCGCATACCTGGGTTTCAACCTCTCGATGGTCCGCCCCAACGTGATAATCCAGGACAACGATTACAACCTCCTCGAAAAAATGAAATCCCTGTCAGCCGACGATCTTATTGTCGCCATAGTATTCCCGCGCTACACGCGCCTCGCGATCGAAGCCACCAGGAAAGCCTATCTGTTGGGTGCCCGCGTCATCGGGATCACCGATTCCGCCGCATCTCCCATCGGCGCTTTGTGCCACCAATCCTTCTACCTTCCTGCGACCTCGACCCATTACAACCATTCCGCCATTGCCGCCATCGCCCTTGTCGACGCCCTGTTGTCCTTCCTGTCGGTGCGTTACGCAGACAGCGTCCGCAAGGAACTGGAATTGATAGAACAAGACTTCAAGAACTTCAACATCTTCGAAAAATAAAGGATATACAACTTCCGCCGGGGTAACCCCGGTTTTTTTTATTTTCCCGGAAGGATTTTTCCGCGCCAACCAGAATAGTATGAAAAAAGAATAGATCACTTCTTTTATCATCAATAAAGTTTAAATTACTACAATTTATTTTCGCAAGGGAGACACTTTCCATGACAAGTGCAAAATTCGCCGTTATCGGCGCCGGCAACGGCGGTTTGGCCTTCGCCGGCTGCCTCGCCCTCCGCGGCGCGTTCGTGCGGATCCACGACAACAATCCGGCGCTGATGGCTGATCTGGCGGCCAAGGGCACGATTGAAGTAACCGATTGCGGACAATCGTCACTCGCCTCGATCGGTGAAGTATGCCCCGGCCTCGGCACAGCCGTCGCCGGTGCCGACATAATATTCGTAGTCACGCCGGCCGACACCCACCGCGCCATCGCGACCGCCATGGCGCCCTACATCGGCCAGGGCGCCACCGTCCTGCTCCATCCCGGCAGAACCGGCGGGGCCCTCGAAGTGAAAAACATCTTCAACACCCTCATCCCCGGCAGGCGGGTAATCGTCGGCGAAGCCCAGACATTGCTATTCGCCTGCCGCAGGTATCCCCCCAACAAAGTAGCGATCATGGGCACCAAACGGCGGGTGGCGATTGCCACCTTGCCCAGAAATGCCGCACACGGCGTGATAAACACGCTGAAACCGTTCTTTCCCCAGTTCGCGGCCGCCGAAAACATCCTGGAAACAAGCCTCGGCAACATCGGCGCCATCTTCCACCCCGCCCCGACCGTGCTGAACGCCGCGCGGATCGAGACCTCCCCCGTACCCTTCCGTTACTACATCGACGGCATCTCCCCGTCGGTGGCCAAAATACTCGAACTGATCGACGCAGAACGCGTGCTGGTTGCCGAAAAGCTGGGCAAACGGGTGCCGTCCGCGCTGGAATGGCTCCGCCAAGCTTACGGCATCTCCGCCTCCAGCCTTCACGAAGCCATCCAAAAAAACCCCGCTTACCAGGAACTCATCGCCCCCAAAACCATCGACGTCCGCTACCTGGACGAGGACGTACCGACAGGACTGGTGCCGCTTGCCGCCCTCGCCGGCCTCTGCGGAGTGCCGGCCCCGTTCATGAACGCCATCATCGGCCTGGCCGGCGTGATACGGGGAAAAGACTACCGGCGGACCGGCAGAAGCCTCGAACGGCTGGGGCTGGCGAACATGTCTGCGGACGACATCCAAGCAATGGTTAATACATAGAACCTAAAAGGAGGGCTGCCGGAAAAACCGCGTCGACGTCGAACGATAACAAAAGAAAAGAGGTGTATGCAAATTGAAAAGCGCCGACCTGCTTAACCTGATGCTTTACGTATCCTACCTCGGCGGCCTGTTGTTCATCGGCAAAGTATTGCGGGCCAAAATCTCCCTGTTCCAGCGCCTTTACTTCCCGGCGGCCCTCATCGCCGGCTTCCTCGGACTCGCCCTCGGGCCGTTCGGGGTGAAACTCATTCCCGTCGCAATGATTAATACATGGAGCATTTTGCCGGGACGACTCATCGACATCGTCTTTGCCTGCGTATTCCTCGGCACGGTAGTGCCGTCGGTAAGACAAATCTGGCAATACGCGGGACCACAGTTGGTGTATTCATGGTTCGTGGTCGCCTGTCAATGGATCGTCGGCATCGGGCTGGCCTACTTCATCATTCAGCCGATATGGAACATCCCCGCCTTTGTCGGCACGATAATCGAGATCGGCTGGGCGGGCGGACACGGCACCGCCGGTGGAATGGCCGTCGTCTTCAAGAACCTCGGGTTCCCCGAAGGCGGCGACCTGGGCCTCACCTCCGCGACCGTCGGCCTGGTAGTCGGCATTATCGTCGGCATGGCCTACATCAACATCGCGGTCCGTAAAGGCTACACATCGGTCCTCGAATCCCCCGACCAGATCAAAACCGGCAACCTGTCGGGCATTCTGCCGGCCGACCAGGAGAAAGTCATCGCCAAAAGCCGCATCACCACCGACTCGATCGAGCCGTTCGCCCTTCACCTTTGCCTGGTCGGCATCTCGATCATAATCGGCTGGTTCATCCACGAAGGCCTGATCGCCCTCCATCCGAAGTTCAAAGCCGTACCGCTGTTCCCGCTGGCGATGATCGGGGGCGTCCTGATCCAGATTATCGCCAACATGACGAAAACCGACGGTCTCATCAACAGGCAGGTGATAGAACGCATCCAGGGCACCGCGCTCGATTTCCTGGTCGTAGCCGCGGTATCCTCGATCAAGATCCCGGTGGTCATAAAATACGCCGTGCCGCTGCTTATCCTCATGGCCGGGGGCGTCGTCCTGATGCACCTCCTCACCTGGTTCCTGGCCCCGCGGATCTTCCCCGACTCCTGGTTCGAAAGAGGCATCGCCGAATACGGCGCCCTGTGCGGCGTGCTGGCGGTCGGGCTGATGCTGCTGCGGGTCGTCGACCCCGACCTGAAAACCGCGGCTCCGAAAGCCTTCGCTTTTGAACGTCCGTTCTTCAGCCCGTTCGTCGGCGGCGGCCTCATTACCGCGGTCGTGCCCATCTTCGTGCATGAAATGGGAGCCCTGGCCGTTATCGGCGCTGCCGCCGTCCTCGCGGTGGCGCTCATGGGGGTGGCCTACCTGTGCGGCTGGTTCAGACCGCATCCGGGGGCTTACAGATAAGCGGGCCAAACGCCGCAACAGCAAACTGGAGGTAAACAACATGAACGCCAAACAATGCGACATCCTGTTTCTGTCCCAAGAGGACGTAATCAAGGCCGGAGCTCTGGATATGAGCATCGCCGTCCCCCTGATGGAGCAGGTGTACCTTGAGCACCACCGGAAAAACTACGTACTGCCCGGAAAATGCGTCCTGCGCTGGGGCGACGGCGACAGCGAGTGGACCCGCGGGCGCATCAACGCCATGCCGGGGTCGATCGGTGGCGGCATCGAAGCCGTCGGCATCAAATGGATCGCCAGCAGCCCGCAGAACCCGTTCCGCCACGGCCTGCCCCGCGCCTCGGCCGTCATCATCCTCAACGACCCGGAAACCCTCGTGCCGATAGCCGTCATGGACGGCACTGTCATCAGCGCCGTCCGCACCGGCGCCAACACCGGCGTCGCCGCGAAATACCTCGCCCGTCCCGACGCCAAAATCCTTGGCCTGATCGGGGCGGGGGTCCAGAACCGCACCCAGCTTACCGCCCTGCTCCAGGTACTGCCGTCGCTTGCGGAAATCCGCATCTTCGATCCAGTTCCCGAACGCCGCCAGCAATTCGCCAAAGACATGTCCGCGCAAACCGGGCGCGCCGTGGTCCCGGCCAATTCCGCCTGGGCGGCGCTCGACGGAGCCGACATCTACGTAACGGCGACATCCACCTCCACGCCGATAATCAAAAGCGACTGGGTCGTCCCGGGTCTGTTCTACTCGCACGTCGGCAGCCACGAGTGCGAATTCGCCGCCATAATGAAAATGGACAAAAGGGTTGTCGACGACTGGGAGCAAATCAAGCATCGCGGCGTCGAAAGCCTCGCCATCATGCACGCTCAGGGCATGATCGACGATTCGGCGGTCACGGCGGAAATCGGCGCCATCGTCGCCGGCGCCAAACCCGGCCGCGAAAGCGACAAAGAGACCGTCTACTTCAACACGGTCGGACTGGGGATTCAGGACGTCGCCCTGGGATCGGCCATCTACAAGCGGGCGCTGGCAAACGGCCTTGGTACCAAGCTGCGCCTGTGGGACACCCCGTTCGCCCTATAGCCCGGCTTGCCTGCATCGATTAAAAACCAAAAGCGGTTGAGGGATATTCCCTCAACCGCTTTTTCCGTCGAAGCGACCGGATCATTTCCGCCGGCTGTTAAGCTCGGCGAACAATTCCGTCGGCGTGATGTCGTGGTGGGCCAGCAGCACCAGGCAGTGGTACCACAGGTCGGCCATCTCGTACAGTATTTCCCCCTTGGCGTCGTTCTTCGAGGCGATGATCGTCTCGGCCGCCTCCTCGCCCACCTTCTTGAGGATTTTGTCCCGCCCCTTCCCGAACAGGTAGGTGGTGTAGGACCCCTCCTTGGGGTTGGCCTTGCGGTCGTTGATGACATTATAAAGCTCATAGAGCACCGTCATCGCCGGCTTGTAGTCGGCGGCCGCGGACGTGTCCCGTTCCGTCTCGCCGCCGTCCAGGCGGCGGCTGAAGCATGAGAAGGTGCCCTCGTGACAGGCGGCCCCCGTCTGATCGACCTTCACCAGCAGCGTATCGCCGTCGCAATCGTAGTAAACTTCACGCACCTTCTGCACATGCCCCGAAGTCTCGCCCTTCTGCCACAAGGCCCGCCGGCTGCGGCTGTAGAACCAGGTCACTCCGGTTTCCAGCGTCTTCGCCAGCGACTCGCTGTTCATATACGCCATCATCAGCACCGTGCCCGAGGCGGCATCCTGGATGACGGCCGGCACCAGGCCCTGCTGATCGAATTTTATCATGTCCGTGTTCATAGCCTGACCTCCACCCCGTGCGAACGGAGATAATCCTTCACCTGCCGGACGGTGAACTGCCCGTAGTGAAACACCGATGCGGCCAGCACAGCGTCGGCCTTGCCGTCGACAAGCACCTCGTAGAAATGGGCCAGCTCGCCGGCCCCGCCGGAAGCGATCACCGGCACGTCCACCGCCTCGGAAACCGTCCGCGTCAGGGGAATATCGTAACCGTCCTTCGTCCCGTCGCGGTCCATGCTGGTGAGAAGAATCTCCCCCGCCCCGAGAGCGGTGCCCTCCTTTATCCATTCCAGCACGTCGATGCCGGTCGGCGTACGGCCGCCGTTCACATAGACCTCCCATTTGCCCGGCCCCGCCTGGCGGGCGTCCACCGCCAGCACGATACACTGGCGGCCGAACCGCTTCGCCCCTTCGGCCAGAATGCTGGGGTTCTTCACCGCCGCCGTGTTGAGCGACACCTTGTCGGCGCCGGCCTTGAGCATCGTCCTGATGTCGGCCAGCGTGCGGATGCCGCCGCCGACGGTGAACGGAATGAAAACCTGGGCCGCCGTACGCTTGACCACGTCCACCATCGTGTCGCGTTCCTCGGCCGACGCGGTGATATCGAGAAAAACCAATTCGTCGGCGACCTCGCGGTCATAGACCGACGCCAGCTCCACCGGGTCGCCGGCGTCGCGGAGGCCGACGAAATTCGTACCCTTGACCACCCGCCCGTCCTTTACATCCAGGCAGGGGATAATCCGTTTCGTATACACGCTACGCCTCCTCCCCTCTCGCCGCCTTCAGCGCTGCCGGCAAGCCGACCGCGCCGGTGTACAGCGCCTTGCCGATGATGACGCCCTCCACCCCGTCGGCCGCCGCAGCCCGCACCGCCACGACATCGGCCAGACTGCTGACCCCGCCCGAGGCGATAACCGGGATACCGGCCGCTTTCGCCAGCGCGCGGGTGGCTGGCACGTTCACGCCGGCGAGGGTACCGTCGCGGGAAATATCGGTGTAAATGATGCGGGCCACACCGGCGGCCGCCATGCGGGCGGCAAGCTCCTCCGCCCCCACGCCGCCGCTCACGCCCCAGCCCTCCACGGCCGCGACGCCGTCCTTGGCGTCGATGCCGACCACGACACGGTCGCCGTAAACGGCGCAGGCTTCCTTCACCAGCGCCGGCTCGCGCACCGCCACCGAGCCGAGGATGACCCTCGTCACGCCGGCAGACAGCACGGCGTCGATATTGGCCAGGGTACGGATGCCGCCCCCCAGCTGGATGGGGATCTTCACCGCCGCCGCGATCCTCGCCACGATCGCCAGATTAACCGGTTGACCGGCCAAAGCGCCGTCGAGATCGACGACATGGAGATATTCGGCCCCCTCATCCGCCCAGCGCCGGGCCATGGCCGCCGGGTCGTCGGCGTACACCGTCTCGGCGTCGAACCGGCCCTCGGTGAGGCGCACACACCGGCCGCCGCGGATATCGATCGCGGGAAAAACTATCATATGGCAAGCTCCTTGAAATTCGCCAGGATTTTCAGGCCGACATCGCCGGACTTCTCGGGATGAAACTGCACGGCATGCACATTGCCCCGGCCCACGGCCGCCGTCACCCGGCCGCCGTACTCCGTCCGGGCGGTTATCATGGCCGGGTCGTCCGGCACCGCGTGGTAGCTATGGACGAAATAAACATAGGGATTGCCGGGCAGCCCGGCGAACAGCGGGCTAGACCCGTCAAACTCCAGGCTGTTCCAGCCCATATGGGGCACCTTCAGACCGGGCGCGACCAGCCTGCGCACCATGCCGGGGAAAATCCCCAGCCCCGGCACTCCCGGATCCTCCTCGCTGCCCGCGAACAGGATCTGCAGCCCCACGCAGATGCCGAGCAGCGGCGTGCCCTTGGCGACCACCTCGCGGACGACATCGGCAAGACCGTAATCCGCTAGGTTGCTCATACAATCGCCGAAAGCCCCCACGCCGGGCAGCACCACTTTCGCGGCGTCCGTTATCGCCGCCGGGTCGCTGGTCACGACCGCGTCCGCTCCCAGGCGGGCGAAAGCCTTCTCCACGCTGTACAGATTGCCTACCCCGTAATCAATGATCGCGATAACATTATTCACTATAATACCCCTTTGCTCGACATTACGCCGACAATGCGCCCGTCAATGCGGGTCGCCTCGGCGAGCGCCCGGCCGAGAGCCTTGAAAATCGCCTCATGGATGTGATGGGCGTTCCTGCCAGCCAGCAGCCGCACATGGATGGTCAGCCCGGCGTTCACCGCCAGCGCCCGCAGAAATTCCTCGGTCAGTTCGCCCGCGTAGCTGCCGATGACGCAGGCCGCCGCTTCCACATCGTACTGGAGAAAAGGCCGGCCGCTCACGTCGAGTGCCACCATCGCCAGCGCCTCGTCCATCGGCACAAAAGCCGTCCCGTAGCGGCGGATGCCCCGCTTGTCTCCCAGCGCCCGGGCAAGCGCCTGCCCCAGGACGATGCCGGTGTCCTCCACCGTGTGGTGGGCATCGATATGAAGATCGCCATCCGCCTTCACCTCAAGGTCGAACAGACCATGCCTGGCGAACAGCACCAACATATGGTCGAAAAAACCCACCCCGGTGGTTACCACGGCCTGACCAGAGCCGTCGACAGCCAGAGTCAGCCTGATATCCGTCTCGGTTGTCTTGCGTTCGATACTGCCGACACGTTCCATCATCTACACCTCACCGTGGAGAAATTTCCCGGTCGCCGCCAGGAGGGCGTCGTTCTCCGCCCCGGTCCCGACCGTAATCCGCAGGCAACCAGCCAGCGACGGCGCGGCGCTGAAATCCCGCACCCCGACGCCCCTGGCGGCCAGATACTCGGCCAACGCCTTGGCGCGACCGGTTCTGACGAGCAAGAAGTTCGTCGCCGACGGAAAAACCTCGACGGCGGGCAGCTCGCGGAGGGCGATGGCCAGCCGTTCCCGTTCGGCCACCGTCCCGGCGATGCCGGGGGCGAACTCGCCCCTCATCTCCCAGGCTGCCTGCGCGGCGGCCAGCGAAAAAGCGTTCAGGTTATAAGGCAGCAGCACCTTGCCGATGGCGGCGATTATTTCCCGGTCGCCTGCGGCGTAGCCCACGCGGGCGGCTGCCAGGCCGTATGCCTTCGAAAAGGTGCGCGCCACGATCAGGTTGCGGTATTTGCCGAGCAGCGGCAAGGCCGACTGGCCGGAAAACTCGCCGTACGCCTCATCCACCACCACCGGGCAGCGGGCGCCGGCCACGATATACTCTACGGCCTCCGGGGCCATTGCGCCGCCGGTGGGGTTGTTGGGGTTGCAGAGGATGATCAGCGCCGCCTGCTCCTTAAGCGCGGTGGCGAGCACCTTCTCCGGCGCCAGCGCGAACCCGGCGTCGAGTTCCACCGTCAGCGGCACGCTGTCAGCCAGCTTGCAGTAAATCGGGTACATCGAAAAAGACGGGCTCGGCTGGACTATCTTCCGCCCCGGGCCGCCGAAAACCCGGCAGATCGCGGCCAGCACCTCGCTGGAGCCATTGCCGAGCACGATGTTTTCAGGCTCCAGCCTCAGCCCGTTAGCCAGCGCCTGTTTGAGGCTATGCTGGCCGATCTCGGGGTAACGGTTGGCGGCCACCGCCGCCAGCCGTTCGGCGATCGCGGCCTGCACCGCGGGCGGCGGCGCCTCGGCCCGCTCGTTGGCGTCCAGCTTGACCGGCCAGGCAATATCGGGAACATGATACGATTTCAGGGTGTCAAGACCGGGGCGAATCTGCCACATCTGTGCGCCTCCTTATCCGTACCGCGTTGGCGTGGGCCTCCAGCCCCTCGGCGGTCGCCAGGCGGATAACGTCGTCGCCCACCGCGCTCAGGGCGGCCTCGGTATAAGCGATAACGCTCGTCCTTTTCATGAAAGTCTCCACCGACAGCACCGAATAAAACCGGGCGGTGCCGCCGGTCGGCAGCACATGGTTGGGGCCGGCCAGATAATCGCCCAGCGGTTCGGGCGAGTACGGCCCGAGGAACACGGCGCCGGCATGCCTAACTGCCGGCAGTTGGGCGTACGGGTCGGCGGTCAGGATCTCCAGATGCTCGGGAGCGGCTATGTTGGCCAGCTCCATCGCGGCATCGATATCGTCAGTAATAATAATCAGCCCGTTGCGCGCCAGCGCCTCGCCGGCGATGCCCGACCGCGGCAGGGCGGCAAGCTGGCGGGCCGCCTCCCGTTCGACCGCCGCCGCCAGGGCGGGGCTGTCGGTTATCAGGATGCTGGCTGCCAGCACATCGTGCTCGGCCTGGCTCAGGAGGTCGGCGGCCACGTAGGCCGGGTCGGCGCCGCCATCGGCGACGATGAGGATCTCGCTCGGCCCGGCCAGCATGTCGATATCGCAGTAACCGTATACCGCTTTTTTCGCCAGGGTGACGAAAATGTTGCCCGGCCCGGTGATCTTATCCACCTTAGGGACGGTGGCGGTGCCGAACGCCAGGGCGGCGATCGCCTGGGCGCCGCCGGCCTTGATTACCTTCGTCGCCCCGGCCGCCTCGGCGGCGGCCAGCACATAAGGATTGACGCTGCCGTCCCGCGCCGGCGGCACGGCCATGACAATCTCCCTTACCCCGGCCACGACTGCCGGCACGATATTCATAATCACCGACGACGGGTAGGCCGCCGTCCCGCCGGGGACGTACACCCCCACCCGCTCCAGCGGCAGGCACCGTTGGCCTAGCTTCGCCCCGTGCTCGCGGTCGGTCATCCACGACTGTGGCACCCGTTCGGCGTGGTAGCTGCGGACATTGGCGATCGCCTTCATCAGCGAGGCCATCACCGCCGGCTCCACCGCCGCCCGGGCGGCGGCGAACTCGGTCTCGCTCACCGGCATCGTCGCGGCGCTAAGCCGCGGTCCGTCGGTCAGTTCAGTGTAACGAAGCAAAGCGTCGTCGCCGTCCTTACGGACATCGGCAATAATTCTCGCCACAACCTCGGCGGCCGTCATTTCACGGCCGAACATCGCCCTCACCCGGGCGCGCGCCCCCTCGCCCAGTTCCACCGCGTCAAAAGGCGGCTTGACGAGCAGGGGCCTTACCTCTTCCACAGATTTATTGCGCGCGTCGATCGTTCTCATGCTTTGCTCCCGCTTTCGGCCAACTGCCTCAGTTCCTCGGTCAGCCGGTTGATGCGCTCGAACTTCATCTTAAAACTGACGCGATTGGCGATGAACCGGGCGGTCGCCTGGTTTATCTGGGCCACCTCGACAAGCTTATTCTCCTTCAGCGTTCGCCCGGTCTCCACCAGATCGACGATCATCTCCGCCAGGCCGACGATCGGGGCCAGCTCGATCGAACCGCCCAGCTTGATTATCTCCATCTGGATGCCGGCGTCGCGGAAAAACTTTTCGGCGGTATTGGGGTACTTGGTCGCCACCCTCATATGCGCGTAATCGGCCAGCTTCGGCTGTCTGAGCGCCTCCGGCACCGCCACCACCATGCGGCAAAGCCCGAACTTGAGGTCGAGCAGCTCATAAACATTCTTATTCTCTTCCGCGAGAACATCTTTGCCGATTATACCAACGTCGGCGGCCCCGTACTCCACGTACGTGGGCAGGTCGGCCGTCTTGGTGATGATAAACCTGATCTTATGCGCCTCGTTGGCGATAACCAACCGGCGCGAATCCTCGCTCAGGCCGTCGGCCGTGTATCCGGCTGCGGCCAGCAGCCTGGCGGCCGGCGCGAACAGTTTTCCCTTCGGCAGAGCGATCGTCAGGTAATTCATATCACTGGAAGTCATCAGCGCATCCTC
Organism: Selenomonadales bacterium 4137-cl; assembly: GCA_032334055.1. Classification (NCBI taxonomy): domain Bacteria; kingdom Bacillati; phylum Bacillota; class Negativicutes; family Acetonemataceae; genus Anaeroselena; species Anaeroselena agilis. Next base: position 580,506 of record JAUOZS010000001.1, on the reverse strand, counting down.
ACTTTAGTTATTTAAAGTATTAACATGCTAACATGATACCATCAAGGTGTTTGAATCGTCAACCCCTCTTGTAGGAATTTTTACGTATGTGTAGAAGTATTTGACAGATAATAATCCTCGTAAGGGGGCTCACTATGGCAAGCGCGCTCAATATCCTCGTCCTCAACAACCTGGCCGACCGCCACAAGAACGCCATCACCGCGGTGATGCCGGGCATCACCGTTTCCGTCTCCGATCCCGAACATGCCCGCGAATACATTGCCGCCACCGATATCCTCGTAGCCTGGGGCTGGACGGACATTCGTCCCCTTTACCTCGCCGCCCCTCGCCTGAAATGGGTCCATGCCCTGAGCGCCGGGGTCGAGAACCTGACCTTCCCGGAAATCCAGGACAGCGACACCATCCTCACCAACTCCAAGGGCATTCACGGCATCCCGGTATCCGAGCACGTCTTCGCGATGATGCTGGCCTTCACCCGCGGCCTCAATCTCCTTATCCGCCAGCAGCAGACCGCCAATTGGAACAGGGTGCCCACCGACGAAGTCCACGAAAAAACCATCGGCATTGTCGGCCTCGGCAGCATCGGCCGCGAAATCGCCAAAAAGGCCAAAGGGATGGGCATGGAGGTCGTCGCCACCAAGCAGGAGATGACGACCGAAATCTTCGTCGACAAGCTTTATAAACCCGAACAACTCCACGAAATGCTGGCCGTCTCCGACTTCGTCGTCTCCGCCGTGCCGCTGACCGACAAAACTGCCGGCATGTTCACCCTCGAAGAATTCCGGGCCATGAAACCCACCGCCTATTTCTTCAACATCGCCCGCGGCGCCGTCGTCCGCGAAGCCGATTTGACGCTCGCACTGCAGCTCGGCGTAATAAAAGGCGCCGGTCTCGACGTCTTCGAAAACGAGCCGCTGCCGGCCGACAGCCCGTTATGGTCGATGGACAACGTCATCGTCACCCCCCACCTGGCGGCCATCTCGCCCTACTACCTTGACCGGGCCGTCAAACTGTTCGTCGACAACCTCGACCGCTTCACCCAGAACAGAGAGATGTTCAATATTATCGACAAGGTCAAAGGATACTAAACCAAGTTCAACATAACCGCCAAGAGCCAAAAGGACTTTTCCTTTTGGCTCTTTTCAGTGCATATCGTCCGCCTCGCGCAGGATCGTCAGCTCCGGCGGTTCGCCCGGAGCGGGCGGCTGGTGATGGCTGCTGATTATCCCGACAAGCCGCTCGTTGGCGCCGATTCCCGCCAGCAGCGCAGCGCTCCGTTCCGGGTGACGGAAATATACGTGGAGCGCGTGACGGAGGTTGGCGATCCTCCCCCCGCGGCCGGCCCGTCCCCAGCCTTCCGCCCGGCCGGGAGCGAGCCGGTGGGCGAGAACGGCGAACGTCTTGTCAAACGTACTTACATCTCCCTTGACCTTGCCGACGTCGTGAAGAAGAGCGCAACGCGTCAAAAGCCCATAATCGACGCCGCCCCGCCCGGCGGCGAGGCGACGGGCGGTGTAGGCGACCTGCAGGGCGTGGTACTGATCTGGCAGGTTCATCGCGTAAAACAGCTCCCGCTCTGCAGGCGCAAGCCATGCGGCGACGAATTCCCGGTCAGCCGCCGTCACCCTGGCGGTCAATGCGGCGAGAACCTGTTTAACCCGCCGCCACATTATTGTCGCAATACACCAGCCGGGAATAGCCCTTGGCCGCCCGCGCCGCTTCCGCCTCCGCACGCGAACTAGCCTCCAGGGCCATCTCGACTGTCCGACCCTCGTGGCGCAGGCGGCCGGCTTCGGCGATGGCGGCGGCCAGCGCCCCTTCGTCCCAGGCCACATACGCATCGCGGACGGCCTCCGGCGGCGCGATCCCCTGACGTTCCAGCGCCAACAATATCCTCTCGATCCCCATGGCGAAGCCGGTAGCGGGGCAATCGACACCAAATGCGGCCACCATGTTGTCGTAGCGGCCGCCGCCGCACAGCGGGAAACCGAGGCCGGGCGTGTAGCCTTCAAAAACCATGCCGGTGTAATAATCCAGATCGCGGATAAGGCCAAGATCGAACGTGACGTAACGCTCTACGCCGTAACCGGCGAGAAGGCGGCGGATGTCGGCCAGATTATCGAGCGCGGCGCGGCTGACATCGTTGCCCACCAGCCGGTACGCCTCGCTGACGACCTTGTCATTGCCGTGGAGCAGCGGTATCTCCCTGATGAGTTTCTGGGCGGCGGCACTCAGCGAGCTGCCCGCCAGAATCTCCCCCAGGCCGACGAGATCGCGGCTGACCAGGAACTGCTTGACCCTTTGCTGCTCGCCCGCCGTCAGGCCGCTTTCCGCCATCACCCCGTTCAGGAACTGCACCTGGCCGAGGCCGACCTGGAAATTCGTCAGCCCGGTCTCCAGCAGCGCCGTAACCGCCAGGGCCACAACCTCGGCATCGGCCGCCGGCCCGCCCGCCCCCAGCAGCTCCACCCCGGCCTGGTAGAATTCGCACTGCCGCCCCGCCTGGGCCTGCTCCTGCCGGAAAACGTTGGTCAGGTAAAAAAGGCGCAGCGGCGGGACGCTCTCGCGAAACCTGGTCGCCGCCACCCTGGCGATCGGCGTGGTCATATCCGGCCGCAGGGCGAGGATGGCGTTGTTTCTGTCGAAAAACTTGAACAGGCTCTGGACAAGGTCGCCGCTGACGCCCACAGTCAGCGTTTCCAGATACTCGAACGTCGGCGTCACAACCTCGTCATATCCCCAGCGGGCAAACAGGCTGGCCAGGGCGTTCTCAGCCGCCCGCTTGCGCCTGGCGTCGCGGGGCAGAAAATCTTTCGTCCCGTAAGGAATCTGCGGTAAAAATTGGCTTCTGCTCATTTTATCTCCTCTCCGTCCAAGCGGGCCAGAATCGTCTTATAACCGTCCGCGCCATAATAAAGACAGCGCTTCACCCGGCTGATTGTCGCCGTGCTTGCCCCCGTCCTGGCGACAATATCGTCGTAGGTGCGGCCATGCTTAAGCATCCTGGCCACTTCAAGGCGCTGGGCCATTGCCTTCAGTTCGCCGATGGTGCAGACATCCTCGAAGAACTGGTAGCACTCCTCCTCTGTCTCAAGCAGCAGCACCCCGGCAAAAAGCTGATCGGTGAGAGGCTCTTTCAGCCTCGGATTCACAGGCATAAACTCAACTCCTTTAACCTCCGCATCCGTTTCCTAGATTATTCGGCTTTTCTCCGCCCCGTTCCTGCTTCACTCCTTTTATTCTTTAATTTATGAAAATGGTTATACGTTCCCTTGCAAAAAAAGACGGTCGCGGTATAAACTGTCATTAGCGGCACCGCGCTCAAACGCATGACGGAGGACCCAGTGAAAAAAGCCAAGCTTGCAATCATCATAGCCGTCGCCGGCCTGCTCGCCGGCGTTTTCGGCCCCGCCGTCCATACGAACGGCAAAACGCTCAAAGTGGCCACAACCTCCGGCCCCCACGCCGAAATCCTGTATGCGGCCAGAGAAATGGCGGCCAGGGACGGAGTGACGATCGAAATTCTCGAATACGACGACAACTTCAAGCCGAACGACCTCCTGCTCGCGGGCGACGTCGACGCCAACAGCTTCCAGGCGCTGCCCTACTTCGACGCCCTCGTCGCCGACCGCCGCCTGCCGCTGGTGTCGGTTGCCAAGACGGTTGTCTTTCCCGTGGCGTTGTATTCGAACAAAATCGCCCGCACCGCCGACCTGCCTGACGGGGCGACAGTCGCCATCCCCAACGACCCCATCGGCGGCGGCCGTGCCCTGCTGCTGCTGGCGAAAGCCGGCGTAATCACCCTGCGGGAAGACGCCGGGCTACAGGCCGCCACCACCGACATCGTCGCCAACCCCCGCAGGATTCGCATCATCGAGGTGGACGCCGCCGATATCGCCCGCCGGCTGGCCGAATTCGACCTGGCGGCCCTCGGCAGCACCTACGCCGTCGCCGGCGGCCTCGTACCGGCCCGCGACGCCCTAGTCAGCGAAGGGGCCGACTCGCCATTCCCCCACATCATCGCCGTCCGCGCCGCAGACAAAGACAACCCCGCCGTCAAGGCACTCATCGCCGCATATCGCTCCGACCACGTCAAGGACTACATCGGCCGGCGCTTTCAGGGCGCGGTCGTCGCGACCTGGTAAGCCCCGCCGGGTGTCCCGATATGTATACACGGAAACCGCTTGAAAAGCCGCCCGAAATGTCGTATAATAAAGACAAAGGGACGAGCTAAAAAGACAAAGCTTATAAATTGGGAAATGGGGTGATTCCATTGAATGGTTCTGTCGGACCCGAAACACAGTTCCATGGTCATCCCGAAGAGGAAGAATCAATGGATCTGACCTGGGACCCACAATTCAATATCGGTAACTGACGACACGTTTGCGTTTGCCGGCAAACGGTAGCGGTACAATTATAATTGTACGAAGAGGGGGGAGCGCACCAAGCGCTCCCCCCGGTTGTTTTATTTCTTCCCGCCCTAGCTGCCCGGAGCCCGCGTCGCGTCGGGCCCGCCGCCCGGCGCCGCGGCGCCCGCGTCCGGCGCCGCCACCTTGAACCAGGCGGCGTACATCGTCGGCAGCACAAGCAGCGTCAAAACGGTCGCCCCGAACAGGCCGCCCGCGATCGCCACCGCCATTGGCCCCCAGAAGCTGCTCGGCAGCAGCGGCACCATTCCCAAAATGGCGGCCGCGGCTGTCAGCATTATCGGCCTGAACCGCAGCACCGCCGAGTCGACGATCGCGTCCCAGGGCGTCTCACCGGCTTTTATATGCTGCTCGATCTGATCGATGAGGATAACCGAATTGCGGATAATCATCCCGCCGAGCGCCAGAATTCCCAACTCGGCCACGAAGCCGATCGGGCGCTGCGTCAGCAGCATCGCGACACTCACGCCGATTATGCCCAGCGGCGCGGTCAGCAGCGTAAGAAACATCAGCGACATCCGCTGCAGTTGGAGCATCAGCAGGGTTATGATCACCACCACCATCGCCGGCACCGGCTGCAGCAGGTACCCGATCGAGATCTTGCTCCTTTCCAGCGAGCCGGCGATATCGATGCCGTAACCCGGCGGCAGGTTCTTCCTGAGCGACGCCAGGCCGTCGTAGACCTGACGGCTGGCGTCGTTGCCGGTAATCCCCGGCGCCACGTCCGCCTGGATGGTGATCGTCGGCTTAAGATCCCGGCGCCAGATCAGCCCTTCCTCGGCCTCGTAACTCAGCCGGGCGACCTGCTCCAGCGCGACGAACCTCCCGCCGCCGATATGGACCGGCAGGCTCCTCACCGCCGACAAATCCCTCCTGTCCCCCTCGGCGAGGCGGAACACGACAGCGATCGTCCTATCCTTCTCGCGAAAATCGGTGACCGCCGCCCCCGACAACTGCATCTGCAGACTCGATGCCAGGCTCTGGCTGTCGACCCCCAGCAGCCGCGCCTTGTTCTGGTCCACAGCCAGCCGCATGACCTTGCTCTTCTCGTTCCAGTCCAGATTGACGTTCAACAGCTTCGGGTTGCCGGCCATCGCATCGGCGACCTTGCCGGCGAGCGCCCGAACCTTGTCATGGTCGTAGCCGCTGACCCGCAGCATCACCGGGTACGGCGACGGCGGCCCGGTCTGAATGAGCTTCACATGGCCGCGCACATTGGGGAAATGATTGGCGAGCAATTCGTCGATCTTCTTCTGCAGACTCGCCCGGGCCGGCAAATCCTTCGCCACGACCACGAACTGGGCGTAGTTGGCGCTGGGCAGGACCGGATCGGTCGTAAGCACGAAGCGGGGCGCCCCCTGGCCGATATAATAACTGTAATTGTCGATCCCGGACTCGCCGGCCAGCATTTCGGCCAGGCGCCCGGCCTCGGCCTCCGTAGCCGCAAGCGAAGCTCCCTCCGGCAGCGTCATCTCGACGATGATCTCCGGCCGCACCGAGGGCGGGAAAAACTCCTGTTTCACGAACTTCAGCAGGAAAATCGACCCCGCGAACGCCGCCACCGTGATTCCCAGCACCAGGCCGCGGTTACGCAGGCACCAGGTCAGCACCCGCCGGAAAAGCCGGTAAAACTTCGAGTCATAGATATCATGCTCCCCGCCGGCCGCCGCCTTCGGCTTGATCAGCTTATAGCCCAACAGCGGAGTCACGACGACCGAAACCAGCCACGACAGCAGCAAAGCGATGGAGATCACCGTGAACAGGCTGCTGGTGAACTCCGCCGCGTTCCCTTTGGCGAAGCCGATCGGGATGAACCCGGCGCAGGTTATCAGCGTACCCGTCAGCATGGGAAAAGCGGTGGCCTTATAAGCGTAGCAGGCGGCATCGAACCGCTCCCACCCCTGCTCCAGCTTGACCGACATCATCTCGATGGCGATAATCGCGTCATCCACCAGCAACCCCAAAGCGATAATCAGCGCCCCCAGGGAAACCTTGTGCAAATCGATGCCCGCCATCTTCATCGCCGCGAAAACGCCGGCGATCACCAGCGGGATGCACAGCGCCACAACAACCCCCGAACGCACTCCCAGGCTGAGAAAGCTCACCACCAGCACGATGATGATCGCTTCCCGCAGCGACTTCACGAATTCGCCGATCGAATCCTCGACAACCTTGGGCTGATTCGCCACCTGGGTAATCTCCAGCCCCAGCGGCAAATCCCGTTTAATCTGCGCCAGCGTCATATCCAGATCCTCGCCGAGCGCCAGAATATTGCCGCCCTTATCCATCGACAGCGCGATGCCGATTGCCGGCTGGCCGTTGACAAACATCTTCGGCTCGGCCGGTTCGGCATAGCCCCGTTCTACCTTGGCGATATCGCCCAGCCGGAAAGTGCGCCCGGCCCGGATGGGCAGATTGCGGATGGCCTCCAAATCCCCGAACAGGCCGGAGACGCGCAGATACACGTTATCCGACGCCGTCTCGATCATCCCCGAGGCGGCCATCGCGTTCTGCGCCTTGATCGTGCCGATTATCAGCGCCGGATCGATGCCCAGCTTAGCAAGCTTGCTGTTTTCGATCTCGACATAAATCTTCTCCGTCTGGACGCCGATCAACTCGACCTTCTTGACATTCTTCACGCCCAGCAGGACGCGGCGGATCTTCTCCGCCCGGTCGCGCATCTCCTCGTACGTGAACCCGTCGGCCGTCAGCGCGTAAATGCAGCCGTACACGTCGTCGAAGCGGTCGTTGAAGGCGGGGCCGATCACCCCCTGCGGGAGCGTGCCCTTGATATCGTTGATCTGGTTGCGGATTTCCAGCCACGTCGGCCGGACATCCGTCTCCCGCAGCGACTCCTTCAGCGTCACATAAATGACCGCCTTCCCCGGCCGCGAATAACTCTTCAGATAATCCAGGCCGGGCGTATCCTGCAGCTTCTTCTCAAGCTTATCGGTAACCTGCTCCTCCACCTCGCGGGCGGTCGCCCCCGGCCAGGCCGCAGAAACCACCATCTGGCGGATGACAAAATCGGGGTCTTCCATCCTCCCCAACTGGCGGTAGGAAAACACCCCCATGACAAAAATCAGGATAATGAAATAGTAAACCAGGCCCTTATTATTAAGCGCCCATTCGGTCAGATTGACCCTTTTCATAAACCGTCACCCGTGCGCACCTTCAGCCCCTCGCGCAGCTTGTGCACGCCTGCCGTTACGATCGTCTCGCCGTCCGCGAGGCCCTCGGCCACCTCGACCTTACCGTCCCCGAACGCGCCCAACCTCACCTTCCTGAGAACGACCGCGCCCTTATCCACCACCCACACGCAGGGGGAATCGCCTGTCTGGTACACCGCCGCCAAGGGTATATAGGCGGACCGTCCGTTCCCCGAAGCCGGAGGTGTTACCGTCACCGTCGCCGTCATGCCGAGCTTTACCTCCGGCGGGCAATCGGGGAGGCTAACCCGCACCTTATAAGTACGCGAAACCTTATCAGCCATCGGGGCCACCTCTCTCACCTTCCCGGCGAGAGCCACCCCGGGCAGCGCCCAGAAATTCACGCTGATCTTCCCTGCCTTCCGCAGCTCCTCGCCGCGGTTCTCGGGAACATCGATCTCCACCTCCCGCTCGCCGTCGCGCACGAGAGTCACGACCGCCTGCCCGGCGCTCACCACCTGGCCGACTTCGGCGTTCACGGCGGAAATCACCCCAGCCCCGTTGGCCCGCAGGACGCTGTACCCCAACTGGTTGGAAGTCTGGGCGTGCTGGGCCGACGCCTGGCGCGCCGCGGCCAGCGCCGCGTCATAGGCGTTCTGATACTGCTCGTACTGCGCGCGGCTTACCGCCGCCTGCTCGTATAATTGCCGGTAACGGTGCAGGTTGTTCTCCGCCAGCTTAAGCTGCGACTCGGCCGAATAAACCTGGGCGGCGCTCACCGCCACCGCCTGGCTGATATCCTTCGGGTCGATCTCCAGCAGCGTATCGCCCGGATTGACCGCGCTGCCGAGCTCCACCGCCCGCCTGACGATCTTTCCGCCCACCTGGAAAGCAAGCTGACTCTCGTACCTGCCCCTCACCTCGCCCGAATAACTGACCGGCTGCCCGGCCCCGCCCATCCTCACAACCTGCGTGCGAACGAGCGGTGCCTCCTCCCTGGCCTTCTCCTCAGTCCCGCAGCCCGCCAACAGCAGGCCGGCGATCACAATCACGGCCGCCCCGCCGGTTAAGTACTTCTTCCCCATCCCGTCAACCTCCAAATCCGTGAATCCTTGCCAGTCATCAGCGCTAGCCGGCCTGCCGGCCGGCTACGGCGTGGACGATAAAATCGACCAGCACCCCGGTGTAATAGTCCTGCTCCTCTTTCTCCGCCGAAAAGCGGGTCGTGCGCATATAGCTGAACGCCTGAAACAGCTTCAGCCCCGCGTACGCCACAATCTCCCCGTCCACATCCCGGATACTGCCCTTTTGCTTGCCCTCGTCGATCACCCCGGCGATGATCGCGACCAGTTCGTCGTCGATCAGCCGCTGATGCTCGGAAGTAAAACAGGCCGTAAACAGGGCGTAATCGTCCCGCAGCAGCCTTGTGAGGAAATTGTCCTCGTTGAAATAGCCGATCGCCGTCCTGAGCAACCGCACGAGGCGGTCAAGCGGATCGGCGACCTCGCCCATGCGGGCGAAGATCGTGTCCCTGGCCGCCCGGCACTCGCGTACGTACAGTCTGTTGAACAAATCCTCCTTATCCCGGAAATGCTCGTAAAGCGTTTTCTTGGAAACGCGGCAATCATGGCTGATCTCGTCCATGGTCGTCTTCTTGTAGCCGAAACGGTCAAACCGCTCCCGCGCCTTGTCGAGGATTAATTCCTTAATATTGTCCATACGCACCACCTGCCGGATAATCTGCTTAACATGGGTCCTACTCGCCCTTATAAACTATTATAGTATTCCAGTTTCCAAATATCAACACCGTTTTGCGCGCGTCACCCGGGACCAAAAGCGAAAGGCCCCTCTCAACAACAGTTGAAAGAGGCCCTCCAAACCATGACCGGCTGGTCAAAGGTTCCTATAAAAAACGCCGTTACTTCCGGACCAAACCATACAGAAAAATATCCGTCACCTCGTGAGCCGCCGTGTCCACATCCGCGACAAACTGTTGGAAAGTCAGGGCCACGATCACGCTGAACAGAGCATGCGCCGTATGGGCGACATTGACCTCCCTCAGCAGCCCCTGGTCGATCCCCTCCTGCAGCACCCTGCCCAGCATCCCGATGGTGCGGCTGAAGCCTTCCCGGTACTTATCGCGGGTCTCCGCCTTCACATACGAAAGGCCGTCGCTGCCAAAGCCGCGAATCTCGTGCATCATCACCCGCCAGAGGGCGGCGTTGTCCAGATAGAAGCGCAAAAACAGCCTGACCATCGCCTGCAGCTTATCAAGCACGGGCTGATCGGCGTCGGCCACCTGTTCCAGCGCAGTCTCGAACGGCTGGCTGCGCTCACGGATGAGGGTGTAGAAAAGCTGCTCCTTGTTGTTGAAATAATTATACACCGTCCCCTTGCCGGTATCCGCCAGGGCGATTATCTCGTCCACCGTCGCCCGGTGGTAGCCCTTGCGGGAAAAAACGGCGTAAGCGGCCTCAAGAATCTGCTGGCGCTTGGAGCGCGAGTCATCGCCCTGCGGGTCTTCACGGTAATAGGCCATGGCAACCTCCCTGTGCTGCTTATATTTTAATTATAGGAGGCCCCGGAAAGCCTGTCAACGCAAAATTGACCGGCCGGTCAACCATCACCACGCCAGGCGAGTAACGATCGCCACCGCCATCCCCACAGCCACGGCCAGTTTGAACAGCGTGCCAACAAGCAGCCCGGCGGCGGCGCCCCGCGCCACCCGGGCCGCCTTCTCCCGGTCCCCCGTCTTGCTGTACTCGGCGACGTAGCTCAAGCCGAACGCCCCCGCCACCGCCCCGGCCACCGTCCCCAGGACCGGCAGCACCACCGTGCCGGCAATCGCCCCGGCAATGCCGCCCACCAATGCGGCCACCACCGCCCGCCCCGAGGCGTTGTGACGTTTCGCCCCCAGCATGCCGGCAACGAACTCCACCGCCTCGCCCAGTACGAACAGGCCGCCGAGCGTAAACAGGAACCCGCCGTCAAAGCGGCTGAAACCCTCGTAAAAACCGTAGCCCACGGCAGCCAGCAAAATGACGAAATTGCCTGGCAGAGCAAAGAGCGTCAGCCCTACCGCCAACAGCAAAAAGACGATCAATATCACATTGGCGGCGACCAGGCCGAATTCCATATGATTACCTTCCTAATCCCTTTGATTGAATTGCCGGAGGCCGTTCAATAGGCTCCATATGCAAGGCGCACCGGAAGAACGCGACGCGCCGCATACTCGAAGTACGCAAGCAAGCGCTCTGAGGAGCAACGCCGCAGATGGACCTAGTGGACAGCCCTCCCCTGTATTACTTCTTCACCCTGTCGATCACCCGGTGGGCGATATCCCGGCGACAGTGCGCCCCCCGGAAACCGATTCTGTCCACGGCGGCGTACGCCTTCTCGATCGCCCGCAGCACATCCCGGTCCATCGCGGTCACGCCCAACACCCGGCCGCCGTTCGTCACGACCCGGCCGTCCTTCAGCGCCGTGCCGGCATGGAAAACAACCGCCCCGGCCGCCGCGGCTTCTTCCAGGCCGCTGATGACGTCCCCCTTGTCATACTCCCCGGGATAGCCGCCGGCCGCCATTACCACGCACACCGCCGCCTCGTCCCGCCAGACCACCGCCGTCTTGTCCAGCGTGCCGTCGATGCACGCCTCCATCACCGTCGTCAGGTCGCTCTCCAGCAGAGGCAACACCACCTGGGTCTCCGGATCGCCGAAACGAGCGTTGAACTCCACCACCTTCGGCCCGGCGTCGGTAATCATCAGGCCGGCGTACAGGCAGCCGCAGTAGGGACAGCCTTCGGCGCGCAGCGCGTCCACCGCCGGCTGGAGGATCTCCTTCATCACCCGCTCCAGCACCGCCGGCGTAAGCACCGGCGCCGGGGCATATGCGCCCATGCCGCCGGTGTTCGGCCCCCGGTCGCCGTCGAAAACCCGCTTATGGTCCTGGGCCGACACCATCGGCACCACCGTCCGGCCGTCGGTAAACGCCAGCAGCGAAGCCTCCTCGCCCTGCATAAACTCCTCGACAACCACCTGCGCCCCGGCCGTCCCGAAAACGGCGTCCGTCATGATCATATCGACCGCCGCAAGCGCCTCCGCTTCCGTCATCGCCACCACGACGCCCTTGCCGGCCGCCAGGCCGTCGGCCTTGACGACGATCGGGGCGCCCTGCTCCTTGATGTAGTCCCGGGCCGCGACCGCGTCGGTAAAAACCCCGTAGCCGGCGGTCGGTATCCCGTACTTGCGCATGATATCCTTGGCGAACGCTTTCGAACCCTCTATCCTGGCCGCCGCCTGCGCGGGACCGAAAATCTTCAGGCCGTGGGCGGCGAAAACGTCGACGATCCCGTTAGCCAGCGGCGCCTCCGGCCCCACCACCGTCAGGTCGATCTTCTTCTCCCACGCGAAGGTAACCAGCGCGGTATTGTCCTTCACGTCTATATCGACGCATTCGGCCAACGCGCCGACGCCAGGGTTGCCGGGCGCGCAGTAGATCTTCTCCACCCGCGGGCTGGCCGCCAGCTTCCACACCAGGGCGTGCTCCCGCCCGCCGCCGCCGATCACCAAAACTCGCATCAAAAGTCCCCCTTCCTCACACCGTTTGAAACATACCCAGGCCGTTCAGAAGGTCCGGATGCAAGGCAGACCGAGGACGCGCCGCGCCGCGTACTCGAACGTACGCAAGCAAGCGCCCGGAGGTCTAACGCCGCAGACGGGCCTTATCAACGGCCTGGCCCTGTTAATGTTTAAAATGTCTAACGCCCGTAAACACCATCGCAATCCCATGCTCGTCCGCCGCCTTGATCGACTCCTCGTCGCGAATCGAGCCTCCCGGCTGGATGATCGCGGTCACGCCCGCCTTCGCGGCGGCGTCCACCGTGTCCCGGAAGGGGAAGTACGCGTCGGAGGCCAGCACGGCTCCCTTGGCCGCCTCGCCGGCCTGGGTCAGGGCGATATTCGCCGCGCCCACCCGGTTCATCTGGCCGGCGCCCACGCCGACGGTGCGGTTGTCCGCCGCCACGACGATGGCGTTCGACTTGACATGCTTGACCACCTTCCAGGCAAAATCGAGCTGCTCCATTTCGCCGGCGGTCGGTTGACGCTTGCTCGCCACCGTGAGCTTCGCGTCCGGGTCGCCGGCGTCGGCGTCCTGCACGAGTATGCCTCCCGAAACCCGTTTGATATCGAGAGCATCCACGCCTTTACCGAACTCGGCCGCCAGCAGGCGGATATTCTTCTTCTCGCTCAGCGCCGCCAGCGCCTCATCGCTGTACCCGGGCGCGATCACCGCCTCGGCGAATAGCTGGCCGATTTTCTCCGCCGTGGCTTTATCCACCTCGCGGTTGAGACCGATGATGCCGCCGAACGCTGAAACCGGATCGGCCTCGTACGCCTTCGCGTAGGCCGCCGCCAGGCTTTCGCCCGTGCCGGTGCCGCAGGGGTTGGTATGCTTGATGATCGTCGCCGCCGGCGCGGAAAATTCATTCACGATATTGAACGCCGCCTCAAGGTCGACGATGTTATTGAACGACAGTTCCTTGCCGTGAAGCTGTCGGGCGCCTGCCACCCCCGGCCCGGCGAAGCCCTGCTCGCGATAAAAAGCCGCCTGCTGGTGGGGGTTTTCCCCGTAGCGCAGATCCTGCACCTTGTCGAACACCAGCTGCAGCCGGGCGGGAAACCGCCCCTGGCCAAGCTGCCCGGCGAGATAGCGGGCGATCCAGGCGTCGTATTCGGCAGTATGGCTATAAGCCTCCCGCGCCAACTCCATCCTCATTTCCTGGGAAATCTCGCCCTTCTTGGTCAGCTCGTCGGCGATCTGCGCGTAGTTGGACGGATTCACCACCACCGCCACATAGGCGAAATTCTTGGCGGCCGCCCGGATCATCGCCGGACCGCCGATATCGATATTCTCCACCGCCTCGCCCAGGGTAACGTCCGGTTTGGCGACCGTCTGGCGGAAGGGGTAAAGGTTGACCACCACCATGTCGATACCCCTGATCTTGTGATGGCGCATCGCCTGCACATGCTCGGGGTTGTCGCGGATGGCGAGGATGCCGCCGTGGATGTACGGATTGAGGGTCTTCACCCGACCGTCCATTATTTCCGGGAAGCCGGTGATCTCGCTCACATACACCACGGGTATTCCCGCTTCCTTCAGCGTCTTCATCGTCCCGCCCGTGGAGACAATCTCCACCCCCAGGCCGTGGAGGACGCGGGCGAACTCCACCACCCCGGTCTTGTCCGATACGCTTATAAGTGCTCGTTCGATCTTCATTCCAGCCACCTACCGTTTCTCAGTGATTATCACCCTGCGCCCTTCGGTCCTGAGGCGCCCCTCGCAGAACAGGCCGATTGCCCGGGGATAGAGCTTATGCTCGACATGGAGGATGCGCTCCGCCAAAGAATGCTCGTCGTCGCCGTCCAGCACCGGCACGGCCTCCTGAAGAATGATCGGGCCGGTGTCCACGCCCTCGTCGACGAAGTGGACCGTGCAGCCCGACACCTTGACCCCGTACCTTACCGCCTGGGCCTGGGCGTCCAGACCGGGAAAAGCGGGCAGCAGAGCGGGATGGATATTCATGATCCGGCCGGGAAAATGGCCGATGAACTCGCTGCTCAGAATGCGCATAAAGCCGGCCAGCACGACCAGCTCCACATGATGGAGCTGGAGCTCGGCGGCGATTGCCTGCTCGAACGAGCGCCGGTCGGCGAACTTCTTCCGCTCGATGACAGTAGTGGCGATGTCGAAGCCGGCCACCCGCTTAAGGGCAAGAGCGCCCGGGGTGTCGCTGATTACTACGCCGATCTTCGCCCTGAGCCGTTCGGCCTGGATGGCGTCGAGGATGGCCTGCAGATTGCTGCCCCGCCCCGATACCAGCACGCCGAGCACCGCCCTATTCATCGAACACGCCTCCCCTGATGGTGACGGCCCGCTCGCCGTCCGTTACCGCGCCGATGATATACGACTGTTCGCCGCGCCCGGCGAGGTCCTTGCGCACCGCTTCCGCCTCGCCCTCAGGCACCACCAGGATCATGCCGATACCCATGTTGAAGGTGCGGAACATCTCCGGCCAGGCCACTCTTCCCCACTCCTGCAGGAGCGCGAAGATCGGCGGCATGGGCCACGCCGACGCATCGACCGTCACGCCGCAGCCGGCGGGCAACACCCGGGGGATATTGTCGTAAAAGCCGCCGCCGGTGATATGTACGAGACCGCGGATGGAAAACCGGTCGAACAACGGCAGGCAAACCCGCGGATACAGACGCGTGGGGACGAGCAACTCCTCGCCCAGCGTCCTGCCCAGCGCGGGCACAGTCGCATCCGCCGTCAGCCCCTTAACGTCGAAACAGATCTTCCTCACCAGCGAGAAGCCGTTTGAATGGAGGCCGCTCGACGGCAGGCCGATGAGCACGTCGCCCGGCCTGATCTTCTCGCCGGTTATAAGGCGGGATTTATCGGCGATGCCGACCGCGAAGCCGGCGATATCGTACTCGCCGTCAGGGTAGAAGCCTGCCATCTCGGCCGTCTCGCCGCCGATGAGGGCGCAGCCCGATTCGCGGCAGGCGATGGCGACGCCGCTGACGATCGCCGCCACCTTCTCCGGCTCCAGGCGGCCTACCGCCAGGTAATCGAGGAAAAACAGCGGCTCGGCTCCCTGCACCAGGATATCGTTGACGCACATCGCCACCGCATCCTGGCCGATGGTGTCGTGCCTGTCCATCATAAAGGCTAGCCTCAGCTTGGTGCCCACACCGTCGGTGCCGCTCACCAGGACAGGCTCCTTGTATTTCGCCGCGTTCAGCGCGAACAGGCCGCCGAAGCCACCGATATCGCCCAGCACCTCAGGGCGATAGGTCGCCCGCACATGTTTCTTCATCATGTCCACCGCCTTGTTGCCGGCGTCGATATCCACCCCGGCCTGGCGGTATGTCAATCCTTCGCTCATCCCTCTCCCCCGCACTTCTTGCGGCTCGCCGCCGCTTCAAATACGAATTTGCTGCCCGCCGCCTCTTCCCCGCCGGGTATGTTGCAGGGATAATCGCAGTTGAAGCAGGCGTAGCACATCCGGCCATGGTCAATATTGGCCACCGACCCGTGCAATCCCTCCAGCGATAGATAATACAGCGCGTCGGCACCGATAAAATCCCTGATCTCCTCCACCTGCTTGCTGGCGGCGATCAACTCCTTGCGGGCCGACGTATCGATGCCGTAATAGCACGGGTAGCCGATCGGCGGCGAACTGACGCACATCTTCACCGACGTCGCGCCCGCCTCCTTCAGCATCTTGACGATCTTGCCGCTGGTCGTGCCGCGGACGATCGAGTCGTCCACCATGATCACCGACTTGCCTTCCACCACCGCCCGGTTGGCGTTGAGCTTGATCCGCACCCCCGTATCCCGCTTCTGCTGTTCGGGCTGGATGAAGGTGCGGCCGATGTAGCGGTTCTTGATCAGCCCCTCGGCGAACGGCACGCCCGACTCGTAGCTGAAACCGAGGGCCGCGGTCGTCCCCGAGTCTGGCACCGAAATGACGAGATCGGCCTTGAAACCGCTCTCGCGGGCCAGCTGGCGCCCCATGGCGAAGCGGGCGGCGTACACGCTCTGACCGTCGATGACGCTGTCGGGACGCGCGAAATAAATATACTCGAAAATACACAGCGCCCGCCGGTTGCCCGCAGCGAAGCTGTAATAACGGGGCCCGGCGTCGTCGACGACCACCATCTCGCCCGGCGCCAGGTCGCGGATCATCTCCGCCCCCACCGAATCGAGCGCGCACGACTCGGACGCCAGCACCCAGCCGCCGTTAAGCTTGCCGATGCACAGCGGCCGAAAGCCGTGGGGATCGCGGACGCCGATGAGCTTGTCGTCGGTCATGATCACCAGGCAGTAAGCGCCTTCGATCCGGGCCACGCTCTCCAACACGCGGTCCTCGATCGTATCCTTGCCCGAACGGGCGATCAGGTTGACGATCACCTCACTGTCGATCGATGTCTGAAAAACGCTGCCCTTCTGCTCGAGATCGACGCGCAGCTCGCGGGCGTTGGTGAGGTTGCCGTTGTGGGCCAGGCTTATATGCCCGCCCGAATACGAGACCATCAGCGGCTGGGTGTTGATCAGCAGGCTGGAGCCGGTGGTCGAATAGCGCACATGGCCGATCGCGATGTGCGCCCCCGGCATCTCGGGCAGCCCCTTGCGAAACACCTCGCCGACCAGGCCCATGCCGCGCTGGACGTCCATCTGGCAGCCGTCCGTCAAAGTGATGCCGGCGCTCTCCTGGCCGCGGTGCTGGAGGGCGTATAGGCCCCAGTACGTGTTCAGGGCCACATCGTCATGGCGGGAATAGATGCCGAATACGCCGCACTCTTCGCGCGGTTTGTCGCTCGTAAGTTCACAGTACACGCCGTCAATCTCCTTAAAGCTTCTCGCCCGTCAGGCGATACAGCACCTCTTTGTAAGCGTCCTCGACATCGCCGAGGTCGCGGCGGAAACGGTCCTTGTCGAGCTTCTGGCCGGTCTCGCTGTCCCAGAAGCGGCAGGTGTCGGGGGATATCTCGTCGCCCAGGAGCAACTGGCCGTTGTGGAGGCCGAACTCCAGCTTGAAATCGATCAGTTCGAGCTTCTTCTCCTTAAGATAAGCGCCCAGAATGGCGTTGATCTTCAGACCCAGCTCCTGAATGGCCTTGAGCTGGTTGTCGTCGGCCAGGCCCATCGCCCGGGCGTGGTACTCGTTAATAAGCGGATCGCCCAAATCGTCGTTCTTGTAATACAGCTCGACGACCGGCTGCGGCAGCTTGCGCCCCTCCTCCCAGCCGATACGCTTGGCCAGGCTGCCGGCGGCGATATTGCGCACGACCACCTCGATCTGCAGGATAGTCAGCTTCTTGACCAGCATCTCGCGGTCGCTGACCAAGCGCACGAAATGATGGGGAATACCGTTCTTGCCCAGCAGATCGAAGAAAAAGGCGGAAATCTTGTTATTGAGGACGCCCTTGTTAAGGATCGTTCCCCGTTTGACGCCGTTGAAAGCGGTGGCGTCGTCCTTGTAAAATACCAGATACTCGTCAGGATTCTCGGTGGCGTATACCTTTTTGGCTTTGCCTTCGTAAAGCATTTGGGCCATTTTTCATTCCTCCGTATAAATTATTTATTAAGACTGGCGGTTACCTTGGCGGCTTTACGCTCGACCTCGGCGGCCATCGTCCGGCGGTAGTCGGCCAGCTTTTCCCGCAGCGCGGGATCGGCGGTCGCCAGGATCTGCACGGCGAACAGCGCGGCGTTCTTCGCCCCGTTGATCGCCATCGTCGCCACCGGGATGCCGGACGGCATCTGCGCGATGCTCAGCAGGGCGTCCATCCCGCCCAGCGACGTGCAGTTGACCGGCACGCCGATGACCGGCAGCGTGGTAAAGCTGGCAACCACGCCCGGCAGGTGGGCGGCGGCGCCGGCGGCGGCGATGAACACGCCGACGCCGCGGTCGGCGGCCGTCGACACGAAATCGTGCACCTTCTGGGGAGTGCGGTGGGCGGAAGCCACCACAACCTCGGCGGCCACCCCGAACTCCTCCAGCGTCTTAAGCGCCGGCTCCAGTACCGGCAGATCGGAATCGCTGCCCATGATTATCGCTACTTTCATGCTACTCCTCCTTAATATCCGATGCTCCGGCCGGCTTAACCGGCCAGGTAGACAAACCGCAAAATCACGAGCGCCGCCATCACGTAGGCGATCCAGTGGACCTCGCGGCCGCGCCCGGTCGCCAGCTTGAGGATCGGGTAAAAAACCAGGCCGGCCGAAATGCCGTTGGCGATGCTGTATGTAAAGGGCATCAGCGTGATAGTCAAAAACGCCGGCAGCCCCTCGCTCAAATCGCCGAAATCGATATGGCGCACCCCTTCCATCATCATCGCGCCCACGAAGATCAGCGCCGGAGCCGTGGCCGCATCGGGGATCAGGCCGGCCAGCGGCGTGAAGAACAGCGCCAAGAGAAAGAGGATGCCGCACGTCACCGCCGTCAGGCCGGTGCGGCCGCCGACGCCAATGCCGGCCGCGCTCTCGATATACGAAGTTAACGTGCTCGTGCCCAAAAGAGCGCCGAGACTCACGCCGGTCGCGTCCACCAGCATCGCCTTGCCGATGCCGGGGAAACGGCCGCGCTTGTCCATCAGCCCCGCCTTGGTGGCCGTTCCGACCAGCGTGCCCATCGTATCGAACAGCTCCACGAACGTGAAGGTGAAAATAATCGTTGCCAGCCCCATATTAAGCGCCCCCCAGATATCGAGCGCCAAAAACGCGTTGCGGCTGAAATCGGGCACAGCCACCGGACTGAAGCCGGCCGGCACCTTGACCACCCCGGCCGCGACCGCCAGAACAGTGGTCGTCACGATGCCCGCGAGAATCGCGCCCCTCATCTTCCGGGCCGTCAGCACGCCGATAAGCAGCAGGCCGAACATCGCCAGCAGCACCTGCGGCTCCGCCAGACTGCCCATCTCGATAATCGTCTCGAAATGGGCGGGCGTGGCATTGCCCTTTGCGGCGACAAGCCGCTCCACCGTCGACGGGATAAGCGACAGCCTGATCGTCATCAGACCCGACAGCTTCAGCCCGATGATAGTGATAAACAACCCGATGCCGGCCGTGATAGCGTGCTTGAGAAAAGTCGGAATCCCCTCCACCAGCAGTTGGCGCACGCGGGTCACGGTCAGGGCGATAAAAATCAGCCCCGAAATGAACACCGCCCCCAGCGCCGTCTGCCAAGGCACCCCCATGCCGACGACAACCGTGAAAGCGTAAAATGCGCTCAGCCCCATCCCGGGAGCCAGGGCGATCGGATAATTCACGAACAGCCCCATCATGATCGTCACCAGCCCCGCGCCGATGGCGGTCGCCAGCAGCACGGCGTTCCTGTCCATGCCCGCCGTCCCGAGGACGCTGGGGTTGACGAACAGGATATAAGCCATCGTCATGAAAGTGGTAACACCCGCCAGCACCTCGGTCCTGACGTCGGTACGGCGCTCGCGCAGGGAAAACAGTCGTTCCAGCATATCATCACCTGTCCAATCTGCTAGGCTGTTTCCCATTATACCCGCAGAGCCGTTTTTTACTCGCCCGCTGGCAACACGCGGCCACTGCGGCCTCTCGGCTGGCCGTCACGGAGAAAACAAATAAACCCGGCGGGGGAATTTCCATCTCGTAAGAGCGAAACCTCCCCGCCCGGGTTTTTATCCCTCCGGTGTAGCGTCACCGAGTGGCGCCTGTACCACTCGGTCCAGGCCAAGCCGAAGCAGCAGCACGAGCGGCGTCGGTCATGCGGAACCCTAGGTACACTTTCACCCGTAGTCAGGGCGATTTACGGTCGCCCGGTAGGAACTTTTGGGCCATATCCCCAAAATAATACGAGCTATTAACTTGTCCATATCCATTTTAACGCCGGTGGCGGCACAGTGTCAACGAAAAAAGTGAACCTTTTTCGCACCTTCCTCAAAAACGTTCGCATCCTCCGGCGAACTACCTCATCACCATATCGGTCACCGACAGCACAATCTCGATGGCTATAAGGATAATCACCGCCCACTCCAGCCTGGTGCCGCGCTTGGCGTGGGCCAGCCCCGCGAACACCGTCGTGATGTCCATCAGCGCCTCCGTCTTATGGCGGATGCTCTCGTACCGGTCGGTCAGCTCGAACAGCGCCCCCAACTCGTCGTAAAGCGCCCCCGCCCCCTCGTTCACCCAGGTTATGTCCGGCTTATCCAGCAGCATTATATACGACAGCGTACTCAGGCGAAACCCCAGGATGCGGGCCGACATCTGCGCCAACTGCTCGTCCGACATCGTCAGGCGCCCCTTTCCCAAAAGCGCCACCACATCCTCGATCTCGTCCAACAAAGCATTCGTGCCCGTCTCCGTCCGCTCCAGCGCCACCGACTTCGCCAGCACGGTCGCCACCATCTCCCTCTGGTAGCCCTCCTCCCGCGGCACCACCAGGCAGTCGTTGTTGACCGACGGCTCCTCCTCGCTCGAAACCTCGATGCGGTAATCATCGGAATGCGTCAGAGCGGCCGCCTCCGCCAGACCGCCCTCCACCTGCCCGAGATAACGGATCACATCCATCATCTCATGGTGCTGGCAATTCACGAACACCACCGCACCGAACGAGAAAACATGCACCGACTTGCCGGCCGGCTCCAGCACCACGCCCTTGAGAGCCCGCTCGCCCAAGGCCAGCGAATCCTCCCACCGGTACTTGCGGCGGATGCCGAAATGGGCGGCAAGTGCGTTGAGGCCGATCTCGTTCGTCAGCGCGGCCGCTTTAAACTGGGCGGTTGCCACCTCGCCACCCCCCTCCGCTACACCTTGGGAACATTCCGGCCGTAAAAAATCTCCGCCATCTCCCGCTTCAGGCGCTGCTTGATCTTCTTCTTCTCGCCCGGCAGCAGCTCTTTTTTCGCCGTACCGAACAAATAATTATCGAGATCGAACTCCTTAAGGATCATTTTAGTATGAAAAATATTCTCCTGATAAACGTTCACATCGATCATATTGTACCTGTCGCGGCTTTCCTTGGCGATGTAATTCTGGATGGAATTTATCCGGTGATCGATGAAATACTTCTTCCCGGCAACATCGCGGGTAAACCCCCGCACCCGGTAATCGATGATCGCAATATCCGAATTGAAACTCCCCAGCAGGAAATTGAGTGCCCTCAGCGGCGAAATCTCGCCGCACGTCGAAACATCTATATCGGCCCGGAAAGTGCTGATCCCCTTGTCCGGGTGGCTCTCCGGATAAGTATGCACCGTAATGTGGCTCTTATCGAGATGCGCCACCACCGCCTCCGCGGCCTTCACCTCCGGAGCGGCGGCATTCACCTGGGAAAGCGCGTCCCCCTCCTTGCCCTCGGAAATCAGCATCGTCACGCTCGCCCCCTGCGGCTCGTAATCCTGCTGGGCGACATTGAGGATATTCGCCCCGATGATGCCCGCCACCGCCGTTAAAATAGCCGTCAGGCGGGCGGCGCTGTACTCCTCGTCGACATAGTCTATATACTCGCGGCGATGCTGGGGGCTGATCGCGTAACAAATGTCGTACATATTGAAACTCAACGTCTTGGTCAGATTATTGAACCCGTAAAGCTGCAGCTTCTTCTTCAGCGCCTTGACATCCATATTCACAAAGCCAAGCCCCGGAGCGCGTCCGGGGCTGCCGTCCTTCCGTCAGTCCTCATAACCTTCCCCGTCCGGGCTGTCGTCCCGGACCTCGTCCTCGGGCGCGATATCGGCGGTGGCGGTGATAATCTGGGCCAGCGGCACACTGGAGAAATAACCGCCGACAAGCCTCTTCTTCACACAGAACCCCCTCCTCGCCTATCGTTTTTTCGGTCTTGGGAAATGTCGTCCAGGCCGCGCATGCACGCGGCGCGGAAAGAATGCTCATTGGCGACCTCTCCGGCTACTATCGACCTGTCGATCTGCTCGCGGGACACCGCGTTGTCGCCGGCGCTCATCGCATACTCCGACGCGAACGCCTCGCTGTCCGTCTTTTTCCGCACCA
Organism: Selenomonadales bacterium 4137-cl; assembly: GCA_032334055.1. NCBI lineage: Bacteria > Bacillati > Bacillota > Negativicutes > Acetonemataceae > Anaeroselena > Anaeroselena agilis. Next base: position 558,380 of record JAUOZS010000001.1, on the reverse strand, counting down.
TTTCCCACCTCCCGACATTAGTCTTCCCGAAACGAAGCGAAAAAATATCCCCCGGCCTACACCGAGGGATACTCGACAACATCGTTGCCATTTTCCGGCGGCAAAGCCGCCACCAGCACCTTATCGACCCGCGTGCGGTCCATGTCCATCACCTCGAAACGATAGCCGCCCCACGCGAAACTCTCCCCCGTCTGGGGAATATCGCCGAAGAACGAAATCACGAACCCGCCCAGCGTCTGATATCCTGCCCGTTCCTCCTCCGGCAGCTCGCCGAAAGCGAACAGCTCCTTGAAATCCTCGATATCCATCATCCCATCGAGGAGCCACGACCCGTCCTCCCGGCGGACCGCCTCATCGTCGTTCGCCCCGTCGCCCAGCGCGATCTCGCCGACGATATGCTCCATGATATCGTTAAGCGTCACCAGGCCGTCGATGCCGCCGAACTCGTCGATAACGAGCGCGATGGTCATCTTCTCCTCCTTGAACGCCTCCAGCACCTTCAGCGCCGGCATGCTGCGCGGCACATAAATCGGCTCGCGGGCCAACCGCTCGAAATCGAGCTCCTGGCCGGCCACATGGTCGGCCAGCAGATCCTTCGTGAACACCACCCCGACGATCTCGTCGAGGCTGCCCCTGGCCACCGGGAAGCACGAATGGCGCCCCTCGACGATGATACTCATATTCTGGTGCGCCGAATCCTCGAGATCGAGCCACTCGATCTGCACCCGGGGGGTCATCAGCGCCCCGGCGCGCATATCGCTAAGCTGGAAGATATTCTCCACCATCTCCCGCTCGCTCTCCTCGAAAACCCCGTGCTGCGCCCCCTGCCCGATCATCACCTTGACCTCTTCCTCCGTCACCGGCGGCTCGTCCGGCGGCTTGGCGCGGAACACCGCCAGCACGAATCGGGTCGAAAAACTCAATAGCCGCACCAGCGGCCGGTTAACCGTCACAAAAAAAGTAATCGGCCTGGCCACGAAAGCGGCGATCGGCTCCGGATTATTAAGCGCGATCCGTTTCGGCACAAGCTCGCCGACAACCAGCGAAACATAAGTAATCCCGGCGACGACCAGTACGAGACTCACCGAATCCGCGAACCCTGCCAGCGCCGGCGCCTCCTTGAGCCACGCCGCCAGATGCCCCGAAAGAGTCGCGCCGCCGAAAGCGCCGGTAAAAATACCGATCAGGGTAATGCCCACCTGGATAGCCGATAGCATATCCGTCGGCTCCTGGGCCAGCTTCAGCGCCCGCGCGGCGCCGCGCCCGCCCTGGGAAGCCATATGCTCAAGCCGCCCCGGCCGCGAAGAAACGATCGCCATCTCCGCGAGAGCGAAAAAACCGTTCGCGACGATCAGCAGGAAAATAACCCCGAGCTCCGTACTTATTGAAGGCGTTTCCAACCCTTTATAACACTCTCCTCGAAATAAACAACTTTTTAGCTAATATTATAGCATGCCCTGGCAACAAAAAGAAAACAGTCCGCATCAGCGGCACGCCCTCGCTGCCGCCCTCTGCCGGAAAATGTGGCCGGCGACCGTGCCGGCCGGGTCCTAGCGCCGGATTTTGCCCTTTCTCGCCGCCTTCCGCCCCTCCGCCAACCCCCGGCCGGCACACAGAGGCGCAACCCCGCCCTGCCCGCGGAGTTGCGCCTCTGCGATCTCGTTTCCCTTCTCACGCTCGTTTGTCGGTACACTCTCGCACCTTAATTAAACCACAGCAATGCATTCTTTGGAATCCGACCTTCGCCTTAATTTCGCGGGCAACCGGTCCTATTGCCCGTCCCGTTCGTCCCGCCGCGGCAGGAAAACCGCCCCGACCTGTAGAATTTAATCAATATCTATATCCAATTCGTTGCACGGAGTGAGGGCCGAATGAAGAACTTTCACGTTCCCCAGAAAATCGATCTAATCGTCGAAGACCCGGACTCAAAGCAGCGTCTGATCTATTCCAGCCGCATCGAGGACATCGGCGCAGCCTCCATGACCATCGCCGCCCCTTACCGGCGGGGCGCATACCTCCCCCCGTGGCCGGGCCGCAAACTCAGCATCCGCGTCGCCGCCGACAGCTGCGCCTACCTCTTCAACGCCAACCTCCTCCAAACCGTCGAAGACCCCATCCCCCTGTGGATAATTTCTCCCCCCGCCGACCTCAAAAAAATCCAGATGCGCTCCTACGTCCGCATCCACGACGTCCTCGACGTCAAACTGGAGCTCATCGAAGAACAAGACGGCAGCCTCGTCATCGCCACCCTCACCAAAGACATCAGCGCCGGCGGCCTCAGGGTCGCGCTAAACAAGCCGCTGCCTCCCGGCGCCAAGCTCAAAATCACCCTCCCCCTCCCCGGCGTCGGCACCATCGAAACGCTGGGCGAAGTCATCCGCGACATCCCGCCCGAGGAACCCGGCGAACGGCATGCCGCCGCCATCGAATTCAAAGACATCAAAGAACGCGAACGCGGCGAAATCGTCAAATACATCTTCAGAAAGCAAGTCGAAAGACGCAAAAAAGAACAGGAACTGTTCGGCTAACCCCCCCGCGCCACAAGACCCCGGCCACTACGGCCGGGGTCTAAATATTTCTTCTGTTCGCTGCGCTCACCCGGCGGACCTAAGCGCTTCCGCAAACACCAGCGAAAAAGTCGTCCCGCTCGGCCTGCTCGCCACATCCAGCCGGGCGTTATGCCTGTCGGCGATACTGAAGCAAACCGGCAGACCCAGCCCCGTTCCCTTATCCTTCGTCGTGAAGAACGGCGTGCCCAGCTTCTCCTTCACGTGCGGCGGAATCTCCGGTCCGTCGTTGTGCACCGCCATTATCACCTCGCCGCCGGTCCAGCGCGTGCTCACCGTCACCAGCCCGCCCTCGGGCACTGCGTCCAGGCCGTTCTGCACCAAGTTCAGCAGGCACTGGCGGATCTCCTTCTCATCCGCGGTCACCTGCGGGATCTCGGCAAGCTCGAGCGTCAGCCTGCACCCCCGCCGGAAAGCGTCGGCCTGCAGCAGGGGGAAAACGCTCTCGATCACCTTGTTAAGATCGGTCGGCTGGAGCTCGATCGTCTTATTCTTCGCCAAAGACAGGAAATCGGAAATGATCGTGTTCGCCCTGTCCAGCTCGTCGATCATCAGCCGAAACGACTCGCGATGCCCGGCGAGACCCGCCTTTTCGAGGAAAAACTGCAGATAACCCCGCACCGTCGTCAGCGGGTTGCGCACCCCATGGCCGATGCCCGCGGCCATCTGGCCGATCAGATTCAGCCGGTCGAGCCGGCCGATCTCGCGCGCATAATTCTTGATCTCCGTTATATTTGTCATCGTCACCAGATACCCCATGAACCGCGCGTCGTCGCCGGCCGTCAGCCGCCCGGCGCTCAGCAGCAGCACAGCCGCCGCCCCGTCCGGGCCCGCGCAGCATACCTCGCTGCCTTTCACCGGCCCCTGCGCCACCGCCGACTGGAGGTGGAAAACCGCCCCCGTCCGCTCCTCGGTCAGGAACAGCCGCCTGTTGAAATCCGCCCCCAGCAGCCCGTCGCCGAACATCGCCGCCGCCGCGGCGTTCACTCGCGCGATCTTCCCCTGGCTGTCGCACACGATTATCGCCTCGCCTGACTGGTCGAAAATCAGCTTGGTCATCCGTTCCCGGCGCTTCTGCTCGCTGAGGTCGGTCACGATCAGGCAGGAAAACGCCTCCCCGTCGACCTTCACCTCGCTGGCCGTCACCAGCACAGGTAAGCTAAACCCGTCGCCTGTCCTCACCTTCATCTCGGCCTTGATCCCGCCGCGGCTGACCCCGGAAATCCACTTGAGCAACTCGCCGTCCTCCGACTCCAGCAGCGTATACACCGATGTCCCGGTAATCTCCTCCCGGGGCTTCCCCAGCATTGCCGCGAACCGCCGGTTGCAGAACAGCACCGTCCCGTCCGGCGCCAGCGTCAGGCACCCTTCCTGCATCTCCTCGACGATCACCCGGTAAAGCCGGTCCGCCCCCTTCAGGACGTACACCCCGTCCTCGCCGTCGCGCCCGCTCATCAGCAGCGCGTCCACCTCGCCGTTTCTGATCGCGTCGATGATATTATTGGCGTTCGCCAGCTCCTGGCGGAGCTTCAGCACTTCCCTCGCCAGAGCGTCACTGTCGCATTCGTCTCTCATCGTCATCCACCCGCGCCCCAAGATTGCGGTCCAATGGCCGCCATTATTTCCTCCCGGTCGGCGAGATCGCCGATAAAAAGCCGCACCGGCTCCGGCAGCTTTCTCACCAGCGTCGGCACCGCCACGATCTGCTCCGTCTTCGCCAGCGCCGGCTGCTCGAAAATATCGATGATCTTGAGCCGGTCCGCGGAAATCGCCGCCTCGTCGCACATTCTCATCATATTGGCGACAGCGCGCTGCGAACGCAGCGTCGACCCGGCGATGAACAAATACAGCATACAGCCATCGCCTTGCCCGTGACCGGCTAGTCCCTCATGTGCCGCAGGATCCGCACAAACCATTGTCTCCTGCCTCCTTGCCTCGTTGCCGCTGGCTGATGCTAAGGCCCACCAGCACCTTCTCCGTATTCGACAGATCGCCGATAATCTTCACCAGCGGCGGCGGCAACCGCCGCACCAGCGTCGGAATGGCGAAAATCTGGTCGCTGTGCCCCAGCTCGGGGTTGACCGTCAGATCGACCACATCGATCTCGTAAACGCCCGCCAGATACTCCTCGCAAAGCTTTCTCAGATTGGCCAGCGCCTTGACCGATTTCGGCGTCTGGCCGGCGATATAAAGACGCAGCAGCCACTTATCCGGCCCGTCGCCGCATTCGTTGCCATTTACCGCGATCATATCCATATATAGTCTCCCCCCGAATGTTAATCCGCCTTGCGCAGCGCCGCGAATCGGTCGCGGCTCTCTTCGCCGATCCTCAGCTCTGCCTCCTCCCGGGTGATCGACTTCTCTAGTTCCTCCTTCTCGGCCGCGAACGCCGCTTCCAGCTCCGCGACCCTCACCGCCAGTTGCTTGCGCCGGCGTTCGATCTCCTGCCGCTTGCGCCCGATCTCCTCCAGCCTCAGCCGCTCTTCCTCCCGCTCGCGCAGCTCCTGGGCACAGCGCGCCGACCCTGTCAGCACCCCTTCCTTGCCGGTGTAAACGTCGAGCAGCTCGATCCCCTCCGCGCCGATCACGAACTCGCGGATCTGGTTCGAATGGGCCATTCCGCGGGACTTGAGGATATACAACCCCCGGTTCCGCTCCCCGCCGAACTCGATATCGCGCAACGCTATCCACGTGTCGGCCAGCGACGAAACCCCCAGCTCCGTCTCCTCCCCGTGTCCCGGTGTGGACAGATCGAGCATCAGCAGCGTGCTGCCCCGCATCTTCAGGAAATCGATCAGCCTCGTCAGCATTATCTTCACATCGGTAATCGTGCCGACCGCCGTTAGGTTGGAGATCGGATCGACCACCACCATCCCCGGGTTTACCGCCTCAATTTTCTTATACATCGAGACGAGATGCATCTCCAGGCCGTGGAAGGTGGGCCGCGCCGCCGCGAACTTCAGCAAGCCCCCGTCGACCCAGCGGCGAAGGTCCAGTCCGACCGACCGCAGGTTGCGCTCTATCTGTCCCGGCGACTCCTCAAACGCGAAATAGACGCACTTCTCGCCCCGGCGGCAGGCCGCGTCCACCGCGTACGCCGCCAGCGTCGTCTTGCCCGTCCCCGCCGTGCCCGAGATAAGTATGCTGCTCCCCTCGTAGTAGCCCTCGCCGCCCAGCATCTTGTCCAGCCGCTCGACGCCGCTCGAAATTTTCCCCGTCCGCGCCGGCGCGTCCAGCCCCACCGACGTGACCGGCATGACGCTTATCCCCTGTTCGTCGATCAGGAAAGGATACTCGTTCGTCCCGTGCGACGACCCCCGGTACTTCAGCACCCGCAGATGGCGGGTCGAAATCCGCTCCGCCGCCCTATGGTCGAGGACCAGCACACAGTCGGAAACATACTCCTCGATCCCGTGGCGGGTCAGCGCCCCGTCGCCCTTCTCCGCCGTCACCACCGCCGTCATACCCCTGTCCTTCAGCCAGCGGAACAGCCGGCGCAGCTCGGCCCGCAGGATATTCGCGTTATCCAGGCCGGCAAACAGCGCCTCGATCGTATCCAGAACCACCCGTTTCGCCCCCACCGCCTTGATGGCGTAATCCAGGCGCACGAACAGCCCCTCCAGATCGTAATCGCCCGTCTCGCTGATCTCGCTCCTCTCCAGACGGACGTAATCCAGCCGCAGCTTATCCGCCTTCGTCAGCGCCTCCAGGTCGGCGCCCAGCGAGGCGAAATTGGCGGCCAGCTCCTGCTCGTTCTCCTCGAAACTCATGAAAACCCCTGGTTCGCCGTACAAGACCGAGCCGTTGACCAGAAACTGCATCGCCAGCATCGTCTTCCCGCAGCCCGCCGCCCCGCACACCAGCGATGTGCGCCCGCGCGGCAGGCCCCCGCAGGTTATCTCATCCAGCCCCTGAATGCCGGTAGGACACTTACGGATGCTTTCGGTTGTGCGAATAGTGTTCATATATTTCCTCTCCTTCGGCAAGATGCGAAACAACTTTAATTTCTGATCTTTTTTCACATTTTCCTGCAGAATAGTGACAATAATGTGCAAAATTTACATAATATACATGTTTCCTTCTAAATCGACAAAAAAAGACACGTCGGCCTTGCCCCCTGTCTCTCCGCAGCCGCTCAAAAAACAGGACTTTGGTCTGCAGGAACCTGCTCCCCTGCTTGTCGAATATTTAATATTAGCAACACTGCGGGAGGTGCCGAATGAACATAATGTCGATAAACCCCGCCCTTACCCTCGCGCCCAATCCCGACGGCGCCAACATCCTCATGATGCGAAAAGCCCTCGAAACCCTCGACCGGGACGGCCGGAACATGATCAACCTGCTCAGCCAGGCAGCTCCGCCCGCCTCGCCGCCCCACCTCGGCAACACCGTCGACATCAAAGCCTGACCCTGGCGCCCCCCGGCCACACCGCCGGGGGGTGTTTTTGTTCCCGTCCTCGCACCTTTTCCTGGCGGAGCGCGACCGTATTTTTCACCGTCGGCAGCCATTTCCCGAAATTTTTATTCCGCCACAATGCCGCTTGGGACGAAAAGTGGACTTTTAGTGGACTGTTTGCCCCAAAACATGTGCTATGATGATAACGTAAAGAAGACCGCCCCGGAGCGGTCTTCTCAGTTTTACGGAAATTTTTCTCCGGAATGGACCTGGCATCGGCTCACCCCCACGCCGCGGGCAGCGGACTTACTCGACCTGCCACGTCAGTTGTCTCAAAACCGCCCTTACCCTTCCTTACTCCTCTCCCCGCCCCGCCCCGCCTCGCCCGCCAACAGCTCCCGCAGATACAGGGCGATTCCGAGCGAGTTGCCGTTCCCCTCCAACCGGTGAAGCTCCCTGAACGCCCTTTCCAATACCCGCAGCACTTCCTCGCTCTCGCCGCGCCATAACGCGTCACGGCGCTTCGCGTACTCGTAACCCGACCGGCACGCCGGATCCTCCCGCAATTTTTTCCCGTCCCTCGACAAAGGCATTGTTCCGCCCCCCATCGCCGCCGGCAAAGCTCTGAGCGCCTGGCGAATAGCTAGCACCGGTCGCTCTCCGTGTGTTAATCACGTGAACATAAAGAACCCCCAGCCTTCCGGCCGGGGGTTGGTCTTTCTTACTCCCACTCGATCGTGCTCGGCGGCTTGGACGTGACGTCGTACACCACCCTGTTGACTCCCGTGACCTCGTTGACGATCCGCCGCGAGATGACGTCAAGCACCTCGTACGGCAGTCGCACCCAGTCGGCGGTCATGCCGTCCTCGCTCGCCACCACCCTCAGGCCGATGGTATAAGCGTACGTCCGCTCGTCGCCCATGACGCCGACGCTCTTCATCGCCGGCAGCACCGCGAACGACTGCCACACCTTGCGGTACAGCCCGGCGATCTTGATCTCCTGGTAGACGATCGCGTCCGCCTCCCGCAGGATGTCAAGCCGCTCCTCCGTCACCTCGCCGATGATGCGGATGGCGAGGCCGGGGCCGGGGAAAGGCTGACGCCAGACGATATCCTCCGGCAGGTTGATCTCCCGCCCGAGGGCGCGGACCTCGTCCTTGAACAGGTCGCGCAGCGGCTCGACCAGTTGGAACTTCATATCCTCCGGCAGGCCGCCGACGTTGTGGTGGCTCTTGATGACCGCCGCCGTCGCCGTGCCGCTCTCGATCACGTCCGGATACAGGGTGCCCTGGACGAGGAAATCGATATCGCCGAGCTTCGCGGCCTCGGCCTCGAAAACGCGGATGAACTCCTCGCCGATGATCTTCCGTTTCTGCTCAGGGTCCAGCACGCCCCGCAGGCGGTTCATGAACCGCTCGGTCGCGTCCACGTACACCAGATTTATATGGAAGCCGTCGCGGAAGGTCTTTACGACCTGCTCAGGCTCGCCTTTGCGCAAAAAGCCGTGGTTGACGAATACGCACGTAAGCTGGTCACCCACCGCCCGGTGGACCAGCACCGCCGCCACCGAGGAATCGACGCCCCCCGACAGGGCGCACAGCACCTGTTTGCCGCCCACCTTGGCGCGGATGGCCGCCACCGCTTGGTCGACGAACGAGCCCATGTCCCAGTCGCCCTTTAAGCCGCAGACGTTGAACAGGAAGTTGCGCAGCATCTTCATCCCCTCCGGCGTATGAACGACCTCGGGATGGAACTGCACGCCGAAAATACCCCTGGCCGCGTCGGCCATCGCCGCCACCGGCGAGCTGTTGGTATGGGCGGTGACCGCAAAGCCGGGCGGAAGCTCCGTTATATAGTCGCCGTGGCTCATCCACACCTGCGTCTCCGCGGTAATCTCGGCGAAGATGCCGGCGCGTTCGTCGATGAACAGCCGCGTGCTGCCGTACTCGCGCGAATCGGCGTGGGCCACCTTGCCGCCCAGCAGATAGGTCGTCAGCTGCATGCCGTAGCAGATGCCCAGCACCGGCACGCCCAGCGCGAAAACGCCGGCGTCGCAGCGCGGCGCTCCGTCCGCGTACACGCTGTTGGGGCCGCCGGAAAAGACAATCCCCTTGGGCTGCATCGCCCTTAGCTTTTCCAGGGGCGTATTGAAGGGAACGATCTCGCAGTATACGCCGCACTCGCGGATGCGCCGGGCGATCAGTTGGCTGTACTGCCCGCCGAAGTCCATCACCAGAACGGTTTCGTGATTCGCTGCCGTCATGTCGATACCAAGCCTCCTTATATAGCCCCAACTATACCATAATTTGTCGTCACTTGTAAACGTCTTTCAGTAGCGTTTCCTTGCGGAGCGAGGCGCACCCGCACTCGCCCTCCTCCTTCAGCGACCTGAGGGCCGCTAGCACGATGCGGCTCAGCAAGCCCGCGTCGCCGTGGAAGATATCCTTGAGCGTCTGGTGCGACCAGGCTTTGACCACACCCTCGCCATAGTTGACCACGAAGTAGAGGCCGGCGTAGCAGGCGCCGATCTCCCGCGCCAGATAGACCTCCGGGCATAAACTCTGCCCGACGATGTCGGCATGACCCTGCAGCATCGCCACCTCGGCCGGGCTCTCGAAGTGCCTTCCTTCGGTTACCGCGTACACCCCGCGGGAAAACACCCGGCCTGCGTGGGCGGTGTGCGCCGCGGCGAGGAGGGCGGCGCGGATCTCCGGGCACAGCGCGTCCCGCATCACCAGCAGGTATTTTCCCTCCAGACCGACATCCTTACGCAGCGATTGGTCGATATAATCGTCCGGGATCACGATATCGCGCGGATCGAGCAGGCGGTTCACCGACCCCACCCCGCCCTCGGCGATGATGCGTTTGACCCCCGCTTCCCTGAACACCCAGAAAACCTGGCGGGAGGCGTCGCCGCGGCTTACCCCGCTCCGCCAGCCGTGCATGCGGCAGGTCAGCACCGGCCGCCCGTCGACCGCGAAGCGACGAAAAGGCGGGCTCTGCCCGTAAGGGGTCTCGAAAACCAGGTTGTCGGCCAGCGTCTCCACGCCGGCGTCCCCCGCCCCGTGCGGGAAATCGCCGGACAGCGTGCCCGACCCGCCGATTACGGCCAGCGCCGTTTGCTCGATCCTCATCATTTCTCCCCGTATACTTTCAGGATTTTGTAGGCCGTGTCCCGTTGGGCCGGTATCTTCCCCGCCCCGCGGATCATGGCCGTCATCTTGTCCACCGACATCTCGTAGGCCGTCCCCGCCGCCCGCACCACGTTCTCCTCCAGCATGATGCTGCCGAGGTCGTCGGCGCCGAACGCCAGCGTAAGCTGGCCTATCCTTTCGCCCTGGGTCACCCACGACCCCTGGACATGGTCGAAATTGTCGAGGTAAAGCCGCGCCACCGCCAGCGTCCTCAGGTAATCCCACGCCGACGTCTTCTCGCCGCCCAGCACGGTATTGCCGGGCTGATAAGACCACATGATGAACGCCCTAAAACCGCCGGTATCCTCCTGCAGGCAGCGCACAGCCTCCAGATGAGCGACCCGGTCGGCCAGGCTCTCGCCCAGGCCGATGACCATCGTCGCCGTCGTTTTGAGGCCCAGCCCATGGGCGGTCCGCATAACCGCCAGCCAGTCGCCGGCCGTTATTTTCTCCGGGCTGACCCGCTGGCGGACTGAGTCCACGAGGATTTCGGCGCCGCCGCCGGGCAGGGAGTCGAGTCCCGCGTCCCGGAGGCTGGCCAACACTTCCGCGGGTTCGAGGCCGTTCTGGCGGGCGAGGAAAAGGATCTCGGCAGGCGAAAAAGAGTGTACGATTATGTCAGATTGTTGTTTGATTTTTGTCAGAAGTTCTGTATAGTACTCTAACATCAGACCGGGGTGCAAGCCCCCCTGCAGCATCACCTGGGTTGCCCCGGCCGCGACCGCCTCCCGCACCTTCTCAAGGATGGCTTCGTGACTGAGCGTGTATGCCTCCGGGTGGCCGGCCGGCCGGTAGAAGGCGCAGAACCTGCAGCCGCTGACGCAGACGTTGGTGTAGTTGATGTTGCGGTCGATGACGAAGGTGACGATATCGCCGGGAAAGCGTTTACGCCGGGCTTCGTCGGCCGCCCGGCCAAGGGCGACGAGGTCGCCCGCCGCCAGCATTTCCTCGGCTTCCCGCCGCGCATGGCGGCTCATGGCTTCACCGCCGCGAACGCTAGCGTGGGCACGGCCGGGATGAGGCCGCGGTCGGCGGCCAGGCGGTAGTAATTGGTCAGTGCCTGCCGGCGGGCTTCGTCCAGCCGGTAGTCGAGCAGGCCGATATAACGGACGACCTGCTCCGCCGTCAGCGGCGTCGCGCCGGCGCGGGCCGCGGCAGCCGCCTCAAGGTGCGTGAGGCCATACCGGAACCCGTCCCTGACCTTGTCGTACGCCAGTTGCAGCAGGTCGGGGCGGCGGGCGGCGAAGCCGCGGTCTGCCACCCACAGGGCGTAGACCATCGCCCCGCCGGTGAGTTTGCGCCATTCGTCCCCCAGGTCGTAATAGAGCAAGCCGCTCCGGCGGTTATGGTAGGCGAACAGGGCGTCGTCGCCGATGAACAGGGCGGCGTCGGCGCCGTCCAGCACCCCGTCGGCCAGCGACAGCGAGCTTACCGAGTATTCCGGCTCAACGCCGTAGGCTTTGCCGAGGATTATTTTCAGCAGGCCGTGGGAGGTCGCCGATTTGGCGGTCAGGGCGACCGGCCGGCCGCCCAGGTCGGCAAGCGGCCTTTTGGCGACGACGACGATACTTTGGAGAGCGCCGGGGGCGCTGATCGACAGGTTGGGCAAGATCAGCAGCTTGTCGGGGTTCTGCGCGTAGACGATCGAGGAAACGGGGCTTACGTCGAGTTCGCCGGAAACCATCAGGCTGTTGAGGGTGGCGGGCACGGCGGGGCGGATTTCCAGGCCGGCGCCCAGCCCGCCCTCGGTCAGGCCCCAGTCGAGCGGCAGGCAGTTGATGAAGTTGATGTGTCCTAGGCGCGGCTTATCCATTGTCGCTAGTCCCCCAGACGCGGCGGCTGTTGTAGAAGGTGTCCCGCTCGACGGCCACATAGCCGGCCTCGCGGATGATGGCGACGATGTCCTCCCTGGCGATGCTTGTCCCCGTCTTGGCGCCGGCGGCGTGGATGATTTTTTCCTCCGCCACCGTGCCGTCGAGGTCGTCGGCGCCAAACGCCAGCGCCAGCTGGGCGACCGGCAGGGTGAGCATCATCCAGAAGGCTTTGATGTGGGCGAAGTTGTCCAATACCAGCCGGGCTATGGCGACCATTTTGAGGTCTTCCCAGGCCCCCACCCTGGCAAGCTGGGGCAGGCCGGTATTGTCGGGATGGAAGGGGAAGGCGACGAAGGCCTGGAAGCCTCCGGTTTCGTCCTGGATGGCCCGCAGCTTGCAGAGGTGCTCAATGCGCTGACGGGGCGTTTCGATGTGGCCGTAAAGCAGCGACGCGTTGGTGGGGATGCCCAGGCGATGGGCGGCCTTGACCACTTCCGTCCACTGGGCGCTCGACGCCTTGCGGGGGCAGATGACGCCGCGGATGGCGTCGTCGAGGACCTCCGCCCCTCCGCCGGGCAGCGAGCCGAGGCCGGCGGCCTTGAGGGCCCGCAGGACCTCATCGATTGGCAGGCCGCTGACGGCGGCGAAATGACATATTTCCACCGGGGTGAACGCCTTGATATGTATGCCGGGCAGGGTAGCCCTCACCGCGGCGACGATGTCGAGATAGTAAGCGAAGGGTTTGTCGGGATGAAGGGCGCTGACCATGTGGATCTCGCTGAGGTCGGGCGACTCGTCCGCCGCCCGCCGGGCGACGGCGACGACCTCTTCGCGGTCCATGACGTAGGCGCCGGCGTCGTCCCGGCCGCGGCCGAAGGCGCACAGCGGGCAGCGGGCGGCGCAGATGTTGGTGAGGTTGATGTGGCGGTTGACGTTGAAGTAGACGTCGCGGCCCGATTGGCGCTCTTTGGCGGCACGGGCGAGCGCGGCCAGGAGAAGCAGGTCGTTGTGTTCGTACAGGGCCAGCGCCTCGTCGGGGTCGAGGCGCCCGCCGCGGCTGAGCTTGGCGGCGGCGGCTTCGGCGAAAGGTGTCACGGTTTCCCTCCGTCCGCGAATGGTGTCGTTTGAGGCAGTTTTGTCTACTTCGCTTTCCTTTAGTCATTTCCTGCATCGCAGAAAACAAATCAGGCCGGCGTCTGCCGGCCTGATTTTGTCAGTGCCTCTGTAAGCCTCGCTCACAATATTTGCTGAGCAACTCTCCCACCGTTACAATCTGATAGCCTTCGGCTTTGATGCGGTCGAGGAGGATGGGGAGGGCGTCGGCTGTCTGCACGGGCGTATCGGAGGCGTGCAAGAGGATGATCGCCCCGGGTTTGAGCCGCTTCATCACCCGGTCGATGATGACGTCGCGGCCGGGATTCTTCCAGTCGAGCGAGTCGACGTTCCAGATTATGGTCCGATAGCCCAGTTCGTCGGCAACCTTCAGCGACTTGACGCTGTAATGTCCGTTGGGCGGGCGGATAAGGCAGGCCTCGCGGCCGGTGACCTCTTTGATGAGGTTGTGGGCTTTCTGGATGTCTTCCTTTACCCATTCGGGCGGCATGTCGCCGTAATTCTCGTGGCGGTAGCCATGGCTGGCGATCTCGTGCCCGTCGGCCACCATCCGTTTGGCGACGTCGGGATACTTGGCCGCCCACGGCCCCATTATAAAGAAGGTGACTTTCGTGCTATGTTTTTGGAGCGTGTCGAGGATGGAGGGGGTGAATCTGTTGCCCCAGGAGTGGTCGAAGGTGAGGGCCACCACTTTCTGGTCGGTGCGGGTGCCGGCAATGGCGATGGGGCCGCCGGCGGTGAAGTCCGCCACCTGGACGTAGGCCGTCCCGATAGCCAAGAGGCCGATGATGCTGTAGAAAAGATGACGGCGCTGAACAAGGCTCCGCAGGCTGATGATCATAGAAATCCCCTCCTCGCAACATCTGTATGCGGGAGGGGCTGTTTTTATGAAAGCCAGCGGATATAAGGACGCTTTTGCAGGCAACGGGCGATGAGGCGGTTGGAGAGTTTCGACGCCAGCCACAGGGTAAACACGACCGTGCCGGCGGTCACCCACCACAGGAACTCGCTTTGGCGTATCCAGGAGGGAACAAGCAGCACGGCGGCCACTACAGCGATAACCGAGGCGGCCGCAAGCGGCGCCACCGAGTTGATGACCGCGAACACCGCCTTGCCGTACAGCCGGTCGGCCCGCTCGTCGCGCCGCGCTGCGAACAGTTTCGCGAAAGCTGCGAAACGCATGGCCGTCCAGGCTGCGTCCTGGCCGGCGACGACCAGTGCGCCGGCGGGGGGGTTATAGCTGCGGAAGGTGAAGGATACCGCCCCTTTGCCTTCTATCTCGGCGGTGAATTGCAGGCTGTCGATGCGGGGAAGGACCGCGAGGAGCTCATAGAGCCGCGCCCGGTCGGTGACGATTTCCTGAGGACGGTCCTTGAGCTGACCGAGGAGGTCGCCGCCGGTGCCGACAACGGCCTGCCAGATAAATTCGCCGTCTTCGCCGAGGGTCCGCCAGATCCGGTCGAAAAGAGCTTTGTCAAGGGTGCAGGCCGGCAGGCGGCCTTTCTCCGAATATGTTTCCGCCATCGGTAACCTCCTGGCATGATTGAAGGCCGCGGAGAAGGCAACCGCCGGCCGCGGGCGCGCGGGAGTTCCGGCTTTCGCCAGTTCATATTTTAGCATCTTTACCGGCAAAAGACAAGTTGGCGCCGGCTGCCCTAAAGGGACTTGTCCGTCCGTCGCATAATTTGCTTTTCCATACACAAGCTAGTAAAAGGATGATTAAGGAGGAGTACGCATGGGAATTTACGAGACCTCCAGGCTTCTTGCCGAAGCATCCTACCGTCACTGGCTTGCGGAGGAAGTGTTCACTTATCAGTGGTTTCTCATCGTCGGGGTTCTTTTGTGCGTATATGTCGCGTGGCTTCTGGCGCTGGACAAGAGCCGCGTACGCGACATCATCCTCCTGGGGTCGCTGTGCGCGGTCGCTTACGGCGTGCTGGAGATCGTGCTGGCCGGCACCCTGGGGTTCTGGCAGTACGCCATATCCCTGGTGCCCTTCCGTCCATCGCTATTGGTCGTTAACCTGAGTTTGGCCCCGGTCGCCCACATGCTGGCCCTGCAGTATAGTTCCTCCTGGAAAGGTTTTGGCGCGCGGGCCGCCCTCCTGACGGGGGCGATCAGCTTTGTTTTGCTGCCTGTTTACGTGTCGGTGGGCATCATCGTTTTCCACAACGGCTGGAACTACGTGTACCACTTCCTGACGTTGCTGTCTGTCGGCCTCGTCGCCAGAGGGCTGGTCGCCTGGTTTGCGGCGGTCGAAGCGCGCCACGGAACAAGCCCGCGGAGATTCTGGCGGCTGCAGCCTTCCGCGGCAAAGCTTGTTGACGACGAGGAGGAAAAACCGTAAGAGCCCGCAGGCTGGATCGCCTGCGGGCTCGTCTGCTGGTTACAGGGTTATCGTCTTGCCGGGGGGCAGCTCAGCGAGAAGGGTGTACATGTTGGTGACGCCGCCGGCCGCCAGGCGGTCCTTGAGCTTAAAGTAGTCGAGGCAGGTGCCGCAGGACAATACTTTGACGCCGCTTTCCGCGTATGAGGCGAGGTATTCGACGACCGGGGAGCCTTCGACAGCCAGCTTCACCCCGCTGTTGAGCAAAAGGATCGCCCGCGGCAGCGGTTCGATTTCTCCCAGGGTGTAAAAAAACGCTTTCATGAGGATGGCGCCTAGTTCGTCGCTCCCGTGGCCTAAGGTATCGCGGGTTATAAGGTAGACAACGTCACCCGTTTGGTTGGCGGCTTTTTTATCGTTATCGGGCAACGGCGCTCCCTTAGTGATGCTAAGATAAAAATGGCCGTCTTTTTCTGCGATGCTTACGCCGCAACCGTTGGCGGCCGCGAATTTGGCAACGTTCTCCCTGGCGGCGGCATTGTCGACGATGGTGGTGACGACGCCCTCCCCCATCGCGTCGAGGGCTTTCTTGGTGGCGATGACCGGCTGCGGACACGACAGACCTCTGGCATCAATAACTTGGGTCGACACTGAATCTCACCCGCCTCTCCTAATCCATCATCTCCAGGAACGCCTGCACCCGGGTTTTGATTTGTTCCACGTCACCCTGGGAATAGTCGGTCTCGATATGGAGATACGGGACGCCGCCGTTGTCATGGAGATAGTCTTTCAAAACCCTGCTCTCGACGTTGTAAGTATGGCACCCCTGCCATACGATGTCGACGACGCCGTCGGCCCGCCAGTCGCGGACGATCTCGGCCACGAGTTCCAGCCGCCGCTGGTTGGGGCTCATGCAGGAGCAATGGGTGCTCAGGTATTTCTCGGCGATCGCCTCAAGCGCCGGCTTGCCCTCGTCCACCAGGCTGACGAATTGCTTCATGCCGGCGCAATTTTCTATATAGACCACCGCCGCGCCGCAGTCTTCGATGATCTTGAGCACCTTCTCCGCGCCGACGCCCGTGGGAACGCCGGTTACGACGATCCGCTTCGCGCCCTTGGGCAAAGCTCCCTCGCCCCTGGCAACCCTTTGCTTGATTTCGCTGATCAGTTCTCTGACCTGATTGCCGAACTCGCGCCGGTCGAAAACGAAGTTGCGGGCCCAGAGGATTTTCAGCATGTCCTGGCCGGATACGGGAACAGGATCGTGCTTCATAAGGTCGGCGAGTTCCTGGACGAGCAGCCGCTCCGCGTTGAGTTCCTTGATGGCGGCGGTAAGCTTGTCGTCGGTTATCTCGACAGCGAAGTTTGTTTCGAGATAGTCTTTCAGTTCCCGTACCGCGGCAAGCCAGTATGCCCTGTCGGCTTCCCCGCCGTTGCCCTGCGGCAGGTTCATGACATGCAGCGGTTTGATCTTGGCCATCAGCTCGAACATTTTCTTTTTGCCATCACAGGTCGTCTCGCCGACGATAAGGTCGGAATGCAGGAAAAAGGGGCATTTGTCGGTGACCGCGAAGCCGTATGACGATTTGATCAGCGGACAGAAGTTGCGCGGCAACGTCTTTTCTCCGTCGGCTATCGGCTCCTCCTTGGTGGCGCACAGAGCGACCGGCAGAACGCCGGCCGCGAGGGCGACCTCCTGGGGAGCGAACATGCAGTAAAAACCTACTACCTTGGCGCCGTCATCCTTGAGCTGTTTCAGCGATGTGGCGGCATGGGGGATGGCCATGTCGAAATGGGCCATGGCCTGAGCGCGTGATAGGGTCATGTTGTTATTCTCCTCCTCTTTGTAGATCATCCCAGGCCAGCAGCGCCGCGCCGATCGAGCCGGCGAACACCGCTTGGCCGGGCACTGTCACCGGAAGCTTGAGTTCGTTTTCAAGATTTTTTTGCAGCGAGGCGTGCAAAGCTACGCCGCCGGTCAGGGCGACGGGGGGGCAAAGGGTTATCCGGGCGGCCATGGCGGCGACCCGGCTGGCGATTGACTTGTAGAGACCGGCGACAATTGCTTCCCGCGACGCGCCCCGGTTTATGAGGCCGATTACTTCCGATTCGGCAAACACCGTGCACATGGCGTTTATGGGGCAGGCGTCGCCGTCGACGGGCAGCGCCGCCATCGCGACCAGTTCCATGCCGAGAGCGCCGGCCATCACCTGCAAAAACCGCCCGGTGCCGGCGGCGCACTTGTCGTTCATGATGAAATCGAGGACGCGGCCGTTCCCGTCCAGGCGAATGGCTTTGACGTCCTGCCCGCCGATATCGATTACCGTGCAGGTCCCAGGCGCCAGGAAGGCCGCTCCTCTGGCGTGACAGGTGATCTCGGTAACCGCCTTGGTAAGGAACCCGAGACTGATTCGCCCGTAGCCGGTGCCAAAAACCCTTGCCAGGCTTTCCGCCGTTTCTCCCCTGCGCCCGGCCGCCTTGGCCAGCATGGCGGCGGCAGCTTCGCGGGGGTTCCAACCGGCCGGCTCGATAAAGTTTTCCATCACGGTGCCGTCGTATAGGGTGAGCTTGATAGCGGTCGAGCCGGCATCGATACCGGCGACGATATCTGGTTTTGCTGCCATTGTTCCTCACTTGCGATGATATAGATAATTTATTGTGATGTAATATATATTCTATATGGTTATGTTTATTCCTACCAGAGGTTCGGGTCTTTTGTCACCGCCTGTCCCGGCCGCGAAATGAACGAATAGCAAAGCTCCCCCGTAGACGGGAGAGCCTTGCTATTCGTCCATCTGATGCGATTTTTCGATTACCCTCAGGCCAAAGCATCGGCCCATTCGACCAAAAGCGCCCGGCCAGAAAGGCGATGTTGGGCCGGAAGACCCTGCTGGCGATATCGCATCTATTATACCCGTTTTTTCAAGTAGGGAACCAGGCCGCCGTCGACGATAAGTTCCTGGATATGGGGCGGGATTTTGCTGCAGGGGTACTCCTGGTTCCGCGTCAGGTTGCGGATTACGCCCCGCCCGAGGTCGATTTCCACTAAGTCGCCGCTGGCGATCTTGTCGGCATCCCGGCATTCGATTACCGGGATGCCCAGGTTGATGGCGTTGCGGTAGAAGATGCGGGCGAAGAATTTGGCCACGATGGCCCCGACGCCGAGATGCTTCAGGGTCAGCGGCGCAGTTTCCCGGCTGGAGCCGGAACCGAAGTTGGCCCCGGCCACCAGGATGTCACCCGGCCGCACCTTGGCGGCGAAGTCGGGATCGACGCCAGCCATGGCGTACTTGGCCGCTTCGGCGATGCTAAGCTCCATGAACTGCGGCGGGGAGATGATGTCGGTGTTGATGTTGTCGCCGTATTTCCACACTTTTCCCTTGATTGCTGCGTCCATCGTCCGTCCCCCCTTATATGAATTGCCGCGGGTCGGTTATTACGCCCGTCAGGGCGCTGGCGGCCACCGTCAGCGGCGAGCCTAGGTAGATGCCGGCGTTCTTGCTGCCCATCCGACCGATGAAGTTGCGGTTGGTGGAGGAGATGCAGACCTCGCCGTCGGCCAGCACGCCGGAGTGGAGGCCGACGCAGACGCCGCAGGTGGGCGCCAGGATGGCGGCTCCGGCGTCGGCGAGAACGGAAAGGGTTCCGTCGGCCGCCGCCTGTTTCCAGATTTCCTGGGAGGCCGGCGAGACCAGCAGCCTGAGACCCTTGGCGATCTTCCGCCCTTTGAGGATGCGGGCGGCGGCGGCCAGGTCCTCGTAGCGGCCGCCGGTACAGGAGCCGATGTAGGCCTGGTGGATGGCCTTCTTGCCAAGGGCGCCCACCTCGGCCACGTTATCCACCTCGTGGGGACAGGATACCATCGGGACCAACTCACCGGCGGCGAAGGCGTGGGTTTCGCAGTAGACCGCCCCCGGGTCGCTGGTGATCAGTTCGTAGCCGGTAGTGATGTCGCGGGCGGCCAGGAAATCGACCACCTTTTGGTCGGGGGCGATGAGGCCGGCCTTGGCTCCCATCTCCACCGCCATGTTGGTGATGGCCATACGCTCGTCCAGGCTAAGGGCCTCGATGGCGGGGCCGCAGTACTCGACCGTTTTGTAGGTGGCGCCGGCGTGGCCGACGACGCCGATCGTCTTGAGGGAGATATCTTTGGCCATGACGCCGGGGGCCAGCCGGCCCGTCCATTCCACCTTGATGGTTTCCGGAACCTTGAGCCAGGTCTTGCCGGTCAGCAAGATGCCCAACATTTCGGTCGAGCCTACTCCGCTGGCAAAGGCGCCGAGGGCGCCGCCCATGCAGGTGTGGGAGTCGGTGCCGAGGACGACGGTGCCGGGCAGGACGTGGCCGTACTCGGCCATGATCTGGTGGCAGGGACCGACGTATTCATAGTAGTTGTCGATGCCGTGCCGCTTCGACCAGTCGCGGGTGAATTTGACGATTTCGGCCTGTTTGGCGTTGGCGGGCGGAGTGTAGTGGTCGGAGATGACGACCACCTTATCCTTGTTCCATACCTCGTCCTTGATTTCCAGCATTTTCTCGGCGATCTCGACCCGGGGCCCGAGGATGTCGTCCAACATGGCTTTGTCGACGTTGACCCAGAGGATGTCGCCGGCCGAGGCGGCCGGTACTCCCGCCGCCCGGGCCAGGATTTTTTCTGACATGGTTTTTGGCATGTGCTGCCCTCCCGAAAGCTAATTTCAGATGCCCCAGATACGATATAGGCCGAGGCCGGCGATGAGGGTCATGAAGAGTACGCCGCAGACGGCGACGATAAACATCTGGAGGAAGAGCTTGTTTTGGTCGGCGCCCGAAATGTGGGCGTTGGCGGCGTAGGAGGCCAGGGCAAGGGCGCCGCCGGTAGAGGCCGGGCTGATGCCGGCGGTGTGGGCGGTCATGGTGATGGCCGAAACCAGATCAAGCGAGGAGACCTGACCGCCCATGCTGTTGGCCAGTTCGGCCACGGTGGGGATGAGGGTGGGCATGACGACGCCCGAGGTGCTGGAGAACCAGGACATGATGCCGGCGGTCAGGCCGATGATGGGCGACGCCGAGGCGGGGGTCATGAAGGAGGCCAGGAATTTGGCCAGCATGGCGATGCCCTTGAGTTTGATGGCCAGGTTCATGAGGACGCCGACGCCGCACACCAGGATTAGGGTGCCCCAGGGGATGCCGGCGATTGACTTGCGCTCGTCGGCGACCTTGAGGCCGAGGAGCACTACGCCGGTGACAAAGGCCACCAGGCCGACGTTGAGTTTGGTGAGAAGGACGACGACCACCATCACGGCTATACCAACCATGGTGATCCACTGGTCGCGGCTGAAGGTGGGAAGGTCGGCGTTGGAAAGTTTTTTGACCGACTTGATTTTGTAGCCGCCAAGGGCAAAATAGAGGGCGGCGGCGAAGAGGGTTTCGCCCATAAGAGAATTATAAAAGTACGGTAGGTCGATGCCGGTGATGCCCTGCTTGGCAGCAAGTTGGACGCCGATGATGCCGGTGGGAGCGATTGGCGATATGCCGCCGGCGCACGCCCCCAGGATGCCGATGGGAGCCAGGAGGAGCGGGGAGATGGACAGCTCGGCCGCCAGCGCCATGCTGATGGGGGCGATGAGGGCCATGACCGGTATGGTGCCGGGGCCGATGGCCGACAGGAAGGTGGTAAGCAGGTAGATGGCGATGGGGATGAGGTTGGTGCGGCTGCCGGCCAGGGCAACCACCTTGCGGGCGAACAGTTCGAGGGTGCCGTTGGTCTGGGCGATGCTGAACAGGAAGGTCACCCCCAGCAGCATGATGAACAGTTTGGTGCTCCAGCCGCTGATGATGCTCGCGTCCTTGAAGCCGGCGAATTTGCCGAGGATGACGGCGAAGGCGATGGCGATGAGGCCGGTGTTGAGTTTGCGGAAAAACCCGAGGGCGATGGCGACAACGAGGGCGGCCAGCGATAGCAAACCTAAATTCATTTTCAGTATCCCTCCTTAATTGGCACGAAAGATGATGTCATTGATGGCGCCGGTGCCGGTTGGTGTTACAGGTTTTCGTATTTGCAGGCATAGGCCATGTGACCGGTGAGTGCGGGCTGGACGGTTTCCTTGACCAGCCGGACAGCTTCCAGGTAGGCGTCGAGGTCGATGCCGGTGGCGATGCCCATCCGGTGGAGCATGTTGAGCATGTCCTCAGTGGCCGTGTTGCCGGCCGCACCTGGAGCAAAGGGGCATCCGCCCAAGCCGCCCACCGAGGTTTCGAACATGGTGACGCCGGCCTCCAGTCCGGCCAGGGTGTTGGCCAGACCCATCCCCTGGGTGTCGTGGAGATGGAGGCCGAGGGGAACGGCGGGGAAGAGGGTCCTGACCTCCCGCACCAGCCGGTCGACCTGCAGGGGGGTGGCGACGCCGATGGTGTCGCAAAGGACGACGGTGTCCACCCCTATCCGGAGAGCGGCTTCGACCAGGCTGGTCACCAGTCCGGCCTCGACCCGGCCCAGGAAGGGGCAGCCGAAGGAGGTGGCGGCGGCCAGCCGGACCCTGAGGCCGGGGATGGCCTCCACGATGCCCCGCAGGTCGGCCAGCGACTGTTCCCTGGTCCGGTTGATGTTGGCCAGGTTATGTTTTTCGCTGGCCGAGACGACGTAGGTGATCTCCCGGATGCCGCATTCGTAAGCTTTGCGGGCGCCGGTGAGATTGGGGACGAGGGCGACCTTCCTGAGGCCGGGGTGCCTGGCTGCCACCGTCGCGGCGACCTCGGCGGCGTCGGCCATCTGGGGGATGGCTTTGGGATGGACGAAGGAGGTGGCCTCCAGGTTGCGGACCCCGGCGGCGACCAGTTTATCGATGACCGCCAGCTTGGCGGGGGTGGGGATGAACTCTTTGATGTTCTGGAACCCGTCGCGGGGGCCGACTTCGAAGACATCCACTTTATCGGGGAGGGTGAGCATCGTTGAACCGCCTCGCTTCCTTTGTCTAAATGACCCCGCCGGTCTTTAGGCCTTCTATATCGGCGGCCGAAAGCCCCAGTGACGACAGCACTTCCTCGTTGTGCTGGCCGAGGGCGGGGGATGGCGTGCGCACCGCCGGCTTGGTCTCGGAGAGCTTGATGTGGGATCCGGTGAGGGTGACGGAGCCAGCCTTGGGATGTTCGGTCGTGACGAACATCTCCCGTGCCCCGGCGATGTGGGAGTCCTTGGTGACCTGGGCGATGTTGTAGATGGGCGCTGCCGGGATGCCGGCCGCCAGCAGTTGGTCGACGATTTCCTCCACCGTCTTGGTTACGGTCCACTCTTCGACGATTTTCTTGACCGCCTCATGGTTTTTCACCCGGTCCCGGGTGCGCTGATAGTCGGGATGATCGGCCAGCTCCGGCCGGCCGATGACGCCGCAGAACAGCTGCCACAGCTTGTCGTTGCCGCCGGCGATGATGACCAGGTCATCCTTCGCCTGGAAGGAGTCGTAGGGGTAGACCGATTCGTAGCGGTTGCCGATTCTCTGAGGCAGGCGGTTTTCCGTGAAGTAAATCATGTTGATGATCTCCAGGCTCGCCACGGCCGAGTCGACCAGCGCCACGTCCACCATTTGACCGCGGTTTGTGAAGTTGCGGTTGTGAACTGCGGCCAGGATGCCGATGGTCACCGATAACCCGCCCAGCACATCCCCCATGGCGGTGCCCGAACGGGTAGGGTGGCCCCCCGGCCAACCGGTGGTACTCATAAGTCCGCTCATGGCCTGGCTGATGATATCATAGCCGGGACGCTTGGTGTAAGGCCCGTATTGGCCAAAGCCGGACACGGCGGCGTAGATTATCCGCGGGTTTACTTCCTTGAGTTGGTCGTAGCTCAGGCCAAGTTTGGCCATGGTGCCGGGGCGGTAGTTTTCGATGACGATGTCGGCCTGTTCAACTAATTTCTTGAAGATTTCCTTGCCCTTGGGGTCCTTGAGGTTGAGGGTAATACCCTTCTTGTTGCGGTTCAAGTTCATGTAATAGGCGCTCTCGTTGTTCTTGAAGGGACCCATCTGACGCTCGTCGGCCCCCTTGCCGGGCTCTTCGATTTTGATTACGTTAGCGCCCATGTCGGCCAGCATCATGGTGGCAAACGGTCCGGCCAGCACTCTGGTCAAATCCAGCACGGTCAGGCCTTCCAGCGCTCCTGCGCGGTCATTCATGCTTCAGTCTCCTTTACTGTGGTTTCGCTGCTATAAAAACGCAAAAAGCATGCCAACCACAGAAACCTGTGATTTCGGCATGCCGTCAAACGCCTCATTCCATTAATGAAACAGAGGAGCCGATCATCAAGATGATCTAACCCAACGCACTCAAGGGAACACCGTCTGTTCCATTTTTGAAATAGGTTTTCGGGTTTTGGAATCTAAGGTACCGACTACGGCCTGGCTTTGCGCCATAACGTGGTTTTGCCAATCCCCAGTTTTTTCGCCACCGTTTCCCGATCATGGCCGTACCTGGCCAGCAAAGTCTCCATGATCGCTCTTTCGGCGTCCTGCACCGCTGATTTGAGGCCCTTGTCCACTCTTACCATCAAAGCTATCTCATCCCCGCCCCCCGCCGACGTCAGCGGCATAACCTGGAGCAGCATTTCCGCCGGGTCAGGGTTGTTGTCCCGCCGGTTGAGCAGCAGAGAAAACCGTTCCATTACGTTGATCAGTTCCCGGATGTTCCCCGGCCAGTGATAAGCCGTCAGTACAGGGGCCAGTTTCTTGCCCAGGGCGCCGTAGTCGGCAGGAACATTAAGCCGCTTTAGGAAAGCGACGCCCAGCAGGACGATGTCTTCCAGCCTGTCCCGGAGGGGCGGGATTTTCAGGCCGAAGACATTAAGCCGATAGTATAAGTCGCCGCGAAATTCACCTGTTGCGACTTTTTGCTCCAGTTTTTTGTTGGTGGCGCTGATGATGCGGATATCAACCGGCAAAACCTTATCGCCGCCTACCCGCCGGATTTCCCGTTCCTGCAGGACGCGCAACAAACGCGCTTGTAGGGATTTGGGGATTTCGCCGATTTCGTCAAGGAAGATGGTGCCGTTATGGGCCAGTTCAAATAGGCCCTGCTTGCCTTCTTTCCTGGCGCCGGTGAAGGCTCCGCCCTCGTAGCCAAACAGCTCGCTTTCCAGCAGATGTTCGGGGATGGCGGCGCAGTTGATGGCGACAAAGGGGCCATCGGCCCGGCGGCTGGCGTTGTGGATGCTTTGGGCGAAAAGCTCTTTGCCGGTGCCCGACTCGCCCTCGATGAGCACCGACGAGTCTGTGGTTGCGTAAAGCGCCGCCAGTTCCTTGAGGCTTACCATCGTTTCGCTGGCGGTCAGGATATCATCAAAGCGGTGTCTGGCGACAAAACCCTTGTCATAGATCTGCTTGCGGATGGCCTGCTCCAGTTGCTGGATCTTGGTGACATCCTCGAAGGTGCTGACGACGCCGATGGTCTTATCGTCGAGGCGGATAGGCATCCGCTTGGTAGCGATCGTACCGTCGTATATTTTCTGGAGCGCAGCAAGTTCGGGTTCGCCGGTCTCCAAAACCTTGTGCATGCGGGTGTTGGGGATGACTTCCGTTACCTGCCGGCCGATAACCCGCTCGGCGGCAATGCGAAAAATCCGTTCGGCCGCCGGGTTGTATATCGTTACCCGGTTGTCGGCATCGGTCACGATGACTCCGTCGACAATGGAGTTGAGCACGGCTTCGAAGCGGGCGGCCCGGCTACGCTCGGTACGCCGGATGCCGACGACATGGATGGCTTCCAGCATGGATCGGTAAACCGCTTCTTCGCCACATTCGATGAGAATGCCCTCCAGTCCGTGTTTGCGCGCCAACCGCACGGTGACGATGCCGCCAATCAACACTCCGACACCGCAGGCTTTGGCATCCTTGACTCCGGCTTCAATTTCCTGCTCGGTGGTAAAAGTGTATTCGCGGATGGTTTTGCCGAACATCTTTTCAATGTCACGAATGCCGTACATGTTCTGCCCGTAGTTGAAGAAGGCGAATACATCGGTCAGATGCTTGCCGGCGTTGACCGAGCGCGCCGCATCAAAGGGGGTGATAGGGATGGAAATGACCGGGATGTCGACAACGCGGCGGATGTAATCCGCCGTGCCGCCGCGGCTAAGGATGGCGTCGGTATGTGGTTCGATTTCCCGGGCAATGGCCGCGGCTTCTTCCAGGGCGGCGATGGCGATGAAGGGATTAAGGTTTTCGCGTTCGGCGACGGCGGAAAAGACCCCGGCCAGTTCCGGATAGGTGGAGATGAGCGCCAAGTTAACCTTTTCCGGGATGTTGTTTTTCGTTTCGTTCATGGGCACCCCCGTAAGAAAACCACTTTTGTCGCAGGTTGAAAGTTCGCCAATGCCTACATTCAATACCGTACCGTCGAACTCCTTTTAGAGAATATCCGCGGCCATGCCTCACCGATACCCTAGTTTGGAAGATTTTTTGTCCGGTGCCCGACGCAAAAATAGCCCTCCGGCTTAGCCGCGGGCTCGCTTACAACTCTTACGGGGAGAAGTATATCTCTTCGCCCACATCAAATGGCGAATCTATTGCTCGTCTTTTTTATCATCGTCATTAGGGAGGGGTTTTGCCACTGGTTCATAGATTGGCCCAAATCGCATGCGTTGCTTGTGTTCCTCGGGGTTTACACTGTCAAAGGCATCGTCAATTTTCGTCAGTTTAAGATAACCCCAGGTGGCTATGATATACCAGGGTATAAACGGAATAATCGAGTCGTATAAACCGTGGGCGAGTGATAATACACCCAGTTTCGTAATCATTTGGCAAAACAGCATACTATACAGAATCCCCATGGTAGTGTATATGTAAATATACACTTTTTTCGTAGGCAAGTGGTAAAAATATATTATAAAGAACAACGTCCAGGAGACGGGGGCCAAGAAGTGGATTCCCATCAAACCAAAAGGCTCATAGTTGATATATCTAAATTCTCCAATTAAGCTGGCTGTCCCGACTAAAACCGCATCAAAAAGCCCTCCGAAAATGATGCCGTAAATTGACAGCCGGCGTATTTCCTGTCTGGGCACGAGCGCGATAACTATCCCTGCAAAGACAGCAGTATATATAAAAGGAATCATGTTAATTGCCATTAATAGCCACCTCATCGCAATACACTGCAATTAGTATCTCTATTGTTAGGGAAATTATTAACCTTGAAACGCCGGAAATATGCACCAACTTTTCATTTCCGTGTCATGCAAAAAGAACCCGATCAATTTCAGCCGGGCATTTCTTATCTGCCACGACAGCTCGCCATACTGCTGCCGACGGAGGCTGTGCGGGTCTGGAGGAGATTATGGAGCGACTCTGCCATGCCATGACGATACGACCAGGCGGGTACAAAAGGACGTGAAAAAGAGGCCGCCCAAAAGTTCAGCGAACTAATGAGCGGCCTCTCTTAAAACCCTTATGTGGTCAAATTGTGGGCATTTGCGGCTTTCGTGAGCTGAAACCCTTGTAATTCAAGGGCTTTCGGCTCTTTTTACATCATGCCGCCCCTATCGGCGCCATCGTAGGATAAGGGAATGACGTTACTTAAGGGCGGAAATACCGGGATTACATAATTCGAATTGTGATATATGCGCATCGTTTTACGCCTGTCCCTTAATTGCGTTAACATCTCGTTAACATCACATTAGCTATGTTAACATTGCGTGCATCGAATCGTTTGGTTATGGACGGTGACGGATATCTCATGTCCAAACAGTATTTCTCATTTTTCTTCTAATTATACTAGGAAGAAACAATAAAGTAAAACACAGTTTAGATTTGAATGCGTGTTTTTTTCTTCGAATAACCAGCCAACATCTTGCCTCAATCCGGCTTTCTACACACTCGATGTGCATCGAGGGTTGTAAAAGGGTGAGAAGAAAACACCGCTTAGCACATCCCCGGATATTATTTCTACTAGTGTTAGTCATTTAATTAGTCACAACTCGCTCCACCGTCTGGATATTCGATAGTCTTATTCCTACGGCGTCCGTCAGGGTCACAGGGTTATAGCCTTGCCGGCGGAAAGCTCAGTTAGGATAGTGTACATGTTGGTGACGCCGCCCACTGCCAGGCGGTCCTTGAGCTGAAAGTAGTCCAGGCAGGTGCCGCAGGACAGCACGTTGACGCCGCATTCGGCGAAAGAGGCAAGGTATTCGAGGACAGGGGAGCCGTCGACGGCCAGCTTTACGCCGCTGTTGATCAGTAGGATGGACTTAGGCAGCGGCTCGATTTCGCCAAGACTGTAAAGAAAAGACTTCATGAGGATTGCGCCCAGTTCTTCGCTGCCGTGGCCAAGAGTATCTCGGGTTATGAGGTAGACGGTTGCGGCGCACACAGGGCTGACCGGTTTGCTGTCGTAAACGTCCGGCGGCGTTCCCTTGGTGATGCGGATGCGGTAGTGGCCATCTCTTTCCTCGATACTCACGCCGCAGCCATTGGCGGCTGCGAACTTGGCGACATTTTCCTTGGCGGCGACGTTGTCGACAATGGTGGTGACAACTCCATCCCATATGGCGTCGAGAGCCTTTTTGGTGGCGATGACCGGCTGGGGGCAGGCCAGACCCCTGGCGTCAACTTCACTAGACATGAATCTCACCTCTATCCCATCATCTCCAGGAAAGCCTGAACCCGCGTCCTTATCTGTTCGACGTCCCCCAGCGAGTAGTCGGTCTCGATATGCAGGTAAGGCAGATTGACGTTGCTGCTCAGATAATCCTTCAACACCCTGCTCTCGACGTTATAGGTATGACATCCCTGCCAGACGATATCCACGACGCCGTCGGCCCGCCAGTCCCGGGCAACCTCGGCCACCAGTTCCATCCGCCGCGGATTGGGACTCATACAGGAGCAATGAGTACCCAGGTATTTTTCGGCGATGGCCTCCAACACCGGCTTGCCCTCGTCCACCAGGCTGACGAACTGCTTCATGCCGGCGCAGTTTTCGATATATACCACCGCCGCCCCGCACTCCTCGATAATCTTGAGCACCTTCTCCGCGCCGATGCCGGTAGGAACACCGGTGACGACAATCCGCTTCGCTCCCTTGGGCAGTGCCCCCTCGCCTTTGGCGACCCGTTCTTTCAGTTCGCCGATGAGTTCCCGTACCTGGGCGCCGAACTCGCTCCGGTCAAAAACAAAGTTGCGTGCCCACAGGAGTTTCAGCATATCCTGTCCGGACAAGGGAACAGGGTCGTTTTTCATATAGTCGGCCAGTTCCTGGATGAGCAGCCGCTCCTCATTGAGTTCTCTAATTGCAGCGGAAAGCTTCCCGTCGGTTATCGCCACCCCGAAAGTCGTTTCGAGCAGCTCTTTCAGTTCCAGCACCGCGCTCAGCCAATACGCCTTATCCGCCTCCGTACTGTAGCCTTGAGGAAGCTTCATGACGTGCAGTGGTTTAATTCTCGCCATAAGTTCGAACATCTTTTTCTTACCGTCGCAAGTCGTCTCGCCGACAATAAGGTCGGAGTGCAGGAAAAAGGGGCACTTGTCGGTGACCGCGAAGCCGTAGGAGGACTTGATGAGCGGACAGAAGTTGCGCGGCAGCGTCTTCTCGCCATCGGCGATGGGCTCCTCCTTGGTGGCGCACAGGGCCACCGGCTGGGCGCCGGCCGCCAGGGCCACCTCCTGCGGGGCGAACATACAGTAAAAACCAACCACTTTGGCGCCATCATCCTTGAGCTGTTTCAGCGAGGTGGCGGCGTGGGGTATGGCCATGTCGAAATGGGCCATGGCTTGAGCACGGGATAGGGTCATCTTCTATTCTCCTCCTCTTTGTAAATCATCCCAGGCCAGCAGCGCAGCGCCGACGGAGCCGGCGAACACCGCTTGGCCGGGCACAGTTACCGGCAGCTTCAGTTCGCTTTCAAGGGCCTTGTGCATCGAGGGATGAAGAGCCACGCCGCCGGTCAGTACAACCGGCTGACAGGGGGTTATCCGGGCAGTCATTGCTGCCACTCGGCTGGCAATGGATTTATACAGGCCGGCGATTATCGTCTCCCGAGGCGTGCCCCGGTTCAGCAGCCCGATCACTTCCGATTCGGCGAACACCGTACACATGGTGTTAATCGGGCAGGCCTCGGCCCCGACGGCCGACAGTGACGCCATTGTCGCCAAATCCATGCCGAGGGCGCCGGCCATCACCTGCAGGAACCGCCCGGTGCCGGCGGCGCACTTGTCATTCATGATAAAATCGAGGACGCGGCCGCTCCCGTCCACCCGGATCGCCTTGACATCCTGGCCGCCGATATCGATCACCGTGCCCACCCCTGGCGCCAGAAAGGCCGCCCCCCTGGCATGGCAGGTTATCTCCGTCACCGCCTTCGTCAAAAAAACGAGGCCGACCCGCCCGTAGCCCGTGCCGTAAATCCTCGCTATTTCCTCTACCCGTACGCCCCGGCGGCTGGCCGCCCTGGCCAGCATCCCGGCGGCAACTTCCCGGCCGTTCCAGCCGGCCGGTTCGATCATGTTTTCCGTAAGGGTGCCATCGTAGAGAGTGACCTTGATGGCGGTGGACCCGGCGTCGATGCCGGCAACAATGCCTGTTTTACGTTCCATTGATCCTCGCAAGTCCGTTATAATAATTTTTCTATAGTATTATATATATTTTCTATATGAACCCATCTGTTCCTCCACGATGTAAGTTGCCAAAAAAAAATACTGCCTTGCGATTGCGAGGCAGTATTCAATCCGGACACAAGCTTCTCGGCCCTGAGCCAAGAGGCGGTGTTCATTTGTAATCTTCCGTTCTAATGGCCTACAATACCAGACGTTTAATGCACCCGTCACCGAATTGCCCTTGGACGACCTCCGATATATCGGCTGTGAGCAACCTCGTCCGATCAAATTTTACTTTTACCTTGGCGACAAATTCTATGCCTTTAATCTCTACCTTATCGAGCTTATGCAACGCATCCTCTATTTTCGCCGCACAAGGTAGACAGTCGAATCCTTCAATGTGAAAACAGACATCCACAAAGTCCTCGTCGTTCTCAAAACCCGCCTCCTTTAATAATTTCTGATATCGAAGGCGCTTCATTATGAGACACTTATTGCCGCTAGGATTTTTTTCGTCCACTTCCCAACTCCCCTTCGATTAACATGTAACATGCCAAAAACCTGTAGCCGTAAAATTAGATGAAACAACAAGGAATGTAGCAGAATAGGACAGGCGGAGAGGCCTCAACTTCAGTTTGAGTGGCAATTTCGTCCCGGTAATAGTGAACAATAGTGTCTTTACCATCATTCAAAACGACCGCTACAGGTTTTCCGTCTTCATATATCGTAAGAAAAACCGGTTCTTCACCAAAGTCACTTGCTGATGCCGTAGGAACCCACTGGATAATTAATACCAGCAGTATGACGGCTAGATACTTTTTCGCTGCGCATGTCCTGAAACGTTTATAACTAATCACTGTAAAAGTTCTTTCTTCATCTGTTCAAACTCTTCCCGGCTGATTTCACCCTTGGCATAGCGTTGTCTTAGAATATCAAGAGCCGCAGCCTCTTGTTTAGAATCCTGGCTTGTTTGCAGGAGCTTGCGCACCAGTATGAAACCGCCCCAGATTACAAGCCCCCAAAACAGAACCATCATCAGCATCATGAGTAAGCCTCCTCCGAACCATGAACCTCCAAACCATGGACACATCTTCTTTCACCTCACTGAGTTAGTCATTTAGTGGAAACTTTATAATAAACTTGGTTCCTTTACCTGGCTGGCTCTCAACATTCACTTTGGCGCCGTGGAGTTCAATAATCTGCTTGGCAATGGACAGTCCCAGTCCGGTGCCTCCCCCCCCCCTGGATTTATCAGCTTTATAAAACCTTTCCCAGATATACGGCAGGTCTTGGGGAGGGATGCCGGTGCCAGTATCGGAAACGGTTAATATTTCAGTCCCGTCCTTTACCTCTAGATCAACTGCAATCCGGCCGCCCGAAGGGGTAAATTTCAATGCGTTATCGAGCAGAATCAAGACCACCTGGGTCAGCCGGTCACCGTCTCCAATGATGTTCGGAAGATCATGCGAGATATTGCCTACAAGCTCTACACCCTTCTCTTCGCTCCGCTGCTTGAGCATCGTTACCACGTTGTCTGCCACTTCCGCCAGTGACAACGGCTCAATTTCTAAGGTAACACCGTTGGCCTGGAGCTGGCTTAAATCCAGAAGTTCGGCAATGAGCTTTTCCAGCCTCATTATTTCGTCGCCCATGACCCGGTGGTATTTGTTCACCAGTGCCGGATCGGTGATAGTACCGTCTTGTAGTGCCTGGTTGTATCCCCGCATGATGGTCAACGGCGTCCTGAGTTCATGGGAAACATTGGCCACAAAATCCCGGCGGACTTTATCCATCTTCTCCATCTGGCCCACATAGTTGCCTAAGTCTTTGGCCAGGGAGTTCAGCGACTGCCCGAGGTCGCCTACTTCGTCGTTGGTTTTCACATCGACATGGGAATTATAGTCGCCGCGAGCCATTGCCGCCGCAGTTTCCTTCATGAACTTTAAGGGTCGAACGATACTGCCGGACAGATAACTTACCAAAAGGATGGCGAAAAAGATACCTGCCAGTCCGGCCATGCCGATATAGTAATAGATTTGCCGCAAGAACCCATCGATCCCCTGGATGGGAGCGTTAATCATGACAGTGCCGCCGATAGTGCCGTCTGCTCGTTGCAGCGGCACGGCGACGATAAGCATGTTCTCTTCGTAATAGGGATGATAGTAGGTTTTAGCCCATGTCTTACCTGTATTTGCCTCAACTTCCCGAACCAATTCCTGCAGGCCCTTGATATCCGACAGACTCATAACGGGTACACTATCTGCCTGACCTGGCTGTTGCGGCCCTTTACCTATATCGAGAACGATGGTGCCAGAAGTGTCCTTTTCCACAGCCAACTTGGTTTCGGAATTTGGAGGATCGACCGGGACAGGCGTACTGACCTGCGGCGATTTGGCAGTCTGATTTGCCGGCGCGCTGGGACGGCCCCACATTCCCAGCATATTCTGGCCGCCCTGCCTGCCGCCCATCCAGCTCTGTTCGCCAGATGCGTCGCAGTCCCACATACCCTTATTAGGAGCGGGGGGCATAGCGGGACTAGGGGCTGATTGATTCTGGCCCGAACCCGGATTTTTGATTCCTTGTTGGTTTTGCTGGCTCGGTGATGTGGTTGGATTACCGGGCCAGTCGCAATCCCACATGGACTGGCGCAGGGGACTTGGTTTGACGACAGCCGCCGGCCGCCGGTTGCCCTGACCTTCGTCCGGCCGTTCTTCGGATACGGTGATAAGATTCAGCTTGTTATCCACTACCCAGACCCTGGCATCCAGAAAACTGTCCACGCTGTTGACAAAGTTCTGGAGCTGGCCGTGGGTGATACGTCCGGCATAGAAGCTATTTACCATCCTCGCCATCTCGTAGGCCTTGTCGGTCAGTTCGTGCTGTTTGCTTGCCAGAAAAAATTCGCGGATAAGTGCCGAACCACTAACCATGACGCCTGCCACCACCACGAAAACCACAGCCATGAAACTGATGAGCAATTTGTATTGCAGTGAGATTTTCACTTTCTCACCTCGAATTTGTACCCTATACCCCAGACGGTTTTTATGTCCCAAGGAGTATTCGGCCCGGCTCCCAGTTTTTTGCGCAGGCGTTTCACATGAGTATCCACGGTACGGGTATCGCCACAGTAGCTATAGTCCCATACCAATTCCAATAGCTGTTCACGCGACAATACTTTGCCGACGTGGGAAGCAAGCTGCCATAACACTTCCATTTCCTTATTGGCAAGGGCCACAGAGTTG
Source organism: Selenomonadales bacterium 4137-cl (assembly GCA_032334055.1). NCBI lineage: Bacteria > Bacillati > Bacillota > Negativicutes > Acetonemataceae > Anaeroselena > Anaeroselena agilis. The sequence goes on along the minus strand of JAUOZS010000001.1, from coordinate 525,179 downwards.
CCAAAGGCAATTACCGAATGCTCGGCCATGTTGATCTCAAGCTGGGGAAACCGTAAAACATCAGAACTAGTATATTGCGGGGCGGCTGATCGCCGCAATACTGCCTTGACACGGGCCACAATCTCCTTGGGGTTAAAGGGCTTGGCCACATAGTCGTCCGCACCGATCTCTAGCCCCATGATCCGGTCGTCATCCTGAGTGCGTGAAGTCAACATGATAATTGGGATGTTGGAGTGTTTGCGGATTTGCTGGCAAACCTCCATGCCGTCCAAAACAGGCATCATAATATCCAGAATGATGATGTCCGGCTTGGCCTGTTGCACTTTCATCAGGGCTTCGGCCCCATCGGCGGCCTCGGCCACGTTAAACCCTTCTTTGGTAAAGTATATGGAAAGCAATTCCCGAATCTGCTCTTCATCATCAACAATAAGCACTGTCTTACCGTTCAAGTCTTTCACCCCTTGCGCTTGCCTTTTCTTTTACTATACCACAGACCCTACTAGGCAGAAAGAGCCTGACACGCACCGGGCGACAGGCTCTTTCTGTTGGTATTTACTACCTGTAGACTTGAGAATATGCGCAGGGGCTTAAACAGTCTGACAGCTTACCAGCAGCGCATACCCATGCCCATACCCATCATGCCAGGCCCCATCATCATGCCACCCATATTGTGCCCGCCCATCATGCCGCACGCCAGGGTTCCGTTCGCTACGCCCTGCTCCATCCAGGTAATCTGCTGGTCAGCCTGGGCCTGGGTTATCCAGCCCCACTGAACCTGCTGCTGCAGCATTTGCTTTCTTTGCTCGATTGATTGCTTATGCCAGGTTGCGATCTGTTCCTTCTGTTGATCGGTCAGGTTGTTGTAGTATTGGCCGTAGTAGGGGCAGTACCAGTTATTCTGGGCGGGAGCGGGGGCCGGAGCGGCAAAGGCTGAAGCGGTAAAGGACAGGATCAAGAGAGCCACGATAGCGAACATGGATACTTTCTTCATGGATTTCATCCTCCTAAGTACTATTTTCTAATGTTAAGTATACCGGACGTTTATGACCAAAGTGCGGCCAAATTCGTAACAAATCAGGAACTTTTCATGGTTACCAGCAATTCCAGTTGTTCGACCCGGAAGTTCCATATCCCGGCTGATAATTGTTGTTGCCGCCCCAGTAGCAGTAGGCCGAGGTGTTCTGCATCCAGTACTGCCCTTGCTGGGGAGCCTGATAGTAGGAATTGCCGCCTGAAGCGTCCGTCGGATTAGCGCTTACAACCGAAGCGGCCAGGGTGAAAACCGTTAGAGCAACAACAGCTAACAGGGAAACTTTTTTCATGAAAACCATCCTCCTTCAATCTTGACTGTGATTTAAGTATAGATGGCATTTATGGCAAAAGTAGGGCTTAATTAGGAACAAATTAGGAACTCCCACACGCTTTACCAGCAATTTCGCCTGGTGGCTACTCTCGGCAGCAAGGATTCTGCCCACAAGAAGAACAATAAATTGAGGAGTATTGGTAATTGAAGAAATTAAAAGAGAGAGGTATAAGTCAGCCTTATACCATCTCTCCTCAGAAATCCTTATGCAACGGGTGACACCTGCATTTTCAGGATGTAATTTTACGGGTTGACCAACCCATAAGATCGTAAACAATTCAGTATGCAAAAAAAGCCTCGATAAACTGAAATATAGCCAAAACTACGGCGCCAGTTACCCACCAGCCTGCTACGCTTTTTGTCATAACTAGCGCCAGTAGCGTTGCCCCGAAAGCTATTCTGATTATCCTGTCGGTAGTCCCTAGATTCTTTTCCCAGTCAAGGTTCACATCTTCACCCCTGAACCCAAGGATACCCTGATTGAGAACATATTATTAGTCAGTCAGATGCCAGGCTATCTTCAACATATTAGCAGACGCGATATTTAACTTAAGTCCCGGTGACAGCCGCCCCATTCAGGTGGGAGTAGAACAGTTCTTTCATTGTACTTCAGCTCAGAGGGATGATCTTGCGAAACTTACCACCCGGAGACTGTTCAGGCGGTTCCTCGGCACGCTCCACTGTAACATTATCGAGTTTGTACTCGATGAGCAGGCGCGTGATCTCGTTGTGCACCGCCTGCCACACGCGGTTCGGGTCAGTAGCGGCCGCAGGCCGCAGGCGTACACGGAGGCTCGCCGGGGTAGTCTGCACGATCTGGATTAGATCAATCCCAGGGACACGGTCGACCAGGGTGCCGAACACCAACGGCGGTACAGTGATTGGTTTGCCGTAGTCGGTAGGAAAGGTAAGCATGTCGGCGGTGCGACCCTGAACGCGGATTGCTGGCAGCGGATTCCCACACGGGCAAGGGTCTGGTCGCAGCAGGACACTGTCGCCGAGATCGTAGCGGAGGATCGGCTGCACCCGGTTGGCGAGGTTGCTCACCAGAACAGTGTGCGACCACTCACCTTGCGGGGTGGGCCGGTAGTCGGCATCGACCGGCTCCAATACGACCCAGTCGCTGTTGACGTGCAGCCACCCGTGCTCGCAGACGTAACTGAGGAAGGGGCACTCGGTGGCGGCATAGCTGTGCCGGACTTTGGTGTGAAACGCCTTGGCGATCCGGTCATACTCGCGTGCCGGGAGTCCCTCGGCCGAGAGCACCATCAGCACTGGGTTGATGTGCAAGCGACCGGCTTCCTGTTCGCTGGCCAGCAGCACGCCCATACTCGCATAGGGGGTGATTATGACCGGGCGGAACCGGTTGAGTTCCTCGACCATCTCCAGCAGGGGCATGTTTACCGGAAAGACCTGAACCGCCTTGCCACGCTTCTGGCGTAGTCGAGTAGCGGCTACTGCGGAAGCAAAGTGGCCACCCATCGCATTCACCATCGCCATACGTGCACCCCCGGCTATGATGCGGACGACATCCCATGCTCCAAGCCAGCTGCTCATCGCACGGAAGGCGATAGCACCCGCTACGGCGAGGCTTCGGTCATCCAGCAGGAAGATACCGCGCGTCCCGGTAGTGCCCGAAGTAGTGTTTATCGTGTACTTGTCCAGAAAACGTTCCCCGATCAGGTCGGGGTTATTAACGAATTCGTTCACTTTGTCGAACGTCACATCACGGTCGGTGCACCAGTCGTCAAAGCGCGCCATCAGCTTCTTTTTGCTGGTGATTGGCAATAATGTGGTGTCTTCGATTCGCTCTGGAAGGTCTTTGTAGAGTTCTCTGTAATAAGGCGAGTTGGCACGTGCAAAGGCCACTATCTCGGCAAAACGGGCACGCTGCCGTTCCGCTATCGCGGCCAGGCCTTGCTTTCTAGCCCTGCGGGTGTCGAGCAGCAGCCGCATTAAACTCTCGCTCATGGGGCGTCCTCCTTTTGACTTGTTTTATTGTCGATCTAATAAGCTCTTAGGCAGTCAGGCACTATGCAGAAAAGACCGTCACTGGCTCTGTACAGCCAAGCGGTCTTTTTTTATCGCCTATTTAGGGACTCGCCACAACCAGCTTCACGATTTTGCCGAAGACATTTTCGACTTTATCGATATGGATGCCGGCTTCAAGAACATTCTGGACGGTACGGCGATTTATATTTGAGCCGATAAGGTACAGCGATACAGGGTTCAAAAAATCCATCACAGCCCCCATGAAGGGATTTTCACTCCGCACATGCTCCAATAGTATTATCTGGCCCCCTTGTTTGCAAACGCGACGCACCTCCCGCAAGCCCTGGACAGGATCGGGAACGGAGCAGAAAACGCAGGTTGCTATCACCGTGTCAAAGGCTTTATCAGGAAATTCCATGTGCTCGGCATCCATTTCCAGCAAAGTCACAGGAACTTTAGCCCGACTCGCTTTTTTCCTGGCCTTGGCCAGCATGCCTGGACTGAAGTCAATGCCGGTCACCCGGCAGCCGGGCGGGTAATAGGATAAATTGCTGCCAGTCCCGACCCCGACTTCCAGGACTTCTCCCTTGGCTAATTCGACCGCTTGCTTGCGCAATCTTGACGGTATCATCCAATCCATGGCGTCGTAAAAAAGAGCTGTGCGGTTGTATCGTTTCCTGATAACCTCGGTACTTTTTTCCACTCTTACCCATCCATTCCTTATGCGTTCATTGTCATTATTTCCCGCTGCCTCTCGTACAATCCTACTACCTGCCCAATACCAGCAGTTGTTTATAAAAAAGTATTCCTTCAACCTTCACGGTGACTGTTTTAAACACGTCTGATACAGAGTCCGGGTAATAGATTGCAACCCCATCCCGGTCTACTTTGTATAGTTGTCGATATCGTAGGGGTTTACGCCCAGTTTCACGGATGGATAGACTCCTCCGCTTACGCTGCAGCCACAACTGGCGCCGTCCCGTTTGCCGACACCGATGGTAACGGCTTTCTGCGGACTTTTCTTTGTAATATAGTCACGAGCGGATGGTTCAAGAAAAATTTCCATATGAATGACCTCACTTTCACTAGTTATCGGAATATGGTGAAGATGAGACTCCATTGGCGCCAGTGACTCACGTTTCAACCTTTATATATCCCCCGAACATTCCCATGCCGCAAGTGAACGGATATTTGCCAGGTTTATCGGGAGTGAATTCTACGGTGGTTATACCCTTTTTCACGGCTTGCCGGATACCAAAGTCCTGTATGACCAGACTAGACAGGCAGCCGCCGTCATAAGCCTTCTTAAAGTTAACCTTCACCGGAACACTTGCTTTCACTACGATTTCCCCAGGTGTGTACCTGTTTTGTCCGACTACTATATCGACCTCTTGGTAGCCGTTATTCTGTCGGGCATAACTATCAGTCTGGACGACGGATTCCTTCGTTGATGCCGCCGAGGAGCCAAAAACATTTAGCGGAGCCAAGACTCCGTTATCCGTAAGTTTAGCCAGGAAGAACAACAGAATGAAGGCAACAGGGATAATATACCACTTGCTAGCCAAAACATTACCGTTGCCCTCTTTTACCTCTGCCTTGCCGTTATTCTCACTGACGCCGGCTTCCTCACGAATCAGCTTTACCAAAAAGAACATGACCACTAGAAAAATCAAGTTGACAAATGCAATCATATACTCCGGCAATTGGTAGAGAACCATAACACCGAGCATGGCTCCCATCATGCCACCCATGATTCCGGCCATCATGCCGTCAATCGCGGCCATCAGACTCACGGGTTTGCCGGTAAAGTACCCGGCGATCATTCCTGTGGAAACTGCCGTAACAGTCGGGAGCAGTAAACTTCCGTTCGCGAGCGTGCCGAGGACCGCACCAATCAAGATGCTTGACATCATGGCGACCGTCATGGCAATCATCATGGCCGCCATACACGTCAGTTTTTCTCTGTACCGATAGGTTAATGACATTACGTACCCTGTCACAATAATGGCAATGGAGATAGTTATAAATACGAGCAAGTTGCCGCCTCCTTTTAGCCCTGTAACCGTCGATATAATTTTAGTTGCTCAGCGAATTATTGCTTTTCATCCCGGCGTCATTGGAGAAAGTTTCTTTCATTGACTGTAGTTCCTTCAGAAGATGAGCGTTTTGTTCCGACAGTTCAGCCATCTTTGTTTGCATCGCCTGTACCTCCTCAGGAGAAATCTGCGGTTGCTCCGTTCTGCCCTTCGCATCACCGTGGTTATGTCCGCTGAACATTCCCTTCATGCACAACAACATCATTATTGGGCAAATTAAAGATAGCAGTATGCTCCAGTCCATTATTCTTCAAGCTCCTTTTTAATGGTTTTTTGTTACAATTACCCGGTTTTCCTGATGTAAATCAAATATATCACCCCGAAAATAATCACGGGTATCGCCGTCCATAAACAAATATTTACCAGAGTAAATAAAAAGTCTATACCGGAAACCCCTGTACCCATCCCCAGGGCAGCCATTGTAAAACAATATATGCCCGAGGCTATTAAAACCATCGATGTTACCACGCCTATCAGTTTCATTTGATTCTCTCCTCGGCGGGTTTAGGGAATTTCAGCGTGAAAGAAGTACCTACATCCAATTGACTGGCGACCTCAATTTGCCCGCCTTGAATTTCGACCAGCTTTTTGACGATTGCCAATCCAAGGCCCGTCCCCCCGTAATTTCTGGAGCGTGATTTCTCAACCCGGTGGAACCTCTCGAATATAAAGGGAAGCTCCTCCTCGGGGATGCCGATGCCCGTATCTTCTATTTTTACGGCAATAAACTCAGGGATGCTTTTAAGGTTGACGGTTATCATTCCCTGGTTTGTATACCGTATGGCGTTGTCAAGGAGGTTAATTAAGACCTGCTGGATGCGGTTCCCATCCAGCAGGAGGATCGGAACATCCTCTTCGGTTAACCTGATGGTGATTCCCTTATTGGCCGCATACAACTTAACTTTTTCAATAGATGTCTCAATAATCTCGGACAGATCCACCCATTCTAAAGTCAGGGCGATCTTGCCTTCTTCGAGCTGGGCTAATTCAAACAGGTCATCGACCAAACCTTTTAATCTCTTAGTTTCATCAACGAGAATCGGTATAACTCTTCTTTGCTCTTCCGACTCCCGCGTTTCGGCGAGTAATTTGACATACCCTTCGATATACGTCAGAGGCGTTCTCAGTTCATGGGCGATATTCGCGAAAAATTCCCTGCGGCTGTCTTGAATTCTCTTTAAATCGGCGACAAGGTCGTTGATTGCCCGCGCCAGGGAACCCAGCTCATCTTGCGATTGCTCGTTCAATTTAATATCCAGATTGCCCTTCGCTATTTGCCGTGTTGCCTTTTCCATCGCCAGCAGCGGAGAGGACAATTGGGGGACCAGGATATTGGTAAATCCGAAGATCATCAGTATGGCTCCCAATCCGGCCAGCAGAAGTATGGACCTGATATAAGCCAGTGTACCCTGGATTTCATCCACCGGCGACATTATCAGTACGGCGCCGGAAAAGGTTTCTCGAAGGTAGAATGGTCTGGCAACGAGGCGGTAGCTTTTATTCCCTGCATTCCACTCTTTGAAAACCGGCGTACCGGAGTTTAGCAAGGCCCAGTCTTGGTCCTGCAGGACGCCGGCGGTATCATCCGCAAAATCGGAAATAGCCGATAGTCGCCGCGATGCATCGTAGATGACAGCCTTATGGTCAGCCATTTTCAGGGCAACAGCCAAATTGTTCTTCAAGTCCCGTTCGGGGCTGGTTTCTATAACGCTGATTACTTTATTGGTTTGGTCGTTCAGATGGTCTATCGCTTTCTGCTGGTAAAAATTCGTCAGAAAGGCGTTCAAAACATAGCCCATCGGAAAAAGCACGACCAGGAACAAGAGAACCATCGATAGCCCCAGCTTGAATACTATGCTGTTCAGCATTGTCACGATTTCCTCTGCATTTGATACCCGAATCCCCAAACCGTTTTGATGGGATTAAAGGTGCATCCGCCTTTTTTCAATTTGTCCCGGATGTTTTTTATGTGCTGATCGATTGTCCGAAAATCGCCATAAAAATCAATGCCCCAAATCCGGTCCAGCAATGTTTCCCTGCTGAATACTTTATCAGGATTACTTGCCAATAAGAGAAGCAGTTCAAATTCTTTGGGCGTTAAATGAACAATATTGCCGTTGACCTTTATCTGCCTGGACGAAAGGTTGATGGCAATTTCTCCGAACTGAACAGCTTCACTCGCCGTGCCATCTTGCGAGGAAGCTCTCCGGAGAATCGCGTGTGCTCGCGCCACAAGTTCCTCCATCTCAAAAGGTTTGGTCAGATAATCATCCGCCCCGAGATTCAGCCCGTGAATCTTATCCTTCGTGGCATTTCTCGCCGTCAGTAACAAGACCGGGATATTGCTGGTTTCCCGGATTCTTCTGCACACTTCCCAGCCATCCAAGCCGGGCATCATGATATCCAGTATTACAAGATGGACTGTTTCTCTACTTATGATCTCCAGGGCCTCCAGGCCGTTACTCGCCTCCCTGACAGACCATCCCTGTCTATGGAGGTAAATTCTGATCAGATCACGCATATTCTGCTCATCGTCAACAACGAGGACCGTTTTCGGGATCATACCTTCCTCCCAGTTTATTTAGCCAACCGTCAGCAGCACGAAACAGAGAAGCAAGACCGCCTGATAAAATAACATGGCGGCCTTGCCAGTTTATTCTATTCTATTTCCTTTTTCATGCGCTGATATTCTTCGCCGGAAAGTTCACCCTTGGCATATCTTTGTTGTAAAATCGCGAGGGCGTTGGAACTATTGCCACTAAATCCTTCTCTCTTCCCGGACAAATGCTTGAACGCCCAAACAATGCCAACTACCGCCAAAATGGCAAAAGCTATATTAGCAATTAACCCAAACCCCATTCCAAACCAACCTGCTGATAAACCAAAGTCGCACCCCATTTGTACTCCTCCTCCCTCTCGCTAACTATAAGCTTCTGCATTTTAATATAATTTATAAATGTGAAGAATGTATGATGAAAACCTTCGTCATTGCCATTCTGTCCCGATTATTGATCATGAAGCCGCCAAGACTAGCGTGCCCATATTATGGAATGACATCATGCCTGAAATGGCCCTCCCGGCCGTAGAAGTGTCCGGCTGGCAGGAGGGCCACCGCTGACACAGTTAACCGCTGCTTGGGAAAATGGATAAAGGCCAATCATACTACACCAAGGAGGTGAGATCATGACATTGCCAGGCGTAAAATGTACGGTGTCCAACTGTAAGTTCTGGCAGCAGGGTGAACGCTGCAACGCTTCGGCCATTGAGGTCAACGTTGACGGTGGCAGCTCGAACGCTCACGCGAGCGATCAGACTAATTGCCATACCTTTGCACCGAAATGAAGTCAACAATAAAACCCGGCGCCACCGGGTTTTATTGTTGACTATTTTATATGCTGCGCTTCCTGCATATCAAGAACACTTATGGCATATCCCGTACAGCTCTAAACGCGAATGTAAAACTTTAAAGTTATTTATGGAGAGAACTTTGGCCCGTAATACTTCTGTGTTTTGGTCCATAACCTCAATAACCCGCCCACATTTAGTACATATTAGATGCTCATGGTAGTCATGACCGAGTTCATACCGAAATGTTCCGTCAGTATGCTTGAAGCCACTGACCAAACCACATTCGCAGAGTATTTTAACCGTCCTGTACACGGTGGCCAAGCCGATCTTCGGGTTTCTTTCCTTGGATTTGCTGTAAATCTCTTCAATGGTCAGATGTAACCTTGACTTCAAAAGTACGTCCAAGATCAGCTTTCGTTGTTCTGTAAGTTTCAGCTCTCTCGTATTCAAAAAATCTTGTAAAACAATTTCCGCTTGTTGCAGTGCCATAATTTCTATCCTCTTTAGTAAACAAATTGAAAGCAGCCAGTAAGGGAAACACAACCGCATAGGAATTTTACCATTCACCAATTACTGATGTTCTTAGCTGCCCTCAGTTACGTTTGTAGATGCCGGCACATTCGTTGTCTTCGTCGCCTGCTGCACGGCGTTATTTACCGCATCAATGATGCCTCTGCTGCTGACGGTGGCGCCGGAAATGCCGTCCACATCGGTGGAGTTCTTGATCAGCATCACCCGCGTGAGCTTGCGCAGCACCCGGTCAAAAATGAGCGACGTGTCGTTATGGCTAAGGGCCTTTATGTGGTGAAACTTGCCGTTCTCGAACATGACTTCCAGTTCCACCGGCCCGCGCTGGTTTACGGCGCGGCCTATATATATGCCGTCCTGCCAGGCGGGATTGGGACCGCCGCGCGGTATAGTGGCTGTAGAGGCGGTATCACCCAGGAAGACCTTGGCAAACGGCAAGAACGCGATAAGGCCTATGGCGAATACCCCGGCGACAATGCCAAGAGTAATCTTGGTTTTTTTTGACATCAGGCATTCACCGCCTTACAGTAGTGTTGTTCCCCGCTTCCCCTGTCGCTGTTGCAGATATCGGCGATAATCCTGCCGTCCAGAAGGCGCAGGAGACGGTCGCCCATCTTGCCGATCTCTTCGGCGTGGGTAACCATGACGATGGTATGCCCTTCGGCATGCAGTTCCTTAAAAATGTCCAACACTATCTTACTGTTTTTCTGGTCCAGGTTGCCCGTTGGTTCGTCAGCCAGCAGCAGTTTCGGGCGGTTGACCAGCGCCCTGGCGATGCAGACCCGCTGCTGCTCGCCGCCGGACATATGGGCGGGGCGGTGGTGCAGGCGGTGCCCAAGGCCGACTTTGGCAAGAACATCTTTGGCTTCCGTTTCGTCAACCACGCTGTGGAAGTGCTGGGCCAGCATCACGTTTTCCAGGGCAGTCAAAAAAGTCATCAGATGATACTGCTGGAACACCAGCCCCAGGTTTTCCCGGCGGAAACGGGCCAGCTCGTTTTCGGAATGGCGGCTGATGTCCACGCCGTTGATGCTGATCGAGCCGCTGGTGGGTTTATCGAGACCGCTCACGATATTTAGCAGGGTCGTCTTTCCTGAGCCTGACGGCCCCATAATGTTGGTCCACTCGCCGGGACGGATGGCGAAATCCAGGCCATCCAGCACGTTTTGCGTGCCGTCGTAGGACTTGATCAAATCTTTGGCGACAATGATTTCTTGCATGATGTTACTCCCCCCTCAAGGTAATCGCCGGGACGACGCCGGTGGCCGCCCGGACGGGAACAAAACTGGCGAGCAGCGTCACCGCGGCGGAAATGCAAAGCGCGACAGGCAGCACGAAAGGCCGGAAAGAAATCGCCGTCTGAAACACCGTTTTCCCGATCAGTTGGGCGACCCCGAAACCGATGACGCTCCCGACCAGGCCGCCCAGCAGCGCGATACACACCGCTTCTGTCCAGAACAGTTTGCCGATGCTGTGGGTCTCAGCCCCGATGGCCTTCATCAGGCCGATCTCTTTGGTCCGCTCCAGTACGGTGGTGGTCATGGTACTCATGACGGCGATGGCCGACGCCCCTAAAATAATAACGGTCACCAGAATCATCAGCCATTCGATTTTGCCCAGGGTCTGTCCTTCCGCCTGGGCGATTTGCTTGACCACTTTGACTTTGGCGGCGGGGACGCTTTGTTCGATGGCCGTGGCTATCGCAGCGACCGGCTGCTTGCCCGACTGGGCGCTTACTTGCACCTGGCTCACCTGACCTAGCCGCCCCAGCAGGGATTGCGCCAGCGGCAGGTTGACGAACACCTGGCTGTCTTCCGTTCCCCCGGTGGTCACGATGCCGGTAACGGTAAAGGCCTCCGCTTTGTCTTTCTGTCGGACGGTATAGGACGCGCCGACGCCAAGATTGAGCGCCGCGGCCGCCTTTACGCCGATAACCGATCCGTTGGTGCCGGGTACAGGCCATCCGCCCTGCATTTTCCACCAGGGGCTTATCTTCTTGACCTGCTCAAAATCAGTGCCTGCCACTACCGCCTTCTGGCTTCCCACTTCCACGATTCCGTACAGGTACGGAACGGCGCCCAAGATGTACGGGGCCGCTTCACTGTTTTTTAGGGCATTTACCGTGCTTTCCGGCAGAAAGGGTTCGCCCGAAGCTCCGGCGCCATTGACCGGCGGCACCATTACTATGTTTGCCCCGTAGTCGCGCAATTCCCGGCTGATCTTGTCATTGATATCCAGGGAAAGGCTGCCCAAGGCGAACACCATGGCCGCCCCCATGGCTACAGCCATGATGGCTACGGCAACCCGCCCTTTGCGGTTTTGCAAGGAGCGCAACAAAATACGCATAAACATTTATCTGAATCCCCCTTTCTATTCACCCCGGAGCACCACAACCGGTTCGATGCGCGTCGCCCGCCAGACCGGCAGCGAACTGCCAGTCAGGGCCACGGCAAGAGCGATGCCGATGGTAAGCGGCAATACCTGGATGTCGGGAGTAATCTGGGCGTTAAAAACACTCTGGCCGATAAATTTGGCCAGGCCGATTCCGGCGGCGTAACCCGCAACGCCGCCGACCAGGCCGACGGCGGCGGCCTCACTCAGGAACAGCAATGCCACTTGGGGAATCTCCACGCCGATGGCTTTAAGAATGCCGATCTCCTTGCGCCGTTCCAGCACGGTTGTCGTCATCGTAGTCATCACGCCGAGGGCCGCCGCCATGAGTGCCATAATTGTTACCAGCAGCATGAGCAGATTCATTTTGCTCAGAAATTTATTTTCGGCCTGGGCAATTTGCTGAATGGGTTTGGCCTGGCCATTTTTCAGCACTTCGTCGATCTGGAAAGTGATGGCGTCGATATACGGCGTACAGTACCAGCGGATATATTCTTTCTGGGTCATGGCGTCGGGATTTTTCCTGGCCAGTCCGTCATCCGGCGTGATCAGGGCGCTGACTTTTAGCTGGCTGTATTTGTTCGGCAGCCCCAGCAATTCCTGTACCACGGCCAGATTTGCATAGATCTGGTTGTCTTCCGGCCCGCCGGTATTGACAATGCCCGACACTTGCATGCTGCGGCGCTGCTGATTGTAGGTAAACTCCACATTGTCACCGGGCTTTAAGCCGAACTTCTCGGCCAGGGCCGCCCCTACGATGACGTGCTGGCGGTCGTCGGCGGCAATGGAATTCCCTTCGACCTGCCACCAGGGCGCGACGGTTTTGATCCCGGCCTCCACCGTTTTGAATGCCTCCTTCGGCACGGCGATTTCCCTGTCAAACCAGGTGCCGGTCAAAGTGACATTCTGCCCCTGGACCTGGACGACGGTATCGAGGTACGGGTTGAACCCGACGATGTTGTACTTCCAGAAAATCTTTTTGATCTTGTAAATCTCCGTCTCGTCCAGATACTGCCGTTCCGTCACCGGTGTATAGTTTACGCCGTCGATTTCAAGCTGCAGCGCGTCGGCTTTGGGGGTGACGATGATATTCGCCCCGTAGTTTTTCAGTTCGCGCCCCACCTTGTCGTTAAGGCTATAATAGACGTTCAGCAGGGCGGCGGCGACCGAGGCCCCCATCAGTACAGCGATTACCGCCAGCAGGATACGTTTATAGCGGACTTTCAGCGATTGCCAGATAATGCGAAATAACATAGTAAACCTCCTGGACGCCCCCTAAAGGGGGGCAGCCTAACCTTATGGCTAGTCTTTTTGTGTTAATTGGCTTTTTTGTTGTATACGGGAACGCCTTTGTCCGCAAGGTGGGAAGCGGCAATCACCACATTGTCGCCGTCCACCTGGGCTTCAACGGCCACCGGATTGCAGCCGCCGGGGAAACCGATGGTGGGAATGGGGATGGGCGCGTTGCAGTTTCTGCAGATGACGTTGGTCTTGTTGTCTTCCTCCTGGTAATATCCCTGCGGACCGCAAATCTCGCAGGCGTCCAGGCCGCTGCCGATACTGCCGTCCTCCCGCTTGATCAGCAGGAATTTCACGTCCGTCCCGTTGGCCCGGTATGCGTATTTGTGGATCAGGCCGTCATCCAGTTTATCGATGGGCACAATGATTTTCCCATCCTGAGCGGTCACCGTTACCGGCATGGGGTCCACAGTCGGTTTGGTCATCGCTTCCACGAGGTCCCAGCCTAAAACCAAGTTGATGGCGAGAGCGGCGCCGACAACGGCGTATTTCCAGTTCTTCTCCTGCTGCAGCTTCGCCAGAGCCTGGCGCCTTGCAATTGGGTCTTTGATGGCGGCGACATCCGTCTGCGGCTTATTGGTGTTATCCAGCAAGATCATCACTATTGGCAAGGTCAGCATGATCATGGAGATAATCGCCGTGGAGTTGTCCCGGACTATGAGGCCAAGGATATACATGATGGCAGGAGTCATCGGAATTAAGCCCACTTCAGCGAACTCGTGGGCGCTGCCGGCGAAAAGGCGGAGAACCAGAATCATGAGGATCAGGCTGGTTACGTTGAAAAACTTCGCCAGGTTAATTTTGAGGCTGCCGTTGATAAAGAAGTAGGCGAACAGTACCGACATGGCAATACCGAGCAATCCTCCAACCCACCCCATCACCGGGGCTTCGCCCAGGCTCAGGGCGCTCAGGAAGAGTACCGTCTCGATTCCTTCGCGGAAGACCATGAAGAAGGCAAAGGCGAGCAGCCCCCAGCCCTGTTTTTTCAGGTCAGCGCCGGATTCGACGATGCGGCCCAGTTTGTTCTCCATTGTCTGTTTAATGTTCTTGGCCGTCTTCTGCATCCAGAGGACCATGCTACCGACGAAGATGCCGCCGATCAACAGCATCGTACCTTCCAGAACTTCGTTCTCCGGGTCAAAATCCAGGGCCGTAAACAGGACTGCGCCGAGAATGCTGGCTACAACGGCCAATCCTAAACCGATGTACACGTACCTGTTCAACTGGGTTTTGCCGGTCCGCTTCAGATAGGCCAATATAATGCCGATGATTAGTGCGGCTTCGATACCCTCCCGTAGCGTTACGACCAATGATTCAATCATAAGAACTCCTCCCCTACAATTTGAAATTGATATTCTTTCTCAATTGAAATGTTTTTTAAAAATAGAGATATGCTTCTCTATTTGAAACCGCTAAACGAATCTATTTGCTTTCAGCCTCCTTTTACAAGAACCAATTCCGATTTTTTAATATAATTTATATGAATATGTATTCATATAAATTATATTGTTTCTTCTCTTTCCCTGTCAAGCTGTTTTTACAGATCACTTTGGGGAGACAAAAAAGCGAGCCTTTGCTCGCCATGTTTAGAACTATACAGTCCTGATCTGTTATCAATTTATATACGGACGGCTACTCATGGGTAATATGTTCGATCCCCTGGGACAGCAGTTTCGCAACATGGTCGTCATTAAGGGAATACCAGGCCATCTGACCTTCCTTGCGGAATTTGACGAGCCTAGCGTTGCGCAGCAGGCGCAATTGATGGGAAACCGCCGACTGTCCCATGGAAATGACCGCGGCAATATCGCAAACACACAGCTCTCTTTTGGAGAGTACATGCAATATTTTTATCCTGGTGGCATCCCCCAGAAGCTTATATAGATCGGCCATCCGGTAGGCGTCTTCATCGGTAATCATCTCAGATTTGGCCAGGCAGATTGCCTGGGGATGCTCGCAAAGCTCTTCGCATACGTCAATTTCACATTCCGGTTGTTTCATAGAGCCTCCAATATATGAATACTTGTTGGCTCAATCATATTTCGGCTTGTCCCGGATTGTCAAGAGATTCCTAACCGCCCAGATGTTAACCCCTACTGAAAAAGGCAGGCTTTTACCAGCCTGCCTCCCGTTTCGGATTCTTAAAATGTCTTGCCTTTTGCCACCAGCTTTTTAAAAAAGAACAATTTTTCGACCTTTACCGTAATTGTAGTGAAAAACTCGGGCAGCCGGTCGATGTAATATACCTCGATGCCGTCCACCGAAGTTTTATTGTAGCTATGCATCTTGCCGGGATCAGCTTTGCCCAGTCGCACGGACGGGTAGCGGCCATCGGCCACGCAGCCGCCCCCTCAGCAGCCGCCGGGGCGTTGTCTGACTTCAATCACGATGGCCCCGTCTTTACCGCTAATATATTCCCTGGCAGCAGGTTCAATATAAATTTCCATATAAACACCCCAAAGATAATATTCGAGAAAAAAGAGGGCGACAACCGCGCCGCCCTCACGCGGGGAGTGAAAAACCCTGCTCTCCGGACAGTACAGGATTTTACTCTTTAGGTTTTACCTGCAGCAGCCGCAGGCTGTTCAGCGTAACAATGATGGATGCCCCCATGTCGGCAAGTATCGCCAGCCACAGGGTAAGCCAGCCGGGGAATACCGCAAATACGGCTACCGCCTTGATAACCAGCGAAAAACCGATGTTCTGCCGGATTATTTTAAGCGCTTTGCGGCTAAGCTGGACGGTGAACGGCAGCATGCGGAGGTCATCGGCCATGAGGGCGATATCGGCCGTTTCCAGGGCCGTATCCGTACCCGCACCGCCCATCGCTATGCCAACGCTCGACAGGGCCAGCGCCGGCGCGTCGTTGATGCCGTCTCCGATCATGGCGACTTTGCCGTACTTCTCCAGCAGCTCTTTTATGGCGGTAACTTTATCCTGGGGCAACAGCTCGGCGCGGAATTCATCCACCCCCACCCGTGCGGCCATGGCCTTAGCAGTCGCGGCGTTATCGCCGGTGAGCATAATGGTGTGGGTGATGCCTTGCTTTTTCAGACCGGCGATAGCGGCTTCGCTGGCTTCCCGCACCTCGTCGGCCACAGCGATTATACCCTGGTAATTGTCACTAGTGCCGACAATCATGGCCGTTTTGCCTTCGCTCTGCAGGCGTTCGACCTCTTTTTCAACCGGGCTTAAGGAAACGCCTAGTTCGTTAAACAGCCGTGGGTTGCCGATGTATACGGTTTGACCGTCGATAGTCCCCTGAGCGCCGCGCCCGGTTATGGCGGCAAAGTCTTCGGCCGGCACTATTGACAACCCTTTCGCTTCGGCAGCTTTTACAATGGCCGTCGCCAGCGGATGCTCGGATCTTGCTTCAAGGCTGGCCGCTGTCTCCAGCAGCTTCATTTCGGAGAGATTACCCATCGGAATAACGTCGGTCACGGCCGGCTCGCCTTTCGTCAGCGTACCGGTCTTGTCAAACGCGATAGCATTGAGGGAGCCGAATTCCTCCAGGTAAATGCCGCCCTTGATGAGAACGCCGTTCTTGGCGGCGTTGCTGATGGCGCTGACAATGGCCACAGGTGTCGACACCACCAGTGCGCACGGGCAGGAGACAACCAAAAGCGCCAGCCCGCGGTAAATCCACGGCGCCCATTCATACCCGAGCAGCAGCGGCGGTACAAATATCATACCGACGGCGAGAGCCATAACTACCGGGGTGTAGACAGCCGCGAACCGCTCCACAAAGGCCTGGGACGGCGCCCGCTGGCCCTGCGCCTCTTCCACCAGGTGGATGATCTTGGCAATGGTTGTATCTTGAACGAGCTTGGTTACTTCCACTTCGAGCGATCCATGGGTGTTTAAAGTACCCGCATAAACTTCCGCCCCAGGGCCTTTTTCCACCGGGATCGACTCGCCGGTGATAGCCGCCTGGTTGATGGCCGACTCGCCTTTTATAATGACGCCGTCCATAGCGAGTTTTTCGCCCGGCCGGATAATCATCACATCGCCAACGGCGATCTGTTCTACCGGAACTTCCAACTCACTGCCGTTCCGTCGAATGCGGGCGGTGTTGGGCGCTATATCCATGAGCTGCCGGATGGAGCGGCGGGCCTTATCCATCGTCCATGCTTCGAGCATTTCGGAAATCGCATAGAGGAACGCGACGGAAGCGCCTTCTTCGTACTGGCCGATGGCCAGCGCACCGACCACAGCGATGCTCATTAGCACGCTCATGTTAAAGTTGAAACGGGGCAGGGCACGGGCCGCTTTCTTGAAGTTACCCCAGCCGCCCAGGACCATGGCAACGATATAGAGCGGGAGGAAAACCATTGATGGTCCGCCGAACTTTTCCACTCCGTAAGCGACAGCCAGCGCAACGCCAGATAGGATAGCCCGCCTGAGTTCCCATTTCGGTTTTGTCACAGCCGCCTTGGGTGCGGATAGCGGCTGGTCCGCAAGAGGCGTAATCGTGTAATTTTCCTCGGCGCCTAAGCGGCGGATGGCCTCAAGATCAGCTTCACCTTCCACGGTCAGCTTGCCGGTGACTGTATTAAGCGATGCCTTGTTTACACCGGGCAAAGCCGCCACGCCTTTCTCAAACTTGGCAGCGCAGTCCATGCAGCAGATGCCATCAACCTGGAAGACGTGCGACCGACCAACACTAACTTCCCGCACCGGGTTTATGGTATAGTTCTCTTCAGCGCCGAGCCGGCGAATCGTCTCTAAATCGGCCTGGCCTTCCACAGTAAGTTTGCCAGTTACTTTATTGAGCGTAACGCTCGTTACTCCCGGCAATGCGGATACTGCTTTCTCGAACTTGGCAGCACAATCCATGCAACAGATGCCGTCAACCTGATATACTGCTGCGGCTGGCGCTGCGGCTTGCTGAACCGGCTCTACCGAATAGTCTTCCTCCTTACCCAGCTTACGGATAGCCTCAAGGTCGGCTTGGCCTTCTACGACGAGTTTGCCTGTCACGGTATTAAGCAAGGCTTTTACAACCCCTGGCAGTCCATTCACCGCTCTTTCAAACTTCTGAGCGCAGTCCATGCAGGTGATGCCACTAACCTGAAAGACACTAGCTGAGGCTATATTCGGACTGCCGTTCTTTTCCTGCTTTTCTTTCAGCGCAATGGCACCATTGTCTGAACATACCCCAACCGTTTCAGATTCACAGCCGCAGCCGTTTTCCGCCGGTGCTGCCTTTGAAGTATTGGTGTTAGAAGAACAGCAGCAGCCATCACCGCATTTTTCCGTTGTTTTCCGGGCGTTAACTTTTTTGAATTCCACTACATTCCCTCCCTTACCTATGTGCTATGTGTTCGATACCTTGCGATAACAGCAATGAAATGTGCTCATCGTCGAGCGAGTACCAGACCATTTTTCCTTCCTTGCGATGTTTTACCAACCGTGAGCCGCGCAAAAGCCGGAGCTGATGCGAGACCGCCGATTGGCCCATTTGGACCACGGCGGCGATATCGCACACGCAAAGCTCCCGTTTGGACAGCGCATGCAGAATTTTTATCCGGGTGGCATCACCGAGTATCTTGAATATCTCGGCCAGTTGATGAACCGCATCATTCGTAAGCATTTCAGCTTTGGCCAGGCAGATGTTCTGGGGATGCTCACACAATTGTTCGCACACATCGCATTCTTGTTCTCTCATCCAATCACCACCAATATATGAATAACTGTTCATTTATAGATTATATGATAACCCTAGAGAATTGGTCAATGACTTTCTATTGCTTTTTCTCAAATTGTCGGGCGTAGGCCCGGTTTTCCTCCACACGGACTACCTCGTACCACTGGCCGTCTTCATTTAGATATTCGTCTCCCGGGCTCACGACGACAGTCGCAACGAAGGCGAGGGTTTTGCCGCTGGCCTCGTCGATGATGATATAGTATTCGTATGGCTTTTCTTCAATCTCTAAAGGCTTGCGTTCCGGCGTCAGGGAGGAGACGTAGTAGCCGATAGCCAATCCGATTAGTATAAGAACGACTGCGGCCAAAACGAAATATTTTGTTCGCCCGCGTGAGAAGACCATTGAGCATTCCTCCTAGTTGACTATGCTTTACCCCTGTGGCATTCCCGGTGGTATTGTCCTCACTCGGCTGTCATGCCCGCCTGAAAATACTTTTTCCCCATCAGGCGAATCTTAGCAAAAACTTTTCACTTGCCTTCACGATTGCCCGATGCGGTTGTCTTTTCCAGTTATCTAAAGTCATTTGCCCCGGCTTGTGAGAGATACTAAGAAGAGGGGTGAGATAATGCATCAACACCACGGTCATACTGAGAAACAGAATAAAAAGGGATTGCTGATATCATTCACTTTGACCGCAACGATAATGGTCGTGGAGTTTGTCGGCGGCGTCATTACCAACAGCTTGGCCCTTATTTCAGACGCAGGCCATATGCTGAGCGACGCCGGCTCGCTGCTGCTAAGTCTCTTGGCAGTCTGGTACGCGGCAAAGCCGCCGAGTTCGAATAAGACTTTCGGGTTTTACCGATTTGAAATTCTGGCGGCATTGCTAAACGGGGCCACCCTGTTTCTTATCGCCGGCATTATCATGTGGGAGGCTTATCATCGGATATGGCAGCCACCCGCGGTCCAGAGCGGGACAATGATTATCATAGCCGCTATCGGCCTATTGACAAACTTGGCTAGCGCCTGGGCTCTCACCCATCACGGCGATACCGCCAACGTAAACGTCCGTAGCGCTTACCTGCACATTCTGGGTGACGCTCTGGGCTCGGTGGGAGCGATAACCGCCGGGGTGCTTATTTACTTTTTCCGGTGGTACTGGGCCGATCCGGCAGTCAGCGTCATCGTCGGCCTGCTTATTCTGCGGAGCGCATGGCATGTAATCGACGAGGCCCTCCGCATCCTTATGGAAGGAACGCCTCCGACGATAGATTGGGCAGATGTCAAGGACACGCTGTCAAAGATTCCCGGCATCAAGGACGTCCATGATCTTCATATTTGGTCGCTTACCTCCGGGGTCGACACCCTGACCTGTCATTTGCTCATAGACCACGGTATAGACCCTCAGCAAATCCTGCAGGAGGCGATTAAGCAGATTGCCGAGAAGTATAAAATTCACCATACCACGATTCAGGTCGAGACAGAGGATTTTTACCAAAGGATTTGTTCCGAGACAGCCTGCCCAATAATATGATAAAAGAAAAACGAGAAGCCGGGTTATCCGGCTTCGTGCGTGTCTGTAACTCGGCTAGAACGGGTATTATTATTGTAAGCAGGCAGTATCCGTAATCAGTGGCTTTCCATTTTTATGCCGTAGAGCACCAGTTTTTTGCTAAAAAAGGTCCGTTCCAGTTCAATGGTCAGTTCGCCGGATTCAGCCATATCCTCAAGCGCCTTGTCGCAGTAAACTTCGAATTCTTCAACCACGAACCGCAGATATCCCGCAAGTTCGTTCTCGGCCGGTTTTCCCAATCGCATGGACGGGTATGGGATTTCATCCGGACCACAACAGCCGAAAACTGTGGGCTTTTTCTCAACCTTTATGGTGACGGAACCGCCGTTGGCGGTTATGTACTGGCGGGCGGCAGACGTTATCGCGAAGCGCATCCCTTTATCCTCCTTGGCATTTGTTCAGCTTATTAAGTGACCCATCAAAGCGACTTAATATATGGGTAATAGCTGTTTTCTCAAGTTCTCAATTCTATCAAAAAGCAGATCATACAGTTCCAGCATCCGTTTCTTATCCCCCACGCAACTCAGACAGGCTTCCATATGGGAAAAGGCTCTAAATACCGCTTCCGAGTTTCCTAGCCCTTCAAAAAGCAGACGCGATTCGTTGAAGGCGTCATACGCCTCTTCATACCTTCCGGTCATCTGGTAGCAAGTCCCCCGGTCAAACAATACTCCGGCCAATTCGTACCACATATCCAATTGCTTAAAGACCCGCCGCGCCTCTTCATAGGCGTGCAAGGAGCAAGAATAATATTTTAGATACTGGTGGCACTTGCCGACCATTACCTGGGTCTTGGCGGCTTCCGGCCAATCAGGTTCCACTTCAAACAGCCGCAGAGCGCTTTCGTAAATCATCAGGGCGCCGGCGAAATCGCTCCTCAGCATCAGCAGGTTGGCCTCCTGCAGCAGGGCTGTCGCGTCCAGGCCGGCGATACGTTTTTTGAAAAACACTTCTTCGCCACGATCTTCGAGGTTCTTGGCCACCGATATCAACTCTCGCACGGCCGGTTTTACCTCTGTGACACTCTTCAGTCCCAGCAGCTCCTTCACCATCTCCGGCCAAATTTTCGTGTTGGCTCCCCGGCTGCTTTGCACAACCTTCTTCAGGGCTACTTCTTCGTTATTTTGGATTAGGAACTTGACCTTGTCAAAATCGTCCAACAACAAAAAACACATGATGCCTGCCTCAATGACATCCGACAGGGGCACTTCCATGTTTTTCAGGAAGCTGACGGCCTCGGCGTTGACCCGAGCGCTGACCATAATTTTCTTGTCGGTATTTATCATCGCTACTCCTAATGTAGTATTGATTAATACTTTGCTTTTATTGCCGGCTTTTTAACTTATAGCAAACGACAGAGGCAATCGGTACGCCCATTATGGATATACCAGTTGCCTGTTGTTGTATCTCCCAAATAAAGGAATACATAAGACATTCATTCGCCAGCGTAGTATTATGGAGTTTTAAATACTCAAAACTACGAAGGAGGCAAAATGGAGTTTGGACATTTTGCATTGTTGACGGCTTTTACCGCCGGAGTAATATCATTTCTGTCACCGTGTGTATTGGCTGCTTTACCAACGTACACGGCGTTTCTTGCAACGAGCGGCACAAGTTCAGCCGTAAGCTATCCAGGGATAAGGCGGTTGTGGCTTAATACTTGCATCTTTTTAAGCGGGTTCATCATCGTTTTTCTCGTTGTCGGCGCCGGCGCATCCTTCCTTGGTCAAATTCTGCATGATTATCAGCACCTCATCCGTAAAACCGGGGCAGTATTCATGATACTAATGGGTATTAGTGCTCTATTTCCTTTAAGCCGGCTGCGTCATGGGTTTCGGCCTCGTTTCCCTACCGGTACTGGTCCTATAGGAATTTTTCTCTTGGGTATAGCTTCCACCGCCGCCTGGAGCCCGTGCAATGGCCCCCTGCTTGCTCCTGTGCTTGTTTATGCCGGCACATCATCGTCGCTGTTAAAAGGAATCGCCGTCTTTTTCATTTATGCCTTGGGCTTTTGTATCCCGTTTGCGCTGCTGACGGTTACGCTGCAGCGATACCTGATCAGAATACGTCCATTCTCCAGCCGGCTGTATCTTTTGCCGCGCGTCGCCGGCATCATTCTGGCACTCACGGGTCTATTAATCTTTTTCGATTTACTCGGATAGGATTTCATCCCCCTACAGCATACAACTGACATTATCACGTCTCTTGGGTAATCCTGCCCAGGGTATACGTCATTCCCCTACGTTCCAAAACCTGCCGCACCTGCCCTGTTGTAATGGCCGCCCGAGGATCGCTATATGCGTACCGCCGGTTCACTATTCGCTCCAGTACGGTGGTAATGGCAAAAAAATCTGTTGAGTTGGCTTTATTATACGCTTCCAGTATCAAGCGCTCCATATTTTCGCTGTTACGAATTCCAGTCAAGCAGCCCCCTACCTCCTCTTGTAACATCTGTCCTATGTTTTTTTTTTCGAATATCTATATCATAACAAAACATTGTGTAAATTGTATGAAGAGCAAATGTGGTATAAAATAAATAGCGGCAAAAAATTAAGTTTTTGCCGCTATTTATCGATATTGTCAGCTACCTGATAACGCGCCGGGCGCCCACATACCGTGCATCCCAGTAAGCACTATCCAAACGGTCTATGACCACGCCACGGCTGGAAGTTGCACTGATAAATCTTCCGCCTCCGATATAAATCCCATTGTGGGACGGACCGGGCTCATAGGTGGAAAAATACACCAAGTCGCCAGGCTGTAGCTGGTCATAACGCACCGGAATCCCGACGCCAAACTGCATATCTGCTGTACGCGGCAGACTTACTCCGTTTAATGCAAACACGTACTGAGTAAATCCCGAACAGTCAAACCCTCCAGGACTTGCACCACCCCATACATAAGGGACTCCCAGATAGCGCTGGGCAGTAAGCACAATCCGGGCAGTGGCCGCTGTGCCCCGGCTCACTTGGGGAACAGTAGTCCGGAGCACCCGCCAGGTATCCTCGCCCACAATCCCGTCCACAGCCAATCCGTAATCCGCCTGAAAAGCTTCAACCGCAGCTTGGGTCTGATAGCCGAACAACCCATCCTGTATCCCTGCATTATACCCCAGATTTAATAGCCGTTCTTGGATAATTATAACTTCGTCACCACTGTCTCCTAACTGGCTAGCCGCGGAGGCCCCTGCCGGACTCCCCCAAATAAGGGACACACCTAATAGTCCGATTACAGTCCATTTGAAACACTTTGATTTTTTCAACGCAATCCGCCTTTTCCGCGCCTCCGAAGTTAGCTGACGGGTTAGGGCCAAGGCTGCAGCCCCGCGTACAATGTCGCTTCACCCCCAAATTTGGGTCCTCCGTACCTGTCTCCTACAGGATTCGGCGCTCATATTTTTTATTTTTTGGTTAAAACCTCCTGCCTGTTTTATAGCGGCAACCTACCAAACTATGCAAATTAACCGCCTACCCTGATGGGAGAATAATCAAAGTTTTCCATTCACCTGACCAGCTATCTCATCGACAGCAGCCAAATGCTCTTCATATGTTCTGCTGAAGCGGTGGGAGCCGTCCTTGGCGGCCACAAAATAAAGATAAGGCGTATCTGCCGGATACAGCACCGCCCGGAGAGCGGCCATGCCGGGACTGGCTATCGGGCCTGGCGGTAGTCCGGGGTTCTGGTACGTGTTATAGGGCGACGCAATTTGGGTGTCCGCGATAGTAAGCTCAGTCTTCGGATAGCCTAAAATATACTGCACGGTCGGACAAGACTGGAGCGGCATACCTTGTTTCAGCCGGTTGAAAAATACCCCCGCAATGACAGGCCGCTCTTTAGCCAGCTTTGCTTCCTTTTCCACCAGCGATGCCAGCGTCATCACCTGATGCAGGGACAGCCCCAGCGTTTTGGCCCGCTCCCTCATTTCCGGCGTAATTTTTTTATCAAAGTTGGCAACCATCATTTCCAGGAGCGCTGCTTCCGTCATGCCTCCGGTTATCCGGTACGTGTCCGGAAAGATATATCCTTCGGATGAATAGATGATCTCCGGCTGTTGCTCCATATATGGGAAAGGCGTGTACTTTCGGGCCAGTTCCTTAAACTTGGCGCCGTCGCCCAATCCTTGTTCAGCAAGCAGCTTAGCGATTTGCTCCACATTGTAACCTTCCGGAATGGTAAACAGACGATAAACGATATCTCCCTTAACCATCTTGTCGATTATTCCTGTGATGCTCATGTTGGGACTTAGGGCATAATCACCGGCCTGGAGCGATTTTTCCACCCCCTGGACTTTGGCGATAATGCGAAAAAGCGTAGCATTGTGAATGATCCCGTTTTGGAACAACTCATCACCGATATCTTTCACTGTCATTTCCGGCTTCACCGTAACCGTTAGAGTCTTGCCTTCACCAGCGCTGACCGGCACACGGTAATCCCGCCAATACTCAAAGCCGGTAATCGCCATGAGAACCAACAATAGCATAGCTATTTGTAACAGCGCTTTTTTCTGCGGTACAATGCTCATGGTTAACCTTCTTTCTCCGGCCTTCCCGGGCTCTCAGGCAGCATTTCGGGCAAGAATAGCATGATGTAAACAAGGCAGCCCACTCCGGTCACAATGGCAATATCCGCCGAGTTAAAAACCGGCCAGATACGAAAATCAAGGAAGTCCACCACATAGCCTGTTGTCACCCTGTCAATGACATTGCCGGTCGCGCCGCCAGCCAACAGGCCGGCGCCAAAACGAAGAAGCCAGTGCCCCGCCGCTATATGGCAGTAAAAATACACCAGTGCGGCAAGCATGATGACAGCTACAGCCACAAATAATTTGGTCTGATATTCAAGCAGGCCGAAAGCAGCTCCTGGGTTCAGTATATACGTGATATGAAACACTCCGTTGATGACCGGTATGGACATGCCCAGCGTCATATGCGCCTGAACATAGTTTTTTATTCCTTGATCGACAACGGCAACGACAATAGCTAATACCATTACCGGCACAGTTTGTCCTCCTCTCCCCCAAAAAAGCGGCGCCGAATCGGCGCACGAGTTCTCCATTCATTACACTTACTCCCTAAACCTACCGTAATACTACCAAAACGTCGCGTCCTCAAATTGACGAGTCCTTTAAACTTAGGATTTCTTTCCCAATAGCTAATCGGATACTTTAACTGTTTTATCCAACAAATTCATCATTCTCCCACTGGCCTTGCTGGATTGTACCATCGGAATGATAGTAAGTACCATAACCATTCATTTTGCCATTAATAAAGTTACCTTCGTAACGGTCGCCGCTGACACAGGTGGCAACCCCTTTGCCGGTCATATTGCCGTCTACAAAGTCACCTTCGTAACGGTCTCCGTCAGGCCAGGTCGCAATCCCTTTACCATTCGCCTTACCTTTTACCACATCCCCTTCGTAGCCCATTACCGGCTTTCCGTCTTCGAACCACTGGATTACTCCTTTACCGGTGGCATATTTTTCTTCATCAGCGCCACTAGACCAGGTTACAGTCTCATTGGGCTGGGGACAAGGGTTCCAAATTTTGTAGCCATTGTCAGTCAAGCTCCACGTACCATCATCAGCATAAGATACCCCGGTGATTGTCAACGATAACGCCAACACAAGCCCCAACACACTATACCTGATGAACCGGAACATGTCATCACCCTCCGCAACTCAATTTTTCTTCGGATATTTTTCTCTCCGCAAGGAGAAAAGAAACTCTTTGATATTCTATTGCTGATTATATAGAAAGTATTCCATCAATATAAGCAGAATCAATTATAATTCTTGGAACACCTAACGTTGATATTTTCACCCAGTTTCAACTTTGGCGCAATCTAATCTCAGCTAACCTTATTCCTGGGTCAGGCCATACAGGACAAGCTTGCGGCCAAAAAGCGTCCTCTCCACGTCTATCTTCGGCGATGTCAGCTCTGACGTGTTTTGCAGCGAAGAGTGAACATATATAGCAGCATCGCTTGAAGTCACTTTCTGATAATGATCGATTTCCGCCTGCGGCGCTCCCAACCGTACGGACGGGCTCTCCACCTCCGTGGCCCCGCAGCAGCCGCAGCCGGTCTGCCTTTTTTCCAGCTTAACGGTTATCACACCGCCCTTGTTACGAATATATTCCCGCGCTGCCGGCGTAATCTCAAACTGCATTCTCCATTCCCCCTTGCAAATCGTAGTTACTGTTGTTACTTTTAAAACAGGGGTAGACAACCCGTCTACCCCTGTTCAGTTATTTTATCTCCCGCGCCAGGCGCATACCATTCAGAGTGACCAATAGCGAAGCCCCGGTGTCGGCTAATACTGCCAGCCACAGATTGACGAAGCCGAAGAAAGTACCTACAACGAATAACAATTTTACTACTAAGGAGAAGGTGACATTTTGTTTGATAATTGCTAGCGTCTTACGGCTGAGCTTCATAACATAGGCCAGTTTGCTCAGATCATCCGACATGAGGGCAATATCGGCCGTTTCGAGCGCCGTGTCCGACCCCGCCACCCCCATGGCGATGCCCACATTGGCTGTCGCCAGAGCGGGCGCGTCATTGACGCCGTCGCCCACCATGGCCACACTGCCGTATTCGCGGGCAAGCTGTTTCAGTGCCGATACCTTGTCTTCCGGCAGCAGTTCACTGTAGAAAGCGTCAATATTCAGCTTTTCGGCAATAGCCGCCGCCACCCGCTTGTTGTCGCCGGTCAGCATAGCCATGGTCCGCACACCGGCCGCCCGCAGCGCCGTCAGCGCCTCAGTGCTGTTTTCCCGCAGCGTGTCGGCAACGGCAATGGCACCCATCACTTGCTGTTCGGTACCAACCAACATCACCGTCTTGCCCTGCTGTTCCAGTTGGGTAAGTTGCGCTTCATACCCGGCCAAGGCATGCCCGACTTCTTCAAACAGGCGCCGGTTGCCTACATACACCGTCTGGCCGTCTATGTCGGCCTGCGCTCCCCGGCCGATTAACGCCTTAAATTTGCTTACAGGCTTTAAGGACGCATTAGCAGCTTTGGCAACAATGGCCTGCGCCAGGGGATGTTCCGACCATTTTTCCACCGCGGCCGCCAACAGTAACAACTCTTGTTTGACTATGCCGTTTAGCGGCACCACATCGGTCACCATCGGTTTGCCGACAGTCAGCGTTCCGGTTTTGTCAAAGGCCACCGCTTGGATTCGTCCCATCTGCTCCAGGTGAGCCCCGCCTTTAATCAGCACCCCGCGCCGGGAGGCATTGCCGATAGCCGACACGATGGATACCGGCGTCGAAATGACCAGAGCGCAAGGACAAGATATAACCAGCAGTACTAACGCCCGGTAAAACCAAACATCAAAGGGCTGATTGAAAGCCAGTGAAGGAATGAACATCAAGCCTAGAGCCGCCAGAATAACGGCAGGTGTGTAATATTTGGCGAAAACGTCCACAAATTGCTGCATGGGTGCCTTTTCCGCCTGCACCTCTTCCACCATATGCATAATTTTGGCCAGAGTGGAATCGGCCGCCAGTTTGGTTACAGCGATTTCCAGAGCCCCCTGTTCATTGACCGTCCCGGCATAAACAAGGTCACCGGCCTGTTTTTCCACCGGCATGGACTCACCGGTAATCGGCGCCTGGTTGACCGTGGAAACACCGCTCACCACATTACCGTCCATGGCGATGCGCTCACCCGGCTTGACGATGATCATGTCGCCTACCACGATTTGCTCCACCGGCAGGCGAACTTCCTTGCCGTCCCGCTGTACCAGGGCTTCCCGCGGCGCCAGTTCCATCAGGGCACGGATCGATTCCCGCGTTTTATCCAGCGTATAGGACTGCAGGGCATTGCCTAACGAAAACAGGAACACAACGGTCGCGCCCTCGCTCCATTCCCCAATAGCAACGGCACCGACGGCTGCAATCGTCATGAGGAAATTGGTGTCCAGCGTTAGACTTTTTAGACCGTACAGCCCGCTTTTGGCTACATGGTATCCTCCGACAACCATAGCCGCTAAATAGAGCGGAATGAGGATATTCTCACTCACCCCGGCCGAATCCAGCACGATGGCCGCCAGCAAAAACACACCAGAAACAATGGTCGCCAACGTTCTGGGTTTACGCCACCAGGCGCCGGCCGGCTGAGCGCCGGGCCGGGCTGTTTGGCCGTCCCGGACGGCTTGATAGCCAGCCTGTTGTACGGCCTTGACAATATCACTATCAGTCAGAGCATGCTCGACCGTCAGCTTGCCGGCGCCGAAGTTCACCGTTGCCGACCGCACTCCCGCCAAAGCAGTAATCTTTTTCTCCAGTTTGGCGGCGCAGTCGGCACAGTCCATCCCCTCGATCCGGAATACCGACGTATGATAGCCGGGCGCGTTCTGGGCAGCCTGAATCATCGCCGCGCTATAGCCAAAGCCGCTTACTGTTTTGGTAATCTGGGGCACCTCCAGCAGCGTCTTGTCATACACAACCTTCAGCTTCGCTGCTGCAAAATTTACCTGAGCCTCCCGCACGCCCGGCAGTTTCTTGATGCCTTTTTCCAGTTTTGCCGCGCAGTCGGCGCAGTCCAGCCCGTCAATGCTGAAAGTACCATTCATCAAATTGGCGCTATCCACAGCGGCGGCAGCCTCAGCTATCGAAGCGACTACCTCATACGCGGAACTTTGGCAACAGCCACAGTTACAGACTTCCTGTTTTGCTCCCATAAGGCTTCATCTCCTTTTCTCAAAATAGTATCTGTTCCTGCTATTTTGTATAATTTCTACCGTAATACCCGGCCGGCATTTAAAATCGCCAAGAAGCGCCACGTCAACAATCCCAGCCTTTGCCATTACGTGTGGGTAATATGCTCCAGGCCCTGGCGCATCAAGTCCACAACATGGTCATCATCCAGGGAGTACCAGGCTTCTTTGCCGTCACGCCGGAATTTTACCAACCGTGCGCCGCGCAACACCCGGAGCTGGTGGGAAATGGCCGACTGGCCCATTGAGAGCGTCTCGGCAATATCGCACACGCACATTTCCCGTCTGGCTAACACGCACAGTATTTTAATCCGGGTGGCATCCCCCAAAATCTTAAACGTTTCAGCCAACTGCTGCACCGTATTTTCCGGCAGCAGTTCCGCTTTTGCGCGGCAGACCGTCTCGGGATGCTCGCAATGCTCCACGCACATGTCACATAGCAAATCTTTCATACGTCACCTCAAATTAGAGTTACCCCTTAAACCTTTGTTCCGCAGCCCGGGCAGAAAGCGGCCGCCGGCGGCAGCTTCGCGCCGCAGCCTTTACATGCCGCCGGTTCAAGGCTCGATCCGCAGGAGGGGCAAAACTTGAAACCGGCCTGCCCCATAATTGAATTTACTACCTCCAACCCACAAGTGATATCCCACTTTTTCCTCATGTAATTACCAGAGAAAAAGCAAAACATCATCTTGTGTGATTATATGTTCATATGTATAATAGTAATGGGTGGCAAGCGCTCCTGTCAAGTCTCTTGATCCCACCCCAAATTATGTCCTTATATTTAGGAGTGATATATTGCAAAAACAGGGACACTTCTCTATCGCCTTAGTCTGTGTTGTTTTAGGAATTATGCTGGCCGTACAGTTCCGCGCCACTCAGGACATCCGTTCCTCCCCAAAGTACCAGCGGGTTGAGGATCTTACGCAACGGGTAATTCAGATGGAAAAAGAGCGCAACGCTCTACTAGACCAGATACGCGACCTGCGTCAATCCAATGCTGGGGGTGCGGCGTCTGCGGAACTGGAATCTGTCAGGATGGGAGCCGGGCTTGTACCGCTGCGAGGCGCCGGCGTCATTGTCACGGTAGACGACACCAAGCCAGCCGCGCCGCCCCGAAGCAATAACCCCAATTTATACCTGATAAAAGATGAAGACCTCTTAAAAGTTCTCAACGAACTGCGGGCAGCCGGCGCAGAGGCCATATCCATCAACGGGCAGCGCCTCATAGCTTCTTCGGAAGTCCGCTCCGCCGGGCCTTATATATCCATTAACAATACGAATTTTGCCGCGCCGTTTGAAATCAAAGCTATCGGCGATCCGGTGACGTTGGAAAATGCGCTGAAACTTCGCGGCGGAGTAATAGAAACGCTGCAGTTCTGGGGTATCCGGATTGAAGTAAAGCAGTCTGCCAACGTGCAAATTCCCGCCTTTAAGGGCACTTTTCGCTTCAATTACGCCCAGCCTGTTCAGGACGGAGGGAAATAGATGATTTTACCTGTCGTTGGACTCATTATCGGGCTTTTAATTGGCACCTTTTTGCCCGTGAGTATGCCAATGGAGTATGCGAAATATTTGTCCGTGGCTTTGCTGGCTTCGCTGGACACGGTATTTGGCGGCTTACGAGCGGGGTTGGAAGGGAAATTTGATAATCTGGTTTTTATGACCGGTTTTTTCACCAATGCGCTCTTGGCTGCCGGCCTTGTCTATATCGGGGAACGGATTGGCATTGATTTGTACTATGTAGCCCTGTTGGCCTTTGGGATTAGAGTATTTCAGAACTTGGCGGTCATTCGACACCATTTCTTAAGACGTTGACAACGAAGGTTTTAATATAAGGACTGGATAGATTACCATGCTGGATACGCCTATGCGATTAACCACTTTGCTGGCAATAGCCACCGTTCTGGTCCTCATCGCTCTGCTTTTGGACTATTTGCACATTCTCCGGCGGCCTTGGCGGCCGGCTCTGGCTTTGGCTATAGCGACCATCCTCGTAGGTACTTACCTTACCCTAAACGCCGTTTTGCCCACGAGTTCTTTTTACGGTCCGGTTATCTATCAGGGCTCACAGTCCGATAAAGTAGTAGCCTTAACCTTTGACGACGGCCCCAATCCGCCTTATACTTTGCAATTGCTGGATATCCTCGCTAAATATGACGTGAAGGCGACCTTCTTCTTTATCGGACAAAATGCAGAAAATTACCCTGAAGCAGCCAAAGCGATAGCCCAAAAAGGGCATTTGATAGGCAGCCATACTTATACCCACTCTGACCTCCTCAAGCTGGATGAAGCCCAGATCGCGGCGGAGATGGCCAAAAGCGTGGAAGTCATCGGAAATGCAACCGGGACGCGCCCTAAGCTTTTACGACCACCGCACGGCTTTCGTGATCCACTGGTCCTGCAGCTCGCCAAAGAGCAAAAACTGGCTATCGTACAGTGGTCGGTTATGGCCGAGGACTGGAAAAAACCCGGCACCGAAGTCATCGCCGACCGCATTCTAGGAGAGTGTTTCGAAACCCCTGTATACTGTGGCCATTGAGTACCCATCATGGTTAAAAAGGCGGCCCGTCACCTCAATTTAGGGATATGCCGGAAAGAATAACGTTTGATTCTATCCCCTATGGCCCTTACTGACCCACCAGGACCGCTGGGAGCCCGACCGATGGGCAGACTTGGTCCCGGGTAAGTGTATAGAGCCGTTTGATATTCACCACTGCTGCGGTAAACGCGACCTGAAGGAGCGTTTTGGTTCTGCCTATATATCTGGCTTGACGCATTCCTTTGCGAATCAGGTGCGCCACTTTTCGCTCCACCTTGGCCCGCTTCACGTACAGCGTTCGGAATTCTTCTGTGGCCATCTCGGCCAGAATCTCCCGCCGCCGCTCTTCCTGCGAATGCAGCTCAATCGTCTTTCCCTTGCCGTGACGGGTGCACTGGTCCCGGAACTTACAACGGTTGCAGGTCGCTTTGGGGAAAACAAACACATCAATGCCGCCCTTGCGATGCCGGACCGTGGCCGTGATTTCTCCCGCCGGACACCAGCAGATTCCTTGCCCAAAATCGATGGTAAAGTCCTGTTTGCCAAACCGTTTCTTCGGGGCGTGAGCCCCTGGCAGCGGCGCCACCGGCGTTACTTGATGTTTAGCCATCTGATCGCGGGCTTCGAGTGTGCCGTACGCGGTATCCCCGAGCAGCTTGCCAGGCTTGACGAGGGTTCCCGCCAACAAGGGATCGACCGACTCGCCATCCGGCCGGTTTCCGGCAGTGATATCGATGCCGGTAATAAGTTCACTGGCTTCGTCCATGAGAATCTGGCTCTTATGGCCGTTGAACCTGCCGCTTGAGGTTTTGTGTCCGTGCCTCATGTCCGGGTCCGTTACCGAAAGAATGCGGTCAGGAGCCACGCCCTGTTTGAGATGGATACCGGTGTCATCGGTGACAATATCCTGCTCGGTGACATTACCCAGGAGTTCCATGGCCGTCTTTTCGTCCGCCGTCAATTCGGCCCCCTTGAGCGCATCCAAGATGGCGCGACCGTCGCCGACCAACTGGCGGAGGAGCTGGGTTCTGGCTTCAGCATCATCCCACCGGATCTTCTCCTTGCCGTTTTGGCTGTAATCCAAGGACAAAGAAAGGGCGTTCAACCGGTCCCGTGCCGTACCGCCGGCATGACTGCTTACGGCGAACATCTTCTGGATGGCCTTTTTAATTAAGGTGTAGGTGTCCTGGAGAGCGCCCGCTCCCAGCACCTGGGTGGAGTCAAGAATCTGCAGTCCCCGGTCCTTCAAGATCCCCGTTTCTTTGGCGAGGCGGACAAATCGTTCAAAAACCAGCTTCTGTTGCTTATTGAGCAGCAGCCGGGTACGAAACCGGCACAGGGCCGTATGGTCGAAGCCCGTTTCGTTCAGGCCCAGACCCAGCGCTTTTTTCCAGCGCAGGTCATAGCGGGCGCGCTGTTCCGCTTCCCGATCCGAAACGTTGTCATGATACATCAACAACAGCACTTTCGACAGCAGAGCCGGAGAAACCGAAGGCCGGCCAACGGCACTGTACAGGTCGGCAAAGTCTTCTTCCCGGATGAGGCGCTCGCCCCACCGGGCAAACAGTCCGTAAATGCTATCGGGATCGACCAGCGGACCATCCAGCCACGCTTCTAAATCCAATAAGCTGGTCTGTTTATCTTGGCTTCCTAACACGGCGTTCACCTCTACAGGTAAATTCGCCGTCAGGCCTTGATTTCCCTGGTTTCAAGGGAATCTCCGGTTTGATTTCAATGGGTTTTGCAACACACTCCTAGGTAAAGTGCGCAACGGATCGATAGTGCTTCTGCATGACGGTGATGGAGTAATAGGCGGGGATCGCAGCCAAACCCTGGCCGCAACGGAGATCATAATAAAAAACTTGCGTCAGCAAGGGTTTCGATTTGTGACAGTCGAAGAAATTCTGCACCGATAATATCCCGGAGCAAAGCGCCGAGAATATATAAAAAAAGTAACAGGCAACTGGTGTTTACCGGTTGCCTGTTGCGTTTTTGGGGTTATTGATCGTCCCGTCCCCTTTCTCGACAGGCTGAAAACGTCAACATCATAACCCTACTTACATATAATGTACTGTAATCCGACTATGTCAACGGAGGGGTTTTAAAATGCTTTCGGATAAAATGGCAAGGGTATTGGTTTACCTGATTAAGAATGGTTTAGAGTCCGCATATTTTTACCTGGCCGCTTCCGTTTATGCGGAAGCCGTTGAACTGGAAGGAACGGCAAACTGGCTTAAAATCCAGTACCAGGAAAGGTTCAAGGATACCTTAAACATAGTAGACTATATAGTGAAACGCGGGAACACCGTCCTCTGGAGAGAACTGGACGCCCCACCTTCTTGTTTTGGATCACCAGCACAGCTTCTGGCGGAAATAGTCGAGCATGAGATCAATATGACTGCCTTATACAATATGGCATATGACAAATCGTTGTGTGAGAATGACTACCGGACACAGATATTTCTCCAATCTCTCCTGCAAGAGCGAACCGAGAGCGAAGCTCAGGCCAGGCGGGTATTTGAAAAATTCGAGATGGCGGGCAACAATCCCGCAGCTATTCTGATGGCAGACCATGCAGTACATGAAATGGTCGAACATGAACGTGAAGAAAAAAAGGAAACTGGTGAAAACGCGTAGGTCACCATAAAAAGAGTATGA
Organism: Selenomonadales bacterium 4137-cl; assembly: GCA_032334055.1. Classification (NCBI taxonomy): domain Bacteria; kingdom Bacillati; phylum Bacillota; class Negativicutes; family Acetonemataceae; genus Anaeroselena; species Anaeroselena agilis. Next base: position 491,021 of record JAUOZS010000001.1, on the reverse strand, counting down.
AGCAGTCAAATTGCAATACCGCTGATAGTGTAAAAGATAACCCCGCTGGTCTTCACACAGCGGAGTCACTGCTTTTCAATCGATGAGGCAATATCCTTTGCTAAACCCATTGGCAATTATCCTCGCCAATCGGTTGGAGAGGCCTATTTACGCTATATATTCTCGCTATATAATTGAAAGAGCAAATATGCCGGCATATTTGCTCTTTGCTTTTGTGCTATATTACTGGGTAATCCGCCCGGGTCAGACGCTCTTTGAAACGATTGATATCTACGCCGTTTCCGATCCATACCCGACGTAAGGCAAATTGGTCGTCACCCTGTTTAGCCCATCCAGGATCGGTGGTCACGGCCAGCTTGAAACCCTTTTCCCGCAGTATTTTTATCGTCTCCTTGCTGAAGCTGCTGTTGGGTAGCAGAAGAAACGGGTATCCTGGTTGAGGTTTCTGTCCAGCAGTTCCTTGGACCGAGTAATCTCATCAGCCTGGGCCGTAGCCGTCATACCGGCCAAATTGCGGTGCGTGTAGCTGTGGGAGGCTATCTCCATCCCGGCTGCCTTCATCTCCCGCAGTTCTTGCCAGGTCAGCCGTCGCTCCGAATCGGCGGTCAACACGAAAAGAGTGCTCTTGAAACCATACCGTTTAAGGATGGGCAGTGCAATCTCATACGTGTCGCGGTAGCCATCATCGAAAGTAATCGCCACCGGTTTAGGGGGCAGTCCCTTTTGCCCGGTGAGGTAGTCGTATAGCTGGTCAAGAGTTACCGGGTTGTATCCCTGACTGTGAAGGTAAGCCATCTGTTCGGCGAAAAGGGCCGGCGAAATTACCGCGTCGTTGCCCTTCTCTTCACTTATGCTGTGGTACATCAGCACAGGCACCCCGGTGGGGAAGGATAGCGCGGGTTGATTTACTGGAGTTGCAGCGGGGGGATTAACAACCGCTGCAGGGTTACCCGGCTGACGACTTGAACAGCCTGATAGGGTGAGCAATACAATTATCCCTGACAGTAATATCGTCCCAAGAATCTTTCTCGTCATCGAAATCTCCAAGTATTAGTAGTATTACTGCCCTAACATCGTTAGGGCAGATATCCCCGCGGGTCGGTCGGAGAGCCGTTGACACGGACCTCGAAGTGGAGGTTTGGACCGGTGGTATAGCCGGTCTCGCCCACCCTGGCGATAACTTGACCCTTGCGAACAACCTGGCCTTCGCCGACCAGAATCTCGGATGCATGGGCATACAGGGTGGAATAGGTGCTGTTGTGCTCGATGATTACCGTCTTTCCGTAACCGCTTATCCAGCCCGCGCTGATGACGACGCCGCCGTCGGCTGCATAGATCGGCTCCCCGTGGTCGTTGCCGATGTCCATGCCGGCATGCAGGCGTTGATTCCCGAACACCGGATGGGTGCGCCAGCCGAAATTGGAGGTGATTACGCCGTTGGTAGGCCACATATAGCTTCCGGTAACGATAGCGCCGGAGGGCGCACCGCCGCCTTTGCGGGCGCGGATCATCTGCTCGATGCGGTTGGAAGACCGCTGCAGTTCGTTATAAGCCCGCTCGGCCTCATCCTTCTGCGATTCCAGGTTGTCGAGAATCGAGCGCTTGGCCTGGTAGCGGGAGGCCACCAGCGTCCGTTTTTCAACCGCTATCTTTTTCAGTTCCTGTATAGCCGCGACATCCCGTTCCAGCTCTTTTTTCTTCTGGGCGATAAGCTCCCGTTCCGCCTTTGCTTTGGCGATAAGCTCGGCGTCGGCTTTAAGGATGCGCCGGAGCAGGTCGTAGCGAGTAGTGAAATCGGTAAAATCCGACGCGCCGACAAGGACGTCAATATAGCTTACCTGGCCGTACATGTAAATGTCGCGGATTCTTTTATTCAGTATCTGGGTACGGCTGGCCAAACTCTTCTCGGTTTTCTCCAGGAGCTTGGTGTTTTCTTCGATCTGACGCTGCGTAGCCAGAAGCCGACCCTCGACAGAACGAAGCTCTCCCTGGCGTTGGTCCAATTCTGTCTCTACCTCTTCCAACTGCCCGGCCACAGTGTTGACTTCCTGTTTGATTTTGTTGACCTTTCCCAGTTGGTCCTGTATCTGCTGCGTAATCGAGTTAAGTTCAGTTTGCATCTGCTCGACCTCATCGGCCATGACGACTAGCGTTGGACCCAGAGCAATACTTACGGAGAAGGTTATCGTAAAAGCCCAGGTGATAAGCCTCTTCTTTCTCATGCAATCCCCCAGCTAAAAGGTATTTGGTAGGACAAATGCTTTATATTATTCTTTAAAAAATCGTAAATTTCCTGCTATCTTTCGCAGGCTCATTTCCCCACCAACCCACAATCTAATCATAATGCGCCGAAAAACGGCGCGAAACGCATCTTCTCCATAAAAGACCTTAAGTTTTTATAATACCTCAGTTATCCCAACCCCCGACCGTAGCACAAACTCCACTTGTACCAGATTTTTTACCAGAATACGCTCAACTATCATCCCGAACAACTCCTCGTCAAATTCCCGGATACCCGTCAAAATCCTGCAGAACCCTAGCTATCTCGCGCACCCTGGCAACTGTTTCCAGACGCATCGTTTCAGCACGTCACGATCCTCTAATATTAGTGCCCGCTTTATCTTGCCTGGTTTAATTTCATAAGCGTTGCGACTATCAGCCTGCAAGCCACAGCTTTACCAACATATATCGGCAAAGAGTATATATAGAGCCATCCATACCTTTGATATATACCAATGTATTCCATAAACGGTTCCCCAATAAAGGCAAACACACAGCCCGCGACAGTAAGGGCCGTTATAAACGCTTTCCACGGCCTGAAATATTGGTAAATCAGCATATGTATAACAGCTAAAACAGAAAAATCCATTGGTAGAAGCATGGGAAGAAGCGGGGTAAGTTTATACCTATATCCCCACAGACCCAACTCCATGCCCATAGCGTCCATTAAGGTTATCAAGCCAATTGTCAACGCCCCAAATAGGCTGATTTCCAGCACCCGTCTCCTTTCAACCAGCTTAACCCAGATAAGCCAAGGAGCAATAAGCAAGAACAGTAAGAACCACCATTGAAGTGAAAATAGAGATTCATGACGCCACTGTTCAAAGCGGAGCGCGGTTAACTGCCTTTGTAGTTCAACCAATTCTGGTGACGACAGCATGGGGTTATCACTTCCCCAAACTTTAATAATTCAAGTTCCCTCAACGCTGCTTCAAGTCTTCGGAAAGAGTAAGTTGAGTCTTGTCCATCTTTATTAAGCCGGTTAATCTCATTGAGGGCTTTTTCAATATTGTCGCATATTTCGGTTTCTCTTTTTATGTATTCCTTCGATTTATGGATCATTTATCTTATAAATTCAGTTATCGTAATAACCGAATTTTTTTGCTCCTTTGCTTTGTATAGTGCCTTGTCAGCTTTAATAAGTAAGTCTCTTATGTCCTGATTTGGTTCTAGCGAAATAACTCCCGCGCTTATAGTAAGATCGTATGAAGAACTAAATTTCGCCTCGACCTTCTGTCGTATCCTCTCTATGACTTCATGAGCATCTTTTATAGAAGTTTCGGAGAAAATTATGGCAAACTCGTCGCCACCCCAACGAGCAACAACATCCGTAGCTCTAGTATTTTTCTTGAAAATAGCAGCAAGGTCAGACAGTAACAAGTCCCCTGCGGCATGACCGTAAGTGTCGTTAACTGCTTTAAAGCCATCCACATCTATCATGGCTACACACAACGGAGCTTTCTTTTTTGTTGCCCGTGCTTCTTCTTCATCTAACCGCAGGTAAAAGTATCTCCTGTTCCATAAGCCTGTCGTAAAATCAGTGAGCGAACTTAAATTGAGCCTCTGAATCATCCTGCCAGTAATTAATCCGGCTAATGCCAGAAGAAGGGTAGCCCCCAGCCATAATAGCCTTTCAAAACTAACACGCAAGACCATATCCAGGTAATATCCAGTTAAACCTACCATCGTTCCCAATACTACGAGTATCAAAGGAGCGTAACGACAAAAAACCTGCATTTTCACCCACTCTATCTTGCGCTACCCATGCTATAATAGTATGCCATAAAATGTAAGTTGCCTTCAAGTTATTTCCATATCAGTCCGATATAGTCTTCGCCAAAAGCTCCTAAAACCCTTCAAACTATAACCATATTATCCCATAAAATTATATATATTATAATGTTACTTTATAAATAATATAAGGATATATTACACTTACCAGAAGTGCATATGCTCTGGTAGCTCTCCTATAATTAACATAGTACCAAATCATAGGAGAGTGTACCTAGTGCGAAAAAAAGATAAGGATAAATTTTTCCCAACATATAAAGAAATCGGAAGAAAAATATCGTTTTATCGCAATCTTCGGGGATTATCACAGGAAGAACTCGCGGCAAAGATTGATATTAGTACAGGCCATTTAGCGAAAATTGAGGCACCAAATACAAATATAAGTTTTTCGCTTGATGTACTCCTGTTAATTGCCGAAGGTCTAGGAGTGTGTTGCAAAACCCATTGAAATCAAACCGGAGATTCCCTTGAAACCAGGGAAATCAAGGCCTGACGGCGAATTTACCTGTAGAGGTGAACGCCGTGTTAGGAAGCCAAGATAAACAGACCAGCTTATTGGATTTAGAAGCGTGGCTGGATGGTCCGCTGGTCGATCCCGATAGCATTTACGGACTGTTTGCCCGGTGGGGCGAGCGCCTCATCCGGGAAGAAGACTTTGCCGACCTGTACAGTGCCGTTGGCCGGCCTTCGGTTTCTCCGGCTCTGCTGTCGAAAGTGCTGTTGTTGATGTATCATGACAACGTTTCGGATCGGGAAGCGGAACAGCGCGCCCGCTATGACCTGCGCTGGAAAAAAGCGCTGGGTCTGGGCCTGAACGAAACGGGCTTCGACCATACGGCCCTGTGCCGGTTTCGTACCCGGCTGCTGCTCAATAAGCAACAGAAGCTGGTTTTTGAACGATTTGTCCGCCTCGCCAAAGAAACGGGGATCTTGAAGGACCGGGGACTGCAGATTCTTGACTCCACCCAGGTGCTGGGAGCGGGCGCTCTCCAGGACACCTACACCTTAATTAAAAAGGCCATCCAGAAGATGTTCGCCGTAAGCAGTCATGCCGGCGGTACGGCACGGGACCGGTTGAACGCCCTTTCTTTGTCCTTGGATTACAGCCAAAACGGCAAGGAGAAGATCCGGTGGGATGATGCTGAAGCCAGAACCCAGCTCCTCCGCCAGTTGGTCGGCGACGGTCGCGCCATCTTGGATGCGCTCAAGGGGGCCGAATTGACGGCGGACGAAAAGACGGCCATGGAACTCCTGGGTAATGTCACCGAGCAGGATATTGTCACCGATGACACCGGTATCCATCTCAAACAGGGCGTGGCTCCTGACCGCATTCTTTCGGTAACGGACCCGGACATGAGGCACGGACACAAAACCTCAAGCGGCAGGTTCAACGGCCATAAGAGCCAGATTCTCATGGACGAAGCCAGTGAACTTATTACCGGCATCGATATCACTGCCGGAAACCGGCCGGATGGCGAGTCGGTCGATCCCTTGTTGGCGGGAACCCTCGTCAAGCCTGGCAAGCTGCTCGGGGATACCGCGTACGGCACACTCGAAGCCCGCGATCAGATGGCTAAACATCAAGTAACGCCGGTGGCGCCGCTGCCAGGGGCTCACGCCCCGAAGAAACGGTTTGGCAAACAGGACTTTACCATCGATTTTGGGCAAGGAATCTGCTGGTGTCCGGCGGGAGAAATCACGGCCACGGTCCGGCATCGCAAGGGCGGCATTGATGTGTTTGTTTTCCCCAAAGCGACCTGCAACCGTTGTAAGTTCCGGGACCAGTGCACCCGTCACGGCAAGGGAAAGACGATTGAGCTGCATTCGCAGGAAGAGCGGCGGCGGGAGATTCTGGCCGAGATGGCCACAGAAGAATTCCGAACGCTGTACGTGAAGCGGGCCAAGGTGGAGCGAAAAGTGGCGCACCTGATTCGCAAAGGAATGCGTCAAGCCAGATATATAGGCAGAACCAAAACGCTCCTTCAGGTCGCGTTTACCGCAGCAGTGGTGAATATCAAACGGCTCTATACACTTACCCGGGACCAAGTCTGCCCATCGGTCGGGCTCCCAGCGGTCCTGGTGGGTCAGTAAGGGCCATAGGGGATAGAATCAAACGTTATTCTTTCCGGCATATCCCTAAATTGAGGTGACGGGCCGCCTTTTTAACCATGATGGGTACTCAATGGCCACAGTATACAGGGGTTTCGAAACACTCTCCTAGATATTGATATTGCAGCATTGTTCACTCCGATTGATATAAGCGGTCCACATCTGAAAAAAAGAGTTAATAGGGCATTAAAAAAATGAAACCTCGGCCTCGCCGGGGTTTTTCCCATTGCTTTATCCTTAAGGAAAATAATAAAGGAAGTCGCTAACCCAAGCCATAGGTATTACGACTTCCCCATTTAAGAACAGACCTCTAATGAGATTGTGCTAGGATTAGACTAGCATATATTGCCTATTTTTAGAAGAACAAATCCTTGTTTATCTCAAAAGTGCAGTAGCCCGAACAGCGCCAGGATCGGCACCAGGCAGGGAGTCATCATCCGGTCGAACTTGCGCTGCCGTCCGGCTTTGGAGAGCAGGATGCCGATCTGTTGTCAGAGCCACATCAGTCCGCCTAGTTCGGTTCCACACGGTTTATTTTTGGTATCCGATCGAAATGGCGGTCAAATGTGCATATTTCGGTGTGGCCCCACTCAATCATGCGGGCGGCGATCAAAGCGTCTGACCACTTTATGTTTTTTTCCACGAACAGGTCCAGAGAAGTGTGCACCACACCTATATCAATACCAAGAGGGGCAATGCCAGGGAGGTTTAACCATCCTCTTACCGCCTGGGCAATTTCTTCCTTTGGTATTTTCATTCCGTCCAGGACGTACACCACATCAGACAAGACGGGTTCGGGTATTAGCAGCAACAGTTCCCCCACCTCGGCTTTGCCCAGTAAATTACGGACCTTGGCCGCCTGCTCAGGCACGTCCTCAAGCATGGCCCGCAGAATAATATTAGCATCAATAACCAAGCTCTTTGGCTCTGTCATGTTCCATTTGCTCCCTCATTTTATAGGCGTCGACCGGGTTGTCAGGGGAAGCATACCTTTTTAGGCTGCCTATAACTTGCGACGCTGTCGTTGGCTTTTCTATGACGATAACGCCGTCATATCTTCTCCTAAAGCGGATTTTTCCGCCGCTCGGAACGCCTAATTCATCGCGGATGGGCTTAGGAATAGTGACCTGTCCCTTTTCCGTGACCGTGGCCCAATTCTCATATTCAGGTGTTGGCACAACCATTACCTCCATTCGTTTTTCCTTACTTATTATTATAAAGTAATGAGAGGATGAAGTCAAATAAATAGTACCTTTTACATTACAAGGTCGTATCGGAGCGTTCCGCCATATACGACAATTCGACTTGAACCGACCGCTTCGTGCCCTCCACCGGAATCTGTAACCATACCTTAATTTTAACCGCTTCAACATCGTCCCGTGGGAAGGTCGCCAGCCCCTCAATGATTGCGGCCAGCGACTCAACGCTTTCTCCTGCCGTGATCGCTTCCCCGACCGCCTCTTCAACGACCGCCCGGTGGGCGCTAAACTCGCCGGTGTAGGACTCGAACCATCGAAAAGCACGCGTCTGTTCATAATTTGTGTAGGCGTTCGGGTGGCCAATCGGCATAGTAACCCGATGCGATACTTCAACAGAATACATTTATCCAACCTCCAAATTGTGCTATCGGCTTTTCACGATTGTGATTTGAAACTCGCTTCCGTCGTCCATCCGGACCACTAGGCCCTTGTTGCCGGTCATCACGCCGGCGTCCGCGAAGGTGCGGAGCGCATTGCCGTTACGGGTCAAGACTCCGATTTCCGGGTCGCCGTTCCAGCCGAACAGCTCGATCGCAGAATACAGGAAACTCTCGAAATCTTGCTCGCTCAGACATACATTTTTTGGCATTTTTAGTTCCTCCATTGCCCGGCGCCTTTTTGCGCCTGCAGCCGCACCGGGATTAGCCGCCCGGCTCGGCTTTTATTACTCGACTACCGTAGAACCGTAAGCAGCAAAGGTCAGCGTGTCAGACTTAAAACCGGCACTTCGGTAGCCATCCCGGATGATGTTAAAATAGTAGGTAGATGGCACGCCAATCCTACGTCCAGGCGTCATAACATACGCCATCACTTTCCGACACTGGCCGTTGAACTCTACCGACACCGTCTGTTTCCGGTAGAGAATTGGAAACCCTTCGTAGCGGTCCAGGGCTGCCTCGTCGGCGGCCTGTATCTCCCACAGCAGGACAGGCACGTTGCCAGCCGGATCGGCCTCGATGTTGGCAACGGCGCCGCCATGCGGCCCACGGAAAGTGAGCTTAAAGCCTTCTAAGGTGGCCGACCCCTGGAGCCGAGCGGTCGGGCAGCGATATGCCATTTGTTCTAGATTCATGTTGCTTCCATAGGCTAGGTAAAGTTTTTTCATTGTAACCCCTCCAGAATTTTTAGTTCTCCCGCTTTAAATGTAGAATTCATAAAGATAATTGCGGTTACTCCCAACAAAACATTATCTGCCCGGCATTTCCATTGATAATCTCGGCAATTTCATCGATCGACAAGGAACCGATTTTTTTCTCCGCTATCCCCTCAATTAATTCTGCTACTTTTGGTTGCCTACCGCTTTTCACTTCTTCAGCCAATTCATGCCATTCATCCATTTTTTCCTCCTTGTTGTTCAGTCAAAGACTGGATTTTTTTATCAGGAAAGTGGCCTATTGTCCGCCCTGCCTTTAACGGTGGTTCGCATTCCGCCAGGCGCTATTACCTTCCATTTTCGCCATCAGGTGGAGCCGGGCGGTTTTGAATTCGTCGCCGATCATTCCGAGTCGGAGCAGCCAGCAGCGGAAGGTGTATGCGGGGTTGTAGGTTACGGTGGGGGTGGCCGAGGCGCTTTTTTGAGCGATAGCTTGGTGGCTCACAGCCAGGCAGAACTGTATGTACGCTTTGATTTTGCCGGCGTGGAGCGTGGAGTTGAACAGCCTGAACTCGACGGTGCCTTTTTGGAAAACGCTGTGGAGGTTGAGGCCGTGGTAGCGGCTGCTATGGTAGTGCTGGTAGCTGCCGTCTCCTCCGTAGGGAGCGTACCAGATGTTTTTTACCGCGTCCATGGTGGCGGGCTTTTTGGCTTTGAGAGCGGCTACCAGGCGACCATCAACCTTCTTGCAGAATCGGGACTCGCGGGCTGAATCGACTTCCAGCGCCTTGTAGATCAGCTCGTCCTTGCTGGCCATGATGTTGACCAGGTTCCGGAGGGATTTGGCGTTGTGGTTGGCGGCGTCAACGTGGACGTGGATTCCGCAACTGCTGTTTACGATTCCGCCCGCCTTCCGGATCAGCCGGACCAGCTCTTGGATATCGTTGATGTCGGCGTAGTTGCATTTCGGTGATACCATTTCGACTTTGTGGTCGTCGCCGGCTGTTGCTGTGCCGCCGGAGACTTTCTTTTCAGCCCGGATGCTGCTGTCGTAAACAACTTTCCAGGTCCGGCCGGCCGCATCGGCAACATGGTACTCTTTGTAGCAACCACCAACGTAGCGGGCGTGGGTTCCGAAGTATTTCGCTATCACGTTGGCGGCGGCTTCGCGGGTCAGGCCGGTCATTTCTATTTCAATCCCGAAGTGTTGGTTTTTCATTTTCAGCAGCCCCTTCGCTTATCATCTTGGTTTAAGCATAAACTAAGTGTGCTAGAAAGTCAACTTATTATCAACATCTTTGCTTACTTATTTACAAAGAAGATTACCTCTGTTAAAATAAAGTCAAAGGAGATGATATATATGCCAAGAACAGAGGGAATCCCGTCCGACGAGGCCCGGGAGATCGAGTTTTTACTAAAAAAATACCTGGCCGCTGCCGGCTCCAATGTGACCGACACAGTCCGCCAATTGAACGAAAAATACGGTACTGCCGACACGCCGCAGGCCGTGACCCGGCAGCTGAAAAAAGGCACCATTCCCTTCTGGAAAGTCCTCCGGATGGCTACCGTCCTGGATTACGAGATAGAGTGGCGAAAGAAGGAATCGACATGAAAATAATGATTGATCTAAAAGAGTATACCGGGACGCCGGTGGAAATCGTTAGCGTTCTGTGGGACGAGAACTTCCATCGGGATCAGTTGCCAACTATAGACGACTACATCGCCCACGCCGCGCAGAACGTGTTCAAGTTCACCGGCAAGGGGATCGACGTGGGTACCGGGACCACCGAAGAAAAATGCCAACGGTTACTGGATGGGATGATTTCTATAGGTATAGCAAAATTTCTGGAAAATTAACAGATGCTTAACTGTTATTAAGTGCGTAAATAGGCCGCAATTATGACCGATATGGAGATTAGAATACATATCTGGTTTAAGAACCCTTTAGTTGGTAAATACCACTAGCTAAAGGGGGGATTCGGAAAGTGAGAGAAGCAATGGGCCAGTTGGTCGGGGAGTATCAGGCGCCGCCGTGGAGGCCGGAGATCATCGAGCGAGTGAAGAAGGACCTGCCGGTGCTGCGGCAGCTGGTCGAGGACATCGAATGGATCGAAAGCACTCAGGCGGCCGAGGACATGACCGAAGAACAGCGGTATTATGCCGACCACCTACTTTCCGTGAAGGCCCGGGAGTTGGACTATGCGCCCTGGCGGCTTCGCTATATGTTCAGCCCGGCGGGCACCGAGGGCGTGCTGGTGGAGCGACCAGATGGGCGCTTTGGCATCGAGGGCACGTCGATCTATTTTACCTGTGGGTCGGCCTGCGAGATTTATGTTCCTTACCGGGATTGGGACGAAGCGGGCGAGAACATGACATGGATATATACCGGGATCGAAGCCAAAGATGGAAAATACTACTTCACCTCCCGGCGGGACATGCCCATGGCCGGCGTCAGGGCTAGGATTAAAAGAGATTGATGAGGCGCCGCCCCGGCGTACTAGAAACAAATAACATTGATTCACCCCGAAAAAAAGGATATACTATCGGCATCGGGAGCGAGCGAATAGCCGGACAGCGCATCGAGCAAGCCGCCTGAGCCGAAAGGCCACAGAGCGAGCATAGCCGGGCACCGTACCGAGCAAGGCCGCCCAAGGTCTGACTTAGAAATAAGTCGGGCCTTTTGTCGTTTGTAGGGAAAATAAAAAAAGCCGCTCATCCCGGAGGATGAGCGGCAACCCAAGGAGGACCGGGCTATTGCGGTATCGTTAGCAGAATACCGACGCGAGAATTGGCCGGTTCGTCGAAATTAGTATGAGCATAAGTACCCAAGTAGCCTACGGCGCCGTGTGGGGCCAGCAGCGGAATCTTAGGAACCGAAACTCGCCAACTATATGCTACAAAGACCTCTTGGTAACTCCCCCCTACTTGAATCAGCCGATCCGGGTAGGCTTTAATGTTGTATTGGTTGAGCGTGACGGTGGTCGTGGGCGGGATAACCACGATGCTGGCAGATGCCGGCGCGGTTGTACCCGGTGTGGAAGTGACAACAGGTGTGGCGGCCGGATGCGCCGGATCGGTAACAATCGCCACCTGGCCGCCGGACTTTTTTAGTTCGGCCGCGACGGTTTCCTTCACTTTGGCACCGGTCGTCGTCACAGAGGTCACAGGTGGTTCTTTAGCCGACGCCTGAATAGATAGTACTACCCTCTCCGCTTGAGAGGCAGAAAAGGGCACTTGGGCGGAGGCGGCGGCCTGTTGGACTCCGGTTGGGGTGGATGCCTGCTGCTGACTCTCGAATGTGACCACCTGAGCCGGATGAAACCGTGCCCAGGTGGAGTACAGGACCAGGAGGATCAGCAGCGCACTCAGGACCCCGAAGACGGTCTTCTTGTTGGCCATAACCCATTTAATGGCCATCATTTAGATCACTCCAAACAGGCGAGCAGGGAGAATTGTTGTTTACCACAAAAGAATACCTCCCATTTATTTATTAGCCTAACAGCGCCAGGGCAGTGTCCCGTTCTCTCGCCCAGCGGGCGAACAGGCCCGGCCGGAGGGCGGGCGCCCCGCTCGACCAGGCCGGATCGTTTATTTTGTTGTTATAAAGCGCCGTGATGATATCCGCGTCCGCCATGTCGCCGAGCTGGCGCCCGACGTTATCCGCGCCTTCCTTGAACGCCGCCGCTCCGTAGCGCGGACCGTGCTGGACCGAATTGGCGAACAGGACCTGCTTCAGCGGCAGCGAGCGCGGGACGATATCGAAACCGTAACGACCCAGCAGATTGTCAGACGCCGGCGCGAAGTACCGGCCGGCGACATAGTCATCTTGCAGTTGGGCGAATCCTCCCGGATCGACCGCGGCGAGATTTTTCCATGTATTAACAAAGTCGTCGGAGCCGCACGGATCGCCGGCAGCGGCCAGGACCACGCCGTAGTTCTGCCAGGGTACCGGCTGCTGTTGCAGCCAATCCACGAACGCCTGGACCGACCCTGGCCGGCTGGCCAGCTGGTAGAGGCCGTAGGACCACCCACCAGAATCACGCGGGTCCTGGCTGATCGTGCCCGGATCAGCACCCGGGCCGACTTCCCCCAAGATGCTAAGATAGCCAAGAAGCGTTTTATCGAGCATCAATCCTTCCCTCCTTGTTTGGCCGGCATTTGCCCATCAACGCTGTTTAACTTGCTGTCGACGATCCATTTCCCCCACCCGGTGGCGGCAGCCGCCGCGATCGCACCCACGCCAGCCCAGCAGGACGCCAGGTCGTAATGCTCGCCATAATGGCCGTTCCGGAAGAAGGCGTAAAGGTAGACGAAAAATAGGATGAGCGTCATCGTTAAGATGACGCCCACCCAGTTATCATGTAGGAACGAAAACCAGCGTTTTACCATTGTTACCCCCTCATAGCTTTAAATATATACAGCCCAACCTGGATGAGAACAGCGGTTATGCCACCAACAGCACCAGCCGCCCACAGGGCCGTAGAAATCAGTCCATCAATGCGGTGGTGAGCACTCGCCGTGCTTGCCGCCGCCTTGGCCGCCTGTATTTCTAGGGCACCTATCCGCGACTGACAAAGCGGGCAATCCCGGGTCACGACACTCAACATGGTTTCGAGCCGGGCCAACCTGTCCACCACTTCTCGTTGAAACTCATTCTGGAAATCGTGCGACATAACTCCGCCCCCCTCCCTCAAATATGAACCCCCTGTTTACCAAACCGCCCTTTTCCCCGCCAGTTTGGCGGCAGCATAGAGTCCTTGCGGCGTGAAATAACTATCCGGTAAATCCGGCAGAATAATTCCGCCGGCCGCCCGAATCACTTTAACGACTAGGTAGAACAAAGGTCGGCACTTTACTCGCCAGTCAGTATTTTCCAATTCCTTGCTATTTCCGCATTTTTTTCTTGAGCAAGTTTTTTATACTCGTCCTTTGCGGCCCTGACCTTGTCCGGGTCACTGTCCTCATGGATTACCAGAGTTTCAAGGTACTTTCGCGCCGCCATGTCCAAACGGTCATTATACTCCCGTTCTATATCAGCGTCAGTTTTGGCGATAATAATTCTGCCGTTTTTCATAACTGCCTTCGGCAATCAAAACCCCTCCATTTCATAGCGGATGTGGATATCTTCGGCCAAAAAGGTCAGTCCAAGGGGGTAACCTTCGACATACTCCATCTCAACAATCTCGCCCATCCGCAAGGTAATTGCCATTCCGTACACCTCGATATCCATATGGCCGGTATAGGTATCACTGTTCGCTGACAGATTGGCGACATTCTCGGATACCTTTGTGGCCTTGATTGTCACTACCGGTTTGAGCGCCGGAATACCGTTCTCAATTTTTTGTATGATGTTAAGGTCAGGCTCATAAAACCGGCTCTCTACCACCGTAAACCCACGTTCATTCATATCTGCGGAATTTACCGGGGAATTGGCAACGCTTACGACTTTGCCGCCTGCGCCGACGATATACCAGCACCGTTGCTCGATCATACTCTTTCACTCCGTTTCTTGTAGAGATATTGAAAGGCCCAATACTTGGCATGATGTACTTTGCAAAAAGCCGTATTGCCCTCGCGCATATTTCCGTATAGGCCGGCAAACCAGGAGAAGCAACGTCTGCAACCTGAACCAATGTCACAGTTTACACAATCCTCCAGTCCTTTTGTCGTCCCCAGGGTGCAAGTCCTGACTTCGGCGTACTTTTCGACGTCTATCCAGTTGCGAATGTCGCCTATGCGGTAATTAACCTTCCCGATCACCTGGGGGTTGCGGCAGGTGTAGCAGGGGAACAGCTCTCCTTCGGGGGTAAAAATCATTTGCCCACCAAGAGCGCCACAAATCGGAGCATTCGCTGATACCGGGACGAAGTGGGTCGGGTCAAAGGCGTTGCACCAAACTTCCTCATTCCCCGGCAGGGTCATAAAGTCGGCAATGCCGCATAACCCTTGATAGAGGTTATTGGCGTATTCATCGTCCTCAATCCACCGCAGATCGTCGACTACCGCGTTCATCCAGATTTCTTCAATCCCCAGCTCATTGACGATATACTTAACACTTTCCACAAGGTGCTTCGCCGCATCCGGCGCGACAGTCATGAGCACCATGGGCTTTTTGCCGCGCACACGCGTGATCTCCTTGATGTTTTTAGAGACAAGATCAAATTCCCCGCGCGAGGCATTCTGGGCTTCCTCAATACCATCAAAAGACACCGACACGTCCAGTTTCGGGTGCTTCAAGAGCACCTTCTGGACTTCGGGTGAACCTAGAAGCGTGCCATTGGTCAACACCGATATGCGGATTTTTCTATCCAGGGCGGGCAGATACTTTTCCCCGATGTACGTCATAGCCAGGTCTATAAGGCCGGGCTGTGTCAATGCCTCGCCCCCGCAGAAGATCAGCTTGACGTCCTGCCTGTTCTGGTTTGGGATAGCATCGAGGAACAGCCGGTCCAGGGTCTTTAGCAGAGTTTCCCTGCTCATTACCTTGCCATTGTTCTTGTATCGCTGATAACAGTAGGAACAGCTTAAATTGCAGTTATCGGTAAGGAGAATTTCATATTTCATAAAAGACCGGTTTTCAATTACGACACCATTCTTGCCAAATTGCCACTTAAATCTATCCATTTAAACCTCCATAAAATCAGCAATCGCAAGCGCAGTTACATTCGCAGGAGAAGCATGACGCAGTATTGCCGTCACCCCAGGTTGAGTTAGGGTAGACACTTATGTTGACGTTTTGATACCAACCGCCGTCGGAATAGGTTCCTGCCGCGCTGAATATCAGCGCCTTCGTGACCTGGTTGTAGCTGGAATTGTAGCCGGTCAGATAAAGGTAAACCGGATACCAGGTAGCAGATACGCTAAATCGAATCGTATTCGGGCCGGGAGTGGATTGCGCCGTAATCGATACCGAGTTTCGCCCCCTCAATATCCCCAGAGAATCCCGAAATGCGTTATTGGGGTCTCGCCCTACGTTGCCATCGTTTTTGTAGTTCAACCCTACGGAGGCTTCGGAAATATCATAGTTCCTCGGGTTTTCCGTGATAATGTGTTTGCAGCGTCCGTCAGTGCCGAAGAAGTATCTCATTATTTCACCCCGATGATCAAATAGTTGGCCGTTCCGTTCCGCCAGCCGCCCAGTTCGTAAATATAGGTCTGGGCGGTTACCACCCGGTTGGCATCGGCGGCGCACACGCTGCGATAGTGGATGTAGGCGGGGCCGCCCTCATATACGTCCCAGCTGTCGGTATGGTCGGTGTTCATCGAGACTATCCAGCAGCATTGAGCCTGAGTAAAGCCCGTCGGAAGCGGAATAGTCCCACCATGGGAGATAACTCCGGCCAGCACGCCCACGTCTTTTGAAACAACGGATATTACGCCATTTGCATCTACCGAAACGCCGGAGCCGATCATAACGCCGCCAAGGATCGAAGATGTCGCGACAGGCGGGGTTAAATTTGCGGGTTTACCCGTCACGTTGGACCATGCGACGGCTGATGCAGTGGCCGCGTTGCCGGTGATGTTGGCCGGCAGATTTCCGTTTGTATCGAGCTGCAAAATTTTATTGGCCGTCGCCACAGTAACCACGCTGGAGGCATTTACTTTTGTAGCGTCCTGCTGGTCGACGTACTCCTTGCTGACCGCCGTTTTTGAAAGATCAAAAATCATCTTCCAGGTAGGGGTCATGTCCATCAGCTGAAACAGTTGGTTTAAGTCCGTTCTGAGGCAGAGCATCCCCTGCTCTAAATTTGTGGTCGGAAAAGAAGTGCCCGAGCTGCACGATAGGATCGTCTTGTCATTGTTTAACAGCTCCTCGCGGCTGTTCGTTAGGGTTCGGGTACTCGGTATATCAACGAAATTTTGCAAGTCATCTACCTCCCGTCAATCAATATCCAACGGCGGACCAGACAACGTCGCCGGCGACCGGCTGCCCGTTCGCCCCCAAGATTTGCAGATAAAAACCGGCATCTGTGATGCCGGTTATATCGGGCGTGCCGGTACTTCCGCCCCGGAGCTGGACGATAACCTCCGGCGGAGCAAAAAAGCGAACCTTAAACAGAATGAAGGTGGTGCTGGCCGGGATGCTCCGTGTTCCGCTGTCCGTCCGGTCCGGTACATCAACCGTGAGCTTCCACTCGGTAACTTGCGGCCGGCCGGTGGTCAACGGGCCTGCCAGAACAAGGGCAACCAACGCCTTCTGGTATTCCAGTTCGCCGGGTATGAAATCGGTAAAAGCTCCATATCCGACCGGGGCGGAGATCGCGCTCACGAACTTATCCAGCGTAAGATCGCCGGAGGCAAAAGCAAGGTCGCTTATTACCGCGTTGGCATTTCGGAGATAGGCATCGTCCAAGTTCAGAACCTCCCGGACAGCCTTAATCTGTACATGGGAAAGCGATTCAACCAATCGCAGGGCCTCCGCGAACGCCCGCTGAAAAGTGTTCTCGGTTTTCAGCGTTTCAGCGATATGGCACGCCTCCAGGATTACCTTCTGCGTCGCCTTGGTTATCCGGTCAGCTGTACGCAAAGAATCGAAAAGCGGCTTTGTTACCTCGTTCTGCGGCGTTTCACTGGTCGTCCAACTCTCCACAAAGTTTAGAAAATCCAGCCAAACGTGGTTCATGGTTTCGCCGTTGTTCCACGCCTCGCACACGGCCAGGATCGCGTTCCATACCGGCTGCCTATCGGTGACATTCAGCGATTCTTCGAGGGTTCGGCTAAACTCACGAGCGGCCAGCTCGACCATGACCCACCCCTCCTGCGGAGAGAGCTGGTACTGCTGCCGCCAATCCTCGGCGGTTTGCCAACCCTCCTGCGGGTTAACCACCGGTGCCCGCGAAGAAGATTCTTCTGTGCGCCAGCCCGCGGCCTGGGGGATCGTGGCCGAGTTTGCCAGGCCATCGGACATAATCCAGCTATCGTACACCCGGAGCATTGGCTGCCAGATGTCCGTCCAGCATTCGTTTGTCATCCAGGACTCGCTAATGATCTGCGCGAAGACCTGGGACCACAGCTCCGCCGTGCGCCACCCTTCATGTGGCGTCAAGGTGTACTGCTGGCCGACATCCTCGCTGGCGGACCAGCCCTCCTCCACGTTCAGCGCGTAGGAAATCGGATAGGCTGTGTCCCATGTCCGGGTAGCATCTGGGGCAGCCCACGGAAAATCCGCGCTGCCCCAAGTATAGTAGCTCCCATTGGTGGGGGTTATGGTGACGGTAGTCGGAAACTCCATGGATTACTCCCCCCTTCTGGGCCTATTAGCTCAAAGTGAACTGGAATTGTGCCGTCAGGGTGTCGTTCACGCCTTTGTTAATGACCGAAAAGGTGACGCGGTCGAGCATGACGCCGCTGCTGGCGGCGATGTTGTTGAAGACGCCGGCCTCGGTGATGGCGCCGGTGGCTACGCCGGGATTAAAAGTGGAACTGAGGGTAAAGGTTTGCGTTCCGGCCGAATGGGCGTAGGTGGCAGCCTGGCGGGCCAGCTCGGCCGTCAGCGCCGTCTGGGTGGCCACCGGCGTAGTGGAGCCGGTGCCGAGGGCGATTGCCTGCATGACTGGGCCGGGCGTGCCGGCAACCTGGGCGCAGATGAAATCAAAGCCTGAATTAACGATTATGTTGTCTTTTTTTCGGACCTCAACAGAGCCGTCGTCCTTCCGGAGAGTGAGCGTGAGGGTGCCTTTCAGATGCAGATCTCGAAGTTCCATGGTTTTGCCTCCTTGAATTAAAATAATTTTGGATAAAGAAAAGCGGCTGTGAAACTTCCGATAGGCCCGAAAGCCTTCTCGGAGCTTTGAGCCGCTCCGGTGCTGAAAGAGAAAACGAATAACTTCCGCGTAGTCGCGTTCTGTGCGATACCCAGCGACAACCAATCTGTATTTTTGAATTCGACCGTCACCAGGTTCTTGTTGCCGAGGTGGTCCTGTAGATAAAACGCGCCCGCATTGGCGTCATACCCCGCCATGAGATAGCCGACGTCGCCTGTCAGCGTTAAGAAAACAAGATTGTCGACGACCGGCTGGGTTACGGTCACATTAAAAACGGTGTTAAATATAGCCGGGACGCTCACGTCCCACGATAGCCGCGTCAGATCATGGACGAACGCCCCCTCCATAAAGCGACCGTTTCTGTACGTCACTCCGACCGCCTCCCCGGCCGGGGTGCCCTTCTCTCCGTCAACCGTGCCGGCCAGCGGCATGGATTCGATCACATCAGCCGGAATGCCGGTAAAGACTGAAATCTGGTTATTCAGCGTAATCCCGGTAATGTCGCCGTCCGGCTGCCAAGGGGCCTGGGCCTCGATGTCCGCCCAGGTGAAGTCCGCATCACCCCAGGTAATTCCGGAATCACTCACGCCTATCATGTTCGCCAGGATCGTATTCCGGGCGGTAAACGACTTTCCGAGATCGACATTCACGATATGCAGCCCACGCGTCGCTCCGTCGGCCAGTTGCAGGCCGCCGCTATTCACGTAGGCGTTCAGCGACGTCCCGGGCCAACAATTAGCGACTTGGTCGACGGAGATTACCGCGTTTCGGCCGCCGGCATCGACGATAACCACGCTGGCTTTCTGGGCATTTACGCTGTAGTTGCCGTAGGCGTCGATAGCCTTGATATAAAAATCATGGCCGCCCGGCGCCGCGAACAGGCAGCTGTAATGCGGGCTGGTTGTCCGGCCGATGCGCTGGCCGCCGGTCCAGCTCCCGCGGCGAATCTCGTAGACCACCGCGCCCGGGACTGGCTGCCACATAAATGACAGGTTGTCGCCATCTCGGACCACGTCGAACCCGGTAACATCGGCCGGTACGGTGAACGTGGCCAGGATGGTGGCCGGCACCGGCGACAAGTTGCCGCTGGTGTCCACCGCGACGACATGGAAGGCATACGCCCCGGCCTGTTGTTCAGGGACTAACAGGCTGGTGGTCATAATCGTCTGGGCGATCAGCACGCTGGAAACCAGGGAGGCGTTGTTGGCGCCCTGGTAGACGTTATAGCCCACAATATCCGGCTCGTTATTCGCCTGCCATTTGAGCAAGAACCCGCCGGTTACTTCCTGGCATGACAGCCCCTGGACCTGGTCGGGCGGTAAAATCTTGCCGGTGACAAGAACAGGCGCAGAAATTACGCCGGTGGACGCAACTCCCGCGCCGCTGACGGTGCAAACCTTTACAAGGTAGGTCGCCAGGGCCTTGACGCCGGTTACCGTCGCATTGGCCGTCTGGGTGCCTGCCACCCACAGCAGCCAGGTCTGGCCGTCATCGCTACTGTACCAGACGTTGTAGCCGGCCACCAGGCTCTTAGGCACGGCCCAGGAGATGTTTAGCGCGGAGATGATCGTGCCATCCTTTTGCCGGTAGGTTTCCTGGCCGACGTTCAGCCCGGAGACTTCGACCACGGCATTGTCGAGCAGGCTGTAGTTAACAACCGGCGCCTGGGCTTCGTCATATACTGCCTCGACGTACTCCACGCCGGTGATTTTGACTTTCTGGTCGCCGCTTTTGGCGATCGAAGTAATTTTAAACGGTTTTGTTTCTTTGCCGACCGGACCGAAAGCGTAGATATCATACTGCTGCGGGACTGTCTCGAACGGTGTGACCACCGAAAGTGTGTCTGTGGTCCGGTCCCCGCCGTAGATAACGACCGGCGCCGCGATAATCTCGTCCGTGTATAGCCGGATTTTGAGCGCATAAGGCTGGTTGGCGAGCAGCGTGACCTCTTTGTCCAGCGTGACCGTGGTTTCCGTCGCGGCAACAATCCGGCCGCCGGCCAGACCCCACTTCGGAATGTCGTGCTGCACGGAAACGACGTCGCCCAGCGTGCAGGCGATGGCGTCAATGTCGGCCTCCCAGTTCTCGGTGCGAACAAGGTATTGGTTGCAGCGCGCCAGGTAGGCGGCCTCGGCGTAGGCGTGCCGGTAATCGGTGATCCCGTAATAGGTGGTCTGCACCGGATTGGCGACCACGGCCGAGGACTCGAAGCCCGGGCTGTAATAAACCGCCTGGTCGGAGGCATAATCTTTGGCCTTGTTGTAGAAAGTGACCTCGACGCTGGAGGCCCGGTCCTTGGTGCTTTGAAACTCGCCTTTGAAGGACTTCGCGGCGATATTGCCGACCGTGAACAGCTGGACCGGCTCGCCCGGCCGATCGCAGATACAGCTGTACTGGGTACCCTTGGGAATGACCGTGCCGCGCCCGACCAGAGCGAATCGGGCCAGCGCATCCCAGAAGCTCAGGTTTTCCGAAAGGTAAATGTTTAGATTGAAGCGGTTGTCGCCGTTCAACTGCTCATCGGAATAGGCCGCAGCGGCGGCGAAGGCGTTGTAGTCGATCCGGTGTGCCGGATTGCCGTCCACCCAATACTCGTACTGGCCGGTGTTGATATTTTTTAAATACTTTGCCTGATGGATCAGATCGTAGCAGGCCCAGTAGGGGTTCGAGGCCCGCTTTTCCTCGTACTCATTGGTGTTCGGGTTCCAGACATAGACCTTCGAGCGCGTCTGTTCCCAGGTTACGCTCGGATCAGAACTACTCAACTGGTTGGTGGCCAGGGCTTTGATGCCGACCAGGACCCGGTTCGGATAGGCGAAATCGTCGTAAATGATCTCAGAAAGCGTGGCCCAGTACACCCGGGTCAAGTCCGCCACGGTAGTGCCGGACTTACTCGCGCATCGCACGCGGACGTTATACTGGCCGGGCGGCAGGTGGTCCAGCCGGAAGGTCTTCCACAGCGCCGAATTCTGCGCGCCGGTCACCACTCCGCTGTTCGGCAGATACCAGGAGGACCAGAACCCGTTGCCTACAGGCTGATACTGGGCTTCAATCGTTACCGAGGCGTTGCCCAGACTGCCGTCGCCGTTGACGTGGGCGAGACCGTAAGGAAACTCCAGGGTGATCTGCAGCCCCTGGTCGGCCGTTCCTACGGTGGTATGGGTCGACCAATTGCCGGCGGTGTCCAGTTCGTAGCCCAGTTGGCGATCAGTGACGGTGTCGTTGAAATTGGCGATCGGCGCCTGGTCATTGGTGCCGTACCGGATATCGACCTGGACATTGGCGCCGTAGTTCCCTATCGGGTTTCCGTCGATGAGGATGTTGTCGATGGAATCGACCGGGCCTTCACCGCCGGAATACAGGAGATTCAAGTATTGCTTGCTTCCATCGGAGGTGACGAACCGGGCCAGCAGCACCGGCGCAATCCGGACGGTGCCGTAGGTTTTCGCCACCGGCGTGCCCGGCTCGGCGGTCGGCTGCGGGCCGTTCCAGCCGTAGGTGTTGGATTGCTGCTGGGGGTTGTATTCTTGCTTCGGCGGCGGCAGGATAGCGTTGGCGATCCGGCCGCCGACATAGCTGCCGACCGCCGTCCATACAGTCTTCATAAAGGAACTTGCCCCGCCCAGCGGAGCGAACAGGCCGCCCATGAACGATATGGCAGCGATACTGAACACAGCCCGGAAGAAGTTCGATACGCCTCTGGCCAGCACCGGATGCACAACGACGCTGTCGTAGTCGCCCGGGACCAGGGTGTCCCATTCTTCCTTCAGCAGCTGGTGGCCGTTGATGCTGACCGAAAACTCTGTGCCGGGCCAGAGCCGGGTGATCGGCTCGATATGTTCGGCGACGGTCGGCCCGGCGTCCACGTGTCGTATTTCCCGCTGGTCTGGGGTAACCGGATTCCGGACAAAAATCAGTTTCATGTTAGCCAGCCCGGCGCGTAATAGCCCTCAATGCGCCGTTTCCAGAAGATGTGGTCGACCCCGGTTATTGCCACGCCCGCCGATCTGTGGGCGTGGATGAATTTGCCGGCGCCCAGATAGACGCCGACATGGTCGGCGATCCCCACCGTCGTAAACACAATGAGCGCCGGCGCCGGCACTTCGCCGACGCACCGCGCCCATTGGTCGCTCTTGCTCGTAACCCCGCTGGTGACGGTTTCGCAGGTCAGCCGGTAATCCGGCACCAGGATGCCGTGCCGGCGGAAAACCTCGACGGCCAAGCCCCAGCAATCATAGCCGTCAGGGCCTTTCCCTCCCTCCTGGAAAGGCTTGCCAACCAGGTCAACTACTCGACGCATAAAA
This sequence comes from Selenomonadales bacterium 4137-cl, assembly GCA_032334055.1. Taxonomy (NCBI): domain Bacteria; kingdom Bacillati; phylum Bacillota; class Negativicutes; family Acetonemataceae; genus Anaeroselena; species Anaeroselena agilis. The sequence goes on along the minus strand of JAUOZS010000001.1, from coordinate 468,421 downwards.
TCCCCCCATTCCCGGCGCGCCCCCAAACCGCAGCGTGTTATTCCGCTTCCGGCAATCCGCCAGCGTGTGGCCGCAGGAGGGGTACTGGGCCAACGTCAAGGCGGACACGCCACACTTGATCTGGCCATACTTCCAGCAGCAAAAATCCGGCAGATAGCGGTCGGCGAGCGCCCGGTAGTACATCCAGAAGTCCGAACCCAGTGTGAACGTCACCCATTCCTCATCGTAGGCCGCGCTTTGCACGTTGAACGATTCCTCGATCTCCGGAGTCGTGTTGTCCAGATGCGCCGCGTGGACCAGCCGGATGATGATAGCGCAATCCACCAGGCCGTTGTACTCTTCCAGATAAGACTGAATGACACCGGAAACATTGGAGATTTGAACGGTGAACGTGGACATCGACTTCATGTCCTGGGTATTGTCCGACAGCACCACCGGGATCGGCTCCCAGGCAATGTTCCGCCAGGTGACGACCTCGTTGTTTTTCGCCAGGTGGGCACTTGTCCCATCGGGCAACTGTACCTCGAACAGCACGATCCAGGGGTGGTCGCTCGCCAGTTTGTTTTTCTCAATCAGGCCGGCGCTCGAAAACGATAAGGGCATAGGCTACGCCTCCACGATCGAAATTTCCACGTGCCAATAGCCCAGCAGGGTTTTTACTGCCTTGGGCGGCGAAACGAACTGCACATTCACCGGTTCGCCGGTATCCTGGTCGGCCCAAACAAAAATGTTGGCGTAATTCGCCAACACGAAGGACTTAAACAGGGCATAGTCCGCATTTGACATGGCCGTCCAGGTGTAGTTCTTGCCCATCTTGTTCCGGGTATAGCGAGGGCGGCTAACCGTGTAGCCGCCGTCGACAGGTGAGCTGATTCTGTTATCCTGGAAAACATCCTCCTGCGGTCCCGAAGGCGACAGCGACGGAGGCGCGATAGCCGGAAACGCCGGATAGCTCATGGTTTACCCCCTCCCGAACAGCAGGTCGCGTGACCCGGCCAGGTTTTTGGATACGCCGTCAACGAACATCTGCATCAGCATGGTGTGCGTCGCAGGATCGTATTGGGCCTGTTGCGAAACGGAGAGCTGCTGCCCGCTGCGGTTAACGACATTCACATTCACGCTCGGACTTGCCGGCGCGCTCCGGGTCGAACCCAGCAGGGCCGCCGACTGGCCGGCCGTGTAGATGTGGGCCGTGTTGCCGAAGTAGGCCAGCTCCGGACCTTCCTCGCCGACGATGGACCAGCCGGAGGCTGTGCCGCCGGCGGCGAAATGCTGGAGTGGGTTGGCCTCGGCCGCGCTCGGGATAGAAGTCAAGCCCGCTGTCTTGGCGCCGGAGCCGGTTGTACTGGCGCCGGCAGCGCCGCCGATCAGGCCGCCGAGCAATTGCTGCAGCGGACCGATAATGTACTGGTTCGCCCACATTTTGAGGAACATCTTCTCGATGTCCGCCACGACGGATTGAAAGATATTCCGCAGGGCGTCGGTGGCCGACAGGCCCTGGTCCACCATTTTGTCGAAGGTGTCCTCGACGGAACTCCTGATGTTGTGCCAGGCGCCCACGATAATGTCGGCGTAATTGGTCTGTTCATCCCGGATTTCCTTAAAGGCGACGCCCCACGCTGTCTCCACCTGCGTGGCGGCGATCTGGTTCTGCTGCGCGACGGCGTCGGCGAGTTGGCGCTGGATCGCCAGCTGCCGTTCGGCGTCGCCAGCCGCAGCAGCGTATTGGGTGTTCAGATCTTCGATATATTTTTTGAGGCCCTTTTCCCTTATGGCATCAACCTCGGCCTGCGTTTTGCTGGCGATGGCGACTTGCAGGGAGGCGCTTTCCAGGGCACGCTGATTTTGCTGAAGCAGCTCGTCGCCCTTGGCGTAATCGCGCTTTCGGGCCGCGAGCTTCTTCTTGGCCTCGGCGTCCGCATTCGCCTGGTTGATCGCTTCTCGGTCGTTGCCGTTTTTGGCGATAGCCTCGATTTCCGCTTTGCGTTCCTTCTCGATCCGGGTGAGCGCAATTTGATACTCGGCGTCAGCTTCGGCCATTTTATCGTGCAGCAGCTGCGCGTTGACGAGCGCCGCTTGGTCTTTGACATCCTGCCACGCCTGGCGCCAAACGTCCTTAACCTTGACCGCCGCCACCTTCTGGTATTCCGCGATTTTATCCGCGAGGCCCGAAACGTCGCCGCCGTTTTTGGTGATTTCAGCAACTTGGTTGTTCATCCGCTGGACTTCGTCCGTGATGTTGGCCATCCCAGCCTCGTAGGCGATGCTGGTGCTGGCAGCAATCCTTTTATTGAGATCGGCAATGAGCTGGTCCGCCTGCGCGTTAGCCCGCTGAATTCGAGCTATGCGGTCGTGGACCTTGGAGTCCTTGCCGTTATCCGCCATGATTCCGGCCATCTTTGCGGCCAGATCAGGGTCAAGGCCGTCGCCATTCTGGAGCCAGGGTTTCTGGTTTTTTTGTTTATCGGACCAAGCCTTCCAGGCGGCATGCTCTTCTTCTTCCGCATCGGTCATGGCGACCCGCGCGGTATGTTCGGGCATAAAGTAGCCGCCCATTTCGGTGCCCGGCGCCTCCACCCATTGGGCAGCGACGGTACGGCCGACCAGATGCTTGCCGGGCCGGCTGGGATCATCCCAGACCTCAGCCTTGGGATCGTAGCTCTGGACTTTGTGAAGCCCGTCCAAATACTCGACTAGGGCCTTTATGGCGAACCCGGTGGCCACCGCCACGCCGAGCCAGCCGCCGGCCAAGGCCCACAGGCCCGACAGGAAGTTCCCGGCCGCCACCCTGGCCGTCGCCATGGCGCCGACCGTCTTCTCGGCAGCGACCACGGCCGCCGTTCCCTGGGCCGCCGTCGCAGCAGCCATTTCCATCCCGGCCGTCGCGGCCACTCTTGCCGAAGCCGCTGCCATTTCGTTGGCGGCGACCGTCTTGCCGGCAGCCACCGTGGCCGCCTCGGCCTGAGCCAGGAAGGCAGCCGTCATTTCCGCCCGGATTCTCCCAGCTGCGGCCGTGCTCGCGTTGGCAATCTCGACGCACTTTTCCGCGATTACGATAGCGGTTTGCTCCGCGCTTAACCCGGCCGCCTGCGCGGTTCGTACCGCGTCGGCCTGCATCTTCGCGTACATCTTGTCGCTTGCGGCGACCGCCCGGGCGATGGCCCGCTCCTGAGCTGTGGAAAGCCCCACGGCCGCCCCGGCTTGGACGGCGGCGGACGCGGCAGCCTCAGCCGCAGCGGCCTGCCAGAAGGAGCCGATGGCACCGCCGGCGCTGGCCAGCAGCTGGATGCCTTTATACGCCACCAGCAGCCCGAGGGCGTCCTTGGTCAGCTCTACAACCTGTGTCCTGTTTTCACTCAGAAAGGCGGCTGTCGTTTGCAGGCCCGACATGATCGGCGGAAAGAGCTGCTGCGCCACCGGCGCGAGCGCCGACGTAAACGCCATTCCGATCTGGCCCGCCTGCATGGTCACGACTTCCATGTCCAGTTTCAGTTCGTGCAGCCGCTCGGGGTCAAGCCCGACCCCTTTCACCAGGGCCGCTTTTTCGGACGCCTCATGGTAGTCTTCGAGTGTTTTTACCAGGGCCATGCCGCGAACGCCCAAAGTCTGCATGATGAACTCTTGCTGCAGCCCGCCGGCCTGAGCCTGTTTATATCCCCGACTCAAATTCGCCAGCTGCTCGTTCAGCGGCAGAAGTTTTCCGGTGCTGTCGGTAAGGGAAACACCAAAAAGCGCCAGGGTGGCGCGGACTTTCTCGCCCGCATCCCCTGACGCAAAAAGGTTTTTATCCAGGCGCATCATGGCGCCGGCGAAGGATTCAGCGTCACCGCCGGTCAGCTTCAGCACCTTGGATAGCCGCGCCGCCTCCGTCGTACTGATACCGAGCCGTTCGCTAAGTTCATGGACCGCTTCGCCGGAGTTTACAGCACCCTCGACGATGGCGCCGAGGCCAAAACCGCCGGCGGCCAGCGCCGCGAGTCCGGACAGCTTGCCGATCATGCTGCCGAGGCCGGCCGTCGCTCCGCTGATCGCGCCGGTGAAGCTCGTTATGGGCACCATGGAAAAGGCGGCCTGTACGCTGGACTGACTGTCGCTGAGGGTTTTCTTCAGCCCGGAATTATCAGCCCCGATTTTGATCAGTAGTTCAGCGATCGTTGCCAAGCCTACACACCCGCCTTTCCGAGGATGTCCTTAAACTGGTCCCGCAGATATTCCTCATCGTCGTCCCGTTTTTGCCTGCGCTCGCCGCGAATCGGCTCCAGCAGGTCCTGGGCGCAGATTGGCTGCGTCAGGCACTTGCCCTCGATGTTCATCAACTGGCAGACGAAATACGCGAGCATGTTCTCCTGTTGTGTCTGGCGCCAGGAGTAACCCTGCAGAAGCAGGATGAATTCGTGCGGCTGCAGCCGCCCAAACTCCCAAGGCTTAAGCGCCAGCTGGCCGTAGGCCAGAGGCTCCGCCCAATCCGCCCACTCTGCAAAAGACCCAAAGGTTACTCTGCCGCCGGCGTCGGGTTTTTTCTTTCCGGGTCCACCTTGCCGAATATGCCGGTTTCGAGAATCGCCTGCACAATCGGCAGCGCCAATTCGTCCAGGTTGCCGCCCTTGTCGAGGTATTCCTCGATCTTCTCGGCCATGAGAGCCGCCGTCGGCCGGTTGTAGTGGTGCTTCAGGCCGACCAAGAGGCCCGCGATGCAGAAATTAATACCGGCGTCCTGACGCCGCACCACGTTTATGATTGAATCGCCCAGCACCTTTTCCAGCTCGGCAAGACGAAGGATGTCGAAGTAAATGGTCTGCCCGGCCCCAAAGAGTTCAAAGGGTATCGTCTTTTTCATAATTTCCTCCTTGACTTTAGGCCGGCAGGCCCGCGTAAAGCGGACCCGCCCGACCCTTTTTTATTCAGTCTTAGGCTTCGGGATCGGTGAGATCGGAGAGCGGGCCGACGCCGTCGATGGTGCCTTTCAGCGTGGCGGCCTGGTTGTATTGGTTGTCGATGGTCAATTCGGAAATGGAACCCCAGCCGGTGCGGAATTTGCCGTCCGGATAGACGAACTGGATGTTGACCTGCTGGCCGGCGTTGAACGCGGTTTCCAGGGCGGTGAGGCCCGCGTCCTGGAGAAGCACCAGCCCGTCCAGGGAGATCGCCCAACTGAGCAGCCCGACCAGCGAAGCCTTCCAGCCGCCGGTGGTTTTGTCGCTGGCGTCGATGGTGTCGCCCTTGCGGGTCAGGGTGCCCGCCCGCTGGCCGCCGATTAATGTCCAGACCGGAACAGCAGCGGTCCCGGTGTTGATGTAGAGCAAATAATCTTTGCCGACCGTGGCCTGGGCCGGCGACGGATTGCTGGGAAGATTAACGGCCATACTTATCAGCCTCCTGTGTTTTGAATGGTGACGACGAGGGTGAGAACGCCGTGATACCCGAACTCGTCCTCGGCAAACGCCTCGAAAAAGTCCACGTCTTGGCTGATGACAAAAAAGCCGGGCGCCTCGATCGCGGCCGACGAAACCACCGTGGCGATGTCGTTGGCAACTGCGTTGATCTCCGCCTTGCCGTTATACTCCGACCAGATATGGATCTGGATAGATGCGTCCCAGATATCCGACGTTTTGTCGGCGACCCGCTTGCAGGTAAAGGCGCCGATCGTTATATAGGGGAAAACGGCGTCTTCCGGGACATCGTCATAAACCGGCGTCGTCTGGCCGGCAGACAATAAATTAAACAGCCCTGTCTGCAGGGCTGTCATGGGTATGCGCCGCATTATGATCATGGCTTGACCACCGCCGCGGCCGACCTGACCAGGTTCGGCTTTTCGTCCTCGAACGCCGGCCGCATGAAGGGGTAGGCCTTACGGGCCGGGATGTTGGCCGAGGCCGCAAAGCCGCTGCCGGTCAGGGCGCTGCTATGGAGGGCTTTCTTCCGGTCCGGACGCACTTTCGCGGCCCGCGCACCGTACTCCATTAGGTGGGCGTGCGGCGACTTCGCCCGGACGGTACCGATGTTTCTGGTACCGTCGTAGGTCATGGAAATGTTTTTGACCAGCCCACCGGACCTGACCCGCGCCCGCCGTTTTGCCCCCAGCATGATGGCCGAGGTCGACGATTGAACCGTTGCCCGCAGCCTTTCCTGGGTTTTGGCGTCGTAGGATTTGAAGGCGCCGAGGGTGCGCTGGAGATCGTTGATGCCCAGATTCACCGTGAAAGAAGCCATCTAAGTCACCACCTCCCGGCATACGAGCATTGTTGTTTCGCGGTCGATGTCGTAGGTGTGCAGCACGTCGAAGCTCCGGCCGTCGTGCTGCACCCGCCAGCCGCGACGGATATCTCTGCGGCGCCGGATGGATACCAGCCGGACCAGGTCGCTGATCACCGTGCCGGCGGCCGTCAGTTCCTTTGCGTTCGGATTCCGGAATTCCGCCCAGACCTTGCCGGCGGCCTGATAGCTGGACTTTGCGCCGCCCATGCCGTCGGGGGTTTTAACCGGCCGCAGTAGGGTGATCCGCCAGCTCATCCGGCCGGCGATCATGGCGACACCGGCGGAAGGTCCGCGTAATCCTTGCAAAGGGAAATATGGCTAATGAGTGCGTCGATGGTGTGGTCCACCCTGGCGTCGCGGCCGGCAGCCGCGCTGTCCCGGTTTTCATACCAATGCGAACAGAGGTACTTGACCGCCATCTTCCACACGCCGTCCGCCGGGTCGTAGACCTTGCCGGTCATGCGCTGCATATAACCGATTGCACCGTCCATAAGGTCCTGGAGCAGTGCGTCTTCGTCGTCGCTGTCGACCCGAAGGTAGAGCTTCACGTCTTCAAGCGAGAGAGCCGTAGCCATGATTAGCCACCAGCCTTGGTTTTCGCTGAGGCAGCGGCCGGAGCTGCCGGCTCGTCAATGGCAAAATCCTTTAGGACTTTGAGGTTCTCGCGGACCGTGGCCAGGGTTTCCGCGTCGCTGGGCGAATAGCCCCGCGCGAGAATATCGGTGACGATTTTGTGGTTCAGCTCGGCGAACGCTGCCGCCACGCTGTCGATTTTCCTCATGTGTTCACCACCTCAAAAAAGTAGGGCGGATTGCTCCGCCCCATTATTACTTAACCAGAGTGACCAGGGAATTGGGATCGGTAACTTTACCGTCGGCGATGAGGACAGCCCGGGTTACCCAGTCGTCGCCAACCCAGATCTCCTGGTAGCGTTGGATATTGATGTTGTAGTTCGTGTTCAGCACATAGTCGCTGAAATCGAACAGGAACGCCCAGACGGTGCCTGCGGTCAGGCCGGTGGCGAAAGACGGGAGATAGTTGCACAGCACAACCTCACGGCCGAGCAGCGTGCGAGATAATTTTCCGGGAATGCCTTCATTCACGCGGGCGACAGGTTGGCCGGCGGTATCGGACTCACCCAGCATGGCGTTCCAGGTCTGCTTGGTCATGCACCACTTCGCCGTTGCCTCGTAGGCAATATCCAGGGCGCCCTCGGCCGCAACAAATGATTTCCGCGAAGGGGTGCCTGTGATTACCTGACCCGCGTTGACAGGCGTGCCGGCCGAAATAATGCCGGTCGGCTGGCCGCTGCCGGTACCGGAAATGATCGCCTGCTCCAGCGCGATGACCATCGCCTGGGAAACATTGTTAATCAGGACGGCCTCGAACGCGGGCACGGCCATGGTGTCGACTTCCAGGCTGACGGCAACGGCGCAGCGCAGTTTGTAGTAACCGAAGATGATGGAGCCGGTAGTCTTGGCCTGCTTGTCGCTGCCGGCGCTCTCGGCCACCCAGGTGGCGACAGGCTTCACGCTGGAGTTGGGGATGGCCACGCCGCCTTTGTAGTTGGTCTGGGTAACAAGAGGCAGGATCATGCCGCTGGCCAGCAGCTTGTCCACAACGGTGTTGAGGACGTTCTGCGGGATCGGAGCGCCGGCGGTAGTGGTGGTAGCGTCAGCCCGCAGTTCGGCCGGGATCGGGGTGCCGCGAAGTACATACTTCATGAAAGCGGTTCTGTACTCCATGGTGGTGGTGTCGATCTCGCTGCGTTGCTCGTCGTCCTGGCCGGCTTTGGCGCCCGGAGGCAGGATGATCCGGCCACGAACATCGCCAACATTCAGTTTGTTAGCGATCTCCTGGCGCTTTTGAATAGCGCGTTCTTCAGTTTCCAGGGTTTCCAGTTCGGCCTGGATAGCGTCCAGATCGCACTCGGCGCCGGACTGGAGCAGGCTGCGAATTTCAGCTTTCCGAGCCGCGATTTCTTGCATCCTTTTTTCCATATCGGTTTTACCCTCCAGATTTTTTTGTTTTGGAACGGAAGCGAAAACGAAATGGCCACGCCCTCTCCAGAGGCGCCCGCTAGGCTCTCCAGCTTCGCGGTTAAGGCATTAAAAAAGCAGCCAATCCGGCCGCAATTTTACAGGAAGGTTCTGATTGTAAGCGCCTTTCGGCGTTGCGCCAGTTGCTCGCGAGCCTTGGCCTCCAGCCGCTCCCGCTCCACCAGCTCGGCCGCAGCCTTTTGCCTCTCGCAGTAGGACCTGGCCGACAGCGACGTCTGTTCATAAGCCGGCATGTCCACGGCCGACACGTCGCCGATGCAGGCGAACTTGTTGATCCGCCGCGACGACGTGTTCCGGTCGTACTCGTCGTCGGCCACATAAAAAGCAAACGACATCTTCGAGATGTCGCCGCGCTGGATGAGCGTGTATAAGTCTTTGCCGGTGGTGGTGGGCGCCAGGTTGGCGATCACCTTCAGGCCCCGATCGTCCGGGATGAGCGTCAGGGTTTTGTTCCGGGATCGCGCCATAATCATCACATTATCGCTGTGGTTGTACTTAAATGGAACGTCCGACAGGTCAACTCCGTCCAGGGAGCCTCGCGAGATAACCTCCTTGTATTCCTTCCCGGTGTCCGGATCGGTCCATAAAACCGTCGGCTGTTCGAAAACTATGGCGTAGCCTTCAACTACCATTTCCTGGCAATCACCTTGCGGAAGCGCCCGCATTTCCGCCAGGCGGATTTCCTTCAGTCGTTTTTCCCCCATTTGCACCACTCCCTGTGTTCAGATTTTGGTCTGTCGCCGGCGCACCTGTCTGGTAGGCGTCGGCCAGCTTGGCGTTGACGTAGTTCAAAGAAAAAATCCTCCGGTCGCCGTCTTCCACCGGAGGCATGTTGAGGATTTCAAGCGCGTCGTTGACGGAGAAGATGCCCATGGGCATGAGATACTGCAACAGGTTAATCTTGGTCTGGTTGCTGGCGTACTGCAGCCGGTTCGCCTCGAAAACTATCTCGTTGCCGAACCCCTTCTCCCGGTCGGAGAAGCACTTTTCGGTGAACTCCAGCGAGAGCTGAATGGCGATGGGTTCCAAAACGCTCTCATAGAAGGCGTTCCATTGGTCCTCGGTATAATCGGCCTTGATGATGTTCTCGCTCACGCCGAAGTAGCGGTAGGCGTTGTCGCGGATCACCGCCATCTGCTTGTCGTCGACCATTTTGCTGTTCATTTCCACCGGCGTGAAGTCGGCCTTGGCGTCCACGGCGCCAATGCCGCCGTCGTTATTGACGGACAGGTAGTCGGCGACGAACTTGTCCCGCTGTGCCTTCAAGTCCTCCGGCCGGAGCGTCTGGGTGAATTTCAGGAAGCCCCGCAGCCGGGCGCTGGATTTTATCGCGTTGATAATCCCCTCGTTGACCGTCTGGATCAGCGACAGCGTCGGCTTGAAAGGCTTCTGGTTGCTCTCCCCGAAGATGTCGTCGCCATTGAAATGGCGCCGCAGATGGATCAGCTCCGTGTACGGCACCGTCATCTTAAAGCCGCCCAAAAAATAAAACCGGCAGTACAGTTCCCCCTGATATTCCACGAACTCAATCGAGGAATACGACAGCGGGAACAGGCCGGTTATTTTGCCAAGCGTATCGAGGTGGATATATATGAAGGAATTGTTGTTGGTGTAGAGCTGGCTGACCACTTTGTAGAGAAAATCGTATGCGGACATATATGGGTTGGGCCGGACCTCCAGGAGCCATTGCAGATCGTCGGCCACCGTGGCGATCCGGCCGTTGGCCCGCCTGATGTGTTTAGGCTTCAGCTTCGCCGCGTTTCGGGCGATCGCGTCGATGCAGGTCCTGACCACGTCGTTGTCGTAAAAATTGCCGCTGACGGACGAGAAGAACGGCGCGTAGTCGTTCAGGAACTGGTACTGGGTCACGTTGACCGGCGGCTTTTTATCGCCAAAAACGGCGTTGAACATATTCCTAAACTCCAAGTTTTCACCCCCTAACCAGATTGCCTTGTTCGTCGAATCGGACCCCCTCCCGAACCGGAAGGTTGTCCCCGTGGGTTTCATTGTGACACCGCTGGCACAGGTACTCCAGGCAATCCCAGTTAAGCGTGACGGCCGGGTCGTTTATGTTCTCGGGCGTCAGCAGGATTTTGTGGTGGAGAATCCCGCCGGTGCCGACCGGCTCATGGCACAGCTCGCAGCAGTAGAAAACCGAAGCGATGTAGGCCGCGCGGCATTTCAGCCAGGCCGCTGACCTGTAAAATGCTTTAGCAAAATCTTGCGCCACGGCCCACCTCAGATCAGATTGCTGTATTCGTCCATCTTGTCCTGGAGGACGATATAGGCGTCGATCAGCGCCATGGCGCCGTCGATACGTCGGCGGTTGTCAATACCCTTCACCGGCTGGATGTTGCCATTGATATCCGTCCGGATTTCCAGGTTCGAGAGGTTCCACATGTCAATCGGATTTTTATTGAAGACAATCTTCTTCGCGGCCAGGTCGCCTTTCAGCGACTTCATCGGATAGCTCAAGGTCTGAACCCCCTGCCGGATTTTAATCATACTGTCCTTACCGAACTCGCCAATAAACTCGTTCAGCAACGCTTCCTCGATGTGCCAGGGGTCGTAGCCGATCCAGAGAATATACAGGTCGTCCTCGTCCCTTAGCGCCTTGAACCATTCCAGAATGCAACGTTTATCGATCTTATTTCCCGGCGTCGTCCGCAGCAGGCCCTGTTGTTCCCAGAGCAGGTACGGCACGTTGTCGCGCTCGCGCCGGTTGCCGTCGGCGTCAATCTTGCGAAGCACTTCCTCCGGAATCCAGTACATGGATTTAACGTAAATCTTGTCGTCGCCCGGCCTCATACAGAGCGCCTTGGCAGCCGTCAGGTCCGTCGTCTCGGACGCGTCGAATCCGCCGATGCCATAGCGGAAACCCAAGCTCCGGAAGTCGAACTCCTCCTGGTTGTTGATTTCATCCCAGGTGAGCCAGGCCGAATTAGCATTCTCTTTCATGTTGAAGTCCTTGACCATGACCGTCGGCTTGAACGCCGGGTCATTCTTGGCCTTGGCGACGCAATCGCGCAAAAAGGAAATTGATTTGATAGAACCTAAACCTGGATTTGCTTTTATCCAGCAATCCTCTTTGTCCCATTCCTTCCTGTCGTCCAGTTCATAGATGAACGGCAGGAACCGCTCATCCTTGACCTTGCCGTCCAGGACGGCGCAGGCGTAATCGTACTGTGCATCAAAAATGCCGTCTCGGACAAAGCCGTTGGTTGTGATGCAAAAGAGCAGCGGCTGCTGGCGGGCCGACATGGATTGTTTCATCAAGTCGTAAATATCGCGGTTCTTGATGGCCGACAACTCGTCAATCGTGACTCCGTGGGCGTTCAGGCCGTCCAGGCTGTTCGAATTGGAGGCCAGGGGCTTGATAATCCCCATGTTGTGGGGAAAATAGAGGTCGCTGATCCTTTTCCGGATATGCTTCCGGAGGACCGGCGACTGTTTGACCATTTTATAGGCGTACTCCCAGCCGATCTTGGCCTGATCGAGCATGGTGGCGATATTGTAGATTTCCGGCGCGCCCTCGCCGTCGCCCATCAAGAGGTATAGGTTGACCGCGGCCGATTCGGACGATTTTCCGTTCTTCCGGCCCTCGATCGTCAGGCACTCGTTGTACTGACGGAACCCGGTGTCCTTATGGACGAAGCCGAAGATGGCCTGGAACTTCGCCTTCTGGAACAGTTCCAGCCGGATCGGTGTGCCCATCTTTCCCTGGGCCTGCTTGCAAAAGGTTTCGATGAAGTCGATGGGTTTTTCGGTCAGCTTTTCATCGAAGACCCAAGGGTCGTATTTTTCCGGGTGGACCAGCTTATCCAGCAGCATCGTGCAGACCTGTTTAATCCGCCGGCAGGCGACGATCTCGCCAGAAAGAACCTTCCTGGTGTATTCCTCCAAGTAGCTCATGGCGGCCACCTAGTGCCTACGCAGGAACGTGAGCAGCTCGTCCTCTTCTTCTTTGTCGCCGTGCCGCAGCGTGGTGATGATTTTAACCAGCGTGGCCACGGTCCGGTTCGAGCTGTCCACCGTTTTGTTGTAGTCGGCGATGGCCGGATGGGAGTAAACATTTTCCCGGCCTTTGATGTACTGTTTAGTGACCAGCACACCGTCCTCGTTGATCGTTTTTTCCAACTCGTTTAAAATCTTGAGCTGGACCTGGTAGCGTTTGAAGGTGGTTATAAAGAAGAAATTCTGCTCGACGCCGTGTTTTTCGGCGATCCGCAGAATCTCAGCCGCCTGCTCGTTTAGGTTTAGCTTTTTTTGCTGCAATCCGCATCGCCTTCTTTCCGGTCAACTGTTCCCAGCGGGCGACGATGACGTCGCAATATTTCGGGTCCAGCTCTGATGTGTAGCACACCCGTCCCGTTTCCTCGCACGCGATGAGCGTCGAACCAGAGCCGCCGAACAGATCGACCACAATACCGCCCAGCTTGCTGGAGTTTTTGATGGCCCGAGCGCAGAGCGCGACCGGCTTCATCGTCGGGTGGTCTGCGTTCCTGGACGGCTTCTCGATCCGCCAGGTGGTGGTTTCGTCATCGAGGCCCGCGAACAGCACCTCGTAGCTCGGGACCCGGATGCTGGTGCTGGCCAGCCCGCTCGCGAAGGAAATTATGTAGCCGTCGCCGTCCGGCTGGACCGTGATGCCGGCGATGTCGTCGATTACTGTGGATTGCTTTCGTCCGCCATTGAAGTAGTGAGCGTCGCCGGGCTTCCAACCATAAAGAATTGGCTCATGTTTCCATTGGTAGTCCTGCCGGCCCAAAACAAAAGTGTTCTTGACCCAGATCAAGCACTGCTTAACTAGCCAGCCGGCGTCGATCATCGCCTTCCGGAAATTGAGGCCCTCGGAATCGGCGTGACAAACATAAATCGCGGCGCCAGGTTTGGCGACCGCGAGCATTGTCGTGTAAGCGTCTTTTAAGAACTGGTAAAAGTTGGCATCGGACATCGAATCATTCATAATGGTCAGCTTGTCGGCCGTGCCGCCTTCGTAGGCCACGTTGTACGGAGGATCGGTGAAGATCATATCCGCCAGGGCACCGTCCATCAGTTTCTTAGCGTCTTCTAGCTTCGTCGCATCGCCACAGAGCAGCCTGTGCGCCCCGAGAACGTAAACATCGCCCGGCTGCGTGGCCGGCTCGACGATTTTCTCCAGCTCATCGGACATGTCGAAGTTGTCGTCATCGCCCTTTTCGCCGCCGGCACCGTTCTCTTGCTCGATCAGTTCCACATCCGCCAGGTCGAAGCCGGTCAAACTGACATCGAAATCCATCTCGCGGAGCGCCTCGAACTCCTGGAGCAGCAAACCCTCGTCCCAGGTGGAGAATTCCGCCACCTTATTGTCGGCGATCCGGAACGCCTTGACCTGGGCCTCGGTTAAATCGTCGGCCACCACGCAAGGAATCTGCTCGATGCCGAGCTTCTGAGCAGCCAGGATGCGGGTGTGGCCCGCCACGATGCAACCAGCACCGTCGATGATGATCGGCACTTTGAACCCGAATTCTTTGATACTGGCGGCAACTTTGTCGACGCCTTTCTCATTGTTTCGCGGATTGTTTATGTATGGGAAAACCTCGGAAATGTTTTTATAAATTATTTTAAGTTCGGCCACATCGGCGCCCGCCTTTCCAAAAAACCGTAAATAAAATTCACGCGCAAAATTTGAGGCCCACCTCCGGTCCGGCTTTGGCAGCCGGTCGCCGGTCGACCCGGGGGGTACTCACCGGAGGAAACGCCGACGCCCGCCGCTGCCCGGAGGAACAGGCTCATGGACCAGTGCGGTCTTATTGTTTTGCAGGACTTTTCTTTCAATAGCGCAGCGTTCCCGCTCGGGCAGCCAGTGGATGCAGCTTGGACAATTTACGATATCGTCCCGCGCAGGCTTGAAATAATCACATCCATTCTTCACGATGTACACCTCCAATAAAAAAACCGCCGAACAAAAGTCGGCGGTTCAATAATTTTTTTCACCTGGTAGGCCCTGGTGGCCATGGTGCTCGATAACATATTATCACGGAAATGTCGTATTTTGGGGTGGTGTTTTATTATTTCTGGAAAGAACAGCCGCGAGCGATCGCGATCCGGACGGCGACGTTCACGATCTCATCCCACCACCGCGTCATGGTCTTCGGGTCCGGGCAGTTAGCCCGGCCATACCGCCGGTAGAACCAATCGGCATACCGTGCCTGGGACTCGTCCACCCAGCCCGGCCGTCCCTTCTCGGTGTTGCCGACCTCCTGCTGCTGTCGGTGGACCCAGCGCCGGACATTGAGGAAAGCGAGCTTCTTCTCCCCCAGGCTTTTTTCGGTGTCTTCAATGGTGGTAATCCAGAGCCGTGTGTCTTCCAGCCGTGCCAGGGACAGGCCCAGGCTCTCGACCGGCCGGCCGACATCGGTGCCCATTGGCATCCCAGTCAGTTTAGTGGCCGACAACGCGGTGAACTCCCCCATACGGTCCAGGAAGTCTAGCCTTCTTTCCGGATATTCCAAGAGCCACTTTGTGGCGCAGCGGTTCTGGCCAGCGTAGTCAAGCAACCTTTGTCCCCTCCCTTGGGTTTTTGCTTCTGTGCCGGCCGCTGCTTGTCTGCCCACCGGATGCGCCGGTCCCATTCTTTGTTGACAGGTAGCATGTTCATTAGTGCGTCCTCCCCCGTTAGGCAGCCTTTATTTTCTGAACCTCGCAGATCCGCGATCGGACGGCGGCCATTAGGGCGTCTTGCCCGGTGGCTTTATTTTGTAACGCTTTCATCACATCTTCATCGACTGTGCCGGCGGCGACAAGATGGTGGACAATGACAGACTTTGTCTGACCCTGCCGGTCCAGCCTCGCGTTCGCCTGTTCGTACAGCTCCAGCGACCAGGTCAGGCCGAACCATACGATGATATTCCCGCCAGCCTGCAAGTTTAGACCGTGCCCGGCGGAGGCCGGATGCACAAGCAGCAGCGGTATCTTTCCAGAATTCCATGCCTTCACATCCTTTGTGCTGTCCAGGGTGCGGGCGTGCGGGAACCGCTGCTGTAGCCGGGTCAGGTCGTGCTTATACCAATAGAACACCATGACCGGGTTGCCGTTGGCCGACGCCTCGATGATTTCCTCCAGCGCATCCAGCTTGGAATCGTGGATGACGCGGACCGCTTTATTTTCATCGTAGATGGCACCGTTCGCCAGCTGCAGCAGTTTATTGGACAGGTCGGCCGCCTGGACAGCGATGACATCGCCGCCGGCGTAGGGCAACAGGAGATCGCGCTCCAACTGCTTATACAACTTTTTGATGGCCGGTTCCAGCGACACCTTGATGACGTTGTCGATCCGAGGCGGCAGCTGAAGCCAATCCTTGGCCTTCATGCTGACGCAGATGTCCGCAATCTTGGCGTAAATGGCCTCCTCGGCTCCGGGCTTCGGCCGCCACGAATAGACGATGTGGCCGTTTCGCTTGTCTGGCTCAAAATAACTGTCGCGATAGGCGGTGATGGTGCGGCCCAGGCGTTCGCCCCGGTCCAGAAGGTAAATCTGTGGCCACAGGTCCAGGAGATTGTTCGGCGCCGGCGTGCCGGTCAGCTCGACGATCCGCTTTATAAGCGGCCGGACTTTCCGGAGAGCTTTGAAACGCTGGGCCTTGTGGGACTTGAATGACGAACTTTCGTCGATGACCACCATATCGAACGGCCAGCGGCTACCAAAGTATTTCACCAACCAGGTCACGTTTTCGCGGTTGATCACCCAAATGTCGGCGTTAGTTTTCAGCGCCGCGATGCGCTGCTTTTCGGTGCCTAGAATCTTTGATAGCTTAAGGTAGGACGTGTGGTCCCACTTTTCGATTTCGTCCTGCCAGGTGTACTTCGCCACCCGTAGCGGCGCGATGACCAGGACGCGCTCAACCTCGAAGCAGTTGTGCAGCAGTTCGGCAATGGCCGTCAGCGTGCTGACCGACTTGCCGAGGCCCATGTCCAGGAAACCGGCCACGGCAGGCTTGTCCATAATCAGCTCGGAAAAATGGTCCTGGTAGACGTGCGGCGTGTATTGCAATGTGCGATCAGCTCCCCGATAAAATGGTCGACGGCGGGAATCGAATCCAGGATAACAACTTCGAAACCCAGCGCCCGGAGCTGTGCGTGGCGCTTCAACTGCAGCGGCCGGGGCTTTTCCCCTGGCGCCTTTAACTCAACAAATATGACCCGGCCATTTAGGAGGACAATGCGATCAGGGACGCCGTCGGTGCCGGGCGACACAAATTTCCAGCAAAGGCCGCCCAATTTTTCAACATAGCGTTTGAGGTAATTTTCAATGGTGCTTTCTAGCACGTTTGTCCTTCCTAAAGAGGGGTGTTACCACGTTACCACTAAATCGTAGCAACCTCTATATAGCGTTTATAGGCGTATATATGGCCCCTTTACCCCTCTATTTTTATTTATTTATTTTTATAATTTTTAGTGGTAACACTGGTAACACTAACGCTGCCGGTCGCATTTCACCAGGGCCGGTGGGTGTTACCACCCTGTTACCACTCGGCTTGTTTGTGGTAACGGGTGGTAACACCGCTCCCCCTTTTCGGAGTGGTAACACCTGACCCGGAGTGGTAACATCTATTTCGATTTAACGTAGCACCTTTGCAGGCCGTAGGCTTTTCCGAACCGCAGCTTACTTTTATAGAAAACCCAGCCCGGCATCCGGTACATAATGTCCTTGATTTCCCGCGAACGGGCGTTGTCAAAGGTCTTCGGGTCGCCGCCAAAGCACTCCACCCAGATTTCCAGGGCGCAGACCCGGTCCCTTTCGACGGTGCCCTCCGGGCCTTCGCCAAAATCGCCAAGGAAGTACGCTCGGCGCTCGCTGAGATCGCGCTCGGCCCAGTCCGTCGGCAGCTTGATTTCTAGGAACTCCTGGACCTGGCCGAACTTCTCGGATTCTTCCATGTGTTCTTCTTGCACAGCCGCCGCCACGGTGGCCAAGGTTTCATCCAGATAAAGTGTTTCACCGTCTTTGTAAGCGGCCACGGCCTCCGCCCATAGCTGGTCGATTTCTTCATCGGTTAGGTCCCGGAATATGTTTTTTACCGGCTTCCGGACCCGCGTGGCCACCGGCCAAAACCGCCGATTCCCGGTGACATCGCGGAGGAAGTCAATCTTGTTCGTGGACCCAAAAACGACACATTGCCTGGGGAAGAACGATATATTGCGGCCGTAGGCGACGCGGAAGTTGTCCACCTGTTTGCTCAGGAAGTGCTTGACCGCTTCGACTTCGGCCTTTCTCATGGCCGACAACTCGCCCATTTCGAGAATCCAGGACCCCTGAAGCTGTTCGTAGGCGTCCTTGCCTTGGACGGTTGTCAGCGAATCGGAAAACCAGGATCGACCGATCCGTTTCAGCAGGTAGCTTTTACCTTGGCCTTGCTTGCCGACCAGGACGAGCATGTTGTCGAACTTGCAGCCAGGGTTCATGACTCGGGCGACGGCCGCGACTAGCATCTTCCTGGTGACGGCGCGGGTGTATTCGGTATCAGCTGCCCCCATGTAATCGACGAACAGTGTGTCCAGGCGCCGGCGGCCATCCCAGACCAGAGCGGACAGGTAATCGCGCACCGGGTGAATCGTGTTGTATAGCAGGACCTCCATGAGAGCGTCGAGGACGATTCCTTTCCCCACGATGCCGTAGATGCGGCTGCAGTAGTTCCGCAGCGCGGCCTCGTCGGCATCCGTCCAGAACCGGCTCTGGCTCGCCGGACGCCACGGCAGATCGCCGACCACCACGATGCGGTGAGCGAAATCGTCCATGGCGAACTTGCCGGCGAGGTTCGGGTCGTGCTTCAAGATCAGCAGAATGTTCTCCGCAACCGGCAGATAACCGCCCTTGGTGCCGGTTTTTAATTTTTTCAGCCAGCTCATGTCGTTCGGGTCGATAACTATGTCGGCGAAGTCGGCCTGGGCGCCCTCCAGCTTCTCCATGCCGATCGTCATCCGGACATTCTCGTCCTCGGCTGCCCACTCGACCATGGCGAGGTAGCTCGGCATCCGGTTAACCGCTGTACCCGGCTGGGCCTCGATGTCCAGGTCGCCGAAGCGGTGCAGCCGGATCAAATCGAAGGCGTTTACCAACTGCCCGCCGATCGGGTCGGTGCCGTGGTGGGAATACGCGAAACGGTCTTCATAGAGGACCAGGCCGCCGGCCGAGGACCCTGGAAGGTATGTATACCGTCCCTCCACGGCACACGGCTCGTAAATATCGGACAGGAACGTGTCCAGGGCCTGCTGGATGGAGTAGGTCCGGCAGAAAGCACCGACGATGCCCGGCTTTGCTAAGGGGTCGCCTTGCTTCTCGGCCAGCTTGGCCCGATTGTTCCGGGTCCGCGAAGATTCCGGCCATTGGCTCTGGTCTTGCCAATTTTGATACTTGGCAAGGACCTTGTCTGGATCAAGCCAGGCACCATCCTGCAACTGGAAATAGAACTCGCCGTCGGCCGACGTTGATGGCCAGTACATCAAGCGATGGGCCTGATAAGTGGTGTCATCAAAAAAGTCCATGCCGATGCCGTGCGCCAACATACGAGAAACCGCCTGGTACTCGTCCGGGTTAACTGCCCTGGCCAGCGGGATCACGAAGCGCAGGCGCGGTTTTTCCGGACGGTGCTTGTGTGTCGAATAAACGCAAGCCGCGTAGTCGTTATACAGGCAGAACTCGTCCCACAGCCCCGGCACGGCGAAGTCGGCGTCGAGGGTGACGATCTGGCGCCAGGCGACCGCCCCGGCTGTCCGCCGGCCACCCTTCAAGATGCCGCCGACGAAGGCGCCGACATCCTTCACGTTGTCCTGCTCGGATTTCGACATGGCGTTAAACTCGGCCAGGCTTTCCCTGGTCCGGGTCGTCAGGCTGAGTTTCTCAACCAGACCGGACCAGGGCATTTCTTTATTTTTCCAATCTTTCTCGAAGCGGCTGCGACCGACCGCTACAGCGAGCTGGCCGTCGTACTTCAAGTTCCGGGCTTTGAGAGCGTCAGGCGTAGAGAAAATCATATTCGACCTCCATGATCGCCTGCATGATCGGCAGGACTTGAAGCCATACAACACTGTTCCCGCAGCATTTTAGACGCTTCGCCCGGTTCTTCTGCCCGGTGGTTGTCCGAGGCGGTTCATAGTCGTACTGTCCGGTTTCAGAATTAATGCAGTTTCCCAGCTTCAGGGCGTGGCGGTTGGCGCCGGTGTATTCTTTGCCGTGAAGGTCGCCGCAGGTAGCATCGAAACATTGCGGCGTCGGCCAATTACCGGCCCCGAGCGGAGCTGGCCACCCTGGCCACGGCCGCGGCGTTTTACATTCGACATCAGTCCAGCCGATCGGGAACCCCATGAGGCATTCCACCCAGTCGGCGTTTAACTGACCCAACACTTCCGTCCGGAGCGAACTGTGCTGGAAGCCGCCGGTCGATCCTGTTGAATCCTGTGCTACCGGCGTCGGCCACATCTTGACCGCCAGCTCCAGCGGCGGGGTTGAAACCTTCCCGGCCTCTTTACGTTTAAGCCAAGTCTCGGCATCCTCGCCGGCGGTTTTTCCGGCACGCGGTGTCGGCCACAGCTGCTCCAGAAGCGCGCCCGGCACGGTGTCGCTCCCGATTTGGCTCGCCAGCAAAGTGGAGTTTTTAGTATCCTGCGCTGCCGACATCGGCCAATATTTAGCTACAGCTGGAAGACCGTTCCGTGGATCGTTTGCGAAATCGCCGCGCTTTTCCGCATCGTTGGCTCGTGGTGTCGGCCACATGGCCACCGTCCGGGCCAGGCCGTCGTGGGTCGGTGAGCTGCGCTTTCTGTCTTTGTTTTGGCACGGCAGGAGAGCCACCGCATTAGCATCAAACCCCCGAGGTGTCGGCCAGAGCTGGCGGGCGACGGCGGTAGCCAGATCGTCACCGCCGCTCCCTTCCCTGTTCATTCGAGCATAATCCGGGCCACTAGGCGACCCTTTGGGTGTGGGCCACGATGAACAATCGCTCTCTTTTGTGGGGCGCTCCGACACTAGATGCAGGTAGGACGAAAGACCGGACTTCGTAGCCTTCGGCTTCCAGGCCCACCCGGCAGGTGTCGAGCGCAAGATTAACTGCGTTACGCACGTTTTCTGCAAGGACCCAGCTAGGCCGCACCTCCCGCACGATTCGAAGCATTTCAAACCAGAGTCCTGACCTTTCGCCTTCGAGGCCCGCTTGTCTTCCAGCGCAGGACAAGTCCTGGCAAGGGAACCCGCCGATGACGATGTCGATGCCAGGGATTCCGTCGTTTCGGAGCTGTTCTGCGGAGAGTTTTCGTACATCATTGTAAATTTTCACCCCTGGGAATCGTAGTTTCAGAACCTCTACAGGATAAGGTTCTATCTCGCAGCAGGCGACGATCTTCATGCCGACGGCTTCAGCCGCAAGGTCTAGTCCCCCTACCCCTGTGAATAGGCTTAGAGCGTTCATGCCGACACCTCATCGGTGATCCAGCGGACCTTGATGTCTTTACCCCAGGCGTGTTTTATTTCACGCTGCCAGCCCTCGGAATTCTCCCACTCGCCGTGAACCCAGACCTCATCGCACATTTCGAGTAGCGCCAGGCACAACTGCATACCGTGTTCGGGGTCGTAGGTGTTCGGGTCGAGAAAAGCGAGCGCGTGCAGCGGCGACACCGGGAGAATATCCTTGTCCTCCATTACATATTTGCGGCAATGTCGACTCGCTTTTTCTATGTTTTCTCGCCAGTTTTCGCCCCGCAGCGGGTGAGTAATGTAAACATGTTTCAAAGTTTAAGCCTCCCTAAGCTTATCGGCGGGATCGTCGACCGAATGGTCCCGCGCGGGTTGAACATGCTTATATCGGACAGCCTCTTCGGCCTGCTTGGCATCGTTGAAAGCGGTCAAGTCGCTGAGATAGCCCGTTATCCGGCGTAACCGCTTGATTGGGCTTTTCTCGCGGGTGAAGACAACTAGCTCGTCGCCGTCGACGCTAATCTCGATCGTGCTGATCGCCCGCTGCCGGGCCTTCCACAGCTCGACTTCCTCGGCGCAGATGGTCTGGAATTCTTCTTCAGTAAGGCCCTCCGGGCACTTGACCGGGATACCATTGTAATCCCTGGTCGTCCGGGTTTTAACCCCTTTCGGCTGCAGCCGGTCCATGGAATAGGACCCGGTTCGCGCTACTTTCATGTATTCCTCGCACCAGCCGGTCTTTTCGCAATCACGCTGGCACTTTGACGGAAAAACTGTCTGTTGTGATTCCGGGCAAATAAAGAACTTCATAAAGGCCCCCTCCTTTAATCCCAACGGCCGCTCATGATCAGCTCGCGGAGCAGCTCGATGAGCAGTTGCATTTTTTCAGAATCGGGCGCGTCTTCGAGATCGGCAAGCATGGAGAGTAGCCGGCTGCGTTCGCTGGTGTACATGGGTTCCTCCTCTTTAACTGCGGTCGTAGTAGCCACGCCGGGCGTTTTTCTCTATTACGTCATGCCGGACTTGGTCGATGTCCACCCCGAGCATGACTAACATCGTTTGACACACCGTCTGCAGATCGACCAGTTCCTCGGCCAATGCTTTAACGCAAGCATTCTCATCCTTTGAAAGCGGTTTATCCCAGGAATCGTGCAGATCGAGATAGGCATAATGGACCTCTTGATACTCCCGGCCGATGGCGACCATCTGCTGGAAAAGTGTGTTGTTTAGGAATTTGGTGGCCGCTTTCAGCTCGGTGCCTTTCTCCCGCTGTTCTTTTTGGCGGAGCGCCTCCAGACGAAGCTCCCGGATCAGCTCGCTGCCGATCGTGATATCCGAACGGTTGAAAGTCTGGGATTCGCGGCTCACAATCCGGTTCCATAAGGAAAACAGCTTTTGCAGGCTTGTCACATCAATCATCCTTTTTGTAATACTGGCAGACGTACCCGTCGGCCCGGAGCGGTAGCCCCGGCGCCCAGGAGATCGGCAACCCCATGAGTGTGCAGGCTTTCTCCATCTCGGCCTCCATGGCGCCGGCGCCGGCCATCTCAATGACCGCCTCATCATGGACGTGCATCACGGTGGAGTAGCCGTTCTCGTTGAGCCGCATGAGTGCCGCCGCCAGGCAATCCCGGGCGATCGCCTGGGCCAGATTCTCGACCAGCTTCCCGCCATAGGTGGGGATTTTGCGCCATTGCTTTGTGGTTTGGTCCATGCCCTCGTAGGTCAAGGATTGCTTTTCCAGCGTCGGGTGCTGCTCCATCCTCGGCCGAACGTAGGCCAGCCGGCGTCCGCTCGGAAGATTGGCGAAGAGCATCCCGCGCTCGTAGGTGTAGGAAACGCCCATCTTCAGCTTGACGGTGGTTTTTTCCCGGACCGCCTTCACGGCCGCCCGCTCGGCGTCGCGCCAGAGCTGCACAATGTTGGGGTTGGCCTCCCGCCAGGCCGTCACCAGCCCGGGCAGCTCATCCTCGGTCAACCCCATATCCAGGGCGCCCATGGCGATGAGGGCTTTCGGGCCACCTTGGTAGCCCAAGGCCAACTCGGCCACCTTCCCCTTCTGGCGGAGCGGGGATGCTTTCGTAATGCTTTCGATCGGGACGTGGAACATGGCCGAGGCGGACGCTTCGTAGATTTTACCGTGGGATCTGAACACCTCCAGCCGCCACCCTTCGCTGGCGAGCCAGGCGATGACGCGGGCCTCGATTGCGCTAAAGTCCGCGACGATGAAGTAGCCGCCAATCAGGGGGATGAACGCCGTCCGGATCAGCTGCGACAGAGGGTTCTGTACCCCGCTGAAAAGCATGTCGAGCAGCTCGAAGTCGCCCTCGCGGAGCAGGCGCCTGGCCAGGTCCAGGTCTTTGTACTTGTTCTGGGGGAGGTTTTGCACCTGGACCAACCGGCCCGCCCAGCGCCCGGTGCGGTTGGCACCGTAATACTGGAGCAGCCCCCGGACCCTGGAATCCTTACATACCGCGTTTTCCATAGCGGTGTACTTTTTTACAGAGGTTTTCGATAGCTCCTGACGCAGCTCCAGGACTCTCCGAACCTTCTCGTTGTCGGTGACCTTCAACAACGCCGGAACCGTTTTCTTGTTCAGCGATTGAACCGTCTCGGAGGTTTCCGCGAACAGCCACTCTTTGAGCTGCGCGACGCTGCCGGGATTCTCCAGGCCGGTGAGGCGAATCGCCTCATCCATGGCGCGGGCCTTGTCTTCCTCGTCGCAGCGGATCGCCTGGTGGACCAGCGAAAGATCGATCCGGATGCCCCGGTCGTTGATTTGCTGGTCCAGAACCCACAGCCGGCGTTCGGTTTCCACCAGCTGATAGCGGTTAATCTTTTTCCGGACCGACCGCTCAACCTCAACGTCCTGGCCGCAGTAGGTCTTAAAGGTCGCCCACTTGGCCGGCGCGTGCTGCGGGAGGTTCCGGGTCCGGCCGCCGTTCGAGAGGGTAGGTTTGCATGGTGTGCAGAAATACCGGATCAGGGCCTTACCCTCGGTCATTTTTTGCTTGTCCTGCTGCCCATCGAAAAGTACCTTTGCCACGCCCGCCAGGTTGCCGGGCAGCCCCAACGTCAGCGCCTGGACCATCGTGCAGGCCCACTGCTCAGGCCGCAGGAATTCGCCCTCAGAGAGCGCCCACGGCCTCACGAAGCGCGAGAGGCAAACCCGCTCGAACGCCGCGTTGTATGCCGCTTTCAGTACCCGGCTGTCCACAAGGGCGTCGTACACCTCGTCGGGCAGTTGCTCGCCGCTGGCCAGGTCCACGACCTGGATGGGTTCTGAATTAAAAGCGTAGCCGAACAGGAGAATGGCGAAATCCGGGTGTTCGGCGTAGGGATAAACGCCGGACTTCTGGAGATCAACCGGAGAAAAAGTCTCAATGTCGATGCTGAGGACATCCCTCAATGGGTACACTCCTAACCAAAGAAAAAGGCCGATGTGTGGTAGCACATCAGCCTATTTCCTTTTCTATGCTTAGTCCAGGAAATCGTCGTCGTCTTCGAAGCCGTCGCCGAAGTCTTCCTCCGGTTTGCTGCGGACGCCGCCGAGCGGTTCGCCGTCTTTGAGCTTCTGAACTGAGTTCAGGCCGACGCCGATCCCCTTATTTCCCGAATTGTTGAAGGCGAAGAAGTTCACGCTGACGCGGCCATAAATGCCGCTGTAGATTTCAGAGGCGTCCATGATGGGCTGGAGGTTAGCGTCTACGAGTTTAGGCGCCTCGTAGGCGTTAGCATTGAAGAACCAGCAACCCTTTCTTTCCGGGAATTCGTCGGCGCTGGCATCGCCATCGCGCAGCGGCAGCTTCAGCTCGCCGGGCACCTTCCCGCCCCACTTGCCGACGGCAGCCGGACTGGCCTTGACGGCGGCGATACAGGCTTTGTACTTCTCGATGGTGGCGGTATCGCTCTTGGGGATCAGCACCTGGCAGCTCCAGACATCTTCCCCGGCGTCGTTTTTCTTCGGAGCGGTCAAGAAGGCATAAGAGAGGCGGACCTTGCCGGTGACCAGTTTGGTGGGTTGCGGTTTTACAGCCATTATTTCAAAAACTCCCTTTTTGTGTTTATTGCTTCGATCATTGCGCGGGTCCAGGGAACCGGACAGGGATCGTCTGAATCGGATTTACAGACCGCCGGGCAGGATTCGGTCATGTGAGCGCAGCCCTCGGCGGCCGGCGCCTGATCGGCGTCTAACTCTTTCGTCGCCATGGCGAAGTAAAGTCTGCAGATGGCGTGGGCCAGGTGGTCCTCTTGCGGATCACCGGCCAGGAACGCATTAATGTGTGTGAGAGCGTGGTCGATATGCTCCAGGGTCGGGATTCCTAGGTAGTTCCTCGGTCCGTATTTGGTGAAGCCCTTGGCGGACACGGCGGCCACCCGGAGAACATGGCGCGGGTCGAAATCGGTGAACTTATAAAGGCACTTGGACTGTTTGGCGCCCTTCCCGTTTACCACGGTGGGCGCGTCAGGCCCGACGCCGGGAACCCATGTGGTGGTTTGTGTAATCAGTTTCAAAGGTTTGCCTCCTGGTCGGCGAAGTCGGCGATAGCCGCTTCCAGGGAGTTGATCGCAGGCCGCCGGTCGGAATCGGGTGCCAGAGTTGGTTTGCCGGCCGGCTTTATGATTAGACCTTCCAGCAGTTCCGCAAACTGTTTCTTTCCGAGCAGCCGCTCCATTTCGGTAATGCCCAGCAGTTCCGGGTCCTTGTGGATCATTTCGGACTTAAAGCCCGCGTCCAGCAGCCGCGTGGCCACCTGTGCCCGGTCGACGTAAGCCCTGTTGCTGCGGCCTTCGACCAACTTCCAGCCAGGATAAGTAACGTGGTGTCGCTCGGCCTGTTCGAGCGCCCAACTCTTGATGTCGGACGCCCAGGAGATAAGTAGCTCGGCCTTTCCCAGAATGTCGGCAATTTCAGTAACCGTTAGCAGCTGGGGTTTAGTGCGGCCGTAGGCTTCCAGGGCCAGGGCATCGGCGGCGCGGGTCCGGCAGGTGTGCTTGATTTTACAAAACCGGCACCATTCACCGGCGCAGTATTCGCCTTTACCTTCCCAGGCAAGGAGGGCCTTGGGCCTTACCTCATCCTGTGCCCAGATGAGCAGATCGTCGGCGCTTATGGTTTCGCTGGTGATGCTGTCCAGGCGCGGCTGCACGATGGTCATGGTCACGTTTTCAATGCTGTAGAGATGGGCGTCCGGACGATTGAGGGCACCCAGGCCGTAGAGCCGCAGCTGCGGATTCTCCTCCGCGCTGACCGAAACGCCTTTCCCGTACTTCAAATCAATGACCTCACAGTAACCATCCGCGTAAATCACGGCGTCGCCGGTTCCGAAGCCACCAGGCGCCCAAAGGGAATAGTCCAGTTTTTGCTCCAGGAGAATCACCGCGTCGCGGGACACGGCCCTGGCGGCGTTGATTTTTTCAATAACCAGGTCCACATATATCCGGACATAATCCAGCAAATCCTCCGCCCAGAGTGAATCGGAGCGCAGCTGGTACTGCCATTCCGCCAGGCCGATAGGGTCAACGCGACCCAGATACTCGGCCAGCAACATGTGCGCGACATCATGGGCGAAGCTGCCCTCGGTGGCGAAAAGGCTCTGCTGTTCGGGCATCGTGCTTTCGATTCTGGCGCTCGGCGGGCAATTTATCCAGCGTTTGGCACTGGAGGCCGAGAGCAGGGCGTGTTCACTCATGCTATCGCCTGCTTCACGTTTTCGGGCAACTGGGCAAGACGCCTTGCTTCGGCGAGCAGCTCTGCGTGCTTCTCAGCCGGAACGTCGCTGAGTTTGGGCTTTTCCTCGGGCGTCTTGCCGCTGAACTCCGCCACCAGTTGGAGCGAAATTTCACGTTTCAGCGGCTGCATGGCGTCCCGAAGGTCCTCATGGGTGATTTTCTTTTCCTTAGTAGCGGGAGTGGGATCGGGAGCCGGTGCCGGATCGAGATCAGCCGTCGGCGTTGCAACGGTCGGTTCCGGTGCCTTGTTCTCCGCCGTTTTCTTGGGTTTCGGTTCCGGTGCTGTTGCTGGCGTTTCGGTGGTTGTTGTTTTCTTGGCTTTTTCCGGCTCAAGCGCAGCGGCTAATTCTTCTTGCTTGATTTGCATGACCACGGCGTCTGCGCCACCAATCAGCTCCTGGAGCGTGGCGTAGTAATCGGATGGACTGTCGGCCTCAATGTGTACGGTGATTTTTGCCAAAGTTGTTCTCTCCCTATTTCATTGCTAAAGATTCTTGGAGCCGGAGCCGCATCGGAACATCGATCAAAAACTGGCGCAGCTCGCGTGCCTTGCCATCGCTCAATCGACTCGCGTCCGTTTTTACAGCGATACTGGCGCCGCGCTGGATTGCCCGACGCCCCTGTTTCATTTTTTTACTAGCAATAGTAACCCGCGCATCCGGAGTGGCCACCTTTATCCCTTGCCCACGAACGCTGACCAGGAGAAGGTTGTACTCACGTTCTAACTTGTCGCGCCAGGCACGAGTGACCGTCTCGAAACGGCTGCTTTCTTTTGACAGCTGGAGTGCTTCTTCGATCGACTCATAATCAATGAGTGCGTCTTCAGCAGGAACCCCGAAAGCGTCGTCTAACCGTTTAATATCGACTTCGGTCGGGACCCCACGGAAAAATGTCTTTGCCACAGAATGTCCTCCTTTCGTTCTCAATTACCACGCTCAGGCTTCCGCCCTACGTGCCTCGCCTCGGTCCTCGCCGCGCCGTGCCTAGCCGTGCCCCGCCTCACCACGCCATGCCTTAGTCCACGCCTTGCCTCGCCTAGCCATGCCGTGCCCCTCCTCGCCCCGCCATAATCCTTGCCTTGCCAAACCGCGCCTGACCTTGCCCGGCCTCGCCCAGCCTAGCCTCAGACCTCGGTGACTTGGACGCTGAATCGACCGAATTGTCCCGGAGATTGTTGGGACGACGGCCGCCAGTCGCCAAAGCCGCAATAGACGCCGGCAAACTTCAGAACCATTTCAAGAACAGGCTTAGTAATTTGAGGGTCCAGGACAGTTAAGCTACCGTTGGCTTCCCATTGATCGAAACGCGGGCGCACGCGGACGTGCTTGGCAGCTCCGATTTTCGCCCGCTTGACGAACAGCTCGAAACTCCGATCAAGAGCGAACTGTTCATGAACCGAGAAGTCCAGCTCGTCCTCCAGCACCGCGAAGTCTTTCCAGGCGATCGGTGCCCCGTTCACTAGCAGCGGCCAGCCGATCTCGTTCACCATGATGCCGGACTGTGTGAGCGCCTTCATGGTGCCTTTGCCGGTCGGAGCCGGACATTTTTTGCCTCCGTCCCTCAGAACCGACATCAGATTGTCGGCATCGACCGTGAGCTGTTTGGTATCGTGGTAACAGTAGCCGAGCCAAGTCCAGGCCGGAGTCCGGTCGTCACCGGCTACGCTGATATTTTTATTGTTGGGGTCCTTCGACCAAGCCCGAACCTTTTCACCAAAGGAAATGTTGTCCTTGTGCATCAACAGCGGCGTTTCGCCGATCAGTTTCACTTGATAACGTTTTGCCATTTTCGGCTCCTTTCGATTTTATATAATAAGGCTTTTCAGTCTGGGGCCGTTGCCAGGTTGCTTTTCTCTTCCGTCCTAGCCTTGGGTTTTGTCACTTTTATTTATGATTACTTTTGGTCACAGAATTGAAGCTCGTCGGGATTACTTGACAGTTGCCGTTAAGGACATCCAACCATTTCAAATAATCATCTTTCCGAGCGCGAACTGACCGTCCAAAAGTAAAGCTTTTTATTCCGCCTATAGAAGGCGATATTTGAAGTAATTCATACACCCGTCGCTTTGAAATATGAAGATGTTCACTGATATGCTTAGCCGTGAGGATATCGGGGAGTTCTTCTGTTGTAATGCTTTGCATTATAGCTTTTGAACTCATATCGTCACCTCATCGATATAAAAGAAATCCTCGAACCTTCCCTGAAATGTCCCGATTACCCCGGCAATAAATTGACATCCTGGCGCATTGTAACGTGTATCGGTTATAGGTAGCTTTACACGCCAAATTTGTGTTACCGAAACACCAATTAATTTGGCAAGGTCGCTGTCAGTGGAAATGTTCGCATCAATCTGTGCTTTCATCAACTCTTTCACTTTTAGTCGAATTACTTTTTTTGTCACTAGCTCCAATCCTTTCTTAAATATGCGCCTCCGCATTATCGAAATGCGTCGGCGCATTTAAATATAGCGCAAATAAGTCGGTGTCGCAATACGTCTGTTCTATTTTTGAAAAAATAATTGCGCGCACGCAATCGTTGGGCTATAATAGGCTTGACTAAGGTAAAGAGGTGACGATTATTGGAAAACAAACTCAGCGTGGGACAACTCTTTAAGGATCTCAGGATTAAAGCTGGGTATAAAACCCAAAAAGAATTATCGGTTGCATCAGGTGTGTCTCAAACCACTTTATCCCGCATTGAGGCTGATATACAAAAGCCCTTACCCAACACCTTAATGGCACTGTCAAAGTATTTGCGGGTGAGCTATGCAGAATTAATGATCAATGCTGGCTACTTTAATGGGATGTCCGAAGAAAAAAAAGAACTTGTAGCGGATTTCTTCGATGACCATAGTCGACTAACCAATGCAATAGAAAACGCAATAATTACCATCTCCAAACGCGGAAAGTATTCTGACGAATTTTCCCGGGAAGTCATAGACTTGATCGAAGTGGAATCCCGCAACTTTCGCCAAAAGCATGAAGTATCTTTCGCTTATACTCCTGGTGGAATTAGAAAGATATTGAATGAGCTCGATCTAGATATTGACTCTAAAATCGACTTTCTTGCGATGCTAAACCGCGTTAAGGATAAACAAGCCTCTCTCTTAGAACACAGAGATAATGACGATACCACAATACCCGTTCTCGGTAAGGTTCGGCCTGATGTTCCACTATTGGACGAAGCCAATTGGGAAGAACAAACACAGCACCCTGAAGGTATTAAAGCAGACTTCGCTGCAAGGGCCGCCGGATATAACATGCTCTACGCCGGCATTCTTGATGGTGACATGATCTTGTTTCGTGAATGCCTAGAGCCTTATAACGGAGAAGTTGTTGCGATTCGTTACCTTAACGAAATTACGAATATCAATCTAAGATACTTCATAAAAAAAGATGGCCAAGTATTGCTGCGCTCGGCCAATCCAGAATATGAAGATATTGAATTAAATGGGGACTATCAAATAATTGGAGTTATGGTTGGTCTTATCCGCGAATCCCCGCCATCCTTATTTGATTACGAATTCATGCTCACTGCAAAGTCTGAAGTTAATGATCGTTGGACAAAAACGATTATGTCTGCAACAGAACTTGGCGTAACGCCAGAAGCTATTCAAAACATGATAGAAATGCATGTTACCATGGCATTAAACCTTACCAAGAAAAAATAGAATTATTCGGAGGTGTAATCGTGGCTAGTTTCTACAAACGCGGAAAGACCTGGTCCTTTATGATTGATGTTGGGCTTGACAAAGACGGAAAGCGAAAACAGAAGGGATGCGGGGGGTTCCGAACAAAAAAGGAAGCCGAAGAAGCCGCAGCTCAACTAACAACCGAATTATCACAAGGAACATTCGTTCAGGAGAAAGACGTTACTTTCAGGGATTTTTCCAAGGTATGGCTCAATCTGTATTCATCCCAAGTCAAAAAAAGCTCCACTCGCGTACGCCAGCACGAGGTGAATAACCTGCTCTATTATTTCGATAATATAAAAATAAAAGACATTACAAAAAAACAATACCAAGATGCCTTACTCGATTTACCAAAACGTGGATTTGCCGAAAATACCATCGCTGGCATTCATGGGACAGCTCGGATGCTTTTCAAAAAAGCAGTTGAACTGGATATAATAAAAAAAGACCCGACAGAATATGCCAGGCCGCCTCGCAAGGTAGAAACTTTAGAAGATATAGAAAAAGAGGATGAGCTTCCAAAGTACCTGGAAAAAGAAGACCTTGCCACATTTTTGCGAATGGCTCATGATGCAGGCTTAAAAGACGATTACGCCATTTTTACAGTGCTGGCTTATACAGGCATTAGGGGCGGTGAGCTTTGCGCCTTAAAATGGTCAGATATCAATTTTGAAGACCATACAATAAAAATTGCGAAAACATACTACAATCCGAACAACAACATAAAACTATACGAATTGCAACCACCTAAGACTAAATCATCTAAACGCGTTATCATTGTTTCACAACATGTAATAAAAGAATTAGAAAAGCATCAAGCTAGGCAAAACAAGTATAAAATGCGCAATAGAGATATTTGGCATAATGAGAATTTTGTTTTTTGTGTCGACAAGCATCCCGGGTATCCAATATACCTTAAGCTTATTGAAGCTCGCATGGCCCGGTTGCTTAAAATAGCTGGTTTAAACCAGGAGCTTACTCCTCACTCACTAAGACATACACATACATCCTTGCTGGCGGAGGCGGGTGTGGGTCTTGAGGAAATTATGGAACGCCTGGGGCATACCGATGACGATACTACCAAAAGAGTTTACCTGCACGTTACCAAGGACATGAAAAAAGAGGCTGCTCATAAGTTCGATGAACTCATGAACAGCCTCTAATTTTTTTCGCGAATTCCGTTAACAAAATGTTAACATCGGCACTTTCCGGAGTCGGGAACCCAAGTAAATCAAGGGTTCTCGGCTCTCTTTACATCATGCCGCCCATGCCGCCCATGCCGCCCATGCCGCCGGGGGGCATCGGGGGTTCTTTTTCCGGCTTGTCGGCGACGAGCGATTCGGTGGTCAGGACCATGGCCGCGATCGAGGCGGCGTTCTGCAGGGCGGAGCGGGTAACTTTGGCCGGGTCGACGATGCCGGCGGCGATCATATCAACGTATTGCTCGGTGAGGGCGTTGAAGCCTTTGCCCTGGCCGGCTTTCTTGACGTTCTCAACGACGACCGAGCCTTCGTGGCCGGCGTTGTTGGCGATCTGGCGGACCGGTTCTTCGACGGCGCGCTTGACGATGGCCACGCCGGTCATTTCGTCGCCGCTGCCGGAGAGTTTGTCGAACACGGGCAGGACGTCGATGAAGGCGGTGCCGCCGCCAGGGACGATGCCTTCCTCAACCGCGGCGCGGGTGGCGTTGAGAGCGTCCTCGATACGGTGCTTCTTCTCTTTGAGTTCGACTTCGGTGGCGGCGCCGACACGGATGACGGCTACGCCGCCAGCCAGTTTGGCCAGACGCTCCTGGAGTTTTTCCTTGTCGAAGTCGGAGGTGGATTCTTCGATCTGGGCCTTGATCTGGGCGACGCGGGCCTTGATGGCGTCAGCAGCGCCGGCGCCGTCGACAACGGTGGTTTCTTCCTTGGCGACGCGGACCTGGCGGGCGCGGCCGAGGTCGGCAACCTGGACGCTGTCGAGCTTGCGGCCGAGTTCTTCGGTGATGACGGTGCCGCCGGTGAGGGTGGCGATATCTTCGAGCATGGCCTTGCGGCGGTCGCCGAAGCCGGGAGCCTTGACGGCGACGGCCCGGAAGGTGCCGCGCAGTTTGTTGACGACGAGGGTGGCGAGGGCTTCGCCTTCGACGTCTTCAGCGATGATGAGCAGTTCCTTGCCCTGCTGAACGACTTTTTCGAGGACGGGCAGCAGGTCGGCGATGGCGCCGATCTTGCGGTCGGTGATGAGGATGTAGGGGTCGTTCAGTACGGCTTCCATTTTGTCGGTATCGGTGATCATGTAGGGCGAGATGTAGCCGCGGTCGAACTGCATGCCTTCGACGACTTCGAGGTCGGTGCCGGTGGTTTTGGATTCCTCGACGGTGATGACGCCGTCTTTGCCGACCTTTTCCATGGCTTCGGCGATCAGTTTGCCGATTTCTTCGTCAGCGGCCGAGATGGAAGCGACCTGGGCGATGGCGTCCTTGGTCTCGACTTTCTTGGCGCTCTTCTTGATTTCCTCGACAACGGCGGCGACGGCTTTTTCGATGCCTTTCTTGAGGATCATCGGGTTGGCGCCGGCGGCGACGTTGCGCATGCCTTCGCGGATCATGGCCTGGGCCAGCAGGGTGGCGGTGGTGGTGCCGTCGCCGGCGACGTCGTTGGTCTTGGTGGCGACTTCTTTGACGAGCTGGGCGCCCATGTTTTCGAACGGGTCTTCAAGTTCGATTTCGCGGGCGATGGTGACGCCGTCATTGGTGATGGTCGGGGCGCCGAATTTCTTGTCAAGCACTACGTTGCGGCCTTTGGGGCCAAGGGTCACTTTAACGGTGTTGGCCAGCGCGTTGACGCCCTTTTCAAGAGCGCGGCGGGCTTCTTCGTCAAATACAATTTGCTTCGCCATTTCTTTTTTACCCCCTTATATTACTCAACAATCGCCAGAACGTCGCGTTCGCTGAGGATGAGATACTCCTGGCCGTCGATTTTAACTTCGGTGCCGGCGTACTTGGAGAAGATGACTTTGTCGCCTTCCTTGACGTCGAGCGCCACGCGCTGGCCGTTTTCGAGCACCTTGCCGGTGCCTACGGCCACGATTTTGCCCTCTTGAGGCTTCTCTTTGGCGGTGTCGGGAAGGACGATGCCGCTTTTGGTCTTCTCTTCTTTTTCGAGAACTTTGATGACTACCCTGTCGCCTAACGGCTTGATCATGTGGAAAAACCCTCCTTTTGTATTTGTATCAGTATGTATTCTTCTTGTTAGCACTCACCGCGAGCGAGTGCTAATTCCATAAATTATGATATATAATTCGCGGCGGAAAATCAAGAGCATCAGCGGGTAAATTCGGCTTTTTTAACAAAAAATTTGCATGCAGGCAGGACATCCCTGGTATTTTCTGCTCCGCGTGGTTTTTTATGCACGCTCGGGGCCATCGGGCGGGGTAATTTTCCCGGCCGGGACCGGCCGGAATATGAACGGGATAAAGCTGAAGCGGCAGGTTACCGCCTGCCGCTTCAGCTTATAGGGCTTATCTGGTTTACTTTACAAGCTCCTGTCCGGCCTGAAAGGCTTTGGCCATCAGGGCGGCATCGGCTCCGGCCGCTTTCGGGTCGTTGGCTCCGGCCGCGATGAGGGTGTCGGTCACCTCCAGGCCCATGACTTTGAGGACTTGGGCGTTAGCGTCCCAGGAGGCCTTGAAGGCGCCGGGGTCAGGATTGCCCTGGGCGAGTACCACGAGCGTCTTCTTGACGCCGTGGCGCGGTTGAAATTTGGCATCCATCATCGGGAACAGCCGGTCGAACAGCAGCTTGGTCTGAGCGTTGACCTGGAACATGTATACCGGCGACCCGATAACCACGGCGTCGGCCGCCTTGACGGCGGAATATACCTTTTCCATGTCGTCCTTGACCGCACATTCTTCGTTGGCCCGGCAGTGGAAGCAACTCTGACAGGGCGTGATTTTCATTTCGTTCAGGTTAAAGATTTCGGCCTCTGCCCCGGACGCCTGCGCGCCGCGGATGATTTCCCCCACCAGCGTGGCCGTGTTGCCTTGTTTGCGCGGGCTGCCCATAAGGGCTACCAGTTTTTTCATCCAATGTTCATCCTTTCCACTAAAAGAATCTAAGAGGATAATATATCTTCACCCAGGAAATAGCAAGTACGCATAATTTTATGATATACTACTAATAATAATACTTTTGTGGAGGGACGAGGCTCGGTGGTTATTCCGAATAAGGCAAAGATTCCTTACCATGCGGAGATTTGCCCGATAACTTTTGTGCAAAACCTCATCGCCGGCAAATGGAAGCTGATCATCCTCTGGCACCTGAGCCAGAAAACCCAGCGGTTCAGCGAGATGCAGAAGCTGTTGCCCAATATATCCCAGGGCATCCTGACCCAGCAGCTCCGCGAACTGGAGAAGGACGGCCTTGTCCACCGGGAGGTCTATAAGGAGGTTCCGCCCAAGGTGGAATACTCCCTGACCGATCTTGGCCGCAGCTTCATGCCGGTCCTGAACGCCATGGGCGAATGGGGCAAAGGCTTGTGCCGGCAACTGGCCGATTAGCCGGCCAGGTCCGGTAAAAAAAACAACCGACCGGGGATTTATTCCCTGGCCGGTTGTGTCGTTTTGCGCCGGAAAAGCCATATCGCCAGCAAACTAATCAGCAGTGTCAGCAGGATGTTGGTCCACGCGGCGGCGGCGAATTGGTCGGGCAGCGGCAGGCGGGGATGGGTGAAGAGGATGTAGTCGAAGAAGTCGTTGACCGACATCCACAGGATGGTTAGGGCGGCCGGCATCGCCGCCTTCGGCAGCCGCCCCATGTAGACGAGTCCCTGGACCGCCATGCCGCCGTGGCTGAGGTAGAGCAGCCAGTCCTCTACGCCGGGCTGGCTGCCCTGGGCAAGGAGATACTGGCTGATGACGACGGTCGTCCAGAGGCCGTATTTGATTACGCCGAGCACGCCCGCCCAGGCGATGAAGGTCCGCCCCGGGCCGAGGCGTTCCGCCCGCCCGGACGCCAGCCACCAGATGAAGAGGCCGAACAGGGCGGCATGCCCGGGGGAGTCGGGCACGAAGGGCAGGAAGTACCACGGTGTGGCAAGGAGCTGCTCCCAGTACCAGAAGACGCCCCAGACGGTGCCGGCGGCGTTGACGGCGACGAGGGATAGCAAGAACCATTGTCGGTAGAAGAGGGCTGTCATTTTTCCGCCCTCAGGTCCCGCGCTGGCACGCCGCCGTAGAAGGAGCGGGGCGGGATGTCGCGGTTGACGAGCGTCATGGCCGAGACGACCGCGCCTTCGCCGATGATGACGCCGGGCAGCACGGTGCAGTTGGCGCCGATGACGACGTCTTTTTCGATGACGATTTTGCCTTTGCGCCATTCGTCTTTGAGGAATTCGTGGCCGAGCAGGGTGGTATTGTAGCCGATGATGACATTGTCGCCGATTTCGATCGTTTCGGGGAAGAAGATGTCCAGCATGACCATGAGGCCTACGGAGGCGTTTTGGCCGATCTTTACCCCCAACAGGCGGTAGAGGAAGTTCTTGATGTGGAAGGAAGGCGATATCCGGCCTAGGGAGATGATGGTGAAGTTCCAGATTACCCTGAGGGGACTGACCGCGTCGGGCCAGAAGCGCAGCGAGTTTTTGCCGGAGACGGGGTGAACTTCGTACCGACGTTTCGCCATAAATGTTCTCCTTCTAGATGCCTGTCCACGGCGCGGAAGATAAATCGCCGCTCGCGATTGCGTCTTTCACGCAAGAGCTGCAATAAAGTATATCTTATTATTTCTTGTTATTTCTTGGTGGCGGCTTCGACGATCGCTTCGGCGACCTCGCGGATCGACTTGCGTTTGGACATGCTGTACTGCTGGATGCGGCGGTATGCTTCGCTTTCGCTGAGGCTGTAGGCGTCCATGAGGATGCCCTTGGCCCGGTCGAGGATTTTGCGGGTCTCGAGCGAGTTTTTGACTTCTTCCAGTTCCCGTTCGAGGTCGGCGAATTCCTGGAACCGCGACAGGGCGATTTCGATGGCCGGGAAGAGGTTGGCTTCTTTGACCGGCTTGACGAGGTAGGCCAGAACGCCGGAGTCTTTGGCTTTTTCGACGATTTCCTTCTGGCTGAAAGCGGTAAGGAGCAGCACAGGAGCGATTTTTTCGTTGGAGATGATTTTGGCGGCGGTGATGCCATCCATTTCAGGCATTTTGATGTCCATGACGACAAGGTCGGGGCGGTGTCTGCGGGTCAGTTCGATCGCCTTGACGCCGTCGGACGCTTCGCCGACGACGGTGTGGCCCGCTTCTTCGAGCAGTTCCTTGAGATCCATGCGGATTATCGATTCGTTGTCGGCGATGACGATGCGTAAGGGTTGCATGTTATCCTCCCTCCGTGCTGCACGGTACGATTATGCTTGCCCTGGTCCCGTTCCGCGACTGCAGTTGGAACGTACCGCCAAGGTCGTTTTCGACGAGGGTCCTGATGATCTGCAGGCCGAGGCTGTTGGTTTCTTTGCGGCCGAAATCGGGCGGCAGACCGATGCCGTTGTCCCAGATGTCGATCTGGTAGGAGTCTTTCAGGGCGGCGATTTCGACGCCGATGACTCCTTCGCGCCGGCCGACGAAGCCGTGTTCGATGGAGTTCTGGATGAGTTCGTTGATCGCCAGGGCGAGGCTTATCGCCTGGTCGGACGGCAGGATCATCCGCCGGCCGTTGAAGACTGTCTGGACGTTGAAGTCGGGTTCGAGCATGTTCTCAATGACCAGGTCGAGGATGTTTTTGGCGACTTCGGATACGTCGATGAATTCGGCGTCCTGCTGGGAGAGGAATTCATGCACGACCGAGATGCTGAGGATACGGTTGACGCTTTCGCGCAGGGCGGCCTTGACTTCAGCTGAGGGGGTGCGGCGCGCCTGGAGCCTTAGTAGGCTGGCGATGGTCTGGAGGTTGTTTTTTACGCGGTGATGGATTTCCTGGATAACCGCCGATTTTATGAGAAGTTCTTTTTCTTTTTTCTTGACCTCGGTGATGTCGGCAACGATCATGATGGTGCTTATTGTCTGGCCGCCGCGGACGATGGGGATGGCCCGCTGGGCCAGGACGATGTTGCCGATTTCCAGTTCGTTCTCCTGCGGCTGGCGGGTGCTGGCGGCTTTGAGAGCGAGGCGGAGGTTGACGTTGCGGTCGTAGACGCGGCGGCCGACGATGCGCCCTACGCCGAAGAGACGGTAGATGCTGGCGGCGGCGGTGTTGGCGTAGACTACCCGCCCCCGGTCATCGAGGATGATGATGCCTTCGCGGGCCGAAAGCGGACGGTAGACCGTGCCGGCGGCTACGCGCGCCGAGGTCAGGAATTGATAGGCTGTTTCGATGAGGATGCCGTGGTCGCCGGCAGCGTCGTCTTCGACGCCGAATTCGAAACTGACGGTGGCAACGGTCTGGCCGGCGGCGTCGCGGACCGGGAAGGTCTGCATGGCGAGGACTTCCATGCCCAGCGCCCACTCCCGTTCGCCGCTGATGTGTTCACCGCTGGTGATGGTCCGCCATATCAGGGGTTCTTCGGTGGCGCTGACCGTCGTGCCGAGGAGGTTTGGCCTGTATTGGATAAAGCTGGTGTGCGGCTTGGCCTGGGCGATTATGACGAGGAGGGAGGACTCTGAGGCTCTGGCGTATACGGTTACCTGGGCGTGAGCGAGATCGGCGGCGATCTGCAGGGCGTCGGCCATGACTTCGAGAGCCTCGATTTGTTCCGCGGTCAGGGCGGTTGTTTTCCTGCAGACATCGCCTACTATGCCCATGGGAACCTCCTACGGAGTATTAAGTTTGATAGTATTCCACCTCGAACGGGGAAATTCCTGTTTCGCGGCGGCAAATTATCGGCCGGCATTACAAAGCCGGCCGTACGTATTAATGGGGCTAGGCAGGCCGGCGAAATCCGCTGCCGATGGTGAATAATCGACATTCTCACCGACATAATCGGACATTTACGAATATGGCTCGCCATTTTTTCCGGCATTATCCCCGTGACCGTCGAGTCATCCCGGTGTTATCAACACAATTCACAGGGTTATCCACAGGCTACAGGGTTGTTCTTCGTCATTTTTTTACATTTTGATCACATTATCCACAATTGTTAGAAAATTCTTTTTTACGCATCAGCAGCGTTTTTCGCCGAGCTTAAGAGAGGGAACGGCGTTGAGGTCGAGGCCCGCCCAACAGCCGGCCAGGTGCTGGTAGTGGGCGCGGCAGGCGATCATGGCGGCGTTGTCGGTGCAATAGACGGGCGGCGGATAGTGAAGCGAGATTTTATGGTCGGCGCAGCGGGCGGCGAGTTCGGCGCGGAGCCGGCCGTTGGCGGCCACTCCGCCGGCCAGGGCGACTTTGTCGATGCCGGCCTCCCTTGCAGCCTGCACGGTTTTCGCGGACAGGACGTCGACTACGGCGGCCTGGAAGCTGGCGGCGACGTCGGCTTCGTTGACCGTATCGCCGCGTTGGCGGGCGGCGTTGAGGTGGTTGAGGACCGCCGATTTGAGGCCGCTGAAGCTGAATTCGCAGCCACTGCCGCTCAGGGCGCGCGGAAAGGCGATCGCCTCCGGGTTGCCTTGCGCGGCGAGTTTTTCTATTTCCGGCCCGCCGGGGTATGGCAGCCGCAGGACCCGCGCGACTTTGTCGAAGGCCTCGCCGGCGGCGTCGTCGCGCGTTTGTCCCAGGAGACGGAAGGTGTTGTAATCGGCGAGTTTTACGAGCGAGGTATGGCCGCCGGATACGATGAGGGCGATGAGCGGGGGGGCCAGGTCGGCGGCGGCGAGAAAGTTGGCGAAGACGTGGCCTTCGAGATGGTTGACGCCGACGAGCCGCTTGCCGGCGGCGAAGGACAGGGCTTTGGCGGTCGCGACGCCGACAAGCAAGGCGCCGACCAGCCCCGGACCGTAGGTTACGCCGATGGCGTCGATGTCGGCGAGTGTCGCGCCGGCCTCGGCCAGCGCCTGGTGGACGACAGGCATGACGTTTTCGATGTGTTTGCGGGAGGCGATTTCGGGCACGACGCCGCCGTATCGCTGGTGCAGATCGATCTGGGAGGAGATGATGTTGGACAGGACTGTCCGTCCGTCGGCTACAACGGCTGCCGATGTTTCGTCGCAGCTTGTCTCAAGGCCGAGAATAAGGGTCAAGGGCTGACGCTCCTTTTGGTAGTAATATTTACAATGTATCCACGCCGGAAATAAGCGCAAAATACTACTGGGCAAATAACGAGATGGCCCAGGAAAGGAGGGACTTAAATGGCACGCTCGAACAGACCCGTTAATCCTGCCGCCGAAAACGCGCTTGATCAGATGAAGTTCGAAGTCGCTTCCGAGTTGGGTATTGCCGAGCGCGTTCGCTCCCAGGGCTGGAACACTATGACTTCGGCCGATTGCGGCCGCGTTGGCGGCCACATGGTCCGCAAGATGATCGAGCAATATGAATCTAACAACCTCACCTAAGGTTCCACGGGGCGGCTGCGGCCGCCCCTTTATATTATTGCGCCCGGTAACAACTGGCGGGGCGCCGGCATAGTCTATATCACAATCACCCCTTAGCCACGCCAAGTGGCTCTTTTTTTTTGCCTATAGCCCGTCGAGCCACATTATTATCGCGTCTTCCTTGGTGTCGGTGTAATAGCCCGGCCGGACGCCCCGCTCCGCGAAGCCGAGCTTTCCGTAAAGACGCCGGGCCTCGTGGTTGGACGGTCTGACTTCGAGGGTCATGCGGGCCGCTCCCAGGGCCTTGGCGACCTGACGCAGCGTGTCCATGAGCCTGGTCCCCAGGCCGCGGCCGCGGAAGGCGGGCAGCAGGGCGACGTTGGTTACATGAGCCTCGTCGAGGATTATCCACATGCCGGCGTAACCGACGACCTGCCCTTCAGCCTCGGCGACGAGGTAGCAGGCGAGGTCGTTGTCTTCGATCTCGGCAACGAACGCTTCCCTGGACCAGGGGGTGAGGAACGAGGATTGCTCCACCGCCAGCACCGCTTCGAGGTCGGGCAATTGCATCGCGCGGATGTTCAGCGCTGGCATCCGTGGCGTTTCTCCCATAGTTCCTCCGCCTCCGACCTTCTGATGTAGAGGGGTTCGACGGCCATTACGTCGTGACGCTCGCCGGCGGCCAGCAGCCCGGCTCCAAGCATGGCGACGCTGCCGGCCCGCGGCATGGCGACATGGGGCTCGGCGAGGGCTACCGCCGCCTGGCGGAAGGTGTCGGGATAAAGTTCCGCCGCTTCGCCGAGGACCAGCGCCGGTTCGGGTCGCGCGGCCAGGAGGGCGGCGGCGGCGGCGTGGGGCATGACGGCCGGCGGCTTGACTTCGTCGAGGACGCCGTCCTGCCAGCGGTAAAGGGCTATGTAGATGTTGCCTTTCTGGGCGTCCATGGTGGGGGCGAGGATTGCTCCCGGCACGGGGCAGCCGAAGGCCAGCGCCGCCAGGGTGGGCACGCCGACTATCGGGGTGCCGAGGGCGTAAGCCAGAGCTTTGGCGGTGGCCAGGCCGATCCTCAGACCGGTGAACGATCCGGGGCCGATGCTGACGGCGATCGCGCCGATGGCGGTTTTGTCGGTGTCGGCCAGGGCCAGGAGTTGTTCGATGTGGGGCATAAGGCGCTCGGAATGGGTTTTTCGTGTCTGGAGGGTGATTTCGGCCAGCAATCGCCCGGGTTTGGCCAGGGCGACGCTCGAGACCAGGCTGGCGGTGTCCAGGGCCAGTATCAGCATTTGTCGCTCAGCTCCTCGCACAGGAGGCGGTAACGGCCGCCCGCCGGCGTCAGTTGGATGCGGCGGTCGGACTCGCCGTCGCCGCGGTTGAGTTCGATCAGCAGGTGCTCTTCCGGCATGGCGGCCGGGAACTTGTCGGCCCATTCGATGACAGCCGCGCCGTCGCCGCCGGTGTATTCGGCGAAGCCGATGTTGTCGAGTT
Organism: Selenomonadales bacterium 4137-cl; assembly: GCA_032334055.1. NCBI lineage: Bacteria > Bacillati > Bacillota > Negativicutes > Acetonemataceae > Anaeroselena > Anaeroselena agilis. The sequence continues at coordinate 427,314 of JAUOZS010000001.1, read as the reverse complement.
CTTCCGGGCTGTCGAGCCGGTAGAGGTCGAAGTGGTAGAGCGGCAGCCGCCCCGTTTCGTAGACTTGCAGGATGGTGAAGGTCGGGCTGGTCACGTCGTCGCTGACGCCGAGGCCGGCGGCGATGCCCTGGACGAGAAGGGTTTTGCCGGCCCCCAGGTCGCCGGTGAGGCAAACGACGTCGCCCTTACCCAGCAGCCGGCCGAGGGTGCGGCCGAAGGCGCGGGTGGCGGCAGGGTCGTGGGTTTTTATTGTCAGCATGGTTTCTCCCTTTAGCGAAAGTGGTTGTAGCCGCGGGGCTCGAGGGGACGGGCGGCGCCGCCGGTGACGAGCACGACCCCGTCTTCCCTGCGGGTGACCTCGCCGATGACCGTCAGGCCGCCTCTGTGGGTAATGCGGTCGAAATGCTCCGGGCCGATGGTGAATATCAGTTCGAAGTCTTCGCCGCCGAACAGGGCGTAGTCGAGCGGCTGCCGGCCGAATATGGCCGCAGCCTCGACAAGCTCGGGGGAAAGGGGGATGCGGTCGGCGTAGAGTCTGATGCCGACCCCGCCGGCTTTGGCGATTTCGTTGGCTTCGCTGGCCAGGCCGTCGCTGATGTCGTCGGCGCTGGTGGCCCCCCAGGGCGCCAGCCGGAGGCCGGTGTCGACCTGCGGGCGGGGCGTGAGGTGGGCGGTGACGAGCGGCCAGGCGAAGGCGCGCTCGTCCCAGCCGGGCAGCCGCAAAAGGTCGAGGCCGCAGGCCGAGTCGCCGAGGGTGCCTGTTACGACGACCAGGTCCCCGGGGCGGGACCCGGAGCGCCTCAAGAGGCGGGCGGGCGCCACTTCGCCGGTGACGGCGACGTTGACGACGAGGCCGCGGGGGCTGGAGACGGTGTCGCCGCCGATGATGTTGACAGCAAATTCGCGGCAGATTTCTTTCATACCGTCGTATAATTCGACGACGAACTCCACCGACAGGTGCGCGGGCAGGCCGACCGATACGACCGCCTGCCGCGGGCGGCCGCCCATGGCGGCAATGTCGCTGAGGTTGACGGCGATGGCTTTGTAGCCAAGCTGCCAGGGGGTGGTTTTGTCGAGCAGGAAGTGGACGCTCTCCACCAGCATGTCGGTTGTTATCAGTTGCAGAAGACCCGGCCCGGGCCGGTAGGCGGCGGCGTCGTCGCCGATTCCCACCACGACGTCGGACGGGTCGGCGAGGGCGCCTTCTTTTATGCGGTCGATGAGGCCGAATTCGCCGATCTCATTAAGTTGCATAATATCACCGTCTCATAAAAATCCGCGTTTGGTTTATACTACCATTTCATCGTCTAGTATACCACGCCGGCAAAAAAAGTTGTACCAGGCGGAGGATAATGCCTGCTCGCCGTATAATTTTGGTAATATTATTCCTTATGGAAGGGGGCCGACGGTGCAACTGCTGCGTCTGCGCATCCCCAACATCGACCGGGTCGGTTTGGTCCTCGACATTTCGCAGGTGCTGGCCGCCCGCCATTTCAACATCGTGACGATGGAGGTCGAGCCTAACACCGTTTATCTGGAAACGGAGACGACCAGCCCGGGGGAAAAGGGCTCGGTCATCGAGGCGCTCAAGTCGATCCCCCAGGTCATCGACGCGGTCGAGATCGACCTGATGCCCCACCAGGAGAAGGCCGAGCAGATCAAGGCGGTGCTGGCTTCGGTGGGCGAGGGCATCGTCGCCATAAATCACCACGGCGAGGTTACCCACTACAACCCGGCGGCGGAACAGATCGTCCGCCTGCCTTACCAGGAAGTGATCGGCCGCCCCCTGGCCGAGATTTCCCCCGGCCTGCCCCTGCTTGAGACGTTGCGGACAGGGGCGGTGTATAACAACCGCGAGATCGTTCTGGAGAGGACCAAGAGCCACTATCTGGCCAGCGGCCGCCCCATCCTGGGAGCCCGGGGCAGGATAATCGGCGCGGTGGCCGTGCTCAAGGACATCAGCGATGTACGCGAACTGGTCTATACCGTCACCGGGCAGATGACGTTCACCTTCGACGAGATATTGTATACCAGCGCCGCCATGCAGGAAGTGGTCGCGATTGCGAAGACCATCGCCCGCGGCGATTCCACCGTGCTCATCCGCGGCGAGACGGGCACCGGCAAGGAGCTGTTCGCCCGCGCCATCCATGCCGCCTCCCCGCGGGCGGACAAGGTTTTCGTGCCCCTCAATTGCGCCGCAGTTCCCGATACTTTGCTGGAAAGCGAGCTGTTCGGCTACGAGGAGGGGTCTTTCACCGGCGCGGTCAAGGGCGGCAAGCAGGGCCTGTTCGAGTTTGCCAACAACGGCACTATCTTCCTTGACGAGATCGGCGAGCTTTCCTCCCACCTCCAGGCCAAGCTGCTGCGGGTGCTGCAGGACGGCAAGGTGCGCCGCCTGGGGGGGACGCGGGAAAACACCGTCAATGTGAGGATATTGGCGGCGACCAACCGCCATCTCGAAGATCTGATCGCCAGGGGGGCTTTTCGCGAAGATCTTTATTACCGCCTCAACGTCATCCCCCTTTTCCTGCCGCCCCTCCGGGAACGCCAGGAAGACATCCCCCTGCTCGTGGAGTTTTTTATCAAAAGATTCGCCGCCAAGCTGCAGAAGCCTGTCGAAGCGATCAGCGAGACGGCCCTCGCCAAGCTGGCAGCCTACCACTGGCCGGGCAACATCCGCGAGCTCGAGAACGTGATCGAGCGGGCGGTCAATATCGTGCGCGACAAGATCATTCTCACCGGTCATATCGTCCTCGACCAGTCTCAGACACCTTCGCCGCGGGGCGCAGCCGCTCCCGAACGTCCGCTGGCGGAAACGCTGGACGAGGTGGAGCGGGATGTGCTGCTGCAGGCTCTCAAGCGCTACCGGACTTCGCGGCAGATCGGAGCCGTTCTCGGGCTGTCCCATACCGCGGTCCTGAAAAAGCTTCGTAAACACGGTCTGTCGATAGGGGAAAAAAGCAATGGGAGAGGTTAGTATGCGCCCAACCTACGCCGAGATCGATCTGGCGGCAATCCGCCACAACGTCCGCCAGATACGCGAGGCCGTTGGCCCGGCGGTCAAGCTTATAGCCGTCGTCAAGGCGAACGCGTACGGGCATGGGGCTGTCAAGGTAAGCCGGGCGACGTTGGAGGCCGGCGCCGACTGCCTGGCGGTGGCCCTCGCGGAAGAGGGCGCCGAGCTGAGGGGCGCCGGTCTGGCTGTACCGATCTTTATTCTCGGCCTTACCCTTCCGGAGCAGGCGAAACTGGTCGTCGATTACCACCTGATCGCCACGGTCGCCACCATGGACAGTATCAAGGCTCTTTCCCACGCCGCCCGCGATGCGGGACGCCGCTGCCGCGTCGTGCTGAAGACCGATACGGGCATGGGCCGCATCGGCGTGGCCCCGGTGCAGGTAGAGGAGTTCCGCCAGTACATCCAGGCCAGTCCCGGCGTGGAACTGGTGGGCGTCTTCACCCACCTCGCATCCGCCGACGCGACCGATAAGAGCTACGCCGAGAAACAGCTCGCCGCTTTCCGGTCCGCCGTGGACCGTCTTACCGCCAGAAACAGCCTGACTTACGTCGCGGCCGCCAATAGCGCCGCGACCGTCGATCTGCCGAAAGGCCACTTCAACACCGTCAGGCCGGGCATTATCATCTACGGTCTGCCGCCTTCCCACGAGATGCACAAAACTCTCGATCTCCGCCCCGCAATGCAGCTTAAGACCCGCATCGCCTACATCAAGGAGGTGTCCGCAGGCACCCCGGTGAGCTACGGTTGCACTTACACGACCGACCGTCCCACTTTCCTGGCCACGCTGCCGTTGGGCTACGCCGACGGATATAGCCGCCACCTGTCGAACAAGGCCGCCGTTCTTATCGGAGAAAAGCGCCGGCCGGTGGTAGGCCGGGTGTGCATGGATCAGGTCGTGGTCGACCTGGGCGCGGACGGTGACGCCGCCGTCGGCGACGAGGCGGTGCTGTTCGGCCGCCAGGGTAAGGAAGAGATTACGCTGACCGAGCTCGCCGACCTGGCGGGGACGATCAATTACGAGTTGGCCTGCGCGGTGAGCGCGCGGGTGCCGAGGGTGTATATTAACGAGTAGCGTCCGCCAAAACTTGGCGACAAAAAGAGCGCCCCGCTAACGCGGAGCGCTCTTTTTGATTAGCATTTTTCGATCGGTTTGCCGAGGTACTCGCTGACGATCTTCATGGCGCAGTAGTTGCCGCACATCGAGCACGCCTCGGCGCCGCCGGGGTTGCGTTCGCTGCGGCGGCGGCCCGCTTTGACGGGGTCGATGGCAAGTTCGATCTGTTTTTCCCAGTCGAGGGCTTTGCGGGCCTTGGCCATGGACAGGTCCCATTCCCACGCGCCCTTGACGCCTTTGACGAGGTCGGCGGCGTGGCCGGCGATGCGGGAGGCGATGACTCCTTCGCGCACATCGTCGATGGTCGGCAGGCCAAGATGCTCGGCCGGGGTGACGTAGCAGAGGAAGTCGGCGCCGGCGGCGGCGGCCAGCGTGCCGCCGATGGCGGCGGTGATGTGGTCGTAGCCGGGGGCGACGTCGGTGACGAGCGGGCCGAGAACGTAGAAGGGGGCACCTTTGCAGATCTGCTTCTGCAGCTTGATGTTGGCTTCGATCTGATTGTAGGGGACATGGCCGGGGCCCTCGACGAGCACCTGGACGCCCTTGGCCCACGCCCGGTCGACGAGTTCGCCGAGGGTGAGCAGTTCCTCGATCTGGGCGCGGTCGGTGGCGTCGGCGATGCAGCCGGGCCGCAGGCCGTCGCCAAGGCTGATGGTGACGTCGTAGGCGGCGCAGATGTCCATAAGTTCGTCGTAACGCTCGTAGAGGGGATTTTCCTTGTCGTTGTGGAGCATCCAGCCGGTGATGAAGGAGCCGCCGCGGCTGACGATGTCGGTGACCCGTCCTTGCTGGCGCAGTCTGGCGATGCTGGCCTGGGTGATGCCGCAGTGGATGGTCATGAAGTCGGCGCCGTCCTTGGCGTGCTTTTCGATGGTGTTGAAGAGGTCGTCGGCCGTCATGTCGACGATCGAGCCCCTGCTTTTGATCGCCTCGACGGTGGCCTGGTAGATGGGCACCGTGCCCACCGGGACGGTGGAGTGTTTGATGATCTCCTTGCGGGAAAAGTCGATGTCGTCGCCGGTGCTGAGATCCATAACGGCGTCTGCTCCGGCGTCGATAGCAGCCTGGAGTTTGGCCAGTTCGGGCTCGACGGCGGGGTAGGCGCTTGATGTGCCGATATTGGCGTTGACTTTGGTCTTAAGGCCGAGGCCGAAGCCCCGCGGCTTGAGGCTGGCGTGGTTGATGTTGGCGCATATCGTCACCGTGCCGGCCGCGACCCGTTCGCGGATAGTCTCCGGCGCGAGTCCTTCCTGGGCCGCGACCGCCGCCATCGCCGGGGTAATCTGCCCATTGAGGGCCAACTTCATCTGAGTAGTCATGGCAATCCTCCTGTCAATTTGTACGTGAAAACAAAACAGCCATCTAACGAAAGGTCAGATGGCTGCCAGTTGCCTGGTGAAACCCACTTCCCTACGCTGGTATTAACCAGAAATCAGGTTCCAAGGGTCGGCCTGCGGCCTCTCAGCATTTCGCTCCCCTAGTGGTTCGGTATGCGGTTGCAGTCTTATTTTACCAGATGATCCCCCGGCTCACAAGGTCTTTTTAACGATTTTTTCCGACCTGCTGAGGGGCTCGCTGGTGTCGACGTGGCCGTACAGAGTGTTGACTTTTTTGCCTTCCACCATGATCTGGACCTGTTCGATATCGGCGAATTCCGTCAGGGTGTTGACGATGGCGCCCACTGCCAGCAGTTCGCCGGCCGAGCCGCCGCTGCCGTTCTTGATGAGTTTGTCGTTGAAGTCGACGTAGGCGATATGGTCCTTGACGGTTATGCCTTTGAGTTTGGTCCCTTCCGGCAGAGCCCGGACAAGCGCGGCGTTTTTCGGTTCGCCCAGGAGTTGCTCGATGGCTGTCCGGATGGGGTGGTCGTTTTTCGGGAGGATGCGGGTCTCGGGGACGAGGAACGAGGCGTCTTTGGTGGCAAAGTATACGGTGACGGACATTGTCGCGGGAGCCGGCGGGGATGGATGCTGTTCAGGCGCCTTGACGGGTGCCGGCGGGGCGGTGGCGGCCTGGTCGGGCTGACAGCCCGCCGCGAACAGCACGAGGAGGAGCGCGATCAATAGCGCGATGTATTTGCTGCGTCTAGGCATTATTGTGCACCCCCCTTGGTGGCCGCCTGGGCGAAGAACCTTTCCATGCCCTCGACGATGCCTTCGGCCATCTTAAGTTGGAACTGGGGATTGGCCAGCAGTTTTTCCTCGGCCGGATTGGACAGAAAAGCGAGTTCGACGAGCGCGGCCGGCATGACGGTGCGCTTGATCACGTAGAAGTTCGCCGGCAGGGTCCCTTTATCCTCCAGGCCGCCCGTCTCGATCATCGCTGCCTGGAGATTTCTCGCCAGGAGCGAGTCGTAGCGGGTTTTTTGATAGTAATATGTAGAGGTGCCTTCGGCCCCGCGGTTCAAGGCGGCGTTGGAGTGGATGCTGACGAAGATGTCGGCTTTTTTGACGTTGGCGACGGTTGCCCGCGCCTTGAGTTCGTCGACGGCCGAAGCGTTGGGGCCGAAGACGTCACTGTCGTCCTGATGGGTCAGGATTACTTTGGCGCCCGCTTTGGCGAGGAGCGCCTTGACCTTCAGGGTCACGGCAAGGTTAACGGCCTTTTCCGTGGTTCCCGCAGAGCCGATCGCCCCGGGGTCGCTGCCGCCATGGCCGGGGTCGAGTACGATGAGCTTGTCTTTAAGGCCCGGTGTGAAGCTGAAATTCGCCGGGAGCACAGGCTGGTTGATATCGATGACTACACGGTACGGTTTTTTGTTGGCAGGGTCTTTTTTCAGGGTGAATACCTTGTACTCGCTTTCGTCGACCATCAGCGGCATCTCCACCGTGATGACGGTGTCCTTACCGTCTTCGGATTTCATGGCGATGCTGTCGGCGATCTTACCGCCAAGGTCAATGTCGCAGTCGGTATTACCCGGCACCGCACCCTTGACGTCGACGATCAGCCGCGGCGTGGGGGAGGCGACAACCGTTCCCTTGGCCTGGATAGGGCCGGTCGCGTCGATGACAAGGCGCAGCTTACCGGCGCCGGTGACGGCGTCGATGTGGTTGGCCCAACGGATCTTGGTCAGTTGTTGCCCGCCGGGGACGGTTGAGGCACCGGCGGTTTTGCCGACAACGGCCAGCAGCCTGCTGCCGGGCTTGTAGGCAGCGGAAGACGTAGAGGCTTTGGCCGCGTAGACCGCCGGGGAGAAGGCTATCACGGCACAGATTACCAGGAAACAGAGGGCGCGGCGCAACATAACACCTCCCTGATTGCGACGTGTTATGTTACAGTTCGCCTTTTACAGTCAAATTCCTGCCAGTTTCCTGTCGAATTTTTTATGTTACGCTAGCTGTCAGATTGTAAACGTTTTATTTAAATCTAAAATGGAAAATGAAGAGACGGCAATACCGCCTCTTTGAGGTTGCAGATGGGGCTTTATCAACGGCCGCTGTCCAATAATTTTCGCAACAGGTCTTCGGCCTCTGCCCTGGCCGCGCGGGTCGCTTCACCGTCGAGGCTGAGGGCCAGCGACAAGATGTCGCCTTCCCCGGTTCCTTCCGGGAGGAACGCCCGCGGCCAGATGACGCTTGCTTCGGCGTCGCCGACAAGCAGGACTGCCTTTGTGTCCTCGAATCTGTCCACTACCGCCCTGATCCGCATGTTATCTCTCCTTGGTAATGGTGTAGGTTTTGCCGTCGCTGGCGACCGTGACCGTACCGTCGGTGTCGGTGCGGTATAGTTTCAGCTTTTGATCTCCGTAGCGCTTCAGGATCGACGGGTGGGGGTGATGGTATTCGTTCCCCGCTCCCACGGAGATGACGGCCGCCTCAGGAGCGACAGCCTTCATAAAGGCAGGCGACGACGAGGTACGGCTGCCGTGGTGGCCGCTTTTCAGGACCTGGCTTTTCAGGCCGGCGGCGCCGTATTTCTTGACCATGGCCGCCTCGGCTTCACGCTCGGCGTCGCCGGCAAGCAGCATCGCGAAGTTTCCGTAGATCAGCCGGGCGACGATCGAGTTGTTGTTGAGGCCGGCATCGCCGGCGATGGGCGGCACCGGCGGGTTCAATATTTTGAGGGCGGCGCCGCCGATGTCGACTTCCTGACCGGCGGCAAGCAGCGCGAAGGGAATGTTCTTTTTCCGCACGGTGGTCAGGTATTGACGGTAGAGGGCGCTGGTCGTCGTCTGCCCGCTGTCGTAAACCTGCTTGACGGCGAAATTGTCGAGGATGGCGACGGCGCCGCCGATATGGTCGGCGTGGGGATGGGTGACGATGAAGGTGTCGATGGTTGTGACGCCTTGTTTTTTTATGTAGGCGACGAGCTTGTCCCTGGCGGGCACGTCGCCACTGTCGATCAGGGTGACATGCCGGGGGGTGCGGATCAGGATGGCGTCCCCCTGCCCGACGTCGATGACGTTGACGACCAGGTTGTCCACTTTGGCTCGGTCGGCGGCTGGCGCCCCGCACCCGGCCGCGATGATTAGCGCCAGCGCGAGCGCGGCCAGGGCGAATGCCCGGAGTCTTGAGAGCTGCATTTTATTCCTCCTCGGTTGCTGCGTTGATGGCGGCTGTTCGTGATATGTCGCTTAGTTGTGTAACCCGACGGCAAATTAAAAAAATAGGCACACGCGCGCCTATCCTCAGGTCAAAGCAGAATGAGCCCCAGGCTTATCCTGATGGCCTCGTCCACTTTCGTCATGATTTCTTCGCTCAAATGAGTGATTTTCTCTTTCAAGCGGCGTTTATCGATTGTTCTGAGCTGTTCCAGCAGTATTACCGAATCTTTGTCGAGGTTGAACTGTTTGGCGCTGATCTCAACGTGGGTTGGCAATTTCGCCTTGGAAATCTGGGAGGTGATGGCGGCGACGATCACGGTAGGACTGTATTTATTGCCAACATCGTTCTGAATGACCAGCACGGGCCGGTGTCCACCCTGTTCAGATCCGACCACCGGACTCAGGTTTGCATAATAAATGTCCCCGCGCTTAACGATCATCCTATTCACGCTCCACTAGCAAGGTGGGCATCATCTCGTACACTTCCACGTCGGCGGTGAGGCCTTCTTCGGCCAGGGCCAGGTTGATGACGGCCATTTCCTGATAGCCTTTGCGCATCGAATCCCTGACAGCCTTGCGTTTGCGTTCCTCGATATAGAGGCGCATGGCTTCCCGCACGAACTGGCTCCGACTGAGCTTCTCCATGGCGATAAAGCCGTCGACTTCCTGCAGAAGACTGTTAGGGATGCTTATCATGATACGCTTTAACTCGGCCACACCATCACCCCCGCCTCAGGTTATGCACGTCGATACAACTGTAATATATAATCATTATATGAGTATTGATATACGAATGTCAATGAGGTTGATATACGGCGAAACGGTTTTATGCCTGTCAATCGCTGGATTCCCGCTTGTACTGTATCATGGTTAAGTATGCATTGGCAAGTCGCAAATTATGCCGTTAAGCGCAAATGTTGGCAAACTCGTTCAGCCGCCGTGCAGGGAGGCGATGGCCGCCGGCAGCGCCGGCAGGAGGTCACCGGCCGCCATGCCGGCGAGGCGCGCGCCGGCCGCCAATTCGCCGGCCAGGCCGTGCAGGTAGACGCCGGCAACGGCGGCGTCATGGCTGGTAAGGCCCTGGGCGACGAGGGCGGCGATAACGCCGGTGAGGACGTCGCCGGTGCCGCCGGTGGCGAGAGCGGCGTTGCCGGTGGTGTTGATGAAGGCTTCACCGTCAGGATATGCTATGACTGTGCCCGGTCCCTTGAGCACGACGATGGCGCCGAGGCCGGTGGCCGCGTCCCGGGCCGCCCCGAGACGGTCGGCGTTGATGACCGGCAGGGGGCGTCCGGTCAGGCGGGCGAGTTCGCCCGGATGGGGCGTCAGGACGGCGAGGGCTTCTGTTTCCAGCAGGCTTTCGGTGTGGCCGGCAAGGGCGTTCAGGCCGTCGGCGTCGATGACAAGCGGGCAGCGGACGTTCCGGACGATTTCCCGCACCGCGTCAACGGTTTCGGCGGCACGGCCGAGCCCCGGGCCGATGGCCAGGACGTCGGCGGTTTCGGCGATGGCGGCGATTTCTTCGACCGCCGCCGGCCCGATGATGCCGCATGTTTCCTCCGGCAGCGGCTTGGTCATAACTTCGGTGAGTTTGACTTCCATTATGGCGTTGAGGCCGGCGGCGATGCCCACCGTGACCAGGCCGGCCCCGGCGCGCACCGCCGCCATGGACGCGAGGGCGGCCGCTCCGGTGAGACCCGGCGACCCGGCGACGAGCGCGACCCGGCCGCCGGTGCCTTTGTGGGCCCAGGGACGGCGCGGCGGCAGCAGGCGTCGGACGAGCGTGGCGGTGACGGCGTTCTGACGCATGCCGGCGTCAGCGAGGAGAGCGGCCGGCAGCCCGATATCGACGACCGTTACTGTGCCGGCGTGGGCCGCGCCGGGCTGAAAAAGCAGCCCCGGTTTCGGCAGGCCGAAGGTGACGGTGTGGGCGGCGCTGACGGCCACGCCCCGTACCCGTCCGGTGTCGGCGTCGATGCCGGTGGGGATGTCGACGGCGACGACGGGCTTGCCGGCGGCGTTGATTATTTTGACGACTGCGGCCAGGTCGCCGCTTACTTCGCCGCTGAAGCCTGTGCCGAGCAGGGCGTCGACCAGGCAGTCGGCGAAGGCGGTCGCCAGGGCCGCTTTGTCGCAGTCCCGCTCGCCGGCGATTTCGATCACTTCGGCCCCCATCTTCAGGAGGATGCCGAGGTTGGCGAGGGCGTCACCGCCGACGGCGGTTTTCACCCCCAGCAGGAAGACCTTGACTTTGGCGCCCCGCGCTGCCAGGTGGCGGGCGGCTACGAAGCCGTCGCCGCCGTTGTTGCCTTTACCGCAGAAAATGCATACTTTTTTGTCGGCCGCGCCGCCGAGGATGTCGGCGACCTTGCGGGCCACCTCGCCACCCGCGTTCTCCATCAGGGCGAGACCAGCGAGGCCGTATTCGTTCGCGGCCCGTTCGTCGATCCGGCGCATTTCCGGCGCTGTCGCGATTTTCAACGTTCTCCGCCTCCCCACAGGACGGCCTGGGCGGCCGCGTAGTCGCGGGCGTGGCTAAGCGATACGTGGACAGCCGTTACGCCCAGCTGTTCGGCGAGGTGCGCGAAGTTGCCGTGGAGTTTTACCTCCGGCCGCCCGTTCGGGCCGGACAATATCTCGATGTCCTGCCAGGTTCCCGCCGACAGACCGGTGCCAAACGCTTTCATCACGGCCTCTTTGCCGGCGAAGCGGGCGGCGTAGGAAGCGGGCCGCTGCACGCCCCGCCCGTCGCAGTATTCGCGCTCGGCGGCGGTGAAGACGCGGCGGGCGAAGCCGCCCCGCTCGACAGCCAAGCCGACGCGGTCGATGTCGATGATGTCGATGCCGATACCCACTATCACGCGGGCCACCTCGTTTCGGAGTAAGTTCGAAGTAAGTATGGTCTATTATTCCGTTTCCGGCGGGTCATTCCCTGCCGCCATGGGTAATTTTCCCTGTTGGCCGGTCGGTATGTTTCACATTTTTGTCACATCTGCGCCATATTTTTGCCAAACTGGTTTTTTATAATAAAAGCAAATAAACCTCAAGGAGGAACAGCCATGAAAAAGACAATCGCCTATGTAACCCTCGCAGCCATGGTTCTGGTGGTGGCCGCCTCGCTGGTCGCCAGCGCCGCCCCCGCGCAGACCCCGCCTTTCGGCCAGCAGCGCCAGGCGATCACCCTTACCGACGACCAGAAGAAGGAACTCGCCCCGCTGTATGACCAACTGTTCGAGACCAGGAAAGCGATCATGCAGAAGTACGTTGACTTCGGCTATATGACCCAGGAACAGGCCGATCAGCGGATCGCCTGGATGAAGGATCGGATGAGCCAGGGGTATGGCCCCGGCATGATGGGCAGGGGCTTCGGCAGAGGCCATTGGGGCAGAGGCCCCGGATCCGGCCCAGGGAACGGCCAGGGCTTCGGTCCCGGGAACGGCCCCTGCTGGCAGCAGCCGACTCCCAACCAATAGCGTTTGAAGAAAAGGCCCTTGCGTCAGCAAGGGCCTTTTCTTATACGAAATATTCCACTTTGGCCGCAGGGAAGTTTGCGGCCACTTGCTCGTAGATATAGTCGCCGATGGCCCGCATTGTTTCGGTGTCATAGATGTATTTGCCGTAGCCGAACTGACCGTATTTGTACTTGCGTTCTTCTTCGTCCAGCGGCAGGCTGGTCTCGGGAAAGACGGCGGCGATGTTGGCTTTGGCCCGTTTGGTGAAGCGGTGGGTGATGAGTTCGAAGGTGAGGTCTTGGGCGGCCGACGCGGGCAGGGCCGCGGCCAGGCTCCGGAAGAGGTCGCCGTAGTCTTCCCGCCAGGCGGGGTAGTGGAAGATAGGGGCGATGATGAAGCCCAGCGGGTATCCCGCTCCGGCCACCCGCGCCGCCGCCGCAATCCTTTCCGTCAGACCGGGGGTGCGGTGCTCGTATTTGCTTATTATGGGCGCGGCGTTGAGGCTGAAGCGGAAGCGGGTGTGCCCGTTGTGCGCGGCGTCCAGGAGCGGCGCCACGTCGTCGTGCTTGGTGACGAAGCGGAAGCGGCCCAGGGGCTGGCGCCCGAAAAACTCAATCGTGGTCCGCAAGAGGCCGGTCAGGTATTCGGTGGGGATGGGGTCGGAGGTCGCCGCGCCTTCGAAGACGGTTATTTGCGGGGCGCGGGCCGCCATGTAGGCGCCGGCTTTCGCCAGGATATCCTCGATGTTTACGTAAACCCTGAGATAGGGGCGTCGTCCCAGGGTGGTGGCAAGGTAGCAGTATTCGCACATTCCGGGGCAGCTGGTGTTGAGCGGCAGCTGATAGTTGGCGGACGGCTTGCAGGTGGCGAAGTCGGCGCTCTTTCTCACCCCGACCACCAGGGTCCGCTTGGCCTCGCGATAAGCCTCCCCCGCGGTTTTCCCCGGCAGCCCGGTCACCCGGTTGTGCGAACCGGTGAGCTGGACCGGCACTTTCATCGCCCGCAGACTGTCGTAGAGCTTTCGCCCCAGGGGATATTCCATGGCGGCCGGTTCGAAATAGGCCCTGGCGGGAACAAATCTTTGCATACATCAACCTCCCGCGCGTTTTGTCGCTGATAGTATCCCCGCGGCAAAGGGAAATTTTCCGCCAGCACTGGCGAAAGCGGCGCCCGGACAGTAGAATATATATAAATACCCTTATTGGAGGCTGGCTGCATGTTTCCCCTCCGCGACAACATTCCTTCCCGTTCCCGGCCGCTGGTGACGGTCGCGCTCATCGTCGCCAATTTTTATTTTTTCTATCAGGAGCTGATCCTCGGTGAAGCGGCCCTGGGCGGCTTCATCAAGACCTGGGGGCTTGTGCCGGCGGATTTTATCGCCCGGTTTGCCCGCGAGCCTTTCCAGTATGCCACTTACCTGCCGCTGGTCAGCAATCTCTTTCTCCACGGCGGGTGGATGCACATTCTGGGCAATATGTGGTATTTATGGATTTTCGGCGATAATATCGAGGATTGCCTGGGGAAAATCCGTTTTTTCCTGTTCTATGTCCTGTGCGGCGTGATCGCGAACGCCGCCCAGATTATCGTCGATCCCGGCTCCACCATCCCCACCATCGGCGCCAGCGGCGCGATTTCCGGCGTGCTGGGCGGTTATCTGATGCTTTTCCCGCGGGCCCGCATCGCCACGCTCATACCCCTTTTCCCGATCTTCCCCATTCTCCAGATCCCGGCCCTGCTTTTCCTGCCGCTGTGGTTCTTCATCCAGCTCCAGCAAGGCGCCCTGGCCCTGTTTACGGCCGGCGCGGGTATTGCCTGGTGGGCTCATATCGGCGGCTTCGCAGCCGGTTTCCTGTTGGTCAGAATCTTCAAGGCGTAGTATAAACGGGCGGCTTCCCGGCCAACCTATCTGCATAACGGCAAAGGAGTTGTCGCTGTGTTGCAGAAACTGTCGCCCTGGCTGGCGGCCGGGCTTACCACCGGGCTCGTCGTCATCGCGGGGCTGTGGCTTACGGCAGCCATTTTTTTCAATACTTTCATCATCGGCCAGCGCGTCGCCCCGGATCAGAAGATGGTCGCGACGCTTATCGAGACCGGCCTCAATAATCCCGAAGTCCAGGCCGCGGTCAAGCAGCAGGTCATGCTTTACCTCCGGTCTCCCGAGGGCAAGGCCCGTCTGGCCGAGATGATAAAGTCGCCGGAGATGGTCAAGGCCCTGGCGGAGAATATCCAGTCCCCCGAGATGCGCGTCGCCATTCTGAAGCTGATGGAAGTGCCCGAGTTCCGCGCCGCCGTTCTCGATATCGTCAAGGATACCCCGGAGATGAAAACACTTACCATCCTGTCCTCGTCGATCGTCTGGGACCCCCAGCCGGCCGCGCCGGCGGCGGAACCGTATTATTAACGCAAAAAGAGCCGTAACAACGGCTCTTTTTATGTTTGGACTTTTTAGACAACCGGGCTTATTTCTCGCATTCGAAGGGCCAGGCGTTGATGCCGCCTTCCATCACCTGCACGTTTTTAAATTCTTCGCCTTCGAGGATGAGGGCGGCTTCGTAGCCCCGCAGGCTGATCTTGCAAAAGGCGACAATCTCGTCGTCTTTGTTCAGTTCGGCCAGGCGGCTGCGGAGCTGTCCCAGCGGGATGTACTTGACACTCGGGCAGACCAGCCGCCCCTGCTGCTTGCATTCGTCAGGGGTGCGGACGTCGAGGAATACCGTTTTGCCGGCGTCGATTTTCCCTTTGGCGGTCAGCGAGGAGATGCCTTTGAGCCTGCCGGCCAGCTTGTTGAGGACGGCCAGCGCGGCGACCGCTACGTTGTCGATCGGCGAGTTGTAGGGCGGCGCGTAGGCTACGTCAATGTCGAACAGGTCGTTGACGGTTCCGCCGAGGGTGATGGCGGTGGCGACGATGTCGATGCGTTTGGCCACTTCGCCTTCGCCGATAGCCTGGGCGCCGAGGATTCGTCCGGATTTGGCCTCGACGATGAGCTTGACGGTGATGATCTTGGCCCCGGGCATGTAATGGGGACGGTCGTGGCCGCCGACCATGGCGGTGACGTAATCGTAGCCGAGGCGTTTGGCGTCCCGCTCGGTGAGACCCGTTTTGCCGACGTTCATGTCCATAACCTTGACGACTACCGTGCCGAGGACGCCGCGGAATTTCTCGTCGCCGCCGCCAAGGTTGTCGCCGATGATGCGGCCGTGCTTGTTGGCCGTAGAGCCCATCGGGGTGAAAATCTTTTCGCCGGAAATAATGTGGGTGTTTTCGACGCAGTCGCCGCCGGCGTAGATGTCGGGGTCGCTGGTGAGAAGGTTTTCGTTGACCGCGATCGCTCCGGTCGGGCCGATGGCGAGGCCGGCGCTTTTGGCCAGCTCGACGTTCGGCCTGACGCCAATGGAGAGGATGACGAGGTCGGCCGGGATGGTGCGCTTGTCGGTGACTACGGCTTCAACCGCCCCGTCGCCGGTGAATTTTTCGACCTTCTCGCCGGTCAGAATTGTCAGGCCCTGTTGTCGGGCGTATTTGGCCACCGAGCCGGCGATTTCCTCGTCGAGGAACGCGGGGAACATCTGGTTCTGCATTTCGACGACGGTGACGTTGACCTCCCACAGTTTGAGGGCTTCAGCCATTTCCAGCCCCACAAGGCCGGCGCCGATGATGACGGCGTTCGTGAATTTGCCCCGTTCGAGCCCCGCCCGCACCGCTTTGGCGTCGTCGGGGTGCCACAGTTGGTGTACGTTGGCCAGTTCGATGCCCGGCAGCGGCGGTTTGACCGGCACGGCGCCGGTGGCGATGACGAGTTTGTCGTAGGGAAGTTTTCGCTCCTCGCCGCTGGTCAGGTCTTTGACCGTCACTTCTTTGGCGGCCCTGTCGATGCCGGTGGCCAATGTCTCGGTCAACACGTCGATGTCCTTCACGTTCTTGAAAAAGGCCTGATTGCGCAAGGCGCCGGCGGGAGTGGTCATCAACTGGTTGATGTCCTGGACGTCGCCGGCCACGTAATACGGTAGGCCGCAGGCCCCGTAGGAGATCATCTTGCCTTTCTCGACCACCGTTATCCGCGCGGCCGGATCGACGCGCCGCGCTTTGGCCGCAGCTTTAAGCCCTGCGGCGACGCCGCCGATAATCACGATATTCATAAACAAACCCCCTTGTACCGCTGGACTTCATTTTCGATTGTATGTTGCCCGCTTGTTTAAAGTCAATGAATCACTCGGAATTAGCGTATTGACTTTTTTATTCCGGCATCAGGGAAAGCTTATAGGTCAGCCAGCAGGCAGACCTCCACAACGCTGCCGGCGGCGAGCGGCGGGCTGCCGGCCGGGATGACGATCATCGCGTTGGCGGTTACCGCCGATTTGAGCATGCCGTTGCCCTGCAGCGGCAACGGTTCGACCGTCAGGCCGCCGTTCACCGGCCGGCAGGCGGCCCAGACGAACCGCGTCGCACCCGACGGTTTCGTGAAGGGAGCGGTCAGCAGCGCTTTGGCCCGCGGCCGCCACCACTCGCGCCTGCCGCCCATTTTGAGCAGCACCGGGCGGACAATCTGTTCGAACGCCACGCTGGCCGCGGCGGGGTTGCCGGACAATCCGATGTAAAGTTTGCCTGCCTTAAGGCCTGCCAGCACCGGCATTCCCGGTTTTATTCCCACCCGGTCGAACAGGACGTCGATCCCCATTTCCCGGTATACGTCGGCGACCAGGTCGTAGTCGCCGGCGGAGACCCCGCCGGTGGTCACGATCAGGTCACAGTCGGCAGCGTCCGACAACCGGGTTATTATCGCCGCAATTTCGTCGCGGGCGATGCCGAACAGGACCGGTTCCGCGCCGGCGTCGCGCACCTGGGCGGCCAGCATGTAGCTGTTGGAGTTGCGGATTGCGCCTGGCTTAAGCGGCGCTTCGATGTCGGCGACCTCGCTGCCGGTGGCCAGCAGGGCAACCCGCGGCTGTTTATATACCCGCGGGCGCGCCACGCCGAGAAGGGCGAGCAGCCCCATGACGCCGGCGTTCACGACCGTGCCGGCCGTGATGACTTTTTCGCCGGCGGCGATTTCCTCGCCACGCCGGCAAAGGTTGTTGTCCACGCCGGCGCCGGCGAAGACTGTCGCCCGGCCTTCCTCTTCACGGACGTCCTCCCGCCGCACCACGCCGGTGGCGCCCTCAGGCACCGGCGCCCCGGTCATTATTTTGGCGGCTGTGCCCGGCCGCACCGCGACCCGCGGTACATTGCCGGCCGGAATGTCGTCCACGACCTCAAGCACTACCGGCTGCTGCGGGGAAGCTTCGGCGACGTCGGCGGCGATGAGCGCATAGCCGTCGAGCGGCGATCTGTCAAAAGGCGGAAAATCGGTGTCGGCGACGATTTCGCCGGCCAGCACCCGCCGCCAGCAGTCCGCGAGCGCCACCTCTTCGGCGGCGAGGGGCTGAACTGTTTTGAGAAGTTTATCCTGAGCCATATCCAGGGAAACGGCCACAAATCCCACCTCCAGTCACTTAACCTGTTCGTAGTTTTCCCGGTCGGCGCGGAGAAAAGCGGCGATCACCTTGAGCACCTGGCGGTAGAAGGCCGGTATGCCGTTTTTTTCCGCTTCGTCGGCGAGTTCGTCGACCCAGTCGAGATGTTCCCGCCAAAAAACCGCCTGGCGCTCCGCCGCTTCGTTTTCAAGCAGAAAGACGGCAAACTCCAGCTCCAGCCCCAGATGGTCGGGCGTGGCGCTGAAAGCGGGCGGCAACTCGAGGCCGTAGCTTTCGTACAGCGCCTTCATGTGAAGGGCTGCGTCGCTCATCAGATAGCCTTTTTCTTTGGCGAACGGCACCTGGGCGCTAGAGTCGCTGGTCCATTGCCGATATATGGATTCAACCGGCACCACCCGCGTTTCCGGCGGAAAGACGAAGCTTTGATTATAGGCCAGCGCCAGGGCCTCGCGGCCGCCGGCCAGCTTCGGCCAATCGCTGTAGGCCAGGAGGGGCACCGGATATTCGAGGGCTGCGAAGGCCTCGTGAAGATATTTGACCATCGCCGGCAACTCGCCGACAGTGTCGTCGGTGGGCTCTTGCAACAACTCCGCCAAAATCGCCAGAACGCCTTTTCTGTATGCTGTTTTTTCCATCCTGCCACTCCTTCTGCTTAAACCTTCATTACCATCTTTCGCCACCCGCCCCCTGTCATCCTGCCTTTCCTCCCGGACGCCGGACGATTCCCCGCGCCGCTGATAACGTCGCCATAACCAAGTTATTATATCCAGAATCGGGCAAATGGCAAAAGAGAGTTCAGCTATTGCCGAACTCTCTTTGCGCAGGGCGTCGCCGGATCTATCCGCCCGGTTCTGGCGGTATTCTCTTACCAGTAGCGGCATGCCATGAGGGACGCATTTAAGTGTCTGCTGTGCCTGCCGGCCGCTCTTGTCACTTCTCCCTCTATCTTCCAGTTGTCGCCGAGATATCCTTGGGCGCTTATTCCCAGAACGAAATATTCCCTGTCCTGCTCGCCGCCGCTGATGGTCAGTTTTTCACCCGGGTTGCCGCTATAGGCGACCGTCATTTCCGGATTACTGCCGCCAAACACTTTTTCGTAGCCGATTTTCAGCGCATACCGTCCTTTCGGCAGCTGTCTCCCTATTTCCAGACCGAATTGTCCCGTGCTGTAGGTGTTTTTCAGGCCGTCGGCCTGCTGGCTGTAGATTCCCGCCCCGCTTTCGCCGTAGCTGTCCTGGATGTACCTTGTGACATTAAAGCTTACATACGGGCTTATATCCCAATCTTTTTCCTTCGCATACGACAGGTTGTATTTCGCTTCCGCACCGAAGGCGAGCGTCCGGCTGCCATAGCTGCTGGTTGCCTGCAAGCCGAGTTGTCTCAGGTAGCGCGTCGCGCTGTTGGTCTGGTGTCCGTAATCCAAACAGGTGCTGATATTAACCGCACCTTTGTCGTAGCCGGCGTAAACCCCTACGCGATAGTCCTTGCTCCCGGTTCTCGCTATGTCCGAGCTTGTGTCGTTGTTGCCGAACGCCACGAGCATTCCGGTTCGCCAGTGGTTGCCCGCCTGCCTGTCCCGGCCCAATATGAGGCCGAAGCTCTGATTCTTTATGCCGGGGCTGTCGTTTTGAGCGTCGATCTCGCCCCAGTTCCTGGTCAGTTTCAGCCACCAGCTGTCATTGTCGTCGAGTTCCAGCGGTATGACCGCCCGGGCTTCGAAGTCGCCCTCCGCAAAGCCGGAGATTTTGAAGGAAACGGTCGTGT
The DNA here is from genome assembly GCA_032334055.1 of Selenomonadales bacterium 4137-cl. Classification (NCBI taxonomy): domain Bacteria; kingdom Bacillati; phylum Bacillota; class Negativicutes; family Acetonemataceae; genus Anaeroselena; species Anaeroselena agilis. The sequence goes on along the minus strand of JAUOZS010000001.1, from coordinate 407,948 downwards.
CCTGCCGGTGTTTGACGTAGTTCATCCTCGCTGCGACCGCGCTGCCTACCGTCACGCTCTGCTGCGTGAAGCCGGCCTGGTTGAGCTGCGCACCTCCGTATATTTCCGTCAGGGCCTGCTTGGCTTCAGCCGCGCTCAGGCTATACAGGGGGTCCAGTTGACGCTGCGCTGCCTGCCCGGCCAGCCGGTCGTACATGGCTTCCATCCGCCGATATACCTGCAGTTGGCTGGCATTGGGGGTTGCGAGGTTATTTTCTCTCGTAAGCAAAAGCCGTGCGCTGGTTCCGTCGTGGCTGCCCCCGGCGCTCAGCATGCCCGTGAAGGCCGCGGCGGTAAAGCTCCCGGTGATGCTGCCGGCCGTCAAAATCTCGTACGAGGCGCCCGGGCGGTATACACTGCCCGCTACCGGTGCGAACGCCGTACCGTCGATGCCGGCCGAGCCCAGCACGGTTATTTTGCCGTTGGCGCTGCCCGTTGCGGCGACGGCGATTTTTCCCGTGCTCGCGAAATTCCCCTCCACCGTAAGCGTTCCGGGATTGCCGTAGCTGCCGGCCTGCACGGTTGACCGGTTATACAGGTTTCCTTTTATGATGCCCGAGCCGGCGATTGTTCCTGTTTCGACGCTGAAAGCGTCCCCGGCCACCCGGCCGTCGATCTGCAGCGTTCCGCCGGCGGCGACGCTGCTGCCCTGATAGGTGTTGTCGCCGGTGAGGGCGAGCGTCCCCCGCCCCCGTTTCAGCAATCCTACCGGCAGGCCTTGCAGGCCGTTCGCCGCGACTCTGGCGTTGTATTCGTCGATATAGTCCTGTCCCTGGTGGAAGCCGTAAAAATTGTCGCCTTGTATGTAGTACGCGTAGATCCGGCGGAGGTCTTCGTACGCGCTGTCGGAGGCGAGCAAGCCGGCGCGCGTTTCGCCGATATCGTTGCTCCATATGCTGTCATAGCCCTGCGTGTCAACCGCATAGAGCGCCTGTGCCCTGCCGTACTCCGCGGCGGGGCTGTAGCTGCTCCCGTCCATGCGGCGCGCGTTCAGCAGCCCCGGGCCGCGGACCGCGGCGCCGGCATTGAGCAGGCCCTGACCGAAGATCATTTCCCGCGGGACATTATCGTAGATTTTTATCGTCGCGGCGACGAACTGGTCAGCCGTGGCAAAGCCGTACCAGGCGCGCAGTTGCTGCTCGTTTTCGCTATAATACTGCCGTAGGTGCTGCGTTATCGTCGCGGCGTCCGGCTTGCTTCCGAAATAGAACAGATTGATATTGCGGCGGTCTCTCCCGGAGCCCGGATCAGACGGATCGGCATAATCCTCCTGGACGGTGACCGTATAGCCGGGCAGAGTGAAGGTCTTGTCCGCCGTCGATAAGACAGTGTCGACGATCTGCCTGCCGCCCATATAGGGGAACGCCTGCTGCACCAGTCCCGCCGTGCCGGCGACGTAGGGCGCGGCCATAGAGGTGCCTGACATGGTGATGTACGAATCATTGGCTGCATAGGTCGAATTGATTCGAAGGCCCGGCGCGGCGACACTGTTTTCTTCCCCATATTTGACAAGGTCGCTGAAAATACCGACGAAGCTGCTTCCCGCGGTTTTGGTCGCGGTATCGAATTTCGCCGGATCGACCAGCATGACGTTGATAAAATTGCCGGCAGTCTGCGGCTTCAGGTAAGCGAGCATGCTTTCGCCGCCGGGGGTCGTGTGACCGTTGTTGCCTGCGGCAAAAACCAAAACCTTGTCGTAATCGGTTATGCTGTTCTCCAGCGTGGGCAGCGGCTTGTCGGTTTTTTGGGCAAAGAGCGCCAAAACCGCCGCCTTGCCGCCGCCGATCTCGTCGATGTAATAATCGGTTCCCCAACTGTTGTTGATGATTTTCACACCGCTGTTGCGATTAAAGGCGGCGTATGAGAGCCGAATATCGAAAGGGCTCCCGAACGGGTCGCCGGATAGCAAATCGGCGTCGAAAGCCACCCCGTGCATGCCGACGTTGTTTCTGGCCGCGGCCATGATGCCGCCGACGTGCGTGCCGTGACTGTTTCTCGTCCAATCGAAGCCCGCCGGCACGAGCAGGACGGTCGAGGAATTCAACTTACCCGCGAACTCGGGATGGCTGAGTTTTACATAATCGTCACAGATCCCCAGGACAACCCCTCGACCGGTATAACCGAGGGCGTAAGCGTCCGCGGCGTTGATCAGGTTCAGACCGGTGCTGGCGTAGTATTCCGCTGTTTTGAACTGGTCGGCGGTTGAGCATTCGGCGGGGCGGCCCGAACTTAGCGACAGTATGATTATAAACAGTAAAATCAAATATTTGAATATCCGTCTGATTCTCCCCACCTCCGGTTTGTTGAAGAAAAGCCGATGCCTTGCAGCGACAAGCGCCCCTCCTTTTCAGACAATTCCAAGTATATTATCATGGCCGGCTCACGTCAATCGTACGTATCGGCGGGTATCGCGGGCCACCGGCTGCGCACCGTCTGGAGAAACGCCCCGAGGGAGGGAGAAAGCCATTTATCTTTGTGGTACAGCAGTTGCACTGTGTAGTCGGGGATGGGCCCGCCCCAGCGGATGGCTCGTATCCGTCCCTCGGACAGTTCTTTTTCCACCGTGAAGCGGGGCAGCATTGAGATCCCCAGCCCGAGCATGATAAGTTGTTTTATTGTTTCGATACTGCTGGCCTCAAGGGTGGATTGGGGGGTCGCCCGCGAGTCCTTGAAGATTTTCTCCATCGTCAGCCGGTAACTGCAGCCAGTCTCGGTGAGGATTACGCATGCTCGGGCCAGGTCATCCGGTCCCGCCGTTTCCTGCCGCGCCAGTGGATGGTCAGGGGCTGCCAGGAACAGCATTTGTTCCTGGCAAATCGTTTCTGCGACAAGGTCGTCTTCCCTAACCTTGTTATTGATGATCACGCCCACATCAATCTTGCCTTTGCGGAGGTCATCGAAAATTACGTCGCAATTTACAAATTTCAGGATCAGTTCCACTTTCGGATAAGCCGCCCGGTATTCTTTAAGTACCGCCGGCAGCCGGTAGGCGCCTAACGATTCGTTGGTGCCGATGGTCAACGCGCCTTGGGGAATAGCGGGATCATCCACGACTTTCGCCGCCTCGGCAGTTAGCTTGATTACTTGTTCCGCGTACGGGAGCAGCGTTTTTCCCTGGGCAGTCAGTATCACCCGATGTCCCAGGCGTTCAAACAGCCTTACTCCCAGTTCGCTTTCCAGCGTCTGAACATGGTTCGTTATGGTGGATTGAGCGTAACCCAGCGCATCGGCCGCTTGCACAAAACTGCCCAATTGGGCGATAGCCGCAAAGGTTTTCAGTTGGCGGAATTCCATCGATCGATTTCTCCAGTTCAAAAATTTCGAACGTCATATTCCGATTATTCAATTTTATCATCAACTGCTTATATGATACGATGAATTACAGAAAAATTCCATATAAAAGGCGGCGAGACGATGGATTCAAAAAAAGTGCTGCTTTTGCTGGCGAACGGCTTCGAGGCTTATGAGGCCAGCGTGTTTACCGACGTGCTGGGCTGGAACAGGCTGGAGGGGGACGGTTCGATCGAGGTTGTAACTTGCGGTATTCACAAGGAACTGAAGTGTACCTGGAATTTTACCGTGACACCTGAAATACTGCTCGCCGAAGTTAACGCGAATATGTTTGACGCGCTCGCCATTCCCGGCGGGTTCGAGTCGGCAGGCTTTTACGCCGACGCTTTCAGCGAAGATTTTCTTGCCGCCATCCGGGAATTCGACCAGGCGGGGAAAATCATCGCATCTATCTGCGTCGGCGCTTTGCCTGTGGGCAAAAGCGGCGTTCTGACCGGCCGCCAAGGTACCACTTATCATCTGAATAACGGCTACCGGCAAAATCAGTTGGCGCGTTTCGGTGTGGATTTGGTCAGAAAACCGATTGTCTGCGACCGGAACATTATTACCTCGTCCAGCCCGGCGACCGCTTTGAATGTGGCTTTTATGCTGCTTGAGAAGCTAACGTCGCCGGAAAACTGCCAAAAAGTAAAGTATTTGATGGGGTTTGGGCCCAAGAAGGACGCTGATGAATAACGTCGGCATATTTTTATTTAACGATATGGAGCTGCTTGATTTTGCCGGCCCGTATGAGGTTTTTTCGGTGACAGCCGAGCTGAACGATTACAAGCTGTTCAAGGTCTTCACGGTGTCTGAAGGCGGAGCGGCGGTGAAATCGGTGAATGGTCTGACGGTATTGCCGGATTACGGGTTCGATAGCCACCCGCCGGTCGATATTCTGGTCGTCCCCGGCGGCGTGGGCACGAGGGCGGAAATCGCCAAGCCGGCAGTCCTGGAATGGGTCGCCGCAACGAACCGGAACGCCATAATCACCATGTCGGTCTGCTCTGGCGCCAGAGTCCTTGGTGTGCTCGGCCTGCTCGACCGGCTTGAAGCGACCACCCATCACCAGGTCATCGGCCACCTGGCTGAGTTGGCTCCCCGGGCGATAATCCGCGCTGACGAAAGGTTTGTCGATAACGGAAAGATCATGACCGCTGGCGGGATATCGGCGGGGATCGATCTGTCATTTCACATCGTTACGAAACTATACGGCAAAGATATCGCCGACAAGACCGTCAGGTACATGGAATACGGCGACTGGCGGTCGCGGTGACGATCTAACAACCAACCCCCGAAAGTCCTGACAGGACTTTCGGGGGTTGGTTGTTTGGCGCCTGATTAGGTGTGGGGATGGTTTAGCCGAGTTCTTTTTCCATCCAGACCACGTCGAATAGTATGCCTTTTTTTCTGCCCACATTTATAAGCCGGCCCCGTTCCACGAAGCCGTTCTTTTTATGAAACTCTATGCTTTGGCGGTTAAGGGACGAGATGCTTGCCAGAAAATTATTGATCCCCATTTGCTTGCCCTCGGCCTCCAATATTTTTAAGGCCTCACGGCCAATACTCTTCCCGACTTCCTCCTTGGCGATGAAATAGCTGACCTCGGCTGTTTCCCTGAACACCGGCAAAGGATTGTAGGCTCTCAGGAAGCAAAAGCCGATTATCTTGCCGTCCGCGCCGGTGCTTATCACCTTGGCCGGGTAGCCCTTGGTCATTTCCAGGAACTTGCCGAAAAAACCGTACGGAAGGGGTTGTTCGGGGTAAGCGGCGTAGCTGTTTTCGATATAATAGTTGAATATATCCATTACTTCCTTTTCGTGCCTGTCGGTCATCTGCTCGAAGTGCGCAGCCATGCTATCTCCTCCCTGTCGCCGTTATGATATAACCATTATAATCACATGGGAAAAAGAGTAAATAGCCAATTGTAATTTCCCGGAGAGGAAATTGGCCGTATGCGCCGGCAGGACGATAAAGACCGGGGGCTTTTGGTCAGCTCGAGGCAGCGACAAGAGTCCTCGCTTCCCCCTGGATTGGCCCTTCTTTGCATGTCATCGCGTCAAATAAAGCTACCGAAGGCCTACATAGACCCTGACAGCAATTTCATCGACCAGCAAGTCGACTACCAGCGCTTTGGTAACAGGCAGCCTGACCCGCCCGTCCTTGCCGACGAGCAATAGAGGCGGGGAGATATCGAGACCGCTGATGCCCGCCAGGCTATATTGCGTGCAGGCGTTGGCGCAAACCATGTTGCCCATCTCGCTTAAGGCGCTTTGCGCCAGGTCGGTCAGCTCCGGGACTTCCATCCCCATCATCATCTTCGAGGCAAAGAGTTTGGCCGCGTCGGAAGCCATGTCGATCATAATTACGCCGTTCAAGGGGCCGGTTACACCGATATTGATAATGACCCCGCTGTTAACGACCGAGTTGGCAAGCGATACCGCCTTTTTGACTACGGTCTGGAAACCGATCTGCGGCAAAACGTTCGCAAACGCATCCAGCAAAGGGTTGATAGTTTTTACATCCATAAGACTGATCCTTTCTTGAAGCCGACGCTGAGACGAATGCGTCCGAAATCGGTATCGGCAATAAGGCTGCGGACAGGCAAATTGGGGCTGACTACCTCGGTGGGCGTACCGTAAAAGACGCTAGGCGGCGACACCCGCAGTTTATACTGTTTGTCCTTTTTGTTGATCAGCGAGCAGGCCACGCCGCCGACGACATTGGCGAATTCGGCGAGCATCGCCACGACCTCGTCGCTTTTTTTGGCCGGACGGCGCAGAATGACCTCAGCCATTTTTTCCGCCTGTTCCATAGGCAGGTCGAGAATCATTGTCCCCGGATACTGGCCGCTGATACCGATGACGACCGTCAAACCACGCGATGAAATTTGCGCCCCCTGGCCTTCTTCGGAAATTGTCGCCGTCGTTTTCGTCATCCTTGTTATGCTTTGGGTTAACGCCTCCTTGAACATGTCAATGCCCCAGGTTTCCAAATCCTGATACAAGGTATCCGGGGACACGACGCGTTCGACTACCCTTAGCAAAGATTCGGCCTCGACCGGTTTCTGGACATACCCCATTACCCCGATGCGCCGGGCCTCAGCCTCGGTTTCTTCGTCCTTCATCGAGCTGACGAGGATGATCTTCGCCGCCGGGTCATGCAGCCGCAGGACGTTGGTGCATTCGAACCCATCGGCGTCAGGCATGGCGATATCCATTGTCACGACATCAGGCCGGCATTGGCTGTATGTTTCGACCAAGGATTCCAGCGATTCCGCCTCTCCTACGACTTCATAGCCCCCCTCTGTTAAAATATCCGTTAGTATCGTCCGGGAAAAAGGAGAATCGTCGACAACCATTACTTTGATCGCAGCCATGTTTTATATCCCCCTCAGCAACGGTTTTTTGCTAATATTTTCTTACTTCTACAAATGATTATCAAATCCCTTATGGGACGCGGCAAAATCGAAATATTATTGGAGTTTGTCAGCCGAAATGGTTAAGGCCCCGGAAGTCTGGCGAGACCTCCGGGGCCTATATTTCCCTGGCTAAAACATGTCAGGCCTATTTACTGCCTTTCAGTTTGGCTATTTCTTCTTCAACCTCTTGGGCTCCTTCGGCATAATACGCTTCTTCGTCAGGAGCAAGCTCTTTGAGCAACCGCAGAAACTCGCCGGCATGGACCTTTTCTTCATCGGCGATATCTTTCAGCACTTCGCTCGCCAGCTTATTGTCAGTCGATTCCGCCAGCTGCATGTATAGCTGGATAGCTTCGTATTCAGCGGCGACCATAAAGCGTATTGCTCTTATCAATTCCTGTTCCGTAAGCTTACGGTCTTTGGCAAGCCCGGAAAAAGAGTTCCCGAAGTCGGGCATGATCCATCACTCCCATTATGTTAAGACTACAAGCAACATCTTTATTATAACAAATTTTGGTCGAAAAATGTAAGCGTAGGCGGAAAATAAGTTCCCCTGGGATTTCAGGCGACTTCGGGTCTTGTTGCGGAGATCCGGCGGGCTGCGCCGCGGTTTTGCGGGAACAGGGGATTGCCCAGGGCGCCTCTTGCTAGTCGATCATGCATTACCTGGTTTTTCTTCATCAATATTTCTGAATAAATCGGGGCAAAAGCGGGCGGCTGCATGAAGGAATAGTTTTAGATGATGTTCCTCATCCTTTATGATCCGCTCCAGGAGAATATTAATATATTTGTCGCTGATGAGCCCCTGATGCGTTCGATACTGCTTTATAGCCAGTTTTTCGGCGGCGATGTCAGCCGCGAGTCTGTCATATAGTCCTGTGCCGTAGAATACATGGGACGCATCCCAAAAGGTTTGGCAGTTTCCGGTTATCGTCCTGTACTTCGGTTCTACTCCCAGCAGTTTGATGGTCTCACCCAACAGTTCGAGATGGTACATTTCGATAATTGCGATACATGCTTCCAGGTGAGCAATTTCTTCGTATTCACCCACAAACATCAGATAGTGATAAGAGTACTGATTAATCGCTGTCATTTCACTTAGTGAACCGGCATAGTCTTCGAGAAGAAGTTGAGCATAATACAGATTCGGTTGTACAACCATAGGCTTGGGATAGGGTTCCGGCAGCGCGCACCAGCGCTTTGTATGCTCTTCCTGTTCTTGTCGGGCCATTCTCAAATCACCTCCGCCGCTGATTTTTAATAAACATATGAACGCTTCTCATTGTTTATTACGGCGGATAAAGTCGAATGGAAAGCCGCGCCATCTTTGCCTGCGGTTATATACGGCCATATGATGTCGTTGAACTGTTTTTCCATAAAGGAAAAATAAACCGCCGTACAGAATACTATTGTTAGTTTCTTTTATGGAAACTATTGTTATTTATATGCTAGATTTCTGTTGCTAAACGAAAACAACAATAGGAGTATCGCGATGCCCAGAACGATCTGTTTAGTCATTGTTTTAACCTTTTTCTTTATGTGTCTGCCGGGAGTGTCATATTGCCAGGCGGCCGACTCCAGGCTTGAGATGGAGTGGGATTTTTTGAAGCCGACAGGAAAATCCCGTGATCTTGATACCGTGTCGTTGCATATACTGGGTAAAATATCGGAAACGAAAAACAGGTCGGTGTATCGAGGCATTACGATCACCCGGGTGCGCGGGAGTATACTGCCTCATGAACAAATTCAGTCCCTAGACAGTTCGGCCGTCGGCGCCGGCCCTGTTTTCATGGTCCGCAACGAAACGCACCGTTCCGGCAAACTGACTGTGGCAGTGGATATGAGCGGCGGATTCATTGTATATAACAAGCGGTTCCCGGTCGGCGGCGAACATTATAATTTCATGTGGCGGATCGGACCGCGGCTTATCTATAAATTCAGCTCGGAATCCTCGCTGAATATCGGGTATATGCTGATGCATGTTTCCAACGGTTTGCATTCGCAAATCCATAATCCTTCTTATAATGCCCATGGGATTTCGTTTGGGTTCGTAGCTAATTTTTAACCAGTCATTCTATTGTCTCTTTCAAAACTGCAGCCGGCGATATGAAATATGCCCGGAACATTGCTGTTCCGGGCATTGACTTTAAGCCTTAACCGGTGGCCGTGGTGACGCCGGACCAATCCCTCGCTTCGCGGCTACTCAATTATTGTCAGTACTTCCTCCAGCGGCTTCCTGGCCGGATACGACCATTTGCCGGAAGCCGGCACCCCGAGAGGAGTCATGGCGGCAAGATAATAGCCGTCTTTGGCAAACCCAATGTATCGGGAAATTTCTTCGGCGGCGTAAGTGGGCCCGGTCATCCAGCAGGTACCGTAGCCGAGGCTGGCGGCGGCGAGCTGCAGATTTTCCATCGCGGCGGCAATGTTCTGGATGCCGGGATTGGGCTTTTTATATTCCAGCGCCTCTTCCCGCGGCATGATGCCTGCCTCCAAAAGCTGGTCGGCAATAGTTTCGTACGGTCCTGCGTAAACAAGAACCAGCGCGGGCGCCCCTTTGAATACGGTTTGGTAAGGCAACATGCCCCGGAACGCTTTGCGTTTGGCCTCGTCGGCAAGATACGCGGCCAGTCTGGCGTTGACCTCCTCCACGATTTTGACGATTGCCGCAATCTTTGTTTTGTCGGTAATAACGACAAAATGCCAGTTCTGCATATTCTTGCCTGACGGCGCATAAGTAGCCGCCTTGATCATCTCCCGGATGTGATCCCGGTCGACCGGCCGATCCTCGAAGCTTCTCACACTATGGCGCTTATAAATGAATTCCAGTTGCTCCATGACTTTGCCTCCAATCTTTACAGGAATAACCCTATTATACCAAATCAGCCCAGCCAATATAAGCACAAAGAGCCTGCCCTGTTTTCCGGGACAGGTTCTCTTTCTCAACAGCAAGCCACATCCGGCGCACCGGCTCGCCGAATGTCCCGTGCGCGCTCTCCATCACCGTCTCCGAAAGGCTGGGGTGCGGGTAGATGGTCACGGCGAGGTCTTGCGAAGGGGTGACGAACCCAAGTCGGCGACCTTTACTTTTAAGGTGATGCGCCGTTATGTCACAGGTGTGGTTAGTCCAGGCCCCGTTCAATTAAGTATTCGTATGCAGTTGCTCCGAAGACACTTTTAAAATGCCGGTTTAGATGGGTTAAATCAACGAAGCCGCAATCGGCCACTGCTTTATAGACATCCCGATTTTCTTCTATTAGCCGCTTCGCATGCGAAACCTTGCAGTTTAAAAAGTATTGATAAGGAGAAAGACCTGTATTAGCTTTAAAAAATCTTATAAATTTAAATTTTGATATCTTTAGTTCCCGGCAAATGTCATCCAGTCTCAAAACGTCATCCAGGTTGTAATACATCATTTCCTTCGCTTTTTTGATCGCGGCGTCTTCTTTCTTATGGGCCGTATTTAAATTCGCCCCGCCAAAGTTATGCGAAAATGCCACAAGCAGTTCATCGCAGTAGGCTTCATCGGCGGCGTTAATTACGGCATTGGCTAAGTTGATGATACTCCGCTCAAGAGTGGAGTTATATACAACAGGGGCGGAAAAGCGGACGATGTCTTTTTGTTCGAGCAACTCCAGAAATACTTGAGGTTCGATGTACAGCATCAGGTATTTAAGGCCTGTCTTGTCTTGCGCCATGCCGTCATGCACTTGTTCGGGGTTGAACAGCATAACCCCGTGTGGATAAGATAATTCCAAGCTGCCATCAATGTAAAATTGCTGAACCCCAGCTACCGTTACGCCAAAAGCATATTCTTCATGACAATGCTTTTTATAGGCAAAGTCGGTGAAGCTCGCGGATAATACGGTGATATCCGCCCATTTATTATAGATGAACCGTTCCGTAACAATCACCCCTTAATAAGGTCAACTATTCCGGACATCATGATTGCGGAATAAACTAAGAATAGCCCCATAATTAAATTAACCGTCTTGCGATATTTTTGCAAACGCTCTTTAAAGGCGGCGCCGAACAGCGCCCATGTCAGCATTGCCATAAAGGCGATACTTGTTACCGCGGCCACAGCTATTGCCAAGCCGGTCACCGAGGTATCGTAAGGCATGATAAAGCTCGGGATAACCGTCATCGTAAATATGATAACCTTGGGATTGACAAGCTGCATGAGAAAGCCGCCGACGAAGGTAAACGCCTGCCCGGGGCTGGTATTTGCTCCGTCCGCGCCGTAAATCAGCCTGGCAAGATACAGCATGTAAATGCCGCCGGTCGCCTGCATCACAAGCAGAATCTTTGGCATGCCCGCCATAAGCAAGCCGCTCAGAATGACAGAAAAGGAAAGCAGCACAACAAAAGCCGCTGTCGCGCCGTATACAAATTGCAGCGTTTTTTTTATGCCGAAATTGTAGCTACCCGACAATATTACAATATTGGTAGGTCCGGGGGTGAAAGTGACTATAACGCAATATCCCAATAGAGATGCAATATTCAATGCCGTCAATGCCGCGTGCTCCTCGCATTGTTTATGGGAATTATACCATCCGGTATGGTTTTACCCATAGTACGATATTGCAAGTCACCGTTTCCATATTTCTGTAAGCGCGAGGTATATTCCCACAACAAAAATGCTCCCGACAAATTCGGGAGCATTTCCATCGGTTTTCCCCCGGGGACATTGCTGTTCCGGGCACTACTCTTATTGCCCGTTCTGATGGGCCATGCCGTTCGCCCTGGCCTCGCCGTTGGCATTGCTACGGTTGGCACTCCCCAGCTCGGCTAAATTCATCTTGCTTCCAGACAGGTCGGCGCCGGTCAGGTTGGCTCAATACAGATACGCGTTTGTCAGGGTTGCGCAAGACAGGTTTGCACCTTTTTGGATTGCACCACGCAGGTTTGCCCCATGCAGGTTGATATTGCTAAGGTTTAATCCGGATAATGGATCATTACTCAGGTCAAACCCGGCGCAATTTTTCTCACCCTGTTGCACTAACTGCAATGCCCCGCCTTGGAAGGCTAATGCCGAAAGACCCCAGGACAACCAAGGGCGCCAAAAAGGCGATTAGTATTTTTTGCATCAGACTTATAAGCCTCCTTTAATATTTCTTGCTTCGACTTGGTTCTGTTAATATTTCATCGGAACATTCCCATTTTTCTCCGTTGTTCTGTAAGGAAGTGCCGCTCCAAGTCGAGCGGCCAAGGGGGACAATACTTTTCTTTAGGCTCAAGGTTAGATAGAGGAACAATGTGGAAATAATGCGAAGTGCTATATCATAACGATTTTGATAGGGAAATATGTCGAGGACAAATTTTCCGGGTGCTTGGCACAAGACTCCGCCGCGCTTTTAGGCGCGGCCAGAACAAGGAGGAATAGCATGAGTATAGGAACTGGCAGTGGATTCGTTTATTTAGGGAGATTATCACTGGTAGTTCTGATGCTGTTTTTTGCCCTTCCCTTCAGCGGAATGGCCATAGGGAGCGTTTTTGCACAGCCCGCATACCAGGCGCCGATGCCGGAAGATTTCAGCAAACTGGCATGGAGCGAAGCTTTCGACAAGCTCCACGGGAAGCTTTCCCGTGAATACGCATTTACTGACTGGAAGGGAGTCGACTGGCCGGCGCTTTATAGCAAGTTCAAGCCGAGGATTAAGCGAGCCCAGGCTTCGAAAGACTTCGCAGCCTATTATCTGGCGTTACGAGAGTACGTACACTCCATACCCGATGGGCATGTCCGCATGACCTCTATTGGATCAATCGACAATAAATTTATCGGCGGCGGATTCGGATTTTCCGCAACGAAACTGTCAGATGGCAAAGTAATCGCAAGCTGGGTCGACGAAACCAGCGCCGCCTATGCGCAGGGATTACGGGCTGGTGCGGAATTGATCGAATGGAATGGCCTGCCGGTCGAAACTGCTTTGCATCATGTATCAACGATTTTTGGTACCAACTCAGCCACGGCAGAGGAACTCGCCAACCAGCAGGTGCGGTATCTTACGCGCGCGCCGATTCATGCCCAAGCCTCCCTTGTTTTTGACAATAACGGCGAGAGAGCCAACATAACGGTGGTCGCCTATGACGACAAAGGTAAGTCGTTAACCCAGATTTACCCTGCAACTATTGTTTCCGACGGTTTAAGGCAATTGATCGTAGGTGCCGATAATCCCCAGAAACCGCCCGAATCAATGATCGAAAAGAAAATCCTCGGCGGCAATATCGGCTATATAAAACTCTGGGGCGAATTTGATGCCGATCTTCAAAACACCGGCAAGGTTCCCTCTACGCTTGGCTTGTTTCGGGCAGCCCTGGATGAATTCAACGCTGCCAATGTCAAAGGTCTGATTATCGACATTCGCAATAATGTAGGCGGCTTAGACTCGATGGTGGCTGACATGCTGGCGTCGTTCTACCCCGAGAAAACCCTCTATGAATACCAGAACAGCTTTAATTCGGCCACCGGTGCTAGGGAAATCCTGGCGGGTGATGAGCGCCAAACAAAAGAGCCGGATCTCGGGTTATATATCGAACCCGGCACCCCCTTCTTTCGCGGCCTGGTCGTAGCGCTGATCAATTCAAAGTGCGTAAGTTCGGGTGAGGGGTTGGCAATGGGAATCAAAAATGCGCCAAGGGGAGAAACGGTTGGCTTTTACGGAACCCATGGATCGTTTGGCCTGGCCGGAGGAGAAGCGAAACTGCCGGGCAATTTAGAGGTGCATTGGCCCTATGGACAATCGCTAGACAAAAACAGGCAGGTCCAGATTGACAGCCGCGGCGGGGTAGGGGGAATTTCACCGTCTATCCGTACGCCTATGACCAGGGAGAACGCGCTGAAAGTAGCCCGGGGTGAAGATGCCGAACTAGAGCACGCTATTGAAGTAATCAACACGTATTGAACCATCGAAACGCCGGAAAGGAAAGAACCCGAAAGCCGCGTGAATTGACTTTCGGGTTCTTTGTTTTGCCACCCTAAGGTAATATTAGCGTTGTCAGCCTTTGAAACTTCGAATACTGGTCGAATACGATCGGATTTAAATCTGCCGAGCCGCCTGCGGATACGGCATTATTTATACGCCAGCGACCGCCGAGGTCGTTTTTCTCGCTGCTGCATTGGCACCATCCGCTAATCCCTTGCTGGCTGGTCAGGTACAGCCACTGATTTTGTGCCTACGGGTACTTGAGTGGCCGGGGGAATATTTAACACCGCGTGACTCGACGGCTATGATCTCGCCATTGTAATAGACGGCTAAGGCTTCCCCCGCCGCATTGCCTAAACAAGAGTACCCTGCCTTTTGAAAGATCATGACCGATATTAGTTTATTTATTTACTAACGAAGAAACCTCCGGAATATACTTGCTTGGTATGAATTCAATCACTTCATATTCCACTGCCCCGCTTCGATAGAAAGGATCTTGCCGAATTATATCCCATACCATTTGTTCGTTATCGGCATTCGCCAGAATAATACCGCCTGTTCTAGGATTTCTGCGACCGGAAACAATAAAATTCCTTGACCGATAAAACCGTTCTAAAAAATCCGCATGCTCTGAAAGCAGCTTATCGATTTCCGCCAACGGTTTAACATATTTCAACAAGATGACATACATGCCTTCTTCACCTTTTCTTCTCGCCCATTAATCGGCAATAGAGTCAACAATTTCATAGAGTTCTACCTGCGGTTCCCCGCTAACCAGCTCTTCAAACTTCCCAAACGCTTCTTTCAAATACGCCGTGTTCATGTGGCACTCCAAAACCTGTCTATCTTTGTATTTCTCGTAAAAGAAAAATTTCCCGGGAGTTGACTTTGCCGAATGCAATATGTATTCCTCCACCCCAGCCTCTTGCTTCACCTTGGGAAACAATGACCGCAAATGATTCTCCAGTTCCCGTTCTTTCCCTGTTTCGCCTGAATAAACGCCGCTAATACTACCATTTTCTTGTAAACAGTTCTCAGCGCTGTGTTGACAATCAAAGCCATAACAGGCTTAGGCAACCCTTCAGTCCATTGGTTGAGCCCTATTCTTCCCTTTTATTAAATGCAGGGTGCTCTTTATAGTTAAAGACCTCTTCGGACCATACAAGTGCCCATTCCTTAAATGGAAGCAGCAATTCCATAAGGTCTCTTCCCCGTTGGGTCAATTGATAGCCATCCAGCGTACGCTCAATAATATCCGCTTCTCTTAGATCTTTGATCCGATGGTTTAATATCGAAGGCGATATAGTCTCACACCTCTCCTGGAGTTCTCTAAAAGTTGCGGTACCTTTCTGCAAACTCCAGATAATCCCCATCGCCCAGCTTCTACCTAAAAGATCAAAAAGAGCCATGATAGGGTTGCCCGACTTAGACCCTCTGACAGGTTTTCCGGGAAAAGGAATTGACACGTTAACTCCTCCTAACGCCAGGACTATTACCCAACGCGCGCGAGCCATCCTTTGGGTATCGATAATGCTCCCCGAAGATGCAAAGGGGTTCAAAGGGGAGCATATCCCAAAGCGATAACGTATGTATTTTACCGGTTCGCCAATCTTTCAGATAACGGCTGTCCGCCGATGCCAATACTATCAAGCTCATACTCCTCAATAAAGACAGTATACGAGCTTGCCGGAGCATTGGTTACCTCAGTTGCTGCAGCAGTCAACTTCTCAATCAATTCCTTTTTCTTTTCTGCGGGAATTTTTCTCATTTTGACCGTTATCACTGGCATAATCCCACCTGCTTTCAATAACACTTTTGTCGCTACAAAAATTATAGCATGCTTCTATTTTAGTAGCAATATTTTTTTGAAAACCTTCCTCCCTTTTCTTGAACTGTGGTATCTTGCCAGAATCGCTGACCAGCAGGAACTATATTACTGATAAATAATAATAATTATGAACCCGGAAGCCCAAACAAGCTTCCGGGTTCATAATTATTCCCCGTTCTGATGGGCCATGCCGTTCGCCCTGGCCTCGCCGGCCTCCTCGACCATCGCCTGCTCGCCGCGCTTGATAGCTTCGCGGACCATGGAGCCGACTTCGCCGGTGGTGACGTCGCTCCAGTCTCCGTCTTCGACCTTGTCGCCGAAGCCGAGGTCGTGGGCCAGTTTGTTTTTCGTTTCTTCCGACATAACCTTGCCCATATATCAGCCACCTCCAGCAATTTTTATGGAGAGCGTATGTATATTATGAGCTGCGGTGTCATAAGCTATTCGTTTATACCACAGGATATTTATGCATTCAGCCAAGAATGGGGTCTCATCAGGCGGGCGCTTCCCTTTGCGCCTTCGCTGCGGGCATCTGCTCGAGGGCCACGCCGATAAAGGCTTTGAGGGCCGGGGAAAGCCATTTGTTTTTATGGTAGGTGAGTTGGGCGTTGATAGAAAAAGGCGGCCCCGCCCAGTTGAGCGCCGCCAGGTGGCCGGCAGCAAGTTCATGCTCCACGACGACGCGCGGTAGGAAGCCTATTCCCCAACCGTCGCCGACGAATCTTTTTATGACCTCGTTGCTGCTGATGCCCATGACAGAGGATGGCCTCGCGCCGGCCTGGGTGAGGATGCTTTCGAAAATCCGCCGGTAGGTGCAGCCTTCGGGCGTGAGCACGAGCGCCTCGCCGCTCAGGTCCCCGGGCGAAATCCGTGGCTTGCCGGTCAGGGGATGGGACGGCGCGGCGATCACGGTCATGGGTTCCTCGAACAGCACGTGAGTGATGAGGTCGGGTTCGCAGCAGGGGACGTCGAAGAAGATGGCGAGGTCGATCAGGTTTTTGCGGACAAGGGCGCGATAGTCGCTGCCGATGTCGAAGCAGATGCTTATTTCCACCTGGGGACAAAGGGCGCGGAAGGTGTTGAAGACGCCGGGCAGGCGGTGAAGGCAGAGGGACTCGGCCGTGCCGATGGTCAGCACCCCCCGCGGGGTGGACGCGCTCGCTACATAGTCCTTGGCCTCGCTGGACAGCGCAAGGATCTGGGTGGCGTAAGCGTAGAGGCGCTCGCCTTCCTTGGTCAGTTTTATCTGTTTGGCGAACCGCTCGTACACCATTACGCCCAGTTCTTCCTCCAGCGCCTGGATCTGGCCGGTGACGGTGGACTGGGCGTAGCCGAGCTCGTCGGCGGCTTTGGTGAAGCTCAGCAGCCTGGCGGTGGTGACGAAGGTTTTCAACTGCCGGATTTCCACGGTTTTCACATCCATCAAAAATTCCGAACAACTTTATCAATATTATCAATTTTACCTATCGATACCCCTATGATAATATGTTTTTCAACAGGGGTCCAGGAAATTTTTTATGATGGCGGGAGGAAAGAAATGATTCAGACCATCAGCGCCGATGAGGTGAAACGGCGGGCGGCGGCCCTGGGGGCGGACCTGTGCGGGATAGCCCCGGTGGACCGGTTCGTGGACGCGCCGGCCGGGTTCCACCCCACCGCTGTCCTCGGGGGCTGCAGGAGCGTTATCGTGATCGCGCAGCAGTTCCCCGCCAGCGTTTTCGCGTCTCCGTCGGCGGCGGCATATACTTTTGCCATGTTCAAGGCGGCCGATCAGGTCGATACCGCAGCTTTCCGGATCGCGTCCGAGCTTGACCGGCTGGGTAGCCGGGCCATCGCCGTTCCGTCGCGTGAGCCGTACGAGTACTGGGACGAAGGCCGGCGGCACGGGCAGGGGATATTGTCGCTGAAGCACGCGGCCGTGCGGGCAGGACTGGGCAGGATGGGCAAAAACACGCTGCTGGTTAACGACAAGTTCGGCAATCTGCTCTGCCTAGGCGCCGTGCTCGTCGACCGGGAGTTGGCCGCCGACCGGCCGGCCGAATACCTAACTTGCGAGCCGGACTGCCGCATCTGCCTGGACGCCTGCCCGGCCAAGGCGCTGGACGGCGCGTCGATCGAGCAGCGCAAGTGCCGCAGCGTATGCGGCAGGTATAGCGAGGGCGGCGGTTTCATCTATGCTTGCAATCTGTGCCGCAGGAGTTGCCCGCACCATCGGGGACTAAAAACATTATTAGAGAGGGAGAAGGCATGAGTATCGCTGTGGTCAATTTTTCGGAGAAGTTTTCGAGGATCGGCGAGCTACACGCTTATAAGCTGGTGGCGCAGATGAACGACTATCATTTCAAGCTTGTCAGGATGAAGCGGGAATTCATCTGGCACAGCCACCCGGAGACCGACGAGGTTTTCATGGTGATCGACGGCCGGATGTGGATCGAGCTGCGGGACGGGACGCTCTCGCTGGGCACAGGGGAGATGGTGGTGATTCCCAGGGGGGTCGAGCATCGGCCATACTGCCGCGAGGAGTGCAGGATTCTGCTGATCGAGCCCGCGGGAACGCTTAATACCGGCAACGCCGGCGGCGATTTGACCGACACGGGGCTCGAGTGGATCTGACGGCGCCGCGGCTGGGGCATAAGAAGGGGGAACCCGGAAGACCTGCAGGTCTTCCGGGTTCCCCCTTCGTCGGTTACGGCAAATTCCGTGTCGCCAGCCCGCCCGGGGCGGCTGATCATAGCGTACGCCAGTCGCCGTATTCCATGTACTTGATTGTTTTAGCGGCGGTTTCTTTGCCGTATAGTTTCGTGACAATGTGGAGGGACAGGTCAATCCCGGCCGATATTCCTCCGGAGGTCATCACCTTGCCGTTGTCGGTGAATCTTTTATCCGCGACGACGATCGCCGCGGGCGCAATCTCTTGCAGATTGCCGATCACGCTGTGGTGGGTAACCGCCTCCTTCCCGTCGAGCAGGCCGACGGCGCCGAGAAACCTGGTGCCCGAGCATACCGACATGACGATCTGTGCGCCTGCCGAAACCCGCTTCACCCAGTCCAAGACAGCCTCGTTCTTATACGCGGTCCTGGTGCCCACACCGCCGGGAACAACCAAAATATCGACTGGCGGGTGGTTGCCGAACCCGTAATCCGGCAAGGCTGTCAAACCGTTGACCGATTTCACCGCCGCGCCGTCTTCCGAGACCGTGAATACCCTGAACAGCTTGTGGTCGTTCAGCTCGGAAGTGACGGAGAATACTTCGTAAGGACCGGCGTAGTCGAGCAGTTCGACGTCTTTGAACAGAAAAATTCCGACGTTGTACACGGCGTCTCCCTCCAGATTGGCCCTCAGGCCATTTTCATCAACAAAAACGCATATATCTTCCACAAATTTGTCCGGATTCCTCTAGGGATTAAACGGCGAAAAAAAACCGGGGTCGCCCCGGACATTCCGGCCCGGACGTAAACCCCGGTCTTCAGCCGGCAAAACTAGCGTTTGCCCAGCTCCTTGTCGATCCAAACCAGCGCGTTGCCTTTGTCGCCGGCCATCTTCATCTTCTCGATGATTTCCCCGGCCGAGCCTTCCTCTTCCACCTGTTCGGTGATGAACCACTGCAGGAAGATTTGGCTGGCGTAGTCCTTTTCCGCAAGCGCCAGCTCATAGAGGCTGTTGATGCGGGCCGTAATTTGCTGTTCATGGGCCAGAACCTTTTCAAAGACGGCCAGCGGAGACCCGAAATCGGCCGCAGGGGCTTCGATCGACTTGAGTACGACTTGCCCGCCGCGCTCAATGACAAAATCGAACATTTTCATGGCATGGCCGACTTCCTCGTTATACTGAGCCCGGAGCCAATGGCCGAAGCCTTTGAGGTTTTTGCCCTCGCAATAAGCCGCCATCGCCAGATAGAGGTACGCGGAAGCCATCTCGGCCTGGATTTGGTCGTTGAAAGCGTCTTGCATTTTTTTGCTTTGCATATGTAATTACCCCCTTTAGTGTTGTCGAGGATAATTTTAGCATATCGCTCCGCAATTATGCAATAGTAATTATTATTTTTAGATAATAATTACTTATTATGCGGTCAATGCCGTTTTTCTACAGCTCAGCCTACTTCGGCAAAGAAGGGCGCGATCCGCGCCAAATCCGCGGCTCTCACGTCGGCGTTCAGCAGAGGGATTTTCACGATGTTTTTACCGGCAAAGGCCTGCTCGATTTCTTGCAGATAAGAGGATTCGAGCGCCTTGCGCTGTTTCCAGAAGTCGTCCTGCAGGTTGTCGGGCAACAGTTTGTTGACCACGATGCTGTTCACCGGGATGCTGTATTTTTCCAGCACCCGCACCGCTTTCTTCGTTTCTTCGATTACCAGACGCTCCGGGTTCATGACGAAGACGAAATTGAGCAGCTTTTGGTCGATAAGAATGCTCCTGGCCCGTTCAAGGTTTGTCTTGCGCCGATTGAGGATACCGATGATCGGATCGTTCAGCAGATATTCGTGTTTGTTTTTGTTGCCTAAATCCATCATGCTTTTGAGGCTGAGCGCCTTTTCCCGCTTGGCCAGCAGGCTGTCGAGCCAGCCGCCGAGCAGCTCGGGCAAAGACAGCAGCCGCAGGGTGTGACCCGTTGGCGCGGTGTCGAAGACGATTTTGTCGTATTCTTCGCTGTATTGGGTGATGATGTCCACCAACCGGTCGAAAATAGCCGCCTCTTCCGCGCCGGGCGAAACGTACGCTGCGTCGAGCTGTTTTTCTATCTCCTCGATGATGACCGGGCTGACGACTTTTTTCATGTTGTCTTTGATGTCATTGATGTATTTCTGGCTTTCCTGCTCAGGGTCGATTTCCAGGACATGCAGGCAAGGGTTCAGTTCTTTGATCGTTGCGCCGATTTTTTGCTCGAAGATGTCGCCCAGCGAGTGGGCGGGGTCGGTGGAAACAAGCAGCGTTTTGAGCCCTTGGTCTGCGCAGTGAAAGGCGTAGGCTGCGGACGACGTCGTTTTGCCGACGCCGCCCTTGCCGCCGAAAAACATTATCCTACTCATTTTCCTGAAGCCTCCTAGCAGCAAAAATCGCCCCAGCGGTCGTTGACCACGCTGTTTCGGTTCGCGATCCGCCTCTCCCAGGTAACAAGGTCTTCGGCCAGATACGGCAGCATTTCCAGGGTGTAGTAAGATACGGGGTTTGGCAGCCCCAGCAGGTCGGAGAAGCAAAGCAGCATGTAGTTGTCCATGTCATCGATGGCCTGCTTCCTGACATATGCCGTGGCGCGTTCTTCGAGTCCGAAAGCCGCTTTCAGGAAGAGCTTCACATTCTCGACCGCCTCGGCCAGTTTCCCATCGGTGCTGTTGCTCATGTTTAAATCCTCCTTTTTTCAAGCCGTCGCCGGGGCTTGCCGATTACCGCCCGCAGTAGCAAAATCTCGGCAGGTCGAACAGCTTCGCCAGTCCAGCGGTGGTAACGCCGTAATAGATCACCGGTTTCCCTTGCAGCAATTCGTGATAGGTGTCGTTGACGAGAACGCTGCCGGTCGATAGCACGATGTCCGCCCAGCGGGCGTTGTCGGCGTTGAGGGCTGCGTCGTCGATGCGCACGCCGCAGCGGGTCTGGCCGACGTTATCTGGGTTGAGGTCGGTCACCTTTAGTTCGAAGCCGGCGTCGACCAGGGACTGGATAAGAGCCGGCTGGAGGCCGACGAAGGCTATTTTGGCGCGGCCGTATGTATTTTCGATGTGAGCGGGAAGCTGCTGGGCGCACAGCGCCGGCTCCTTGTCCTTGCAGTGGACCGTCGCCTCCACCTGCTGCAGGCTGCGCATGACGGCGTTGAGGGTGGCGACGAAGACCGCCCGGCGGAAGTTCGTGTCCAGCGGCATGTGCAGCACCTCGCGGAGGGTGCCGCTGAAGTGCCCTGGCTGGTCGGTGTACGCCTGCCCGACGCCGTCGCGGTAGCGGGCCTCCATCATGACCTCTTTACCCTTGAGGAGCGGATAATCGTCGCGGTCGGGTTTGCCGATCGCCTCTTCAGGCGTGAGGTTGCGCGCCGAAACGATATGAACCTGCTCGTTCTCGTCCCATTTCCCTTCGGCCGCTCTACGGATGAGCTCCCTTCTCGCTTCTTCCAGCATTGACATGATGTATTCTCCTTTACCTATTATCACCGTTTTTCCGCAGCGGACGCGTCAATCCGGCGGTCAGCAGATTCTTTGCCTTCCTTGCCGCGGTAGTCCTCGATCGCCGCCCTGAGCGCGCTTACGCCAAGGTTCGAGCAGTGCTGCTTCGCCTCCGGCAACCCGTCCAGGGCGTCGACGACATTCTGTTCCGTTATCTTCAGGGCCTCACCGATCGTCTTGCCCTTCGCCAGCACCGTTGTCATGCTGCCGCAGGCGATAGCCGCGCAGCAGCCGAAAACCAGAAAGCTGATATTGGCAATTGTTTCTCCCTGTACCTGGATAAACATTTTGAAGGTGTCGCCGCAGCCGGGTTCACCCGCCATCCCCACCCCGTCGGGGTCGGACATGATGAAGATGTTGCGGGGCGAGATGAAATGCTCCATGACAGTATCCGAATACATGATAAGGCTCCTTTCGGAGGGCAAAAATATTTGCACATTATATAGTTTATTGCAGAACATACAAATAACCTGCTTTTCCCGTCGCGATTCGGTAAAATGCAGGCTGAAGCCGCCAAGCGGGATTATTGGATGCCGTACTCAGCCCGGCCAAGCGGCTAATCCCGCCTGGCCGGGGTCGGTTGCTTTACGGCATGCACGGCTGCCGGCTGTCCTAGACCCAGTGCCCTTCCACGTCCGGCGCCGCCATTTGCGACAGCAGGCCGTTTTTGTACGCGCTGAGCGCCTCCCCGACCGTCTGGGCTGTGGCGGAGAAGATTTTGACGGCGTTGGCGTCAAGCACTTTGAACGCTTTCGGGCCGACATGCCCGGTAATCAGGGCGGATGCTCCCAGGCGCTGGACGCTTTGCGCGGCCTGGATGCCGGCCCCCTGGGCGGCCTCAAGGTTCTGGGTGTTAGGGTGGCTTTCCCAGGAATCGTTCTCAAGGTCGCAGACTATGAAGTAGGCCGCCCGCCCGAAGCGGGTGTCGAACCGCTCTTCAAGGCCCGGCCCGCCGGCGGTTACTACGACTTTCATCAGCTCACCCCCCGTGGCATTGGTGCCCGTCTTCGTCGTGGTTGCAAGGATTGGCGCCTGTAACCAGCGTGCCTTTGAGGTAAGCCTCGACGACCTCTTCGGGCGCGCCGGCCGCTACGCCGCAGACGACCTTGACGCCGTTCTGCCGGAACAGCGCCTGGGCCCGCTCGCCCATGCCGCCGGCCAAAATGGTGTCGGCGCCTTCGCCGGCGAGCCACGCCGGAAATACTCCCGGTTCGTGCGGCGGCGGCGTTTTTTTGGTTACACCGGTGATTTTCCCGTCTGCCACGCCGACGAAGGCAAACTCCTGGCAGTGCCCGAAATGCGAGCAGAGTTTGCCGCCGGCCAGAGGAATAGCGATTGTCATTGTCATTTTTCCATCACCTTTCTTTTTTCGAATCTTAGGGGTACGAGCCGGGCGAAGGCGTCGTTCCTTTGCTTATACAGGCACGCCGGAACGTTTTTTGACCAGCCTGGAAACGTCGATGGCGTCAGGCACCTGCAGGGCTAACAGGCGGTCGTGGGCGAGCATGTCGGCCGCCTCCCGCACCGACGCCTCGGGGGCCTGGTAAATGCTGATGCCCCGCTTGCCCAACTCTTTGAAAGAGATCGGGTCGATCCCTCCCGATACCAGCGCCCCGATGCCCTTTTCTTTCAGGATGCTGGCTCTGATATGGCCGCTATGCTTCTGCTGGCGCGACCAGAGCGAGCATTTGACGGTTTCCCACCGCCCGTCAGCCATGTCGAATATGAGAATATAACGCGCGGCCGCAAAGCGGCCGTCGACGAGCGAGTCGGGGCTGTCGGCGCTTGCCGTTATCGCGATTCTCATACGCTAAACCCACCCCGCAAAGGATTTCAGTTTGCGATCGAGTTTGTGGACGACGCTTTCATTGTGGGTGACGCCCAGCAGCGCGGATAGGTTGTACCATAGTTCGAGTATTTTTTCCTGAACTTTTATATTGTCGATTTCCATAACGGTGCGGCTGGTTTGGACGGCCGTCCTGAAGACGCTGTCGTAGGCGATTTCCCCGACGACGGGGACGTCGTTCGCCGCCAGCGATTCCTTTAGGGCGCCGGTGTTGGCCGGGCTCAGGGTCGCCTTGTTGATGCACACGGCAATGGGTACTTTAAAATGACCGCAGAGGTTGCGCAGGCGTTCGAGGTCGTGCATGGCGCTCAGCGACGGCTCGACGACGGCCAGTACCAGGTCGGCGCCGGTGACGGTGGCGATGGCTGGGCAGCCGATGCCCGGCGGTCCGTCGGTTATGATGAGCGGCACCTTTTGCTTTTCCGCCAGCTTCTTGGTCTCCAGCCTGACCCTGCTCACCAGTTTGCCGGAATTCTCCACCGCCAGGCCCAGCTCGGCGTGAACCATGGTTCCGAAGCGGGTGTCGGAAACCAGCCAGCGGCCGGCGCTTTTGTCCCGCATGGAGATTGCGTGCGCGGGGCAGTTGAAGGCGCATACGCCGCAGCCTTCGCAGGCGAACGGCGAGGTTATCGCGCCGTTGTCGATCGCTTTGAAGCGGCACAGCGCGGTGCAGCGGCCGCACTTGACGCATTCCGTCACGTTGACCTCCGGTTCGAAGCCGGCGACAAACCCGTGACTTTCCCGCTGCCTCGCCCCGACCATGAGGTGGAGGTTGGCGGCGTCGACGTCGCAATCCGCCAGCACCTTTTCCGGAGCCAGATAGGCCAGCGCGGCGCTGATGCTTGTTTTGCCGGTGCCGCCCTTGCCGCTCATTATTACCAGTTCTTTCATCGGCAGTCACCTTCCCGGCCCAGTTTGCCCCATATTGCCCGGGCGTCGGCGAGGTATTCGGGAGAGATGCGCCCTTCGGCGTATTCATGGGCAAAAGCCTCGCTATGAGGTATCCGTCCCAGAATGGGGATGCCTTCCTGGGCGCACCAGTCTGCCACCGCGTCGTCCCATGCCCCGCCGTCGCTTTTGTTTATCACGACCCCGGCCGGAATGCCAAGAAGCTTTATAACCCCCGCCGCGAGGCCAAGGTCGTGCAGGCCGAACGGGGTCGGTTCCGTCACGAGCAGGCAGAAGTCGCTGTCGGCGACCGCCGCGACCATGGAACAGGCCGTGCCGGGGGGGCAGTCGACGATGATGTCGCCCTGCGCCGCCAAAGTCTCTTTCATCGCCTTGATAAGCGGGCTCGCGGTGGGTGAACCGACATCCAGCAGCCCGTCGATCAGCTTTGTTCCCGCGCTGTTGCGCGTGGCCGCGCCGGCGCGGACGACGCCAATCGGTTTGGCGGCCTCGCTCACGGCTTTTGGGGGACAAGCCAAGATGCACCCGCCGCAGCCATGGCAAAGCTCATCGAACAACAGCACCTTTTTGCCGGTGATTGCCAAAGCATTGAACAGGCATACTTCGGCGCATCGGCCGCAGCCGTCGCACAGTTCGGTATTTAAGCTGGGCCGCATCACGGTGACTTGTCGCTCTTCGCCCCGGCCAGGCTGCAGAAATAAGTGGCAGTTGGGCTCTTCCACGTCACAGTCGACCACTGTGGCGCCGGGACGAGCCGCCGCCAGCAAGAGCGCAACGGTGGTTTTGCCTGTTCCGCCCTTGCCGCTGGCAATGCTCACAATCACCCTTGGTTCCCCCTTTATTCGGGCTTGGGATCGGCGTCTTTGACCTTTTTGGCCATCGCCCGGCAGGCGGCCGCCTGCTTTTCCAGCATCTCGGCCCGTTCTTCCAGTATGTCGACGCTCGGGGCTGCTTGCTGATAGGGCATCGCTTGACGGCGCCGCATGCCCCGCCCGAGGCCCTGGCAGAAACCGAAGCCTGCGCCGAAAGCGCCGCCCCCCTGCAGGCCGAAGCACCCGCCCCGGCCCCAGCCGTTAGGCCCGATACCCATCGGGCCGGTTCCATCTCCTCTGGGCATACAGACCCTCCTCTCTTAATTTTTTGAAACATATTTCATAATTTGCGTAAAAAATTTTTACCCTTGCCGAAGAACGTCTCGCGAATGGCACCGGGGATATTTATGAAATATATTTCATTATAAGGATAGCACGCGACTGCCGGTTTGTCAACGTAGCGAACAGAAAATTTCCCCATATCTATATTCGTCCGGCGAGTCCAATTTCGGCGACGATTCCGTTCATGCCGGGCTGCCACCAGGCCGGCTCCTGCTCAGCGGTGCTGTCGAAGTGCTGCAGTCCCTTGAGTACCCTGAGTATTTCGGACGGGGCGCGACCGACCTCGTCGGGATAGACCGCATAATGGCGGATCCGTCCCTGCGGGTCGACAAGAAAGGTGGCGCGATACGCGGTGCCTTTCTCTGAAAGCACGGCGTAGGAGCGCGATATCTGCTGGTCGCGGTCGGAGACGAGGGGATAGCTCGTTTTCCGGGCGCAGGGTGATGTCTCGTGAAACACTTTGTGCGCCAGGATGCTGTCGGTGCTTATGGCGACGACGTCCGCGCCGCTGTCTGCGAAGTCCTGGTAAAGGTCGGCAACTGCCGCCAGTTCGGTCGGTCAGACAAAGCTGAAGTCCGAGGAGTAAAATAGCAAGAGCAGCCACTTACTCCTGTAATCATTGAGGCATACTTGTTTTTCGGCCCCGGCCCAGAATGCCTGAGCGCAAAAATTAGGCGCGGCGTTCCCCAGCATGGCGATCCTCCTTTTCCGAGCAAAGTCACTGATATCATTCCCGGCTTACGCATATTTTACTTGGCGGCGAGGCACACTCTGATATGAATTTCGCGTGAAGGAGTGTCGGCCGTGAGTCTTATCACCGGCGTTTTCCCCGGCCTGCAGGAACAGCCGCCGCTGCATGCGGGCGAAAGGTTCCTGATCTGGGACCATCTGCTGAAGGCCAAAGGTTGCCAGGCGAAGTACCAACTGCTCGGAAATCATGCCGATGACGCGGAGTTGGCCGATTACCTCGCGGACATAGCTGAGAACATGGTCAAAAAAGAGGTGTCTAGCCTGGAAGCTTTCCTGTTGGAAAACGGCGTTGAGCCGCCGCCCGCTTCGCCGGCAAATCCCAAGGCGGCCAGAAGCGATATCCCCGCAGGGGCAAGGTTTTCCGACCAGGAAATCGCCATGTGCGTTTATCACGACCTTGCGGGCGCGCTGGCGCAAACCAGCCTGCTCATCAGTGTCGCCGTGCGCGAAGACGTCGGGAAGATTTTTTTGGCGCACCACCAGGAAATCGCCAAATACGGCGGAACTCTGCTGAAGCTCATGAAGAAGAAGGGGTGGCTGGTGGAGCCGCCGCGATAACAGTGCGATAACAGTAAGGAAACGAAGGCTTCGCATTATCAGCGAAGCCTTCGTTTCCTTTAGGCGCGCAGGGCGCGGTTGATGAGCAAGCCAGGCACCCGGCCAATCAGCCGATGTGCGCCTTTCCCTCGATCAGCGGCAGAGTGTTCGCCCCCTGGGGCATGACGATGTATTTCGGCCTGGGTGTCGCGCATCTTTTCCGTGCGAAATTCATCGCTTCGTCCAGCGAACCGGCGGGTACCATTCGCGCCTTCTTGACCAGGTCGAAGTTTTCCGGCCTGGTCACCATGATGAAGGTCGCGACGTCGCTGCACTCCATTTCCTTGAGCGCCACCATCCCCGGCAGGGAGAAGTCGGCCCGGAGCGCTTTTTCGACCGCCAGCTTATCGCCGAGTCTGAACCAGTCGGCGAATTCAGGCGGTTCGCTGATATCCGGGCATTCGCTGAGCAGAATAACCACGCCGCCTTTCTTCACGGCGTAACAGGCGTTGTCCATCGTTTTCCCGGTCTGATACAGGTTGATGTCTTTGGGATAGCCCCCTGCCGTGGTTATTACGATATCCGCCTTGGCGGGTATTTCCACGCCGTATAGCTCGGCCGCCAGCTTTGTGCCCGCCAGCCACGCCGATACCCAGTTGCCGGCGAATACGCCGGCGACCCCGCCGCCGGAGGTCGGGACGATGTTGAGAATGAAATCCGGCTTGACGAAGGCGGCGATTTCCATCATATCCTCGTGGGCCGCGTTTCCCCGCAGCTTTCCCGACATGCAGTCAGGGTCGGAGCCGTCGCCGACGTTCGGTCCCAAGAGCAGCAGGTGATTTTGCTGGATCGTCCCCACCGCGCTGCACCCCGGCAGGACGCTTTTCCGCCCGCCGCCGAAGCCGGCGTTATAGTGATAGATTATGCCGCCGGTGAGAATAACTCTGTCCGCCTCGGTCACCAGCCTGTTGATCCGCACCTCGGTGCCGCGGCTGGTTTTTCCGAGGTAAACCATGCTGGCGTCATCCCAGGCGTCATGATTGAGCACCCGGACACGGCGGCAGACACGCTCGCCGCACAGTTCGATAAATTCGCGCTCGCTGTTTTTGCGATGAGCGCCGACGACGATCAGGATGGTGATATTTTCGTCCGGTACGCCGGCGGCGTTCAGCTCCGCCAGCATTACCGGCAGGACGAGGTCCATCCGCTGCCAGCTGCGGGTTATGTCGCTAACAGTTATGACGACTTTTTCCCCGGGGCGGGCGATCTCCCTGAGAGGCGGCGCGTCGATGGGCCGGGCAAGAGCCTCGCGGACGGCCTTTTCAAGGTCCGGTAGCGGCGAGACCTCCTTTCCCACAACTTCGCATACCAGTCGATCCGCGGGGATGCTCAGCGGCAGTTCGGTCTTCCCGTATTTCAAGCTGAATTGCCGGTTGTTCATCAGTCTTCACCATCCTGGTCAGATTGGGGGAGCGGCGCTCATTCCCGCTCAGTAAAGGCGTTTCAGGTCTTCCTCGTTCATTGTGAAGCAGTGTTTGGCTTCCGGGTAAAGCCCTTCGTCGGTCTCCCGGCCCCACTGATTGAAGGCTTCGAGTATCTGTCCGCCCAGTTGGCCGTACTGTTTGACAAATTTGGGGACAAATTTGTCGAAGATGCCGAGCACATCGTAGGCGTTGAGGTTCTGAGCCGTGGCGTGGGGGCCGGCGCCGCAGCTGATGGTGCAAATCGACAGCCGTTCGTCGATGATCTTGGCCAACGCTGCCGGGATGCATTCGAGAACGATGGCGAACGCCCCCGCTTTTTCCATGGCCAACGCCTGCAGCAGCAGGCTTTCCGCCGCTTCGGCGGATTTGCCCTGCACTTTGAAGCCGCCGAACATCGCCGCCGTCTGGGGGGTAAGGCCGATATGGGCGACGACGGGGACACCGGCGCCGACCACCGCGGCGACTTTGTCGACCACCCGCATGTCGCCCTCCATTTTGACACAGTCTGCGCCGGCCTTCAGCAGTCTGCCGGCGTTGCGGATCGCCTCCTTGCGGCTTACCTGGTACGACATGAAGGGCATGTCGCCGACGATAAAGGTGTTGGGCGCCCC
The DNA here is from genome assembly GCA_032334055.1 of Selenomonadales bacterium 4137-cl. NCBI lineage: Bacteria > Bacillati > Bacillota > Negativicutes > Acetonemataceae > Anaeroselena > Anaeroselena agilis. Next base: position 378,961 of record JAUOZS010000001.1, on the reverse strand, counting down.
GCGGCGGACGGCCTTAACATGGTACAGCATGTCGTCCATTTCCACCGGCACGGTGCCGTCATGGCCCTGGATAACCATGCCGAGGGAGTCGCCGACCAATATGACTTCAAGGTTCGAACTGTCGACAATCCTGGCGAAGGGGTAATCGTAGACGGTGATCATTTTGAATTTCTTGCCCGTCTTTTTCATTTCCTGCAATTCCGGGATGGTCACTTTCTTTTTGCTCATATGTTTTCGTCACTCCGCTTCCGCTTTTTTCGCTTTCCTTCTATTTGATCCCCGACATCAGCAAATTAGGCAAAAAGGTGCTCAGGGCCGGTATGTAGGTGATGAGAGCGAGGACGGCCAAGGCAATCCAGAAGGGGGCCCAAATCGCCTTGGACAGCTTTTCGAGCGACATGTTACTCAAGCCGCAGACCGCGAAGAGCACCGCCCCCACCGGCGGGGTTATCAGGCCGATTACCAGGTTGAAGCAGACCACGACCCCCATGTGGATGGGGTCGATACCGAGCTTGACGGCCATGGGCGCCAGCATCGGAGCGACGATGACCAGGGCCGGCGCCGTCTCGATCGGGATGCCGATGATTATCAAAGCGATGTTGATAAGCATCAGCACGACGATCGGCGAGCTGCTGACGGAGTTGATCGCTGCGATCATGTGCTGCGGCAGTTGCTCGACCGCGACGACCCAGGAAAAGGGCTCCGACAGGCCGAGCAGCAGCATGATCATCGCCGACTCCAGGCCGGCGTTCAGCAGCACGTCGGGCAGCCTGTGCCACTTGATCCGGCGGTAAAAAAACGTCCCTACCAGAAACGAGTATACGACAACGACGCCGGCCGCCTCGGTCGGCGTAAACACGCCGCTCAGTATGCCGCCCATTATGATTACCGGCATGAGCAGGGCCGGCAACGCTTTCCAGGCGCCGACAACCACTTCGCGGAAGGAAGACCGGGGCTCGATCGGGTAGCGGCGCTTCTTGGCGATATAGTACATATAAAACATCAGACCGGCCGCCAGCAGTATGCCGGGGATAACCCCGCCCAGGAACAGGCCGCCGATGGAAACGTTGGCGATAACGCCGTAAACGATGAAGGGGATGCTGGGCGGGATGATCGGCCCCATGCAGGACGCCGTGGCAGTTACGGCCGCCGATACGTCTTCTTCGTAGCCGGCCTGCTTCATTGCCGGTATCATCACCATGCCGATGGCAACTGCCGTGGCCACCGCCGCGCCGGAGATGGCGGCGAATATCGCGCTGGCCAGGATGGTCGCAAGGCCGAGGCCGCCGCTGATATGGCCGAGCAGCAGGCGAGCGAAGCGGACGAGATCCTGGGTCAGGCCGCCCTCGTTCATGAGGTTGCCGGCCAGCATGAACAGCGGAATGGCCAGCAGCGGGAAAGACGCCATGCCGGCGAAAGTTGTCTGGGTTAGGATGGTCAGCGATATGTCGTCGCCTGACATCAGGATATAAGCCAGAGCGGAAGATCCGAGACCGATGGCGATAGGGATGCCCACGCACAGCAGACCGACAAAAGCGATCAGAAACAGCCAGATCATGCCTGTTCCTCCTTAGCTGGCCCCAACCCCAGGAATACCAGCAGGTCCTCGATGGTGACAAGCAGCATGAGCAAAAAGCCTACCGGCAGAGCGGCGTAGGGGTAGCACATCGGTATTTGCATGGCCGGCGACCGCTGGGCCGCGTTGGCCAGCGTCTGACTGGCCCCGTAATAGATCATGACCCCCAGAAAGATAAACATAAAAATAAAGCCCAGGCCTCTGACCATTTTGGCAACCACAGGCGGAAGAGCGTCAAGCGCCGCCGTCATCCCCACCTGGTAGCCCTTCCTCAGGCCGACCGCGCCGCCGAGCATCGACGCCCACACGAGCGAGAAGGTGGATACCTCGCCCGACCAGGTGGACATCCTGGCCAGCAGGCAGCGGCCGAAAACTTCGTAGGGTATCACGATAGCCATTACGGCCATGAAAAAAACAGTGCCCCAACCGGCGCCTTTTAGGAGAATGTCGTTGACCCGCCGAATAAGCTGCAGCATTTGCTTATCACTCCCGCAGTTCATTTTCTGTCGCAGGGAAAGCAAGTAGCCGTTTCCGATCCCGTATCGACATCGGAAACGGCTACTGCCCAGGGAGGAGATTATTTGGTGTTCATGATGGCGTTGATTTTATCCTTGCCAAATTCTTTGGCGAATTCTTCGAAAGCCGGCTGCATGGCTTTCTGCCAAGCCGCCTTGTCGACGTCCTTGGTAACCGTGAAGCCCTTGCTTTCCATCTCCTTGATCTTGGCAGCTTCGGCATCGCGGTTGAGTTTGCGCTGGTACTGGGCCACTTCCAGGGCGGTCTTGCGGAAGATTTCCTGATCTTCCTTGGGCATCTGATCCCACCGCTTTTTGCTGATGATTATCGGCGCCGGCGAGTAAACGTGACCGGTCATGGATAGGTACTTCTGAACTTCATAGAGTTTCGACGAATAGATTACCGCCACCGGGTTCTCCTGGCCGTCGATCACCTTCTGCTGCAGGGCGGCGTAAACCTCGCCCCACGCCATCGGCGTCGGGTTCAGGCCGGCGGTTTTCCAGGCCAGCAGATGCACTTTGTTTTCCATGACGCGAATCTTCAGGCCCTTGCCGTCTTCCGGCACCTTGACGACGTTGCGGGAATTGGTCAGGTTACGGAAACCGTTCTCCCAGAAAGCCAGGCCGACCAGATTCGATTTTTCCAGGTCTTTTAAAAGCTGCTGGCCGATCGGGCCGTCGAGTACCTTGTCGACGTGGGCGTTGTCGCGGAAAAGGAACGGGATGTCGAGAATGTTCATCGTCGGGCTGAAGTTGCCGACCGGGCCAGTGGAGCCGACATAGATGTCGATCGTGCCCTGCTGGAGGCTCTCGAGCATCTCGCGTTCTCCCTTGCCCAGCTGGCCGTCGGGATAAAGGGTTATCGTGATACGTCCTTTGGTCCGTTCTTTGATAAGTTCGGCGAACTTTTGGGCACCGATGTTGTAAGGATGGTCCTTGGTCTGGGTGTTGGTCAGCTTCATGTTGGCCTTGTATTCGGCCTTCGTGCCCGCCGGTTTGCTGCTGCCGCCGCAGCCGAGGATACTCAAGGCAAATACCAGGATAAGCGTGACTGCTAAAATTTTTCTCACTTCTACCCCTCCACAAATTTAATCTTACAGAAAGTTATTTTTCCCTTACCCGGGATAGGGTTCGCCGCGTTACCACCCCCAACCCACCGCCGATTAAGGCGATTATCAGCCGTTCACAACGTTTTTGGGGTTCCCGTCAAGAAACGCTCGCAGGTTGTCGGCCGCGATATCCATCAACCGCTGCCTGGCTTCGACGGGGGCCCAGGACATATGCGGCGTGATGATGCAGTTTTTGGCCCCGAGCAGCGGATTATCGGCCTTGACCGGTTCCGACGACAGGACGTCGAGCGCCGCGCCGCCGACCTTGCCCGCGTTCAGCGCCTCGGCAAGGTCTTCCTCGACGACCAGTGGCCCGCGCGAGTTATTGATGATCAACACCCCGGTTTTCATTTTGGCGATGTTTTCCTTGTTGATGATGCCGTTGGTGCTTTCGAGCAGCGGGCAATGCAGGGCGATGACGTCGGCGGCGGAAAAGAGCTCGTCAAGGTCCGCATATTTGAGGGTCGGCGATTCCAGTTCCCGCATTATGTAACTGTCAAAGGCCAGCACTTTCATCCCCAGGGCCTGAGCGATCCTGGCGGTCGCCTGGCCGATCCGGCCAAGGCCGATGATGCCCATGGTCTTGCCGGCCAGCTCTATCAGGGGGTGCTTCCAGAAGCACCAGTCGGGGTTGATCGTCCATTCGCCGGCTTTCACGGCTTCGTCGTGCGCGCCGACATGGTGGCACATTTCCAGCAGCAGAGCGATCGCCATCTGAGCGACAGCCTCCGTTCCGTAGGCAGGAACGTTGGCCACAACGATGCCCCGCCGCTTAGCGGCCGCTATGTCCACTACGTTGAAGCCGGTCGCCAGCACGCCGATGTACTTCAGCGCAGGCGCGGCTTCGAGGGCCGCCGCCGGCAGCGGCGTTTTATTTGTGAACACAATCTCTGCGTCGCGGATTCTGTCGATCACGGCCGCCGCGCCGTCCGGCCCGTACGCCGTCCGCTCGTATACCGTAAGGTCGCATAAGTTTTCGATATGCCGCCAGCTCAGATCTCCGGGATTGAGGGTATATCCGTCGAGTACGACTGCTTTCATAATAGCGTTCTCCTGTCTTTGGCCCCGCGAGCGTTTGAAGGTGCCGGGCAGTGTCAAATCTGCGGTTTTTCGGGATGCAGCATGGTTGCGATAACCTTATCCAGAACCTCGTCGTCCCAGATTTTCTTCCAGTCCTCCCGTAAGACCAGCTTGTTGCCGAGCTCAATCGCCACCAGACAGGCGTCGGAAACTTTGGTGTTGCCGAGTTTACCGAGGAAATTCGCCGTCAGGTTATAAACGTGGCCGGCCAGGAACGACTCGGCAGCAGCCCTGGGGATGCCACGCCGTTCGGCCTCTTTCACCGTCTCCGCCATGGCGTACAGTGTCGTGGCGCCCAATAGCTCGACCAGCGTCGGCTCCAGAAAAGCAATGTCCCTGACGCTCATGACATAGCTGTTTTCAACCGGCGAGAACATGATCTCGCAAACTGTCCTGGCTTTGGCAAAATTGTCGTCGTTGCCCTGGATCTTCGCGACAACGATATCCTGCTTCGCGGCTACGCCGCCGAAGTAATCATGCCGGGCCTCGTAGGTGTCCTGATCGAGGAAAAAGGACGGATGGCACGGGTGGGTGACGACAAACGTGCAGTCGTCCCGCAGCGCCAGCTCTTTTGCCACCGCGGCGGCGGGGTCGAGTATGATGCAGGTCGAGTCCGGGGTCATAAGCTTGACGATGCCTACGGATACATCTTTCATGATCTTGTCGGGTACAGCCAATACGACGATGTCGCTCCGCGGGACGGCGACTTCGGCGGCAGTGACCGCAAAGCCGCGCTCTTTAATGTTTTTTATGCCGGCTTCGGCGTTTTCGCAGAAGTTCAGTTCGATGGAGTCGGGGTGCTTCGCCAGGTTGTTCGTTGTCCTGACGCCCATTTTTCCGCCGGCGCCGATGACGCTGACGACCAACTTGTTGCTCATTGTAAAGCCCTCATTTCTTCTTTTTCATTACCTTCACAACCGCGTTGACGATGTCGTTCACCGACATGCCGTAATAATCGAGCACTTCTTCGGCGGGACCGGAGCCGGGGAAAATATCCCGGAGGCCCACGCGCTCAACCGGCACGGGGCAGTTTTCCGTACTCACCATCGCGATGGCGTCCGCCAGGCCGCCGATTATGTTGTGGTCCTCGACCGTTACCGCGGCGCCGCATTTTTCCAAAATACCGGTAACGGTTTCGCTGTCGATGGGTTTCAGCGTGTGTACATCCGCCAGGGTGACCTTGATTCCCCGGCTGCTCAGAATCTCGGCGGCCTCGACCGCCCGGTTCAGCACAAACCCGCTGGCGAAAAGGGCGGCGTCGCTTCCGTATTCCTTCAAAACGCGAACTTTTCCGAGCTCAAAAGGCGCGTCTTCTTTGTAGACGACGTGTTCTCGCCCGCTGCCGGCCCGCAGATACACCGGCCCGTCGATTGTCGCGATCGCCTTGACGGCCTGAAAAACCTGATGCTCGTCGGCCGGCGCCACCACCGTTATTCCCGGGATGCTTCGCACGATGCCCAGGTCTTCGAAAAACTGATGGGTGACGCCCTCCCGCTCGCCGCCGAAGATGCCGCCGTTGATGCCGATAAACTTGACATTGAGCTGCGGATAGGCGACGAAAGTTCGTAACTGTTCGCAGGCCCGCATCGTAATGAAGCCGGCGTAGGTCGCCACGAAGGGAACGAGCCCGCTGCTGGCCAGCCCGGCCGCCACCGCCACCGCGTTTTGCTCCGCGATGCCGACCTCGATGTATCTTTCCGGAAACCTGTCAGCAAACGGCGTCGCCCGCATGGCCTTCAGCGAGTCCGGGGAAACGAGCAGCAACCGGTCGTCGCTTTCGGCCATTTCGAGCAGCGCCTGGGTAAACGCTTCCCTTGTCCCCTTGTACTTACTCATTGCCGTGCACCTCCCAAAACCTGCTGTGCGATTGCGAGCTGGTCGCCGTCCGGAACCCTTTTGTGCCACGAGTTGTCATTTTCCATATAAGCGAGCCCCTTGCCCTTGATTGTCTTGGCGACGATTACCGAGGGGCCGTTCGCCTTTTTGGCGTTGGCGATGGCGGTGACGATCTGCGCGAAGTCGTGGCCGTCGATCGACTGGCAATGCCATCCGAAGGCTTCCCACTTGGGCAGGATGGGCAGAAGGCCGCTGACCTTGTCGACGCTGTCGCCGCTCTGCCAGCCGTTGTGGTCGACAAACGCGATCAGATTGTTCAGTTGATATTTCTTGGCGCACATCGCCGCTTCCCAGACGATGCCTTCCTGGATTTCGCCGTCGCCCAGCATCACATAAGTATAATAAGCCTTCTTCCGGTATTTGGCGGCGATCGCCATTCCTACGCCTATCGAAAGGCCATTCCCCAAAGAACCGGAAGTCATATCGATTCCGGGCGTTTTCTTCATGCACGGATGGCCCTGAAGAATGCAGTCCAGTTTTCTGAGCCCCGCATACTCCTCCACCGGAAAGTAGCCGCGCCTGGCCAACGCTGCATACAGCACCGGGCAGGCATGGCCTTTGGAAAGAATAAATCTGTCCCTGTCCTCCCAGCGCGGATTTCGCGGGTCGATATTCAATTCCTTGAAATACAGAGTGGTTATTATGTCCGCGATCGATAACGCCGGACCGGGATGGCCATCTTTGGCGTCATGCACCATTTTGACCACATCCAGCCGTAACTGGTCAGCTATTTTTCGCAGTTCCGCCGTTTTAGCCTCTTCCGCCATAATGCCCTACCTCTTTCAAAAATAATTTTGCGCCGGCCGATATCCAACTGGCAGCCGCCTTTAGCAACATCTCTCCATTTACGTATTAGGTTTTTGAATCAGGTCATACATCAAACATCATACATTTACTATTATACTAAAATTGTAGTTTGGCAAGACCCCGATTGTCAATCCCAGTATTTATAATTTTCTCATTTTGCACCCCCGGCATTCTTCGCCAGAGATTGTATTTACCGAAAAGATTATGTTATTATCGATGCATAAGCAGCAAAACAGCACGGTGTGACATTTATTTCCCTGGCAGGACACAGTGTAGTGGAATACTTCTGCGGAAGAGGGATGGTTGGCCTAATGCAAACTAACGGCTTGGGTATCATGGCCAGATTGACTGCGAGACCCAGCGAATCGTCGGTCGATTATGTTGTCAACAGTATCAAGGAGTTGCTCCTGACCCAGAAAGTGCGGCCAGGCGACCGTCTGCCCACGGAAATGGAGTTGGCCCGGCTGCTGTCGGTCAGCAGGGGGTCGGTGCGCGAGGCGATGAAAATCCTTTCCGCTTTCGGCATCGTCGAAATCAAGCGCGGGGACGGCACTTATGTGGCGAACATGAGCGGCAAGGTGTTGTTTGATCCCTTGTTATTCAACCTTATCCTGTCCCAGCCCAATTTTGACGAGTTAAAAGAGTTCCGGCTGCTGCTGGAAAAAGATGTGGTCCGGCTGGTGATAAAAAACGCCAGTACCGAAGACATCAACCTCCTCAGAGTCGCCTATGAAGAAATGAATGCTCTGAAGGACCAGGAGCCCCGAAGCTACGACCAGTTGCTCGATTCCGACCTGAAATTCCATATTGTTCTGGGCCAGATCTGCAATAACAGGTTGTTTGAAAAAATTTATCTTTTTATTATGGAATACTTTAAACCGTTTATCGCTCAGAGCCTGCGGAAGCATACCAACTTCAGCCTGGAATCGAACGAAACCCACAGAAGGGTTTTGGATGCCGTCGAAAGAAGGGATATCGCCGCCGCGGAAAGAGCCATCGAGAATTCGCTCGATGTCTGGCAAAACCTTATTTTCAAGTAACGTAATTCAGACTAGCAGAAGGTATCAACCGCCAACTTCGTTTTGCTTCTGTGGGGATAACTGCTGTTTCAGCAGACATAATAACAAGGCTCCGCATTTCTGCGGAGCCTTGTATTTCACTGGCGCGCCTGGCCACGATTTGAACGCGCGACCTTTTAATTCGTGGTCAAATACTCTATCCAGTTGAGTTACTGAGTCATTTATTTTGAACAGCCTTCTTCAAAAACCGTAAGCCAGTTTCTGTTTTAGGAAATTATTTATCTAACGCTATTACTAGCATTCCCCCGTCTGGTTCCTTTCCCTCGCGGAGGTTCCCCTACCATAATTCGGGTTTCTGCCTCGTGGAGTTTACCGCTTTTCACCAGACCGTCGCCGGTCTACCCACTCTCTGTGCACTTTATGGCTACTTTCGGCTGCAAGAGTCGATTTTGCCGTCGTCAGGGCAAGCCCTGCCCCGCCTTGCGGCGGGCACGAACGTTACGGCCATCTCAGGCCGTGGCAGTCTGGACTTTCCTCAGTATTATTCATACCGCAATTTCCCGTTTTTGAAGAAGGCTGGACTTTTATGGTGGAGGGGGGTGGATTCGAACCACCGAAGGCGTCAGCCGGCAGATTTACAGTCTGCTCCCTTTAACCACTCGGGAACCCCTCCGTTATGTGGCGACCCCGAACGGATTTGAACCGTCGATCTCCGCCGTGACAGGGCGACATGTTAGACCACTACACCACGGGGCCGTAATTAATCAGGCACAATATGCCTTGGTGGGCGATGACAGGATCGAACTGCCGACATCCTGCTTGTAAGGCAGGCGCTCTCCCAGCTGAGCTAATCGCCCAGATATGGTGACCCACGATGGACTCGAACCATCGACACCCTGATTAAAAGTCAGGTGCTCTACCGACTGAGCTAGTGGGTCATATGGCATAACAACAGGGATTTCGTCCCTGGCCGGGGTTGCCTCCACTAACGATTTAGTAATCCGCCGTGTTAACCGCTTCTCCACAGCACCGTTTTAGATTATAAATGCCAAGCGAGTTGCCTCGTTTGGCATGATAATTTGGTTGCGGGGGCAGGATTTGAACCTGCGACCTTCGGGTTATGAGCCCGACGAGCTGCCAGCTGCTCCACCCCGCGATGTGAGAGACAGACAGAGTACCTTAGCGGTACTCTGTCTAACCGGCGCCTACCTATCCTCCCAGGCCGTTTCCAGCCAAGTACTTTCGGCGTATGTGGGCTTAACTGCCGTGTTCGGTATGGGAACGGGTGGGACCCCACAGCTATCGGCACCAGATTGTAGAGGTAAGCATCTTAAAAGTACGCTCCCTCAAAACATCACAGAAGAAAGTGTATGCACATTTGCTTGGATTAGACATAAGATGTTCTTCGCTACGCTCAGAACTTGCCGACCACATCAGCGCTGAAGCGCTGTGTGTCTGGCCATAAGTCAAGCCCTCGGCCTATTAGTACCAGTCAGCTGAAGACATTACTGCCCTTACACTCCTGGCCTATCAACCTCGTGTTCTACAAGGGGCCTTACCAGCTTACGCTGTGAGAGACCTCATCTTGAGGCCGGTTTCACGCTTAGATGCTTTCAGCGTTTATCCGTTCCCGACGTAGCTACCCAGCTGTACCCCTGGCGGGATAACTGGTACACCATTGGTCAGTCCACTCCGGTCCTCTCGTACTAGGAGCAGTTCCCCTCAAGTCTCTTACGCCCGCGATGGATAGGGACCGAACTGTCTCACGACGTTCTGAACCCAGCTCACGTACCACTTTAATGGGCGAACAGCCCAACCCTTGGGACCTACTTCAGCCCCAGGATGTGATGAGCCGACATCGAGGTGCCAAACCTCCCCGTCGATATGGACTCTTGGGAGAGATTAGCCTGTTATCCCCAGGGTAGCTTTTATCCGTTGAGCGATGGCCCTTCCACTCGGTACCACCGGATCACTAAGCCCGACTTTCGTCCCTGCTCGTCTTGTCTGACTCGCAGTCAAGCTCCCTTCTGCCTTTGCACTCTGCGCGCGATTTCCAACCGCGCTGAGGGAACCTTTGGGCGCCTCCGTTACACTTTCGGAGGCGACCGCCCCAGTCAAACTGCCCACCTGGCACTGTCCTGAGAGTCGTTACTTCTTCAGTTAGAACTCCAGTAAATCAAGGGTGGTATCCCAAGGGCGACTCCACCAAGACTTGCGTCCTCGCTTCTAAGTCTCCCACCTATCCTGTACATGATTTACCAAAATCCAATGCCAGGCTGCAGTAAAGCTCCATGGGGTCTTTCTGTCCAGTCGCGGGTAACCTGCATCTTCACAGGTATTTCAATTTCACCGGGTCCCTCGTTGAGACAGTGCCCAAGTCGTTACACCTTTCGTGCGGGTCGGAACTTACCCGACAAGGAATTTCGCTACCTTAGGACCGTTATAGTTACGGCCGCCGTTTACTGGGGCTTCGGTTCACACCTTCGAATTGCTTCTAAGCACTCCCCTTAACCTTCCAGCACCGGGCAGGTGTCAGCACCTATACGTCAGCTTTCGCTTTAGCAGGCACCTGTGTTTGTGGTAAACAGTCGCTTGGGCCTCTCTTCTGCGACCCCAGGACGCTTCAATCGTTTCTAATCTACACGTCCCAGGGCTCCCCTTCTCCCGAAGTTACGGGGACATTTTGCCGAGTTCCTTAACGAGGGTTCTCCCGCGCACCTTAGGATTCTCTCCCCGCCTACCTGTGTCGGTTTGCGGTACGGGCACCCACAAGTCTCGCTAGAAGCTTTTCTTGACAGTCTAGGGTCAGTAAGTTCGCCAATATCGCTATCGGCTCCCCGTCACTTCTCAGGCTTTTCGTTTGGGGGATTTGCCTCCCAAACACCCTACTAGTTTAGACGCGAATTTCCATCCTCGCGATTACCTACCTTACTGTGTCACTCCATCACTCAAACGACTTGGGGTGGTACTGGAATATCAACCAGTTGTCCATCGCCTACGCATCTACGCCTCGGCTTAGGTCCCGACTTACCCTGAGCGGACGATCCTTCCTCAGGAATCCTTAGGCTTTCGGTGGGAAGGATTCTCACCTTCCTTTTCGCTACTCATACCGGCATTCTCACTTCCTACCAGTCCACCGCACCTTCCGATGCGACTTCGACCCAGTAGGAACGCTCCCCTACCCCTGAACTTTCGTTCAAGCCATAGCTTCGGTTCCGTGCTTTAGCCCCGGACATTTTCGGCGCAGCGACACTCGACCAGTGAGCTATTACGCACTCTTTTAATGGTGGCTGCTTCTAAGCCAACATCCTGGTTGTTTTTGTATCGCCACATCCTTTGCCACTTAGCACGGCATTGGGGACCTTAGCTGATGGTCTGGGCTGTTTCCCTCTTGACTACGGATCTTAGCACTCGCAGTCTGACTCCCAAGTTAAACTTACTCCATTCGCAGTTTGACAGAGTTCGGTAACCTAACGGCCCCTAGCCCAATCAGAGCTCTACCGTCGTAAGTCATCACTTGAGGCTAGCCCTAAAGCTATTTCGGGGAGAACCAGCTATCTCCGCGTTCGATTGGCATTTCACCCCTATCCACAACTCATCCCAAAGCTTTTCAACGCTCACGGGTTCGGGCCTCCACGTAATTTTACCTACGCTTCACCCTGGTCATGGATAGATCACTGCGGTTTCGGGTCTACAATCACTAACTGTCGCCCTATTAAGACTCGCTTTCGCTGCGGCTCCGTGTTTCCCACTTAACCTCGCTAGTGACTGTAACTCGCCGGTTCATTCTTCAATAGGCACGCCGTCGCCTTTTACAGCTTCGACTGCTTGTAGACATACGGTTTCAGGTACTTTTTCACTCCCCTCCCGGGGTGCTTTTCACCTTTCCCTCACGGTACTATGCGCTATCGGTCGCCAACGAGTATTTTGCCTTGGAGGGTGGTCCCCCCTGCTTCCCACAGGGTTTCTCGTGTCCCGTGGTACTCTGGATACCAGCCACTTGGCTCTGTCTTTCGCCTACAGGGCTCTTACCTTCTGTGGCCTACCTTTCCAGGTAGTTCGACTAGACCTGACCAAGATTATGCTGGTCCTCAACCCCAAGGAGCCGAAGCTCCCTGGTTTGGGCTCTTCCCCGTTCGCTCGCCGCTACTTAGGGAATCTCGTTTGATTACTTTTCCTCCGGGTACTTAGATGTTTCAGTTCCCCGGGTGCCCTCCTCACGCTTAAAGCGTGGGTGACGGTGCATTACCACCGCCGGGTTCCCCCATTCGGAGACCTGAGGATCTATGCCTGCTTGCGGCTCCCCTCAGTTTTTCGCAGCTTACCGCGTCCTTCTTCGGCTGTTGGCGCCAAGGCATCCGCCGTATGCCCTTACTAGCTTGACTTATTACGGTTGGCACACAGCCAACCTAAGCTTTGCTAATGTAGCTTTGCTTCACCTTGCCTAATCCTAATGTGCTCGTTAAGAACTTCTCTACTTACATAGAGAGGTTTTTTAACTTCACTTTCTTCTGTGCTGTTTTCAAGGAGCTGGTTGCAGGTTTAGGATTCATGTTCCCGTCCCTGCCAGGATCACTTATGTTACCATACTCGCTTATGTTTTTCAACATGTACTTTCTGGTAACTGGTGTTCCCTCAAAACTAAACAATGTAGGGTGAGCATTACTGCCACGACATATCGTGCGTCTAATGTTCTTTGCCAGATGTGTCCGACCTTGGATACCGGGAGATGTTTCACTCCCGAGTTCTCCATAGAAAGGAGGTGATCCAGCCGCACCTTCCGATACGGCTACCTTGTTACGACTTCACCCCAATCATCGGCCCCACCTTCGGCGGCTGGCCCCATTGCTGGTTACCTCACCGACTTCGGGTGTTGCAGACTCTCGTGGTGTGACGGGCGGTGTGTACAAGGCCCGGGAACGTATTCACCGCAGCATGCTGATCTGCGATTACTAGCGATTCCGACTTCACGGAGGCGGGTTGCAGCCTCCGATCCGAACTGAGAGCTCGTTTTTGGGATTCGCTCTGCCTCGCGGCTTCGCTGCCCTCTATTAGAGCCCATTGTAGTACGTGTGTAGCCCAGGACATAAGGGGCATGATGACTTGACGTCATCCCCGCCTTCCTCCGCATTGTCTGCGGCAGTCTCCCTTGAGTTCCCACCTTTACGTGCTGGCAACAAAGGATAAGGGTTGCGCTCGTTGCGGGACTTAACCCAACATCTCACGACACGAGCTGACGACAGCCATGCACCACCTGTTTTCGTGTGTCCGAAGACAGGCACTCATCTCTGAGTGTTTCACTCAATGTCAAGCCCTGGTAAGGTTCTTCGCGTTGCGTCGAATTAAACCACATACTCCACCGCTTGTGCGGGCCCCCGTCAATTCCTTTGAGTTTCAACCTTGCGGCCGTACTCCCCAGGCGGGGTACTTATTGCGTTAACTCCGGCACAGGAGGGGTCGATACCCCCTACACCTAGTACCCATCGTTTACGGCCAGGACTACCGGGGTATCTAATCCCGTTCGCTCCCCTGGCTTTCGCGCCTCAGCGTCAGACACCGTCCAGAAAGCCGCCTTCGCCACTGGTGTTCCTCCCAATATCTACGCATTTCACCGCTACACTGGGAATTCCGCTTTCCTCTCCGGCACTCAAGAATATTAGTTTCTCACCCATCACGGGGTTGAGCCCCGCACTTTTAAATGAGACTTAATATCCCGCCTGCGCGCGCTTTACGCCCAATAATTCCGGACAACGCTCGCCACCTACGTATTACCGCGGCTGCTGGCACGTAGTTAGCCGTGGCTTCCTCCTCGGGTACCGTCATCTTCCCACATTGTTCACATGGAAAGTGTTCTTCCCCGATAACAGAGCTTTACAACCCGAAGGCCTTCGTCACTCACGCGGCGTTGCTCCGTCAGACTTTCGTCCATTGCGGAAGATTCCCCACTGCTGCCTCCCGTAGGAGTCTGGGCCGTGTCTCAGTCCCAGTGTGGCCGTTCATCCTCTCAGACCGGCTACTGATCGTCGCCTAGGTGGGCTTTTACCCCGCCTACTAGCTAATCAGACGCAGACCCATCTTCTAGCGATAGCTTACATGTAGAGGCCATCTTTCTTGCCTATAGTATGCACCTTAGGCATCACATTCGGTATTAGCACCACTTTCGCGGTGTTGTCCCCAGCTAGAAGGTAGGTTGTCTACGCGTTACTCACCCGTTCGCCACTAGGAGTTATTGCTAACTCCCCGTTCGACTTGCATGTGTTAAGCACGCCGCCAGCGTTCGTCCTGAGCCAGGATCAAACTCTCCAAAAAATTGTATTCTTTGGAGCCTTTGATGGCTCGTTTGAATCGATTGTGTGTTTTTTGACTACGCTCCCGAAGAAGCGCAGCCCGCACATCTGGCTTAATTTTACCTACATTGTTCAGTTTTCAAGGAACACTGTCCGGCGTTTGACCGGATCTTTATGTTAACATATCCTCATCGGCTCTGTCAACACTCTTTTTTTGGTAACTCGCTATTAGCTAGCGATCAATCGGCGTCTACTTAATCTCCCAGGCCGTTGCCAGCCAAGTACCTTCAGCGTATAAGAGCTTAACTTCTGTGTTCGGTATGGGAACAGGTGGAGCCTCTTAGCTATCGACACCGAATATGTAGTTATTTGGAGGCGACACCTAGATTCGAACTAGGGTGTGAAGGTTTTGCAGACCTTAGCCTTACCGCTTGGCAATGCCGCCATTATTTATTGGAGCGGAAGACGAGATTCGAACTCGCGACCCTCGCCTTGGCAAGGCGATGCTCTACCACTGAGCTACTTCCGCGTCGGAGTTATTACTATATCAGGATTGTCTATCTAAGTCAACTGGCACATTTTGAGAATTTGCGTACGTTTTTTGGTCTGCTCTTATAACAGTGGGTTATAACCTAAGGTTGAAACTACTGCTCCGGCTCACGTTTACCTATGATTCGATCCACTTGGTCATTTATTAAAGATAGACACGTGCTCAAGTCGGTCAACAGGGAATTTAAAAGATGGATGCCTTTCTCACTTCTCCGCGGGAATAAAAGGACAGGCGTAAACGCCGAACCTTGTTGAATACAGGTTGTCGTCGGCTGTCGCTGGTATCCATTTTTGTACAACAAGGCCCATGTTTACATAATAAAAGCCTCTGCATTGCTGCTGAGGCTTTTATTTACTTGGCGCGCCTGGCACGATTCGAACGTGCGACCAACGGATTAGAAGTCCGTTGCTCTATCCCCTGAGCTACAGGCGCATATGATTGGTTTCGGCGACTTTAGCCGTTACTCACCGAAAGATTATAGCATCATTACCGGGCCTGTGTCAACAAAGGCTTCCATCCATTTTCGGCCATCGGTCCGGCCGACGGCGACCGTATATACCATGCGCCGGCAGTATTTTTATATTTTCTGGGCGAACGGCGCCTTATGCGGTATTTTATAAAGGTTTTTCAGTAATTATGCCGAATATTCTTTCTTATTTAATATGTCCTAAAAGCGAGGGGTGAAGCTGTGTTGACAATGGATCAGGCTGTCGCTGACGAGCTGACCGGTTTTATTTACGGCCGGACGGGCTACCACACCATTGTTTGCGACGCGACCGGCACGATAATCGCCGATTCGGCCAAAACCCGCATCGGGATCACGCATGCGGGGTCCAACAAAATCCTTACTTCGGATATCGATACTATCGTTGTCACTGAGGAAGATGCGGCCGCTTCCGACGGCAAAATGAAGCCCGGCGCCAATATGGCCGTCAAGGACAACGGGGTGAAAATAGGCACTTTCGGCATCGCCGGCAATCCCCAGATCGTCGAACCGATAGTTAAGATTGCCGCCGGGCTCGTTCTTTCCCGCTTACAGGATAAAGAGACCTCCGCCAAGATCAGCCAACTGGTAAACAACCTTTATTCTTCTCTGGAGCAAGCGGCCGCCGCCATCGAGGAATTATCGGCTTCGTCGCAGGAGCTGGCTTCCACCAGTGAGGAGGCGGCGGCGCTATCGCGAGAAGCGGCCCAGAAAGTAAACAACACTTCAGAAATCCTCGAGCTTATCAAGCGAGTCGCCCAGCAGACCAACCTGCTCGGTCTTAACGCCGCCATCGAAGCCGCCCGGGCCGGAGAACTCGGGCGCGGGTTTGCGGTCGTAGCCGACGAGGTGCGCAAGCTGGCCGACGAAAGCAGCCGGTCGGTGGGAGAAATCAATGCGATGCTGAGCCAATTCCAGGTATCGGTGGAGCAGGTTCTGAAGAATGTCGAGCAAAACAGCACCATCACCCAGGAGCAGGCTAAATCGACCCAGGAAATCGCCCGTATGATAGAGGGCTTACGCAATGTCGGCCAGGACCTGATAGCGGTCGCCGAGAAAACTACCGCAATCGGAGGAACTTGATGGCAAAGGAAAAGCGGCGCGCTGTTTGCGGGCCGCTTATACGTATCTGGGAACCTGTCCCGAAAAATCTTTAAAAAAGCTGCAGTTGATCCTGATCCGGATCTATTTTGGCCGGGTTGACGTTTTTGATTTCCCGCGCGAATATCCAGCGATCGCAGCTACGACAGTAGACGCTGGCATTTTCGTATGCCCACGCGAGGTCGCGGCCGCACTTGGGGCAGATAAACTGAATCATGAGTTTTTGCGCCGCAACAGCCGCCACCCGCCCCCACCTCCGCGTTCATTATACCTTATGGTTATTTCGCGCCGGGCGCCCAAAACCCTTTTCCCGGCGGCTGATTGCCCATATAAGCTGATTTTGTTGCACTATAACTAAGCCGCCCGGACTTTCGCCGGGCGGCATTTCATACTGGAGCGGGTGATGGGAATCGAACCCACGTGACCAGCTTGGAAGGCTGGGGCTCTACCATTGAGCTACACCCGCGGCTAAATAAAGCGTGGTCGGAGCGGCAGGATTTGAACCTGCGACCCCCTGGTCCCAAGCCAGGTGCTCTACCAAGCTGAGCCACGCCCCGTGAACCGCAAAGAGTATTATACTATACGGTCTACGGAGTGTCAAGGGCCATGGCGACATAATAACAGAACTATCGGGGTGTCTTTTATAGCCTCCGGTACTGTTTCTGGCCTTCCTCGTAATAGTTGCGGCCTTCGCTGTCGATGACGACGATCGCCGGAAAGTCTTCGACCGTCATTTTGGCGAACGCTTCGGCGCCCAGGTCCGAGTAGGCCACGACTTCGTAGCCCTTGACCGTCCGGGCGATGAGGGCGGCGGCCCCGCCGGTGGCGGCAAAGTAGACCGCGCCGTGCTTTTTCATCGCTTCGACGACTTCGGCGCTGCGGTAGCCTTTGCCGATCATGCCTCTCAGTCCCTCGGCCAACATCCGCGGCGTATAGGCGTCCATGCGGCCGCTGGTGGTCGGCCCGGCCGAGCCGATGGGCTGTCCGGGCTTCGCCGGGCTCGGGCCGACGTAGTAGATTATCTGGTCGCGCACGTCGACGGGGAGTTTTTCGCCCCGGTCGAGAGCTTCGATCATGCGCTTGTGGGCGGCGTCGCGGGCGGTGTAGATGGCGCCGGAAATCAGGACGCTGTCACCGGCGCGCAGTTTCCTGGCGGCGTCTGCGCTCAGCGGGGTTGTGATGCGGACGGGTTCGGCCATGCTTCTGTCCCCCTAAATTTCGATTTCCGCATGCCTGGTGGCATGACAGTTGATGTTGATCGCCACGGGCATGCCGGCGATGTGGGTGGGGTAGTACTCGATGTTGACCGCCAGGGCCGTGACAGTGCCGCCCAGGCCTTGCGGCCCCACGCCTGTCTTGTTGACCAGTTCGAGGATTTCGGCCTCAAGTGTGGCGTATTCCGGATTGGCGTTGCGCACGCTTATCGGGCGGATGAGCGCCTTTTTGGCCAGGAAGGCGGCCTTCTCCATCGTACCGCCGATGCCCATGCCAATAACGATCGGCGGGCAGGGGTTGGATCCGGCGGCGCTCACCGTGTCGACGGCGAATTTCTTGATGCCGGATACTCCGGCCGAAGGCGGGAACATTTTCAGGGCGCTCATGTTTTCGCTGCCGAATCCTTTGGGCGCGAGGACGATTTTGATCTTGTCGCCGGGAACGATGGCGACATGAAGGATGGCGGGGGTGTTGTCACCGGTGTTTTTGCGGATGAAAACCGGGTCGTCGACCACCGATTTGCGCAAGTATCCTTCAGTGTATCCTTTGGCGACGCCGGCATTGACGGCCTCCTCCAGGCCGCCGTCGACGACGCGGACATCCTGGCCGATTTCCATGAAAACCACCGCCATCCCCGTGTCCTGACAGATGGGCATTGCCTGGTCGCGGGCGATGCAGGCGTTTTCGACGAGTTGGCCGAGAATCTCCCGGCCGAGCGGCGACTCCTCGGTTTTTTGGCCGCCGGCGAGGGCGCCGAAGATATCTTCGGTAAGGTAATAGTTGGCTTCGACGGCGAGTTTCGCCACGGCCGCCGTGATGCGGCCGGCTTCGATCGTACGCATGAAAGGCCTCCTTTTCTTGGCGAGAATGATGTCCAGTTCTTGTTTACCGTTTTCTCCTCTCTTTTTTGTCCTTCGGCTCTATTATTGCCCTATTTCGTATCACCCAGGCCGTACCTGCGCAGCTTGTTGTACAGAGTGGCCAGGGAGATGCCTAGCGCCGCCGCCGCCTGTTTTTTGCCTTCCAGGTTGTGGCCGTGCTTGGCGACCGCCAGTTCTATCAGACGGCGCTCCATTTCCTCGAAGGTCATGATTTCGGTGTCGCGCAGGCTGAGGTCGCGTTTGGGCAGATCGACCAGCGGTCCGAGTTTCGCGGCGGTGATCGTGTCCCCGTCGGTAGTTACCACCGCCCGCTCGACGACGTTTTCCAGCTCACGCAGGTTACCCGGCCAGTCGTAGCGTCTCAGTTCGGCCAGTGCCTCGGCGGAAAAACCGCGGATGCGTTTGCCGAGGAGACGGTTGAATTTGGCGAGCGCGTTCTCAACCAGCAGGGGGATGTCCTCCTTGCGCCTCCGCAGGGGCGGTATGGTCAGTTCGATGACTTTGAGGCGATAATAGAGGTCCTCGCGAAAGGTGCCGGCGGCAATCAGTTTGGCCAGATCGCGGTTGGTGGCCGCTATTACCCTGACGTCCACCGGCTTGGGCCGCGTCCCCCCCACTCTCTCGATCTCCCGTTCCTGCAGCACACGGAGCAGTTTTCCCTGGAGCTGGTGAGGCATGTCGCCGATTTCGTCGAGGAAGATCGTTCCCCGGTTGGCCAACTCGAATTTACCCATCTTGCTTTCGGTGGCGCCGGTGAAGGCCCCTTTTTCATGGCCGAAAAACTCGCTCTCCAGGAGCGTCTCCGGGATGGCAGCGCAGTTGACGCGGATGAAGGGGAAACTACGCCGGCTGCTGGTGTTGTGGATGGCATGGGCGATAAGCTCTTTACCGGTGCCGCTCTCGCCCATGACGAGGACCGTCGAGTTGGTGTCGGCGATTTTGCGGGCGACCTCGACGACCTGTCGCAGGGCGGGATCAGCGCCGAGAACGTCGTCGAAGGAGTATTTGGCGCTGGTCACCTCGCCGAATTTTACCGACAGGCGCTCCAGGAGCCGCGACTGACGTTGAAGCTGGTCCATGAGGCGCATTACGTCGGTGAGAGGCTGAAAAACGGCCACGGCGCCCACCATTTCACCTTTGTCGCCGGCAAGAATGGGGGCGGCGTTCGAGACGACCTCGATATCAGTGCCGCCGATGACGCTGCGCCGGCCGAATACCGGCTGGCGGGTGCGGAGGCAACGGGCCAGCGCCCCGTCAGGCGAGGAGCGGAAGGTGTTTTCGCCGATACGGTCTTTGGCGCTGATGCCGGAGATTTTTACGAAGGAAGGGTTTACATATTTCACCGTGCCGTCCATGCCGGCTACCGCGATGCCTTCCTGTACCGAATTTAGGATGGCGTCAAGCTCGCCCTTGATATTTTTTATTTCGATTAACTGCCGCTTTTCATCGAGGATGGTCAGCATCAGTTCCGCCGCCTTGCCGTCCATGACGATTGCGCCGGCCGGTTTTAAGGCCAGCAGCTTTTCTCGCACCTCCGAGCGCCCGGTGGCCTCGATGAAAATGTCGACGCCGGGCAGGGCGAGGAGGGCGGTGAAATCGGTTGTGAAGAAGACGCCGTCCCGTTTGGCAAGCAGTGCGCCGGACGCCTTGGGGTCGATATCCGCCACGCCTAGGATGCTGACATTTTTCGTTGTCTTCAGGGTCTGGTACACAACCGTGCCACCCTTGCCGAGGCCGATTATCGCGATTTTGTGCACATTACAACTCCCGTTCTAATTATTACAATAATTATATTTTACCTGCCGGACGAAAACAACAAAGTTCGGCACGGAACTTTGTTCCGGTCGCCGGTTAACGAGCAGGGCGGTACCAAAAAAAAGTATCACCAGCAATGCTGGTGAAGTGTGATTATCCGTTATTCCCGGTTGGCGCCACAGTTGCCGGGCGGCAGATCGATTATCTCGCTGTGAGCGCCATGCACCCCGCATTCGGGGCATAACCACGTCTGCACCCTCAGCGTCAGCTTCCGGTCGTCGAAATCGTACCCTATCGTGGTATACTTCGATGTCTTTTCGAGATGTTCGCACCATTGACCTCTCTTCATCGCAAATACCCCTCCCCACTACAGTAGTAAACCATGCCTCAATATCATGCAAATAGCGTGCCAACAAGTCGATCCACTGTTTTCAAGGCTTGGCGGCGAGTTCTACCCGGCTGCATTCTAATATTTATAAATACCCGCCGGACGGGTTACGGGTCAATCGCTGCCGCTAAGGGCTTTGCCTGCCGCCGGTCTGACCAATATACCGCAATTCTAATTGCTATAATTATTGTAGTTTTTATAACTCCTCTCTTGATTAACGGACAGATGGCGTTCGGCGGCGGCTACGCGGTAAAAATAATTGACCGCAGATAAAAAACTATGATATTTTATATCTGTGTATTTTTCTGTATAGCCAACGCAACCGCCAGGAGGAAACAAGCCCATGGGCAGCATGTCGCCTATCCATCTCGACAATTACAAACCGCTCCGCGAAGTGGTTTTCGATGTCCTGCGCAACGCCATTACCAGCGGCCTGCTGCAGCCGGGAGAGCGCCTGATGGAGAACCAGTTGGCCGAGCAGCTCAGGGTGAGCCGAACCCCCGTCCGCGAGGCAATCCGCAAGCTAGAGCAGGAAGGGTTTGTGGTTATGGCGCCCCGCCGCGGCACCTACGTAGCCGATATATCCATCCGCGATATCAACGAGGTGTTCGAGATCCGTTCCGCCCTTGAAGTGCTCGCAGCCGGCCTGGCGGCCGAACGAATCGGCGAGGATGACCTGGAGCATCTGGAGAGAATGCTGGTGGAAATCGGCGAATACATCGATAAAGGCGATACGGCGAAAATCGTCGAGGCCGACTGCCGTTTTCACGACATTCTATACGGCGCCACCAACAATAAGACCTTGGCCACCATCATCAGCAACCTGCGAGAAAAGCTGACCGTCTTCCGGACCATCTCCTACGGCTATCCCGGCCGGGCGAAGCGCTCGCTCGAGGAACACCGCCGCATCGTCGAGGCGCTGGCCCGGCGCAACGCAACTCTCGCACAGCAACTCGCCCGCAAGCATATTGACAACGCCGAACAGACGCTGCTGCTGCATATAGGGGAAAAAAACCAGGAACGCCGTAAGGTAGAAGAATAGAAAAGACAAAGCGACCGCGCCAACCGCACGGTCGCTTTTATATTTATCTTTATTCTCAGGCCCGTTCGTTCGACGCGAGAAAAACGAGTCCCTCGATAAACTTTTTCACGTTGATCTTGCCATGGTACGGGCTTTTGTCCTGGACAAAGTTCATTTCCTGGCGCACCTCGCTGAAGTCGAACAGGGCGGTGCTGTACGTCTGGAAGCGGTCGTTGTGGTAGTCTTCGATACCGATGTTGGCGAGATTCTGGAGCGCCTTGGCGATGGCGCGCCTCACCCGCTGCTCGATGGTCTTGGTGTCCTGCCCGGCGTCCTGGGCCATATGCTGATAGATTTCGTTCAACTGATAGGGCGAATCGTTGGCGAGGCGGCCGCTGTCGGCCAGGAGCTTCGCCATCTGGTAAATGCTCTTGGCGCCTACTTCGCCGAGGATGCCGAGGTCGGAAAATACCTTGTAGAGCACGTTCTTCGGGAGGCCGCCTTCCGTTGCCGGCGCGGCCGCCGCCGGGGCCGCGTAAGGCGCGGTGGCCCGGGAAATGAGAGACATGGCTTTTTTGAGTTCGCGGCTCTCTCTGACCTTGTTGATGACGGTTATGATTTCCAGTACGTTGACCGGTTTGTGAATATAGAATTCGATGCCGTGCTGGTAAGCCTGGGTTATCATTGGCTGGCTGTTCGATTCGGAAATCATGATGAATGACACGGGCGTCTCTTGCTCCCGGAGCCTGCGGATGAGTTCGACGCCGTCCTGCCCGGGCAACAGCAGATCGACCACAGCGATGTCAGGACGGCACTCGACGATGAGCTTCTCGGCCTCCAGTCCTTCGGCGCTCTCGGCCACTACCGTCCCCAGGTCGTTTTTTTCGATGATATTGCGGATTATCTTGCGCACGCTGACATCGTCGTCGACGACAACAAATCGTAACGCCATCAGGTTCCTCCTTCTTCCGCCCATTCGCCGGGCAGCACGATACTCCTCACCGGCAGCCTGACCGTGAACTTCGTCATTCTCCCGACCTCCGACTCCAGCTCGACCGTCCCCGCCAGCATCTCGGTGAGGTTCTTGACGTGCGACAGCCCGAGCCCGGTGGACATTTTGCCTGTCTCGGGGCAAAACTTGGTGGAGTAGCCGACTTCGAACAACAGGTCGAAGTCTTCCGCCTTGATGCCGCATCCGTTATCTTCAACGGCAAAGACGATTTCCCCTGCCGACGCCCGCTCGGTCACCCTGATCGCGCCAGTGTCGCCGCAGGCTTCGATGGCGTTGATAATGAGGTCGTCAAGGATGGATACGATGGCATAGTGCTGGTCGGTGACAAAATCGTACTCGTGCTTGAACGAGATGGCGATGTTTTTGTCGTGGCCGGCCAGATAGCGCCGGGTGTTTTGCTCGATGACGAAGAAGATCTCCGCCAGTCTGAGGCCATGGAGAGTGGCCGAGGGCTGCAGGATGTTCTCGATGCCTGTCACCACGCGGGAGTAATCCTTCTTGACCTCGTGGATGTTGCGGGCCACCGCCAGGGCCTGAGCGGCGTCGGAGTCGGCGCTGTCGCGAGTGTATAGTCTTTTATACAGCCAATAGCTGTCTTCCATAACCTGCTCGATGTCCTGGGAGGACTTTTTCAGGTAATAGAGCTCGGCTTTGAGCTGCGCGATCATGACGGTAAGCTCGGTGTAGCGGGCCACCTGTTCCTCTGCCAGCACGAACGCCTGATAACGCCGGAGAACGTAGTAAGCGCCGACAGCCAGGACGGCGCGCAGCACCGCCACTCCCACCAGGCTGGAGAAGACGGTCTCGGGGTTGCCCTTGAGGGGTTCGCCGCGGGTGAGAAGCTCGACAATGTTGCTGAAAACGTCGCTGACGCTGAGAAAGAGGATAAGGGCCGGCAGGTTGTCCACCAGCCTGCGGATGCGGAGGGCTTGAAAGCAGGCTCCATAGGAAATGTAGTAGACGATCGCCGGCGAGTTGATCATCATCACCTGGGTGAGGCCTACAGGATCGAAAGTCATCTGCACGGCGCTGCGGCCGATAAAGATGGCGATGCCGGACAGAACAGCGGTCGTGAAGGTCGGCAGGCGGGGGAAATAGAGAAGCAGCGTCGCCAGGACGGCTACGCTGACCGTGAATCGGAAGTGGGTGTGGAAAGGGTAAATGTAAGCGAGGCCGGCCAGCCCGACCAGCAGGACGACTATCAGGATAGACTTATATTCCCGTCGTACGACCCTGATTAGTTCCACTACCATCGTTCCCCATCCCATAACAAGGATAATTAGCCACGGGTCAAACCCGCTGCAGAAAAAGGTGTTTATATCTCTATAATCTCTGCTCCGGTTTCGCCGCCGTCGAGCACCAGCGCGCCGCAGCTGGGCGGATGGCCGCCGCGGGGGTGGACGGCGCCGCCGGGATTGAACAGCAGCACTCCGTCCTGGCGGCTGATGTCGGGCACGTGGGAATGACCGTATACCACGACGTCGACGCCGTACTGGCGGCCCCACCACAAAAGCTCGCCCCTTCGTTCCTTGGCGTTGTACCGGTGCCCGTGGGTCAGCCATATTTTCCGGCCGCCGGCCTCGATGAACTCGTCGATTTTAGCGTCTGTGACGCCGTCGCAATTGCCGGCCACCGCCTTTACCGGCAGACCGGTAAGGTCGGCAAGATGGCGGGCGTCCTGGCTGTAGTCGCCGGCGTGGAGCCACATGGCCACCGGCCCGGCCGCCGCCACCGCCCGTCTGATCGCCGCCAGCGATCCGTGACTGTCGCTAAGCACGCCGATTCTCATGGATATACCTCGCCAGCGTCGTCGCCATGTTGCGGAGCGCCTGCCCGCGATGGCTGACGGCGTTTTTTTCCTCAATGGTCATTTCGGCCATCGTCTTGGCCGCGCCCGGCAACAGGAAGAGGGGGTCGTAGCCGAAGCCGCCCGTCCCCCGGGGCTCCCGGAGGATGGTCCCTTCGCAGGTGCCTTCGGCGGTCAGCAGAGCCCCGTCGGGGTCGACGTAGGCCAGGACGCAGCGGAAACGGGCCGTCCGCTCATTTTGGGGCACGTCGGCGAGCGCGGCCAGCAGTTTGGCGTTGCAGGCTTCATCGGTGGCTCCCGGGCCGGCGTAGCGGGCCGAGTAAACGCCGGGCGCCCCGTTCAGGGCGTCGACCTCCAGCCCCGAATCGTCGGCCAGGCACGGCATTCCGGTGTGGAGGGCGTAGTGGGTGGCCTTGAGGACGGCGTTGGCGGCGAAGGTGTCGCCGTTTTCCTCCGCCTCGGGAATGGCGGGAAATTTATCGAGGGCCAATACTTCGACCGGCAGGGCGGCGAGGGCGGCGGCGATTTCTTTCACCTTGCCCTTGTTGCCGGTCGCAACGACGATTGAGATCATGCCCGTCCGATCCTCCAGGCCAATTGACCCAGCACATCCTTCTGGTAGTCGATAAGCTCGGCGACGCCCTTCTCGCCGGCCGCCAGCATGTCTTTAAGCTGCTCCCTGCTGAAGGGAGCCTTCTCGCCGGTCCCCTGCACTTCCACGAAATGGCCTTCGCCGGTCATGACGAGGTTAAGATCGACGAGCGCCCTGGAGTCTTCCTCGTAGCATAGGTCGAGCAATACTTCGCCGTCGACGACGCCGACGCTGACCGCCGCCAGGAAATCGGTTACGGGAAAGGTAGTTTCGGGAGCGTAAAAGGTGTTTACCGCGTCGACCAGCGCCACGAAGGCGCCGGTGATTGAGGCGGTGCGGGTGCCGCCGTCGGCCTGAACGACGTCGCAATCGACGGTTACGGTGCGTTCGCCAAGGGCTTTCAGGTTGGTGACGCTGCGCAGCGCCCGGCCGATAAGACGCTGGATTTCGTGGGTACGGCCGCTGGGTTTGCCTTTGGCGACCTCGCGGACGTTGCGCACCTGGGTGGAGCGCGGCATAAGCGAATATTCGGCCGTCACCCAGCCCTCGCCGGTGCCTTTGAGGAAGAACGGCACCCGTTCTTCGACGCTGGCGGCGCAGATAACCTTGGTGTCGCCGAATTCGACCAGCACCGAGCCTTCGGCGTATTTCAGATAGTTGCGGACAATTTTCACCCGGCGCAGATCGAAGGCCTCGCGCCCGTCGCTTCTCGTCATATGTTGCCTCCCCGCGGGTTAGACCCGCTCCAACGAATCGTTTTCCTTGTCCTGGATGTAGTAATGCTGATATTTGCCCTGGCGCTTGGCAGCCAACACCGCATCCTTGGCGCCTTGCCGGCACGCCGGGCAGCTTTCCCGCGGCACCACGGCGGCGAAGGCGGACTGGTAGCCGGTGCGATGCCCCTCGGCCTCGGTGGCGACGGCGAGGTAGCCGCGGCAATGGGGGCAGAGGCGCAGTCGCTCGACTTGCTGTTCGCTGATGCCGCTGTCGTCGTAGTAGATGCCCCGGCGACGCGTCCAGAAATCCCCGGCCTTTGCGGCCGCGGCGCTGCTCAGCGACTCGCGTTCCCGCCACAGGGCGCCCTGTTTGGCGACCAGTTCCCTGAGGTAAGCCCGCGTACCGTCCGACAGGCCGCGCGGCGCGGCGGCGATATCTGGTTCGACCACCCGGCTGTAGTCGAGGCCGGCCATGGCGAGGATGATGCCGGTGTTGACGTACGGCAGCGCATCCTCGATCGAGTAGCCTCCTTCGAGGACGGCTACGTCGGCGCGGAGTTTGGCGGCCAGCGAGGCGTAGCCCTGAGCGGTGATGGCCATGCTCGCCAACGGATCGCTGTAATGGTTATCCTGGCCGGCCGAGTTGATGACCAGGTCGGGGCGGAAGTCCTCCAACACCGGAATAATGAGGTTGTCGAGCACGTAGTGGAGGCCCTCGTCGGTGGTGCCCGGCGGCAGGGGCAGGTTGATGGTCGTGCCGAGGGCGGGCGGGCTGCCGGCTTCGTCGGTGAAGCCGCTGCCGGGGTAAAGGGTGCGGCCGTCCTGATGGAAGGATATGAACAGCGTGTCAGGGTCGTGGTAGAAGATGTCCTGGGTGCCATCGCCGTGATGGACGTCGGTGTCGACAATCGCCACCCGCCTGATACCGTGGTGGCGCCGCAGGTATTCGACCATCACCGCTTCGATGTTGATAGTGCAGAAGCCCCGGGTACCGTGAACGACCCGCATGGCATGGTGGCCGGGAGGCCGCACGAGGGCGAACGCCCGCGCCACCTCTCCTTTTACCACTGCCTCGGCGGCGGTTATCGCTCCGCCGGCCGAGACGAGGTGGGCGTCGGTGATGTGGGAGCCGATATCCGGCACGCCGATATGGACCCGGTCGGCGTCGCGGAGGGTCGCCAGGCGGGGCTTGTATTCGCGGATGCCGGGGATGTCGAGCAGCCCCTCCTCGACGATCTGGTCGCGGGTGTAGAGCAGCCGCTCCTCACGCTCGGGATGGGTGGGCGTCAGCGCCCAGTCGAACGCCGGAAAAAAGACGAGCCCGAACGGTTTCACGGCCATCACACTCCCTCCCCGGCGGTGAATATGCCCGGTTTTATCTGCAACTGGCAGGCGATGATCTTGCCGGTGGTGCTGAAACCGCGCACGAGATTAAATTCTTCGTCATAGACCGATTCGACGTCCGCCACCGGGATACCGGCCGCGGCCGCGCGTTCGGCCAGATGGCGGGCCGCCAGTTCCCTGGCGTTGGCGAGGGTGAAGCGCCGGGACGGCAGGGCCGCCCTGAGGCCGAGCTCGGCGACGGTGTAGTAGCCCTGGGCGGTATCGGCGCGGAGAGTAACCTCAATCGTCGGCCGGGCCACGGCGGCGCCGACCGCGTTGGCCACCACCGCGCCTTCGGGGACGGAGCAGCGGATACCGAGCCGCTCGGCTACCAGGGGAGCGAGGCCTGCGGCCGCACCACCCACGCCGATTAGGGCCGCCGGCTGGGGTCTCAGGTCGCGGACGGCGTCTTCCACCCGGTAGACGGGTTCGGAGGCTCGTTCATCAATCATGTTTGCAATTGCGGCTTGGATGGCCTCGGCGGCGGCCGCGAGCACGGACCGCGCCGTTTCCTGTACGGTTTCGCCGCCGGCCGCGGTAAGGCGCATGGCCTCCGCGGCCCTGTCCTTGTCGCCGAAACCGGCCGCGCCGGCGACGATCATCGCGTCGGATACGGTGGGGGCGGGGCCGCCCAGCGCCATCGCAGGGCCGCGCCCTTCGGGCCCGATGATTATCCGGCCGTTCTCCCTGCGGACGAAGCTATCGCCGCCGATGCCGATCGAACGCAGCCAAAATGCCCGTACAGCCGTTGGATAGTCGCCGATCTGCGCCCCCCGTTCGGCGAACAGCGGCGCACCGTCACGCCACAGGGCGATGTCGGTCGTGGTGCCGCCGATGTCGAGCGACACGGCCTCGCCGCGCGGCGCCGCCAGCGCCATGATGCCGAGGACGCTGGCCGCCGGACCGGTGAACACCGCCTCGACCGGACGCTCCCCGGCCGCCGCCAGCGGCATTGTGCCGCCGTCGGCCTTGAGGATGTAGACCGGAGCTGTGACGCCGCGGCCGGCGACAGCCGCCTGCGCCGCGCGGGCAAAGCGGCCGAAATGGCGCCAGACGGCGGCGTTGTAATACGCCGAATTGGCGCGCCGCCAGAAGTTCAGCGAGCCGGCGACGGCCGAACCGAGGGTTATGTGCGCGGGGCGGGCATGGCGCCTGAGCCAGCCGGCCACCGCCTGTTCGTGGGCGGGGTTGCGGACGGCGAATTTGCCGGCGACGGCGTAAACTTCGCAGCCATCCAGGTCGCGGCAGGCGGATGCGACCTCGGCCTCCCGCGGGGCGGCCGTCTCGCGGCCGCGGTGGTCGATATAGCCCGATAATATCCGTGGGCGCTCGGGCACAAGGGCGCTGATGTCCATACCGGGACCGGGGAGGAGAAGCAAGCCCACCCGCTCCAGCCGTCCCTCGACGACGGCGTTGGTGACGATGGTCGTCGACAGGGCTACCCGCCGCAGTCCGGCGGCGTCCACCCCGTCGAGCACCCGGTCAAGGGCAGCGAGGATGCCGGCCAGGAGGTCGTCGTGGGTTGTCGGCGCCTTGGCCTGGGCAATCACCTTGCCCTCGGCCACGACGACCGCGTCGGTGTATGTTCCGCCGACATCGATGCCAAGCAGCATACTATCCCTCCTTCCCATTGACGCGCCGATAAGCGTCCAACTACGACGCTTATCTACTACCCTGCTTCTGCTCCGCCACAAGACTTAAAGCATGCACAGCGCAGCCGATCGCCCCGTTCAGTTGCGGCCGCGCCGGCACCACCACTTTTACGCTCACTTCCTGTTCGATAATCCGCGGCAGGGCTTCGCCGATGGCCACGCCGCCGGTGAAAACGACGGTTTCACCCGCGCGGGTCAGGGCGGCGAGCATCGGCCGCACCCGTTTGAAGATGGTGTAATTGACGCCGGCCGCCAGTTCGGGTACCGTAAAGCCCTCGACGATGCGGCCGATGAGCTCGGACTCGCCGAAGATCGCGCAGGTGGCGCTGAGTTCGACCGGATTGGCGCTGTGGCGGCTGAGCTCTTCGAGGCTTATCCCCAGCACCGCGGCCATATTTTCCAGGTAGCGCCCCGTGCTGGCGGCGCACTTATCGTTGGTCTGAAAATCGACCATCTTCCCCCTACGCACCTTAATGACCTTGCTGTCCTGCCCGCCGAGGTCCAGGAGAGTGAAGTCGGTCAGCCCCGTCTGCCAGACGGCGCCGAGGGCGTGGGCCTTAAGCTCGGGGATGACGGTCGCGCCGGCGATGGCCAGCGTATTGCGGCCATAGCCGGTGGCGACCACCGCCTCGCTTGCTCCCAAGCCGAGAGCGGCGAAGTCGACTGCCATCTCGCCGTTCAGGCGCCGGCCGAAGTTACGATAAAAATCGACTGTCTCAAGCACTTTTTTGGTTACGATTTGCCTGTCAGCCATCAAAACGATCTTGACGCTGCGGCTGCCGAGATCGATCCCGCACAACACCGCCCTCACCTCAGCATTTCCAGGAAGCTGTCCAGCCGCAGGCGGGTGCGGGCGTCAACCTTGCCGGGCTTGTCGCCTTCCACCGTGAGGATGGGCACATCCAGCTTCTCGCGAAAGATCATGTCTTCGATCTGGCGGAAACAAAAACTCTGCACATAGTGGATGATACCGTCGATGTTGCGGCGCTCGATTTCACGCCTGATGTCCTCGATGCGCCCGAAGACGCCGTAGGGATATGTATAGAGCCGGTATTGCTCGACGATGTCGTCGGTGGCGAAAGGCATGGCGAACTGGCGCTGCACCTCGTTGTAGACGATGCGCGCGCCCATTCGCTCGACATATTCATAGAGATCGGTGAGGATGGGCGGCACGCCGATAAAGCCCAGGCGCACGTCCTCGGAGTACTCGGCCGCGCTGCCGGCGGCGGCCAGGAACGCGTCCGCCTCCTGTTCGAAAACATCCACATCGCCGTTGAAGTCGCTGCAGCTAACCTGATAAAGGTGGTTGTGCCAGCCGCTGACCGTCCCCTCCCGCCAGGTGAGGCGGTCGATTTCGGCCACCTTGGCCCGAACTCCGTCCAAGCGGCGTTTCGCGGCATTCACCGCGTCCCAGCCAGTGCCGAGGCTGGCCATGAGCTTCTCCATCTGCAGTTTGAGCAGATCGTAGTCGCGGTCGAAGGGGTATGCGAACGGGATGGTTCTGACGCCCGCCAGCTCGTACGTTTCCATCAGGGCGTGGGTGTTGCTGCAGTCCCCCTGGGTGACGGCGATGACGGTGTCGATGTCGCCGCCCTGGACGACGACGGAATACAGTCCCTTGATCCAGCCGCAGATGTTGCGGGGGTAACCGGCTTCCTCCGCGGCTTCGGTCAGGCGCACGGCCTCGGGATGGCTGATGAGGATGTTGTTGAGGTCCACCGGCGTGTGTCCGGCGGCAAATACGATCTCCGCCGGGATGGTGGTGGTAATGCCGATTTTCGCCATCTTTGTTCCTCGTTCTTAATGAACCACGCCGCAGTTGACGCTTTTCAAAAAACGCCTTGGTTATCCGGCGGCAAGCTCGCGGGCGGCCTGGGCGTAATTCTTTATTATCACGATCGGCGTCCGCTGGCTGGCGTTGCCGAAAGGGTTATCGATGAGGATCTGGGCCAGATGGGCCGGGTTGAGTCCGACGGTCACGCCGAGGATGGCCGCCCTTTTCAGGTCGTTGACATCGGCGACCGCCGCCCCGTGGCAGCCGAAGCGGGCTTTGATGGCTTCGGCCACGCCGTTGGGGTCGTTCGGGCCGTATACGATGTGCTTGTCGAACGGCGGCATCGTGCCGGTGACATCGTCGATGAGAGCGGCCTGTTCGCCGGCAAGCTCGTAGAATACGCCGCTCCTGCCCACCAGTTTGGCGAGTATGCCGAGCACCATGGCGAACGTGACCCGCCATTTGCCTTCGGCGTCCATCGCGGCCTGCATGCCGTAGGCGCTCGACAGGCTGCCTTTCTGAGGCACTAGGCGGCAGATAGCCCTGGCGAGGAAGCAGGGGTTCATTTCCTCGGGCCGGACGATGCGGCCCTGGGTTATGGCCACGACACTCTCGGCGACGGAAATGACGTCGTCAGGGCCTATATTGTCGCCTGCATACGCGGCGATCGCTTCGACGATATTGTCCTGGGGAGTGAGGATGCGGGTCTTGACGGGCACGAGTTCCACAATTGCCATGGCTTGTCCCTCCTATGCGCCGGCTACGGCCGGTTTAAGCGCCGCAGCCACTTCGTCGGCCGTCATGACGACGCGCCGTTTGTCAACGTACCATCTGCCGCGGGCGACGATCTGGAAGTAGATCTCGATCGGCATATCCACCATGTCGGCTAGAGCCTGCCGGACATCGCCGCGTTTGGCGGTAAAGACGACGGTGACGATCACCGCGCCGCCGTCCGTCTTGGGAACGATAAGGGACTCGAAATAGCCGTCGCTGCGACGCCGCGACTCCAGTTCCAGACGCGAGGAGACTTCCACGGCGTCGAACTGTTCCTGGGGCAGCAGGTGGCGAGGGAAACAATCCATGATCGTTCCGTCCTGAGTCCCTTTGTTCACGAACGGCACCACACAGGAAAAAACGGCCCGGTCGCCGCTTTTTTCTTCAAGTTTGAAATCGGCGCGCTGGTCGACGAGAAAATCGAACTCGGCATCGCCCTGGCGGGCGATGAAAAGCCAGGCTACGACCGCCACGACCGCGGCCGCCATCACTAAAAACAACAATAATTCCACTGTCATCTTCCTCTCTTACCACAGGATATACGTCAGGGACAGGCGTAATCCTGCAAATCGACATATTCGAACTCCGCCAGCCGGTCGCCGATGACGGTTTCCGCCAGCAGTTCGGCCCGGTCGAGTCCCCCGGAGAAGCAGAGGCGGACGGAGCCGCGACCGGAACCGGCCAGAAGGCCATGTTTGATCAGGCAGCGGCGGGCGTCCAGCGCCGTCTCGCAGGCGGGGTCGACGAGTTTCACTTCCGGGCCCATAACCCGGCGGATAAGCGGGCTGATAAGCGGATAATGAGTGCAGCCGAGGATAAGGGTATCGACCCGCTCTTCGCGAAGCGGCATAAGGTATTCCTGCGCCGCCGCCTCAAGCGGGCCGCCGTCGAGAATTCCCCGCTCGATGCACGGCACGAATTTGGGACAAGCCTGGGGGAAAACCGTAACGCCGGGGTCGAGGTTCGTCAGCGCCTGGCCGTGTTTGCCGCTGGCGATGGCGGCCTGGGTGGCGATGACGCCGATATGCTTGTTGCGGGTCACGTTAAGCGCTACCCGCGCACCGGGGTTCATGCCTACCAGCGGGAAGGGGTAGTGGTGCCGGGCGGCCTCCAGGCCGAGAGCCGTCATGGTGTTGCAGGCGAAAACGGCCATTTTCACCTGCCGATCGGCGAAAAAATCCAATATCTGACGCATGAAGGCCAGGATCTGGGACGGCGGCCGCGAGCCGTAGGGCGCTCTTGCCGTGTCGCCGAAATAGATGTAGTGTTCCTCAGGCATCAGCCAGGCAAGCTCTTTTACTACCGTGAGGCCGCCAACGCCCGAGTCAAAAACTCCGATGGCCGCTTCGCCGTTCATGGCGCCACCTCCTCCAGGTTATTATCGGCCGGGCGCCATTTATCTTATGCGGCTTCAGCCAGGGAGCGTCAAGTGGCGGATAATCCTTTTCCTTCCGCGGCGAACATTGCCTCCAGGCGGTCGTAGTGCGCCGCCGGCAGGCGGATTATCTTGCCGGCTTCGTCGGTGAAGGCGTTCCGGGTGCGGCCGGTGGCGAGCAACACGCCGTCAGCTTCGCGCACTACCCGGTAGGAGAACACCATCTTGACCTTCGATAATTCCTCCATGGTCGTTTCAATTGCCAGGCAGTCGTCGAAGCGGGCCGATGCCCGGTAAGAGCAGCTGACGTCGGTGATCGGGAAAAGAATGCCGGCGGCCATGAGGTCGAGAAGATAGACCCCGGCCTGTCTTAGGTACTCCACCCGCCCCATCTCGAACCAGCGGAAATAGTTGGCGTGGTGGACTACGCCCATCATATCCGTCTCCACGAATCTTACCCTGTCGCGCACCGTCACCATGTCAGCAGCCTTCCTTTTCACGGACAAGCACGACGATCCGGTTGACGGCGTCCTTGATAACCGTCCCCATCGGCCGGCTCTCGAGGCCGACGATCTCGAAGTGGGTCTGGCTTACCGGCAGCAGCACCTTATGGGCGTCGCAGCCGGCGACCGCCGCGGCGATCCGCGGCGTAATCTCGCCCATCATGGCGTTGGCGATAACGATGCCGATCGGGCCGGCGACGATGGCCGCCTTCGGCAGCGACACGACGACGGCGTTTTCGCCGGTGGCGCCGCGGGCCG
Source organism: Selenomonadales bacterium 4137-cl (assembly GCA_032334055.1). Classification (NCBI taxonomy): domain Bacteria; kingdom Bacillati; phylum Bacillota; class Negativicutes; family Acetonemataceae; genus Anaeroselena; species Anaeroselena agilis. Next base: position 345,431 of record JAUOZS010000001.1, on the reverse strand, counting down.
CGCCTGCTCGCACCATATTGCTTGTGGCGAGGGCATTGGTCCCGAGGGCTATGACCTCGACCTTGCCCCCGAACTGGGCCGTCAACTGGGTTATCAGCTGCGCCCCCAGGCCGCCGCCCATCCCGTCCACTACGGCGATTATCATCCAGGATCACCTTCTCTGCTATTTCTTCACTTGCGCGGACGCAAATCGGATATTGCGCTATCATAAGGAATATGCCCGCCGGCAGGCATTTTAAACCATCAGCGCCAGGGGGCCCCCTGCCTAGTAAACAGCATCCTTATCGGGTAAACTTTTCCATATATTATCCCTATAAAAAAAGCACGCCGTCAGGCATGCATTTGGAGACATTTCTGGTGCGCCCGGCAGGAATCGAACCTGCGCACCCGGCTCCGGAGGCCGGCGCTCTATCCCCTGAGCTACGGGCGCGTTTATCGTTATGCGACAGATAGTATTATAACACACAGCCGGCTCTATGTCTAATGAAACCGGACAACTTTTTTTGTCAGTTTTTACTTGGGGGTTGCCGGCGCCTCGCAGTAGGGGCATGTCTTCCAGTCTCTCCGCAGCTCCTGGCCGCATTTCTCGCACTTCGGTTTCAGCGTATATCCGCAGTATGGGCAGCTCTTGAACTCTTCCTTGACCTTGCCGCCGCACATCGGGCAGTTCATCGTCTCCTCGACCGGCATGGAGTCGATGTCGATGACCTCGGCCGGACGTTTTACGGCCTTTGGTTTACGGCCGAAAATGAGATAGAGGGGAAGAAAGAGGATCATGAACGCGAAGGTGCCCAGCGCCCACATCAGGGCCGTGCCTGTTTCGTTGCCGAGGCGGCGCGAGTCGTTGAACACCCAGTAGGCGGCAAAAGCGGCGATGAGCAGGCTGGCGGTCATCCACATGCAGTGCTTCCCCCTTGTCAAGGCAATATCTTCTTAGATTATAGCATCCCGACGGCAACGAAGGCAACATAAAAGCCACGCCCGGCGGCGCGGCTCAAATTCGCTTCATGGTCAGAGAATCGCTTTCCAAAAAAACAGCGAAAGTACCAAAGCGGTGCCGATACTCTGCAGCAGCAGTCTGCCGATTTCGCCGATTGTCGCTCTCATTATTTCACCTGCCCTTTACCTGGTAGATGTTATTATTTTAACAGAATTTACTGATAATTGCAATTAGTTTATCAGCGTTTTCTAGCGCTGACAACGCGCCGCCGCTATAGTATAGTAATAATGTACGCGATAAGGAGTTGAGCAAATGACCGAGAAAATAGCCAAAGAACCTGTCCTGACATTACCGCTTATCCTCCTGGCCATCAGCCACGCGGTGACCGATCTTAGCCAAGGGGCGCTGCCCGTGCTGCTGCCCTTCCTCAAGACCGCTTTCAACCTGACATACGCTCAGGTAGGCATTATCGTAATGGCTCAAAATGTAACCTCGTCGGTTATTCAGCCAGCTTTCGGCTACGTCGCCGACCGCCTTTCGCTGCCGTGGCTCATCCCGGCGGGCGTGCTGCTGTCGGGGATCGGTGTCGCCGTCACCGGCCTGGTCGGCTCCTATTCCACTCTACTGGCCATCGTCATCATCACCGGCCTGGGAGTATCCGCCTTCCATCCCCAGGGGTCGAAAAGCGCCCACTTCGTAAGCGCCAGCAGCCGACGCGGCCAGAGTATGTCGGTGTTTTCCGTCGGCGGCAACTTCGGCATGGCGCTGGGAACGATTTTTATGGGCTTACTGCTGACCTTCCCCGGGGGCATGGGAAATACCATATGGTTCCTCCTCCCGGCCGGCGTCACCGCCCTTCTCGTATGGCTCAACCTGCCTCGCGTCTCGCCCCCGCCGGCGGCAGCAGCCGCCGGCAAAAAAGACCAGCCCCGCGCCCCCCTGCCCGTTTTCCTGCTGACCGTGCTCCTGGCCTTCATCCTTGTACGCACAACCATCCAGGCCGGCCTGACAACATTCATCCCTCTGTATTACGTCAATTATCTCGGCGGCAGTCCGGTCTACGCGGGTTACCTGTTGTCCGCCTTCATGATGGCGGGAGTCGTCGGAACCTTTGTCGGCGGTACGCTTAGCGACAAGTTCGGCCGCAAGACGCTCATCGTCGGCTCGATGCTGATATCCTGGCCGCTGCTCGCTCTGTTCCAGTTTACCAGCGGCTTCGTAACAGTCGTGCTCGCGGCCGTTACCGGCTTTACCCTGATCGCCAGCTTTTCGCCGCTGCTGGTGCTCGCCCAGGAAATAATGCCTGGCTACGAGGCCATGGCGGCCGGCCTTACTATCGGGTTCAGCATCGGCCTCGGCGGCATCGGCGTAACCGTGCTGGGCTATGTTGCCGACCACTTCGGCGTCCCCAGCGTCTTCAGCGTCATCTCCGTCCTGCCGGCTGGCACCATCGCCCTCGCCATGCTGCTGCCCGGCGGCTGGTTCAGGCGCGACAACGCGCCCGCTTCCTAAAAGCTGATAAAAAACAGAAGACCCATCCGCGCGGATGGGTCTTCTGTTTTTGGCCGGTTATCAGGCTTCGGCGCCTTTCGCCGCGGCCACAAGTTGCCCCAGGGAGGCGCGATGGCCGAGGACGATCATTATGTCCCCGGCGTCGATGACCATGTTGGCGCTAGGAGTGGTGATAAGTTCGTTGCCGCGCTTGACGGCCACGACGATCGAGTCGAATTTTTCCTTGATGCCGCTGGCGGCCAGCCTTACCCCCGCGAGCACCGACTCCGGCGAGACGGCGATCTCGGCGATATCCAGGTGAAGTTCCTGATTATAGAAGACGTTTTCCACAAAATCCATGATTACCGGCCTGGTAACGGCCGAAACCATCTGGCGTCCGCCCATCACCGACGGAAAAATCACAGTGTCGGCGCCGGCCCGCCGCAGCTTCTCCTCGGCCTCCGGCCGCTCGGCCCTGGAGACCACCCTCACCCGGGGATTGAGACTCTTGGCGGTTAGAGTGACATAGACGTTGTCCGCGTCGTGGGACAGGGTCGTTATCACACCTTTGGCCCGTTCGATACCGGCGGCCAGCAGCACTTCGTCGCGGGTGGCGTCACCGTGCACGGCCGTCTCCTTGTCTTCCATCAACAGCGCGTATGTCTCCTGGCTGTTCTCGATTACGACATAGTCGGCAGCTTCATGCCTGAGGCGCCTGATGACGTTGCCGCCGACCCGGCCGGCGCCACAGACGATAATATGGCCGTGCAGCGATGCGATCTTCCTGTTCATGCCCCGTCTCCCCATCAAGTTTTTCAACTGGCCCTCGACCACCAGGCCAAACAGGTATGTGAACGAGTAGTAGGTCATGCCGACGCCGCAGATGATCAGGACCATGGTAAAAACCTTGCCCGCCGCGGTTTCGGGCACGATATCGCCGTAGCCGACGGTGGCTATGGTGACGATTGTCATATAGAAGGCGTCCAGCGGCGACAGTTTCTCGACCGCCATGAAACCGGCCGTGCCGACCGCCAGGAGAACGATGAAGGCCGCTAAGATAAATTTAAGACGGTCAGAAGTCATGGGGCTCACCTCGAAAGGGTATTATCCCCCGAATGCCGAAAATATCCGTATAATTTCCTAAGGAGGTACGATATGAACGATTTCAAAGCCTGGCACAATGACACCCTTGGCGCCAAGGCCGTCGAAGCCCTGTCCAAGAACAACTTCCAGGCAGCGTACGTCAAGACCCGCCAGGAAGCCGTCGACAAGGTGCTGAGCCTTATCCCCGCCGACGCCACCGTTGGTATTGGCGGCTCGTGGACCAACGGCACCGAGCTCGGCCTCCCCGCTATCCTCGCAGACCGCGGCAACACCCTCTACAATCACGGCAAGCCCGGCCTGTCCCCCGAAGAGGCTGTTGCCATCCGCCGCCAGCAGCTTTCCTGCGATGTTTTCCTTACCGGCACGAACGCGGTCACGCTGGACGGCAAACTGGTCAACGTCGACGGGAGCGGCAACCGGGCAGCGGCCATGATCTTCGGGCCGAAAAAGGTCATTATCGTCGTCGGCGTGAACAAAATCGTCCGCGACGTGGAGGAGGCCGAACGGCGCATCGAACTCTACGCCGCCCCGATCAACAACAAGCGGCTGGGCAAGACCAACCCTTGTACCGTCACCGGCATGTGTATGGATTGCCAAAGCCCCGGCCGCATCTGCAACGTTACCACCATCATCCGCAAGCAGCTGCCTTTCACCGAAACCCATGTCATCGTCGTCGGTGAGGAGCTTGGCTTCTAGACGGCTCCGGCCGCTTGCCCCAAGTAATCAGGAAGAAGGTGCTCTTTGTAAAGAGCACCTTCTTTTTTCTTACCCTTTTAGTTCAAGCAGCCTGTTTGTTCTGTCGATAATGTTTTCGCTGCTCCCCCGGGGAACAGCCGCCTCATAACGTTTAGCGGCCTCGGCCACCAGTTCGGGGTCGATGCTCGTCGGCACGGCCAGGATGCGCTGGATGCGGGCGGTGAAGTCGTTGGCCGAAGCGGCGGGGTCGTCGCTGACGCCCGCGTCCTTTTTGCCGGCGGCGATGTTGTATTTGGTCAGATCTTGGCCGAGGATCTGGCTGGCTGCCGCCATATCAGCGTTGCGCAGCGCCGCCTTGAAGTCGTTCTTGGCCTGCCCGGGCAACTGTTTGTAACCCTTCAGCACCGTTTCCCGTTCGTTCTCAGGGAGTTTCGCCTTCAATTCCCGGATTTCCCGCGCTTCGCCCTTGCCGAGCGAGCCGATGGCCGCAGCGCCGAGCAGTATGCCGAAAATGTTCATATTATATACCTCCCGGTATATTATTCCAGACCAACATATTGTGTTTCTTCGCCAAAAAAGCCCTATTTCCTGCCTGAAACCACAAAATAGGCCCTAGAGTACGATTATTGCCCTGAATCCGGGGAGCATAAGTCGCCTTCAACGCAAGAACGGCTTATCCTTGCGGATAAGCCGTTCTTGCGTTGCGGACGGCCGCAACCCCTTATTCACTCAGTTGGTGGGCGATGACAGGATCGAACTGCCGACATCCTGCTTGTAAGGCAGGCGCTCTCCCAGCTGAGCTAATCGCCCGAATGGTGACCCGTAGGGGACTCGAACCCCTGTTCCCGCCGTGAAAGGGCGGTGTCTTAACCGCTTGACCAACGGGCCATTCTGGCTCCTCGAGTAGGACTCGAACCTACAACCCCGCGGTTAACAGCCGCGTGCTCTACCATTGAGCTATCGAGGAACAACGTAAGTTATTATAGCCTATCGCCGCCATACTGTCAAGGCATTTATCTTTTCCGCGCCTCGGGATTGAGGCAATTTGGCGGCAGATCGTTCCGCAGCGCGGCCAGGATGTTGCGGCAGGCCATGCGGGCTATGCCGGTGCGGCACTCGAGCGTAGCGCTGCCGACGTGGGGAGCGAGAACGACATTGTCCAGCTTAAGCAGGCCGGGTTCGACCTGCGGTTCGCGCTCGAACACGTCGAGGCCGGCGGCGGCGATCGCCCGCGCTTCGAGGGCGTCCACAAGCGCTTTCTCGTCAACGACCGGACCGCGGGCCGTGTTGACGAGGACGGCCGTCTTCTTCATCATCGCCAGCTCGGGCGCGCCGATCAGGTGGCGGGTCTGTTCGGTCAGCGGCACATGGAGGGAAACGAAGTCCGACTCGCGGAGGAGGGTGGGTAGCGGTACGAACCGGCCGCCGACGGCTTTTTCGAAATCCGGTTTGGGGGAATTGGCGGTATACAAAATGTCCATATTAAAGCCGAGAGCGCGCTTGGCCATCGCCAGGCCGATACGCCCGCCGCCGACGATGCCCAGCATGGCGCCCGACACGTCGCGGCCAAGCATGAAGAGCGGCCCCCAACTGTCCCATTGCCCCGCCCGCACCAGGCGGTCGCACTCCCCCAGCCGGCGGGCCGCGGCCAGCAGCAGCGCCCAGGCCAGATCGGCGGTCGCGTCGGTTACTACGTCGGGAGTGTTTGTGACCCAGATGCCGTGGGATGTGGCGGCGGCAACATCGATATTGTTGTAGCCCACGCCGAAGTTGGCGACGACGCGGCAGCGGGGAGCGGCGGCGAACACCGCCTCATCGATACGGTCGCCGACAGCCAGAATAGCGTCGCAAGCCCCGACGGCTGCCAGCAGTTCCTCGCGGCTGAACGCCTCGTTTTCGGCCGGCCTGACTATCCGGCATTTTTCCGCCAGCGTATCGGTGAAGGAATCGGGTAGCCAACGGCTTAGTACAACGGTCGCTTCGTCCATTATAATCACCTCCCTTACATTGTATCAAAAGCGGCTGTTTCCCGCCAACTTGTTCTTCGCGGCAGGGATAAGGGCGGAAGCGGGAAAATATAAATGGAGTAGATCGCGCGGGCGCCTCCGCAGGGAGGTTCCCGCCCGTAAGACCGCTAATGCGCGGCGGTAAAAAGGGCCATATTCGGCCGTAAACGAGGAGGAATACCCTTGGATCCCAGAATCCACACCTTAGCCCAAAACCTTGTCAACTATTCCACCGCCCTCGCTCCCGGTGAGAAAATCCTTATCGAAACGGTCGACGGAGCCCTCCCGCTGGCCAAAGCAATCGTCGACGAAACCTACCGGGCCGGCGCCATCCCCTTCCTCAGCGTCAAGAACAGCCAACTGCTCCGCGCCCTCCTCCGCGGCGCCTCGTCCGACCAACTGCGCTTGACCGGCGAATGGGAGGCGGCGCGGATGAAGGCCATGGACGCCTATATCGCCATACGGGCCAGCGACAACATCAGTGAGATGGCCGATGTGCCCGCCGACCAACTGCAGCTCTACCAGCAAAACTGGGTCAAACCCGTCCACCTCGACATCCGCGTGCCTGATACCAAGTGGTGCGTCCTCCGCTATCCGGGTCCCTCGATGGCCCAGCTTGCCGCGATGAGCACCGAGGCGTTCGAGGACTTTTATTTCCGCGTCTGCACCCTCGATTACGAGAAAATGGCGGCCGCCATGGATCCCCTCGTTGCCCTGCTCGAACGCACCGACCGGGTGAGGATAACCGGCCCCGGCACCGACCTGACCTTCTCCATCCGCGCCATCCCCGCCGTTAAATGCGCCGGCCGGCGCAACATCCCCGACGGCGAGGTGTATACCGCGCCGGTGAAGGACTCCGTAAACGGCGTTATCAGTTACAACGCTCCCGCCGTCTTCCAGGGCTTCACCTACGAGAACATCCGCCTCGAATTCCGCGACGGCAAGATAATCGGCGCCACCGCCAACGACAACGAAAAAATCAACAAGGTCTTCGATACCGACGAGGGCGCCCGGTATGTCGGCGAATTCGCCCTCGGCGTCAACCCCCACATCGAACGGCCGATGAAGGACACCCTTTTCGACGAAAAAATCAGCGGCTCGTTCCATTTCACTCCCGGCAACGCCTACGAAAAAGCCTTCAACGGCAATAAATCGGCTATCCATTGGGACCTGGTCTGCATCCAGACCCCCGCTTACGGCGGCGGCGAAATCTATTTCGACGACGCGCTCGTCCGCAAGGACGGACGATTCGTGCCGGCGGAGCTGCAGGGACTGAATCCGGAGAATCTTGTCTAGGTGCATTAAAAGCTAAAAGCTGCCGGCTTCAAGCCGGCAGCTTTTATTATTTGAACAGTTCCTGGACGAACGTCGGCAGCGCGAAGGCGCTCTTCTGCAGTTCCTTGTTCCAGTAGCGGGTCTTCAGGTCGGGCAGGGTGGCCGTGTCGACGGCCAGCGGGTCATATTTCTTGGAGCCGACAGTGAAACAGTGAGTACCGCCAGGATAGAGGGGAATCTGGGCCAGGTAGGTCCTGGTTATGGGGAAAATGTTCTCGATATCCTTTCTGAGGCGCTTGAGAAGCGACTGATGGTAAAAGGGCGACTCGGTCTGCTGCACGAACAGGCCGTCCGCCTTGAGAGCCCTGTAGCAATCGGCGTAAAATTTGCTTGTGAACAGGCCTTCCCCCGGCCCGATCGGATCTGAGCAGTCGACGATGATGACGTCGTAGTTGTCTTCGGCCTGGGCCATATGGTCGATGCCGTCGCCGATTTTCAGGTGGAACTTGTCATGACCGTTTATCAACACGGTGCTTATCTCCGGCAGGAACTTTTTGCACACGTCGACGACCGCCCCGTCGATCTCCACCATCTCCACCCGCTCCACTCCCGGGTGGCGCACGACCTCCCGCGCCGTGCCGCCGTCGCCGCCACCGATGATGAGCACGTTCCGGGGGTTGGGGTGAACGAACATCGGCACATGGGCGATCATTTCGTGATAGATGAATTCATCGAAAATGCTGGTCTGGAAAACGCCGTCCAAAGCCAGCATGCGGCCGAACTCGAACGTATCCAGCACGGCGATTTCCTGGAAATCGGACTTGCCCACATAGAGCGTCTCCTTGACCCTGGCGCTCAGGCTAAGGTCCTTGGTCTGGAATTCGCTGTACCAAAGTTCCATGTGTAGATGCCTCCTTGAAGTATTCTCTCCTCAGCTTGCTCCGTACTGTTAAATTTAGCATAATTTGCCGCCAGGGGAAAGGGTCTGGCGAAAAAAACATCATTGCCGCTTGCGGATTGGCGTGGTCTTCCACATCAGGCCGGTGCGGCGGAGCTGGGTCGTAACCCGGACACTCACCTCGGCGGCCGGGTATTTGCCGTCAAAGTCGAACCTGCGGAATTCGTCGTAGGTAGCGAACCGCGAGCGCAGGTATTTGCCAAAATTCACGGGGTCGCTCCCCAACTGCTGGGTGTAGCGGATCAACTTCTCGATATCCGCGCGGACGACGGCCGAGACCTGGTCCTCAAGCTGCTGGTTATACCCGGCGTCCTCATAGTTTATGCCGCTGCCGATGCTTGTCACCTCGCCCTCCAGCATGATGTCCACATCGATTACTACCCGGCCGTCGGCAAGGGTTACATCGATCTTTGGGCTGCGCCCGGGGCGCAAATTGATATTGACGCTGCTTTTCGGCTGGAGAGGGTCCTCGACGGTGATATAGCCGTGACGGAATTCACCGGTAAGCATCGCCAGCATCCGGGTCTCCTCGCTCGTCAGTTTGCCGACCATCTTGTCGCCGCGGAACAGCGCCGTACCGATGACCTGCCCCGGGTTGCCACCCCGCACGTCTATTTCTCCCGGCAGGTACTCCCCCGTTTTTTCGCCCGCGGCCGGCTCCACCGACGGCGGCCTTTTACCCGTCTTTATGCCGGAAAGAGTGGCGTAGGGGCTGCCGCTGCCCGCCTTGAGGCGGACGTAGAAGTCGTGGAGAAAGGTGCGCGGGTAATACCCCGTTTCGCCGCTGGTGCTCATCATCCCCTCCAGCCAACGGGTCGGCAGCTTCTCGAGCGGCGGCTTGTTGGCGCGGATTAGCTTCTCCGCCGTGGTGCCGTCGGCGACATGGATGAACATCGAGCCGCGGAACTCGCGGAAGCGCAGCAGCGGGCCGATGGCGTCCCCGATTCCCTTGCGGGCCAGCTCTTCGCCGATGACGACCACCTTGACGTGGACCATGCTGGGGGCGCGGGCCGTCTGGGAGTTCAAGAGGTCGCGGGCGACCGCCAGCGACGGGGCATTGATCGTTAGTATCGGGGATATTTCCCCAGCGCCGCCTTTGCCCCCCTCTCCCCCCAAAGCCGACGGCTTGGCTACGCGGTAGGTGACGTTCAGCTGCCCGCCGGGGGCGGCGTCGATGCCTACCGTCAGTACGAAGGCCACTTCGTCCGTTTCCTGGGAGCCGTTGCAGCCGGCGGTCAACAGCGCAGCCAGCAGGCAGGCGAGGGTAATCAGCCTGACCATGTCCGTTTCCTCCTTTTCCTGATATACGCCACCGCGACCAGCAGCAGCGGCCCGCCGAACACCCCGGCGCTCAGAAGCAGCACAAGGCTGCCGTCCGCTTTTATAACAGCGCTCAAGTCGGGGGGGATTACCGCCAGGTTGACCACGATCATGGCGACGGCCGGCACCAGCGGCCTGATGCTGGGGAGGCCCAACGGCCGGGCAATGAGGTAGAGGGCGACGAAGATGTCGATGGCGATCGCCAGGAGGCCGGTGATCACCCAGATTATTATGAACAGCGCTTCGATGTGCTGTATGTAGCGGCTTAGGTATACGAGCCGCGACATCTCGTAGAACGGCAGCGTCTTCTCCATTCCGTCCCCCACCCCGAAGGCCAGCAGAAAGAAGAAGATGACCACGGTGCGCAACAGGGCGCTGACGCCGCCGCCGTAAAACGCCGCCGTCATCATCGTGGCCGGTTTCTGAAAGCTGGGCGCCAACACGAACAACAACAGGGCGCCCAGGTTTAGGCCGACCAGTTCCAGACCGCGGCCGACGGCCACGCCGACGCCCGCTCCCTGCCAGGGGAGCAGGCGGTAGAAATCGTAAAACGGGGCCAGAAGAATAATGACGGCCGCGACGCCGCCGGCGATGAAGGGCAGCATCAGGTAGGCCGAACGGGCGATACCCTCGATGCCGAAATATACCAGCACCGAGGCGAACAGGATGTACCAGAATATGATCATTCGGAATTCTGCGCCCGGCAGGGCGGTCAGCAGCGTGTTCTCGGCGAACTGGCGCAGCAGCGACGCCGCGTCGAGGATGAACAAGGCTGTGTAAAAGATCGCCATCGCCCATGCCCCGACCCGCCCGAGCAGGCGGTCGCTGACGGTGTACAGGTCGCCGCGGACGCGGGCGGTCACGCCGGCCAGCAGGTAGAGCACCGCCAGGGCCGCCACCCAGTTTATGAGCGGCGCTATCCAGGCGAGGTTATGCATGCTCGAAATCGTCACCGCCGGCGATGTCAGAAAAACCCGCGGCAGCATTACGATATATGTCAGGCCGATACCCTCGGCGACACCCATCCGTCCCGGCTGGTAGCTCATTTGTCATCTTCTCCCGCCGGCAGTCCCTGCTCCCATTCCCGGCTGTTCTTCGCCTGACGGCTCGGATCGAGGGGATTGAGGGCGTCGGGGCGGCGTTCGCGCTGCCACGCCGCGCCGCGCACGACGACATCCAGTCCCGCGACCGTCCTGGGAGCGACCGGCACCATATACGGTACGCCGAACGACTTCATGCTGCACAGGGCGACTGTCATCACCAGCATGCCGGACGCCAGGCCCACAAGTCCCATGGTCACCGACGCCAACAGCAGCCCAAACCGGCTGAGGCGGGCGAAGAGGGCCATCCGAAACTCGGGGATGACCGAAGACGCCAGCCCGGTGATCGCCACCAGAATGACGATGATCGGGCTGACGATCCGGGCCGCAACCGCCGCCTGACCGAGGATGATCGCCCCGACAATGCCGATCGTCGTGCCGAGCATGCCGGGGATGCGAATCCCCGCCTCGCGGATGAGCTCGAAGGATACCTCCATCATGAAAACCTCGAACCAGGCCGGGAACGGCACTTCCTCGCGGGCGGCGGCGATCGCGAGCGCCAGCTCGGACGGCAGCGCCTCCTGGTGGAAATAGGTGAGGGCGATATACAGGCCGGGGAGGATGGTCGAAATGAGCGTGCCGAAAAGGCGCAGGAAACGGAGGAAATTTGCCGCCGCCGGCTGAAGGCTGAAATCTTCGCCCGAATGGAAGAAGGTAAAGAAAAGGGCGGGCACCACCAGCGCGAACGGCGATCCTTCGAGGATGATCGCCACCCGGCCTTCGGATAGATGGGCGGCCACCCGGTCGGGGCGCTCGGTGGAAAGGGCCTGCGGCAACGGCAGGATGAAACGGTCGCCGATGAACTGCTCCAGGAGCCCGGAATCATTCAGGTAGTCGGTGTCCACCTTTTTGATGCGACGTTTTACCTCGGCGACGAGCTTGGGATTGGCCACCGATTCCAGATACATCACCGCGCAGTTCATCCGGGTGCGGGCCCCCACCGGGATAAGTTCGGTGACGAGGTCGGTCGCCCGCAGCATCGACCGCACCAGGGCGGTGTTCACCCGCAGATTCTCGCTGAAGCCCGCCTGCGAGCCGCGGATGGTCTGCTCGGTCATCGGCCGGTCGACGCCGCGGTGTTCCCAGCCTTTGGTCTCCACCTGCAGCGCTTCGACCGCGCCGTCGAAAAAAATGACTGTGTCTCCCATATTGATGGCGGCCTGAACATCGCGGAATTTGCCGACCTGCTTGACCTGGCTGCCGGGAAGCAATTGCTCGCTGATCTGCTTGAGAAGGCCGTCCCCGCTTAGTTGCCGTCGTTTGTCGGCCAACAGCATCAGGGGCTGAATGACGCCCAGGGTGACAAATTGGCCGTTGGTCAGGCCCTCCATGAAAACGAGGGTCGCTTTTAACGGCGGCTCGGTGCCAAGCATGATGTGGCGCATCACCACATCTTTGTTGGCAGGCAGACGGTAAAGCCTCTCGACAATTTTCCTGTTCTCCTCCAGGCTTGTGCTCACCGGCCGCTCCGCCAGGTTGTCGGCGGTGGCGTCATAGGCTAGAAGGACCGGCCGCAGTTCGGCCCATTGCTTCTCCAGCGCCGCGCATTCGGCCCTGAGGGTCTCGCCCTCCTCCACCCAGGCCCCTCCGGTCAGCGCGGCTTGCACCTTGGCCATGGTAGTCTCAAGCCTTCGCCCGTAACGGGCAAGAGCCGCAAGTTCGGCAGCGGAGGTTTTTAGTCCTTTTTCCTCCGCTGCCTCACTACGTCCGTCGTCGGCCCCTTCCCCCAGGACAAAGCGGCTGGGCTCGGTTGGCGGCCTGTATACCAACAGGCGTTTCACATTTCTGAGTATCTTGAACTGCGTGTTTTCTTCCACTGTATGCCACCTTCGGGAAATGCTTGCTGCTGTTCCTATTCTTCCCGGCCGTGGGCAATATATCCGGCGGAAGGCGGCGACAAACACAAACCGGCGGGCTCTCGCCCGCCGATAAACGAATTCGACATATTTCCTGATGCTAACTCACTGCTGAGACTATTCCTCACTGCGGTACTTCGGCAGACTGAACCCGTGACCAAGTACCTCCACCGCGTCCTGAACGATCATCAGGGCATGGCAGTCGATGGCGTCCACGATCGGCTTGATTTTTGCCATCTGGGTCAGCGTTACCACCACGAACACCACCTTCTTGTCCTCGCGGGTAAAGGCCCCCTGTCCCTGAATAAACGTTACCCCGCGTCCGACCTCGTTCATTATCGCCGCCGCGATCGTTTCGCCGCAGTCGGATACGATCAGCACCGTCTTTTTGGTGTTGAAGCCGGCGATAACCTTGTCAACCGTCACTGCGCTCAGATACATCGCTATCAGCGTGAACATCGCCGGCTTGGCGCCGAACAGGAACGCGGCCACCGTCATCAGGACGCCGTTGATGCCGAGCAGCACGGGACCGGCGTTAATCGCGAAATATTTCTTAGCCAGTACGACAACTATATCTGTGCCGCCCAGGCTGCCGTTAAAACGGAAGACGATCCCCGATCCGATGCCTGACACAAGTCCGCCGTAGACGGCAGACAGCAGCGTGTCGTCCACCGCCGGGCTGGCGGTGAGGAAGCTGGTGGCGTCGATCGAAGCGGTGAACATGATCAGCCCGTAGAGGGCGCACAGGAAGTAGGACCTGTCCATGAAGCGGTACGCGGCGTAAAAGAGCGGAATGTTGAAAACCGCGATCATCATACCGATCGGCCAGTCGACGAGATAATGGAGGATCATGGCTATGCCGGAGATACCTCCGCTCAGCATGAAATGCGGTACGAAAAACGCGTTGATGGCGATGCCGCATATAAGCCCGCCGACGCCGGTGAACACATACCGCGTTGCCTCGCGCCGCCACGCTGCTTTTGCCGCTAATCGCATACTGTTCCCCCCAGGAAAGGTAAAATAAGGCTGGCTGTTAGCCGACTTATATTATATAGGTTGCCCAGCCGCAGCGCAATATCATGGTAAAGAACACGCCCGCACATACCGTTATCCCGAAAGGCGAAGGCTGGCTAGAACGCTCCATCTGCATGGATTTTAGCCAGCCTCCGAAGTATCGGTTTTTTAAAACTCGTCTTCCCAGGAAACGAACGGTTTCTCGATATCCACCATCGCGTTGACCATCAGTTCGACCAGGCCGCCGTAGATGATGTTGTACTTGTCGCGGAACCCGTAGTACTCCATGAGGGCGTCGCGGGCGGCGCCCTTGCAGTTGGAGCAGGGGGCGCAGTAGTATTTGGGGATGGAGGGATCGAGGCAGTCGCTGAAAGCCTCCAGCACCTGCTTGGCCTTCATGCGTGAGGCCACGCTGTCCCGCCACTCGGGGAAATTCATGGAGTTCATTACCGCAAAGCCGCTGCCGCCGCCGCAACAGTAGTTCATCACGCCGGCGTTGGGCATTTCGCGGAAGCAGCCGGGCGGAGTGATGGCCTTAAGAACGTTGCGCTGCGGCGAAACGATGCCCATCAGGCGGACCATGTTGCACGGGTCATGGAGCGTTATCGGGAAATTATTCTTGCTTGGATCAAACTTGATCGCCCCACTGGTGACGATCTGCTCAAGCAGCGGCAGGCAGCCCTCGCGGGGAATGGCCAAATCGCCTACGCATACCCGGTCGGCAATTTCGACGAGGGCTTTGGTAGCGTGACCGCACTCGCCGACAACAATCCGCCTCACACCGAGCTTCTTGGCCGCCTGTACCTGGGCGACAGCCACGCGGGCAAACTGGAAATCGTCATACCATGTGCCGTAGTTGACCCCTTCATAGCCCATCGATTCGCTCGACAGCGTCCAGTCGATGCCGGCGGCGTCGAGGAGGATGGCGAAAGCGGCCGGATTCTCGGGCCAGGAAACGAATTCCCCGGCGTTATGGATGAGGAGAATGTCGGCGCCCTTCTTGTCGATGGGTATTTTTATCCGCCGGCCGATTCTCTCTTCGATGTCGTCTTCAATAAACTCAATGGTGTCGAGGAAAGCAGCCGGCGTCATGCCTGTCGAGGAACCGGTCTGCAGGTGACGCATCGTGCCGCCCTTATGAACGCCCTCGGAAGCTATGCCGAGTTCCTGGCTGAACAGCTTTCTCAGTTCGCGGTTCATCAGGCCGTTGTCGACCCCGACCGGGCAGGTGGCGGCGCAACGGCGGCAGATGGTGCAGCGGTAGGTCAGTTCGGCGAGACGGTAGATGGTCCGCCAGTTGAGTTCGACGTCTGCGCCGACGAAGCTGCCTAGCAGGCGTCCCTCGGTGGTGAAGTAGCGCTGATATATTTTACGCAGCAGTTCGGAGCGGTAGTTGGGACGGTAGATGTCCTGGCGCCCGCTCTCCACATAAACCGGGCATGCTTCGTTGCAGGTGTTGCAGCGCACGCAGTAATCGGTGCTGAGCGCGGTCGGCTGCATGAACGTCCAGTTGTTCTCCTTGGTGAACAGCTTCTCCAGGCCGCGAAGAAACTTGTTGACGAGTTCTTCCTCCGCTTCCTTGGTGGCCGGCGGCGTAAGGGCGAGAGCCGAGAAACCGTCGAGGGAGAGATCGTATTTTTCCTTCCATTCCGGTTTAACTTGCTTGAACGGCCTCTCTTCGTAGCCGGGAACCGGGTCGAGGTCGGTTACGGCCAGCGGGCACAGCACCTCGGCCGGCTTCGCCATGTCCTTAAGACGAACTTTATGTTTCATAGCCTATTTTCCCTCCTCCTTCGGCTTGGCCGGGTTGGTCGTTGCCTGCTCCAGCCAGGAGCCGCCGGATTTCAGGTGGGGAGCCGACCATTCCGCTTTGAAATGCAGGTACCCGCCGATCGTTTTGTCGAGGCTGCCGCCGGCGACAAGCGGCTCGTCGTCCCACATGATGTTATGGTAGAAGAAATATTTGGCGGCGAAATGCAGCATGCGGCTGAAAGGCAGATAGATAAGGAAGATGCCGAGCAACAGCGCCTCAAAGGTCATGATCGGAGGCAGGACTGCCGGTTTAAAAACGTAGAGTGAGGCTACGTATCCCCTGGCAAGCACGAACGAGGGGTCTTCGACCAGCCAGGCGACCAGCCCGACCCCGAAAAGGGCGATGAGCAGATACAGGTTTAGGAACGTCACCGGCGATGAGAAGTCCTTTAGGTCTTCGTCGGTATAGCGCATCCACAGCAGGCCAAGGCATCCGAAGAGGCCGAGAACAAGCCCGGCCGCCCCGGCCAAGATTGTCGCGGCGTTGAGCGCCTGGGCCCAGAAAACCGTCGAGGCTCCGGAAACCTTAAGACCGACGATCAGTTCCAGGAGGGCGCCGAATTTCACGAGGCCGATCCAGCCGATGATAAGATAGAAGCCGGCATGCATGGGGTAAGAAAAGTTCCACATTTTGCGGTTATACAAAAAGGTCCTCTTCAGAAGGAAAATTTCCTCAGCCATTTCGGCCAGCTCATAGGCAAGGTGAACGGCGCGGGGCTGCTTCCAGAACTCGACCTTTTGAAACACCGACCCTGCCGGCCCCTCATGCGCGATCGGATAAAGATCCCATCTGAGGTGACGGGGCATCGAAGCGATAGTGACAACCTTCTTCAGGGTAACGGCAACGAAGATGATGACGGCCAGATACATGAATGGTCCGGCGATGAGCCAGCTAAAGGTTTCACCCATAGGCGTAGTCCTCCCGTACTGATTATTCACTTCAATTGTAGCAGACTGACCCCCTACATGATATGTGGTATTTGTCACAAACTCATAGAGGAAAGTTATAACCTGATAAGTAATAAGTTGACGGAAATTCCCGCCAGAAACCGGCAGGGCGGCGACGACGGGGCGGGGAATACTATCTTCAGGGACAACCGGAGGTGTTTGCGAATGGCCTTTTGGCTGATGAAAACCGAACCTGACGAATTCGCCTATGACGACCTGGCTCGCCTGGGGCGCGACCGCTGGAACGGGGTGCGGAACTTCCGCGCCCTCGCCTTTATGAGGCGGATGGCGACCGGTGACCTTACTTTCATTTACCATACCGGCAAGGAAAAAGCGATCGTCGGCGTCGCCGAAGTCGTCGCGCCGGCGTATCCCGACCCGAACGTAGACGACAAGCGCTTTGTGGTCGTGGATGTGGCCCCGCGTTACCGCCTGCCGCGACCGGTCACGTTGCGCGAGATCAAGAACGACCAGGCGTTCGCAGCCTGGGAGCTTGCTCGCCTCCCCCGCCTGTCGGTCATGCCGGTGCCGCCGGAGCTCTGGCAACGGATACTGGATATGGCAAAGATAACGCCTGCCTAAAAACTAAACCCCCGGGACAATTACCCGGGGGTCGCATATCACTGCGTCAAATTCTGAATCTCATCACCATTGCCTGCAGTTCACCCGCCATAGTCGCAAGCTCACGGCTCGACGCGGCGATTTCCTCAAGAGAGGCCGACTGTTCCTCAGTGGCGGCTGAGACCGTCTCAGCCTGACCCATCGTGTCCCGGCTGATTGCCCTGATCCCTTCTACGGCCTTGACCGTCTGCTCACTGTCGCCGGCAAACCCGTTTATAATGGTTGCCACCTCTCCCGACCGGGAGGATACTTCGCCCACAAGCCGGACTATGCTCTGGAACGCCTGCCCGGCCGTAGTCACCAATACCGCCCCCTCGCCAACCTCCCGCGTGCCCTTTTCCATCGCCGTCACCGCTTGGGCGGTTTCCGCCTGGATGCCGCCGATTAGGTCGGCAATTTGCCCTGCGGCTTGCTGAGACTGTTCGGCAAGCTTCCGCACCTCTTCGGCCACCACCGCGAACCCTCGGCCCAGTTCGCCGGCCCTGGCCGCTTCGATGGCGGCATTGAGGGCGAGCAAGTTGGTCTGGCCGGCTATATCGGTTATCGTATCGATTATTTGACCGATTTCCTCGGACTGTTCGCCCAACTTGGCGACAACCGCCGCCGAATCGTTGACCGTAGTCTCGATCCGGGCCATCTGGGAAACCGCCGCTTCGACCGCCTGACCGCCTTCGCCGGCAGATTGCGCCGCCTTACCGGCAAGGTCTGCAGCCGTCCGTACATCGGTTGCCATTTGTCGAACGCCTGTCGACATCCGGTCAACCGTCTCGGCGGTAACAGTTACAGCTTCAAGCTGCTTTCCGGCACCGGCCGCCACCTCGGTAATCGACGCCGCCACCTGCCCGGAGGCCTGGGCCGATTGTTCGGCGCTGGCGGTCAGTTCCTGGCTGGACGCGGCCAGTTTGTGAGCCAGGTCGCTGACCTGTGAAACCAGCGCCCTTAAATCGGCAACCATTTTGTTGAAACTGGCGGCCAGCGTCCCGATCTCATCGCGCGATTCCACCGACACAGCGCGGGTAAGATCGCCGCCGGCGACCAGAGTGACACCCTCGACCAGACGTTGGACCGGGCCGGCAATCCCCCTGGCCAGAATAAAGGCGAACAGTGCCCCGAGACCTATGGCGACGACGGCGATGGCGCCGATAACACCCACCATTTTGTTGCGCTCGCGTGTCATTTCGGAGATATTCTGTCCGGCGAAGATTACGCCGATAGGTTTGTTATCCACCCCAAACAGCGGCATATAGGCGGTAACATACTGCATGCCGAGAATGTCGGCTTTTCCGGTATACTTCTTGCCCTCGCCAAGCACCTTCGCAGCGATCTCCCCGTAGAGCTTTGTCCCCACTAGGCGTTTCCCGTCCTTTATAATCGTGGTCGACACCCGCTCATCGCCCAGGAACAGCGTGGCGTCCGTGCCAAAAAGCCGCTTGACTTCGTCGACGATTTTATCGTTGCTGACGGTAAAGCCGGGTGTTATCACGCCAACTACTTTCCCCTCGGCATTCTTTACCGGCGCCCCGGCACGGACGGATAGCCGTATAATCGTGCCTGGCTCAACGGCGGAAAAGATACTGCCTTGAAGGGCCTGTCGAACATTGGCCTGATTGGCAACGCTGTCGCCAGTCTTAGGGTCGTGCGTTCGGGCGATGACAATCCCTTTTGCGTCGCTGACTGTTAGCGAGTCAACACCCGTCCGTTTAGCCACCGGCCCCAGCAAGCGGACTACGGCGGCGGTGTCCCTGGCCTCGATGGCCTGACCAATGCCCGGATATGCGGCCATTATTGCCGCACCGGCCGCCGCCTGCTTTTTATAGTCCTCCAACAACGATGCCAGTCCTTCCATACCTTGTTTAGCGACTGTTTCATGCGCTTTTTCCATATTGTCACTGAAAAAGTAAAACGCGGGCAACGCTGTCGCTAATACAGCGACAGCGACAAGAACAATGATATATCCCGCCAGCTTCTGTTTGATCCCCACCGACAAATTCATTTGATCGCCTCCTTGGTATTACTGATGTTTTCTACTAATCATTGCAAATATCCTACTTATTTTACAAAATTTTCAAAAAACTGTTTTTCTGTCGTATTTTGTCTATATTGATTATCATCCATAATATTCCAAAATAAATCACTCTACCGACCGGCCCCGGGCGCAGACTTACTTTCTTACGCCAGGTCGCCTGAAGCCGCTTCTAATCTGAAGTAAAATATGCCCACAAAAAAAAGGCGCCCCCATAGCAGAGAGCGCCGGTCTGGTAGTTCAGACTATTTGCTTGCTGTCGCCCGCGGTTTGCTGAACAGCCTGAGCACCCACAAAAACAGCAGTGCTCCGACGGTACTGGTGACGAGGGCGCCGATCATGCCGTAGGCGGTTATTCCCAGAAGGCCGAATACGAAGCCACCAACCAGGGCGCCCACGACGCCGACCGCCATATCGCCCCACAGGCCGAAGCCACCGCCGCGAAAGATCTGGCCTGCCAGCCAGCCGGCAACTACGCCGATAATTAAAAACCACACTATTTGACTGAAATCCATTTATTTAGCGCTCCTTTCATGTATCGCCATAATGGCGATACAATCCTACTATTACCTGAGTTTACATCTTTTATACAAAATAAGCCCTGATTCGGGGAATATTTTCCCAGGAGACCACGGAGGGTAAACAGTCGCGGCGGAGAATATAAACAAGGCGGTAGCTTCTTACACCCTCCGCGCCAATGTAAAAGCCTTTTAGGCAAAGGCGATGATAGGAGGAAGACAAGTGAACATCATCGTTACGGAGAGAATCGCCGAGGTCGGCATATACTACCTCAGGGAAAACGGGTTTTCCGTCGAGGCTTGCCTCGGTATTTCGCAAGCCGAACTCCTGAAAATCGTTTCCCGTTACGACGGTCTGATCGTCCGCAGCGTCACCAGGGTGGACGAGGAACTGCTGGCAAATGCAAAAAGACTGAAAATCGTCGGACGGGCGGGGAACGGTCTTGACAACATCGATCTGCCGGCCTGTACCCTGCGCGGCATACCTGTTGTCAACACCCCGGCCGCCAACGCGATGTCTACGGCTGAGCTCGCCGTCGGCCTCATCTTCGCCGCCTTCCGCAATATCCCCCAGGCTTATCGCGCCGGAAAAGCGAATGATTTCCGCCGCACCGTTTATTCGGGCAACGAACTCCACGGCAAGACCGCCGGCATAGTCGGCCTCGGCCTCATCGGCTCGTTGGTGGCGGATAAACTTAAAGCCCTGGGCCTCAAGGTCGTCGCTTACGACCCATATATCGCTGATTCCCGGTTTGACGATCTGAAAGCGGAAAAATGCGAGACGCTGGCGGAACTTCTCCGCCGGGCCGACGTCATCAGTCTTCACGTACCCAAGACCCCCGAAACGGCCGATCTCATCGGCGCCGCGGAGCTCGATCTTTGCAAGCCGGGAGTGAGGATCGTCAGCACCTCCCGTGCCGGTATAATCAACGAACGGGCTCTCCACACGGCTCTGCGCAGCGCTCATGTTGCCGCCGCCGGGCTGGATATTCTCGACCCGGAACCGGACTTCGAGTCGGCGCCAGGCGAACAGGATTACCGGCACCCGCTACTGGAACTCGACAACGCCATCATTACCCCACATATGGGCGGATCGACCGAAGAAGCCGAACACACCATCAGCATGACTCTTGCCCGCTTGATTACAAAAGCTTTTACCGGTCAACCCATAACCGCGGTGAACGATATCGCTCGCCTATCCATCTTCCGGTAAAATCGCACAACAGTAAAAGGCACCGCGTGAGCGGTGCCTAAGTTGTTATTTCGCTTCCCTCGCGATGAATCAAGTCCTTCACTACTTCCCCCGCCAGTATCAGCCCCGCCACCGAGGGTACAAACGCGATGCTGCCAGGTATCTGCCGCCTGGTTGCACATGTGCGAGTCGTGCCTGGCGGGCAGACGCACCCGGTAACACAATTCGCTTCCTCGTTATCCTTGGGCGCGAGCGGCTTTTCCCGCGAATACACGACCTTAAGCGTCTTGATACCGCGCCGTTTGAGCTCGTAACGCATTACCTTGGCCAGCGGGCAGACGGAGGTGCTAAAAATATCCGCCACCTCAAACTTCGTCGGATCAAGCTTGTTACCTGCCCCCATGCTACTGATGATGGGTATGCTCCGCTCCGTAGCTCTGACCGCAAGGTCGATTTTGGCTGTTACGGTGTCTACCGCGTCAATAATATAGTCGTAGTCGTCGGCGAAGAGTTCCGCCGCAGTCTCGGGCAGGTAGAACTTCTGGTGGACGACAACCTCGGCGTCGGGATTAATGTCCAGCACTCTGTCACGCATCACGTTCACTTTCGGCTTGCCGATCGTCTTCATCGTCGCGTGGAGTTGCCGGTTGATGTTTGTCAGACATACGCAGTCATCGTCGACGAGAACCAATTTTCCGACCCCGCAGCGCGCCAGCCCCTCGACCGCGAAAGATCCAACCCCGCCGACGCCGAATACCGCTACTTTTTTCGTTGCCAGACAGGCAAGCGCCGCCGGCCCGACGAGCAGTTCCATCCGGGAATAACGGTGTAGCATAGCCCCACCCTTTCACAGAAGAGTTACCATTAAAATATCCGCCACAATACGAAAATACACCGTCATCGCCCGAAATCCCTTTTCGGGCCGTAGCCGGCAGCAAGTTGAAAGGCCTCCGCTCTTTGCGGAGGCCCTGGTCAATCGTCCTCATCTGCATCTTCATCCTCATCCTCCGCCGCATCATCCTGAAGAAGACACCGCCGGATCATTTCAAGCACGACCAGGCAATGCTCACCCTCACGGCGGATATGCTCAGCCAGCAACGGCGGGATGGTCGAAACCGCGGTGCAGCAAGTCACCAGACTTTCCGTTGCGGTAAAATATTCTACAGCTTCGCTGACAGCAACCCTTAGGTCCTTTTCGAACCGGACCAGCTCGTTGTTAGGCCGGTAATGCCATAGCATGCTGCCAAGATCGCGGGCCTGAAGGCTAAGGCAGTCGAATTTACCGCCCAATATCTTGGCCCGACCGACCAGGGCCCGTTCCGATGGATCTATAAGGTCGCGGACAAATTTCAGGTGGTCGCCGATGCCGCGGACCCAGAAAATATTCTCGCTCACCATGGCATCAACCGGAAACTCCATTCCGCAGCCGGTGAATTTTTTGAGCAGTTTCCGGCAATAAAGCGCCTCACGCGACAAGTGATCGACGAAAAGCGGGTAAAGGCAACTGCCGCATAACCGGCAATCTATAAGCAAATGGAGAATATGCCGGTTAAAGACGAAAAACCTCCCGACCGCCACCGTGGCCACCATGACAAGGCGGTTTATCTCCTCCTCGCACGACGCCCTGCCGAGCCTGTCTTCCAGATCGTCGAAAACGCCCAAGAATCCCTGTGCTTCTATCTTCAGGTTCCCTTCCTCGCAAGGAAGGCCGAGCTCGATAAACTGCGCGTGATCGCGCATGATCCTCAGCCAAAAACACACTTCCGCCAGGGCAGGCGGCGGGAAAGGCTTGACGCCGCGGCAGAATATATCCATACTTACCCCTCATTCTTCTCGTTTTACTATATTTTATGTCATTCCCCCCCAGGTGTGCCCGCTCGGCGCCAGAGGCAAACGAAAAGGAGACATGAAGTAAGCTTCACGTCTCCTTAGATGGCCTTGTTTTTCGGCTAGAGCGCCAGACGGTCGAGCAGGCGTTCCACCAAGTCGGGCGCCACTGTCCCGGCGAGCAACAGAACGGTAAGGGCGATAATCAGGCCGGCAAACGCCCAGGCCACGAGGTTATAGAGGGGCGAATTGCGGTACTTGCCCATGATCTTGGCATTGCTGGCGATAAGCACCATGAAGATCAGCACCGGCACAAGCAGGATGCCGTTTACCACCTGGGTGGTCAGCATGACGTGGTAAAGGGATAAGCCGGGCCACAGCACCAGCATGGCGCTGAAAACGATGATGGCGGTGTACAAGCCGAAAAATACCGGCGCCTCTTTGTAAGATTTGCTGATGCCCCGCTCGAAGCCGAAGGCCTCGCAGATGGCGTAGGAGGTGCTGAGCGGAAGGATGAATGCCGCGAGCATCGACGCGCCGAATAGGCCGAAGGCGAATAGGAAGGACGCGTATTTCCCGGCAAGTGGTTCCAGGGCGATAGCCGCGTCAGCAGCCGATTCGATGGGGATGTTGTTCACATGAAGGGTCGCGGCAGTCGCCACCACGATGAAAAAAGCGATAAAACCGGTGAAGAAGGCTCCGACAAGTACGTCCCAGCGTGTATAAGCATACATTTTGGCAGATATTCCCTTGTCGACGATCGTCGCCTGGACGTAAAACTGCCCCCAGGGTGTGATCGTCGTACCGATGATGCCGATAACCATCAACAGATACCCCGGATCGTGCGAAAGCGCAGGTGGCGTTGCAGCCACGGCTATCACTTCCCGCCAAGGCGGATCGACGATCAATCCGGAAACGACGTAGCTGAAAAAGGTTAGGCAGAGTGCGAAGAATACCTTCTCGATCCGCGAATAATCGGCTTTCAACACCAGCCGCCAAACGATAAAGGCGATTACCGGCACCGATATATAGCGGCTGACCCCGAATATCTCAAAACTTGTGGCAATACCGGAAAACTCCGACACGGTCGTGCCGATATTGGCCACCATAAGGACCGTCATGGCGAAGAAAGTCCACTTAACCCCGTATCGTTCACGAATAAGGTCTGAAAGGCCGCGGCCGGTCACCGCTCCCGTGCGGGCGGAAATCTCCTGGACGACGGTAAGAACTAAGATGCTGACGAATAGCACAAACAGCAGGCTATAGCCATACTTGGCCCCGGCCGCCGAATAGGTGGCGATGCCGCCGGCGTCGTTATCGGCAAATGCGGTAATAATTCCCGGGCCCATTACGGCGAGAAAAAGAGCCAGCCTTTCCTTCATTCTTTTCATATCCACGCCGGCACCTCCCCCGTCGCAATAAAAGACCTTCCCTACGGAAGGTCTTTTATGATCATAAAAAGTGCGACCTTCCCTACTCGTCGAGTTTTAGCACTGCATAACGTAGAGCATACTCTCAGCCACATTAGGTAAAACCTTACGCCGGCAATACCTGTTATACCCATTGGCGTCTCTCGACGTTTCCGGGCAGTGGCCTCTGTTTATGCAGGAGCCTCACCTAACAGAGAAATGATCGGTTTTCTTTTTCATTATATGCCTCTACACGAGAAAGGTCAATCATTTGCGCAGAAAATGAGTTAAAGCGCCGCAAAACCGCCGATATTCCCAAATTAAGCCTCAAAACGGACTCATTTAGACTCAATAACTGAAACAAAGACCAGACGGAAACCACTCCGCCTGGTCTTTGTATCGCTTTGATCCTATTCCGACTGTTCGGCGGGTTCCATCCCCCGACGGCCCTTAATCTTCAGCCAATAGCCCGCGGCGACGACTCCAACGGTAAGGACCACCTCGATCGCTAATGCATAAGCGGTAAGCATTGCGCCGATAGCGGCATCGCCGATAACCATCTTGGCAGCCGTCCACCCCAGGACCGCCGCTCCAGCGTAGATTATTATCGGGAAGCGGTCCATGAGGCTGAGGATAAGTTGGCTGCCGAACACGACCAGCGGGATGCTCATCGCCAAACCGATGCCCAGCAGCATCCAGTTGCCGTTCGCCACACCGGCGATAGCGAGAACGTTATCGAGACTCATGATAACATCGGCGAACAGAATGACCTTGATGGCTTCACTAAGGCAGGCAGCCTCATGGCATTTAACCTCCCCTTTGTCGTCGGCGATTAGCTTTACGGCTATATAAAGCAGAGCCAAACCGCCCGCGAACTGCAGATACGGTATTTGCAGCAGATACGCCGCCGCCAGGGTCAGTACGACCCTGAGGATGACCGCGCCAAGGCTCCCCCAAAATATGGCCTTTCTGCGCTGATCGCGAGGCAGGTTTCTACTTGCCAGAGCTATCACCACCGCGTTATCGCCGCTGAGTATAAGGTTGATAAGCATGATGCTCCCCAATGCGGCTAATAGTTCCATCGAAACAACCCCCATTCATGATTGATTTTCGAAACCAGCGCTGTCGCCTTGACGCCCGTCATCATGGACTCTCCCTGTATTCGTCGAGCGAAAACAAAAAGAGACCTTTAGTATGACAGACGCCATACTAAAGGTCTCGCCAATTGGCCGGTGAAAACCCTCCAACGACAGAGCCAGGTATTGCTACCGGATTGGTGACTCTGCCCTAACGGCTACTCCCCTTCAGTAATCTTTATACTACCTTAACGACTACCCTGTGTCAACAGGTAACATTCGCGCATGCCGGCCATTCTTCCCGTAAGAAATGCACCTTTTACCATCGTAACCATTTAGCATTCGCAATCATATTATGTCAATAGGGATATCCCTAATACTCTCCCGGGAGGTGAAAAAAAATAATGCATTACTATGACTATGACGATGACTACGACTACACTTGTAGCTGTCAGTCCATGAAGTATATGGATAGCTGCAAGTCGATGAAATGCATGGACAGCTGCAAGCCAATGGACAGTTGCAAGTCAATGAAATGCATGGACAGCTGCAAGCCCATGGATAGCTGCAAGTCAATGAAATGCATGGACAGCTGCAAGCCCATGGATAGCTGCAAGTTCATGGATAGCTGCAAGTCGATGAAAGCGATGGACAGTTGCCAACAAATGAAGTGCGCTTCCTGCGGCTATGCCATGAAATGCGCCAAGCCAATGCAAAGCTGTTATGCGATGGACAGTTGCGAGTATATGAAGAGCTGCGAGTATATGAAGAGCTGCGAATACAAAAGCTGCCACTATATGAAGAGCTGCCATTATATGAAGTGCGGCAGGTAGCTGTTTTGGGCCGGCTTAAAGCCGGCCCTTATTCCGTCTTTGAGACGTTGCGCGGCCGACACGGGTGTTCGCGGCAAAGCCGCTGCAAAAGGTTTCGTCAATGGCTGGCAAGGGTGGGCGCACCCATCCCCAGCGCCGCCAGATGTCTCTGGTCGATCGGGTTGGCTGCCTGACGCTCTTTCAGCAGCAGGTAAACCCGCTCGGTCTCAGGGTGCAGGCAATCGCCCCGCCAGGCACACCGCGCGCAATCGAAACAGCGCGGGTTATCCGGGCGGCAGTCCAGCTTCGACGGATCGCCCCATTCTTTAAGGACGCCCGCCACAACCTCCTCCGGGTAAAAAACGCCGAGCGTGGCGGCGATTTCCGCCTCGCTCCGCCCCGACGCCCGCGCGCCGAGGTAATCAGCCACGCAGCGGTAAAAGGTTACAGCCCCTTCCGGGCGATTCGCCTTGCGACTAAATGCTGCGTATCGTTCGAATACAGCGGCGGCTCCCTGAAGGTCGCCGTTTTTCAGAAGGAAAACCGTCAGCAGCAGATCAAGACTACCGAAATACCACGGGAATGGAGCAGGGTCGCTTACCGGTTGGTTGAGAAACTCGAATACGTTCGTGTCAGGGCTATATGGCATTTGGCGCAGAAAGCCGATAATCAGCCCCCGTTCCTCCTTATCAAGCTCATCAAGACGCCTGATCAGCCTGCGCGCTTCGTTATAATCGGCATACTCTTCGATTGCCCCGATATCGCCAAAAGTCTCGATCTCGCTGAAATGGGGAACGATTACCTGAAAAGCGGGAAACCCAAGGAAGGATACATCGCGGGCATAAACCTCGAAACCGTCGACTGCCAGCTTTGCGAGCAGGTGGTGAAGCAGCTTTCTGTTGCCGTCGGCCTTTACTTCGTCCCACTCCCGGAAGGGATAGCTGGGCTGCGGACCGAAAAACTCGCTTGGGTAAACACCTGAGCCGTTTACCAGGATACCGATAAGATTGTTGCCGTCTCCCGACCCATCGCGGAAGGAAAACTCCCGCATCCCCATCATCCTGCCGATGTCCTGGCCTTGCAGCAATTCCGTCAACGTTCTCTCGGCGGCGATCTCGAACAGGGGATGGGCTCCGAATTTGACGAAGTAGCTTTGGGCGGCAAGGTTTATATATATGACCCCGACAACCGGGTACCCCCGCCCCAGCGAACAGTCCTTCAGGATAACCCGGCAGTCGCCGCGGGCCTCGATAGCGGCGATCATAGCCGCGATGCGCGGGAAGCGGGCAATATAGTCGCCGGGTATTGTCGGCGGCACAAGTTTTTCCCTGACGATCCGCTGGTTGACGTGGCGCTCGAACAGTTCGGCGATTCCCTGCACCAGAGCCTCCTCCGGCGTGTTGCCTGCGCACATGCCGTTTGACATATACATCTTGGCGACCATTTTGACAGGCAGGTAAGAAAGATTGCCTGTATTGAGGTTGCAATACGGTACAACGGCGAAATCAGCCGGCAGTTCCTCGTAGGTCACCTTCCGCCACAATTTAAGAAGAGCTTCCTTGTCTTCATCCGGGTTCAGTTTTGTCAGTTGGGCGGCCAGCCATTCCCCGCCGGCGGCAAGAAAGTCGGCAGTGCTCAGGAGCCTTTCGTCCGGCGCATAAAAGAAGCCCTGGTGGGCCAATGCACTGAACCCCGGCCAATGGACACAGATAAAAAGCCCTATCGTAGGATTAGATGAGATTACGCAAACTGGCGTCGTTTTTCGAGCGGCGTCAGTTTTGTTTTGAGTTGAATACGCTCGTGGTTGTAGAAAAAAATGTAGTTATCAATAAGCTGACGCGCCTGATCGACCGTCTTTGGCTTATGCCGCCGGATACACTCGGTCTTAAGGATGCTGAAGAAGTTTTCTGCCGGCGCGTTGTCATAGCAGTTTCCCCGCCTTGACATGGACGGAGTAATGCCGTAATTTTGAGTTAGGGTGAAATATGCCTGGGAAGTGTATTGAAACCCCTGGTCACTGTGGAGGTGCAACTCTGCAGTGACCGCTTCTTTTGCCTTGGCTTGCCGAACGGTTCGCAGAACCAGGTTGACCGACTGCTCGGTTCCAGTCTGGTAGGCGACAATACTGTTGTCAAACAGGTCGCGAATCATGGATAGATACAAGGTTCCCTGCGGCGTCTGGATATAGGAAACATCCGTTACCCATTTCTGATTAGGTTTGATAGCTGTGAAATCGCGGCCGAGGATATTCGGATACCGGTGCAGTTGACCGCTCATCTGCCGGTACTTTTTTCTGCGCCGGATTTGCGCCAGCAACCCGTACTTGTTCATGATGCGCAGCACCGCCTTATGGTTTTTCTTAATGCCTCGCCTCTCAAGCCATATCCCCACACGCCTATAACCGTAAGTTCCATTAGTCTGCCGCTGGCATTTTTGAATCAAGGCGGCCAACTTCTCCTCGGCGGATGACCGGTCTTTCCGTTTGAGATACGCGTAGTAGCCGCTTCTTGATACCTCAAAGAAATTACACATGACCGCAACCGGATGCTTGCCGGCATTTTGCGCTATGGCTATGTACTTAACCTGTGCTCTCACATCCTTCCAGCAGCGTGAAGAAAAGACCGGTATAGTTCCACTTCTCTTTCAAGTTCCCGTATCCGCAGCTCCATCGCGTGGTGTGCAGTTATCGGGCTTTTTCTGGGGCGGCCTTTCTTCTTGGGGGATGCCGGAAGGGTGGTCTGTCTCCGATTGTACCGGTTAATCCAGTTCTTGATTTGTACTTTTTCAAGACCCAAGGCATCTGCTATCTCCCGCCTGGTTCTTCCATCTTGTCGCATTTGCAGGATAATCCGCTCAGCCGATTGCATATCTGTCCATTTCCGTGACATACAAAACCTCCTATCGTAGTTATCCTACAACAGGAGGCTTTTTTGCTCAATGTCCGTTTTTTCGGGTTCAGTTCACAATGCCTGCGGGCTGAGATCAAAGCTGAGCCTGAAAGTGCATAGGTTCTGCAGCCTTTCCATCAGCTCGCCGTAGGCGCTTGCCAGCGCGTATTCGCACGATGTGCCCTTGCCGTTGACGGACAGGTCGGTGCCGGCGATATTAACCGAGACCGAAAAGAATCCTTGCAGGGAGTTTCGCCACGCCCTTTCAATCGGCAACAAGCCCATATCGCCGAGGATATCCTTGACCTTGCCGATCGTCCTTAACGGCGTTTCATCCTTATACTTAAACGCGGAAAAATTCATATGCTGCACCTCGCACCACGTACTTGGGACAGACACGTCAAATCATTATGTCAAGTCCCTGTTTTAATATATGCCGCCCGCTCCGGGCAAGTGACCATCATGTCGCCCTCCGTCACGCGCAAAAAAAT
Source organism: Selenomonadales bacterium 4137-cl (assembly GCA_032334055.1). Classification (NCBI taxonomy): domain Bacteria; kingdom Bacillati; phylum Bacillota; class Negativicutes; family Acetonemataceae; genus Anaeroselena; species Anaeroselena agilis. The sequence goes on along the minus strand of JAUOZS010000001.1, from coordinate 316,054 downwards.
ACGCCCCCGGCTGCCGGTGGCGTTGAAAAAATACTTGGGCTATTCTAGTGCGAGTATTTACGGACGATGAGCACCTCCACCCGGCGGTTCTGGGCGCGGCCTTCGGCAGTTGTATTGGCGGCTGCCGGCCGGTATTCCCCGTGGCCGATGGCGCTAAATCTCGCGGGCTGAAGTTTTGGCTCGTGGGCAAGAAGATATTTCATGAAGTTCAGGGCCCGCTTCGAGCTCAGATCCCAGTTGGTGGGAAACTCGGCGGTGTTGATGGGTATATTGTCGGTATGTCCCGATATTACCACCTTTTGAGGCAACTCGGCCAGCATCTTGGCGATAACGTTCGCGTACTCGCGCGAGGTAGGCAGCATGTCGGCACGCCCCGACTCGAACAGCGCCGAGTCCTTTATCCGGACGAGCAAGCCGTCGTCGGTAAGCATGGTGCCAAATCCACCGGTCAGGTTGTTATCCTGGATGTACTTGTCCAGCTTGCGCTTTACTTCCAGCAACTGAGCTGTTTCCTGCTGAAAATTGCCGGCCCGCTCGTTACCGATGGCGGAAAAAACCGACGGCAGCTTATCCGGTGTCTGCGGCTGACTTTCCACCGGCTGAGGGACGGTGCGCATGCTTTCGAAAATCGACGGGTTGCCGTGAAAAGCGCTGTTAAACGCTTGGGCCATCTGTTCGAACTTCTTTTGGTCGATCTGCGAGGAAGCGAACAGGACAATGAACAAGGCCAGCAGCAGGGTTAGAACATCGGAGTAAGGTACCAGCCAAGTTTCATCGATATGCTCTTCATGCTCATGGTTACTGTGCCTGTTCCGGCGCATCGCCTTTTTCCCCGCCTTTGTTGAGTAGTTGCCGCTTGCTCTGCGGAACGAACACCCTCAGTTTGGCCTCCAAAGTGGCCGGATTGTCGCCAGCCTGAAGGGAAAGTATTCCTTCCAGCATCATCTTCTTTAGCTCCACTTCCTCCTTGGACATCAATTTTAATTTATTGGAAAAAGGGTGCCAGATGACGTAACCGGTAAAGATACCGAACAGGGTGGCGATAAAAGCGGCGGCAATCGAGTGGCCCAACTTTTCGATATCGTCGAGGTTGCCAAGCGCGGCCACCAGACCCACCACCGCGCCCAGCACCCCAAGGGTGGGCGCGTACATCCCCGCCTGCGAGAAGATCAGCGCTCCGGTCCTGTGGCGCTCCTCCATCTGCTGGATGTCCAGCCCGAGAACGTCAACCACAAGGTCGGGGTCCATGCCGTCGATGACCATCGTCAGACCTTCCTTCAAGAAGGGGTCCTTTATCTCTTCCAGTCCCGGCTCCAGAGCCAGCAGTCCTTCGCGGCGGGCGAGCTGCGACAATTCGATGAACAGGCGCAGAATTTCGCCGTGAGGCATCAACACCGGTTTTACGAACAACATCTTCACTAGTTTGGGGAATATCTTTATGCGCTCCATCGGAAACCCGTTTAAGAGACAGGCCGCCGTTCCAACGAAGATAATCAGGACCGCCGCCGGGTTGATAAGCGCCGATAAGTTGGCCCCTTTTAGAACCATGCCAACACTGATGGCGGTTATACCCAGAATCAAGCCGATAATAGTCGACTTCTCCAACTACATCCCCTCAATCTGTCTTAATTACTGCGGCAAATGTCTCTTCTACCCCTTCATGCGGCCTGAGAGACGGGCTTCCGCGCCGTTGGCGCGATATTTCACTAAAGTAAATTAGCTAAATCAGCTTGAAATCCTCTGTAAATAATAGGCATTTGCATTGAAAAGTTGTTTTCCTCCGAATATTACGCCGGAATCCTGACCGATTCATTCTTTACCGGTACCTCGCCGGGCAACGGAAAGAGGAAGCCTGCGGCTGCAGGCTTCCCCTTTGTTACTGCGGCTGTTCCGCGAATCGTATTTTTATTGCGACGATCTCCGGCCGGTTGCCTATTCTTATCGGCGGACCCCAAGTCCCGAAACCTGACGACACGATAACTTGGTAAGCTCCTTTGCGGAGATAACCCCAGTCGACCTCGAACATTCGCCCGGTAACAAAGCTGTTCGGAAACATCTGGCCGACATGGGTATGTCCCGACAGTTGCAAATCCACCCCCTGGACTGCCGCTTCCTCAAGGTCGTAAGGCTGGTGGTCCATCAGCAGGATCGGCAGCCGACGGTCCACTCCCGCCATAACCATGGCCAACTCGTGCCGCGCCCGGCCGCCGAACTGAGCGCTGCGCCGATCGTCGCGGCCGACGATATAAAAACTATCGCCTACTTTGACGTATTCGTCCCGCAGCACCGTTATGCCCGCTTCGCGCAGCCGCGCGGCGACCTCTTCAGCCTTTCCGCTGATGTATTCGTGGTTGCCGAACACTGCCCATACCCCGAAGCGCGGTTTCAGGGCACGGAAGGGTTCCGACATCTTCCGCTCCACGAAATAAGTGACGTTCTCGTCGATGATGTCGCCGGGCATCAACACCAGGTCGGGCTGCTGATCGTTAATAGCCGCCACCAGGCCCTTCAGGCGCTCATAACCGACGATCGGCCCAAGGTGGATATCCGACACCATTACAACCCGCAGCTCGGCGAGCCCGGCGGCCGGTTTGGCGATCGTCACGTCATACGTCGCCACCCGAGGGTTGCGGGCGTTCCAGGAGCCATATGCCAATAGCACCGCCACCAGTGCCGCCGACGCCAGTCCCACAACCAGCGGCTTGCAGGCGGCCGCGGTCAGCAGGCCGAGACGCCGGGCCAGAAAGCCGCCAAAATCGGCCACCAGCCAAATCAAAAAGAAATAATACAGCGCCGCCAGCCAGTAGTCGCCGCTATAGGCCAGAAAATCCCTGACCTGCGTCGAAACAGGCAGCGTCTTGATCCGCGAGGCGAGCGGCGTTGCGGCGATCAGCCAGAAAAGCGGCCAGAATGCCTTGCCCCATCCGGGCAAGACATGGCAGAAAATATATTGCCACAGGCGGCTGCCCACATAATAATTCAGTAATAAATACGGTACCAAAACAATCAGGAGAAATGCCGGCAACCAAGTACCCCCGTTCGCCATCAGGCTTATATATTGCCCTCTTCATTATTCTATCCGCGCGACGATAATCCTCCGCTCTCCGGCGAAAACCGTCGCCGGCAAAATCATTGTGGCCGCCCGGGTAAATATATGCTAATAACAAGCCTTATTATAGCCTTAAGAGGCTACAATTGCGAACAAAAGCGACTCCAGGCGCATTCTCGCTATCTTGCTTACTCTGAGTCCCCGGCCGCCGCGCAGCCGGGGCCGCTGACCGGCGATGTAAACCTCGCAATCGGGCTTGCGCTTGAGGCCAGGCTCACCGCCCCGGCGCTACTTCCTCTTCCGCTGATCACGGCGGGCTACAAACAGGACCATTGGGCTCACTACACCTGAAGCCCCGGCGTTGCCGGGGCTTCAACCTTTCCATTCAGCGGCTCAACCGCTCCTCCAGAATATCTACCGCCTGCTCGGGCGTCATGCCGACAACGTTAACCATCGGAACCGTCGCACTGTCAAGCTCGGGCTCGCCGCCCAGCGTCACGTTGTCCGTTTGGGTGGCGCTGTCGAAAGAGCTCACGATATCACTGTGATAGCTGGTGTACAGGAACGCGTCGATATGCGCCCCCGGACGGCTCGCCTCCAGCATATCCACCACCTTATAGCCTCTCTTCGCCAGCAGTCTTGCGACATCGTTCATCCGCGACTGGACCGCGACCACTTTAGCCATGCTGCTTTCTTCCTCTCAGGTTTTAGGCCTAGTATTCTTCCCGGCGCGCCTGTCTTATGCGGCGCGGGCAAAATAACCGCGGCGACTATTTCCGGGAAAAACAGCCATACTACTTGGAGGGGGTGGTAAGATTGACGTTCAGAATACTGTCGGACTCGGAGACCGGACGCGCCACCTACAGCAAGGAAATTGACTATTTCCTGGAAAACGGCGTCCCGGTCGCCAGAATTCCCGAAGGCTGGAACGACCAAATCCCGTCCGGGCAGACGGGCGGCGAAAGCGGCGAATAGGCGTCTCTCCCGCCCATAGAAAGGCCAGGTGGATAACCACCTGGCCTTTCGCTCGCTTAGTTCTGCTGAGCGCTGTAGTCCTGCAGCAGCTTATTCACGCGGTCCTGGATGCCACCTTCGGGGGCTGAGGCATCGCCGGGTACGTTGCTGACATGAACCGTGTTATCGGCAGGCACTTTCTTCGTGGCCCTGCCGCCCGTCCAAGTGACGCCTATCCGGCCGGCCTTCTCCCAGCCGTCGGCGCTCCAGCCGAAGGCCGCGTTGAGCATGACCGATTCCTTGGTGTAGTGGAAGAGGCCGAGCGCGATCGCCTGCTTGCCGCTGTAGGTGCCGATAGCCGCAGCGTACTGGGTCGGCTCCTTGGGATTGTAGGCCATCGGCGCCAGGCCGGTCATGGCCATCGCCGTGGCTCCGAGACGGTTCATCTTGTCGTGGGTGTCCCACAACTGGCTCATATTGACCGCGTCGGTGCTGTAGATGCCGGGAGCGACGTTGGTGATCCGCCGCTCGTTGCCGGTGGAACCGACCGATACGGTGTTCGGCTGGTCGGCGACCGACCCGGCGCCGAGAGCGACGCTGTTGCCGCCGTACGCCCAGGCTTCGGCGCCGATGGCGGTGTCAAACTGACCGTCAGCCCTTGAATATGCTCCAATAGCGGTCGCTCCCACCGTAGGCTCGCTGTAGCCGGCGGTCGCGCCCATGCCGAACGCCGCGTTGCCGAGACCGTAGGCGGTCGCGCCCAGACCGTACGCTGCATTGCCCTGGCCGACAGCCGCGCTGTAAGCACCGACCGCCGTGTTGCCCTCGCCCAAGGCTACCGCACCGTAGCCTGTCCCGACATTGGGCAAACTGGCGGAACTGGCGGCCGCCGTGGAGGAATCCTCGTAGGTGCCGCCGTTGACGACTACGCCGGTACCGATGGCGGTGTTGTAATTGCCGATGGCGACCGCGCCGATGCCGGCAACCTGTGCGCCGGAGGCCTCGGATACGAGGGCGCCTACGCCGGCGGCCTGATTGAAGCTGCCGCCGCTGATGAAGGCGCCGATGCCGGTGGCGTAGTTATCCTCGCCGCCGTTCACCTGGCTCCCGACCCCCTGGGCGGTGTTGAACGCCACCGCGCCTTCCTCGGCTACGAGGGCGGTGTATTCCTCCGCCCAGACCGGCGTCACCGCCGTCGTGGCCAGAAAGGCCAAGGCCGCCAACAGCGACATCGCTGTTTTACCTTTCATATGTTCTCCCCCTTTGCTAGGGACGCCGATGCTGCCGGCGGCGCTTAGCTCAGGAGGGCGGGCTGGCCGCCCCCTTCGCCGCCGGCAACTGGGCGTTTCAGTCACCTGTTAGTTTTGGCTCGGGATGCCTTCGTAAACATACGCGCCGACGTTATTGTCGGCAGTGTTGCTGCTGCCGTTGACGATGACGCTGCCCGCGCCGAGGGCGGTGTTGTGGCTGCCGCCGTTGACGGACGCACCGACGCTGTCGGTTACAGTGTTGCTGCTGCCGTTATATACGACCGCGCCTACGCCGGCTGCGCTGTTTTCATGGCCGTTGCTGACGACGACCGCCCCGGTATTTCTTTGTACGTTGTTGCTGCCACCGATGATTACAGCGGCGCCGACGCCGAGGGCGGAATTGCCAGAACCATTCTCAACCCAGGCGCCCGTATTGTTGCTCACCGTGCTGCCACCGTTGTTCACGACAATCGCCCCGGCACCGATAGCTGTGAGGTCCACGCCCTTGTAAACAGTGGCGCCTTTGTTTTCATTCACGGTATTGCCGCCGTAGCCGACGACAACAGCCCCGACGCCGTAAGCTTCGCTATCGAGCGACCTGTAGGACCAAGCGCCGATGTTATTGCTTACAGAGGAATTTCCACTGCTGTTTACGACGACCGCGCCGGCGCCGATGGCGGTATTTCCCCAGCCTACAGTATTATCGACCTGAGCGCCGGTATTGTGATTTACATTAATGTTGCCGCTGCTGTTCCAAAGGACCGCCCCGGCCCCGAGCGCACTGTTGCCAAAGCCGCCGCTGACGTAGGCGCCAGTGTTGTAGTTTACGTGTTGGTTGCCGTTGCCATTCCAGATAACCGCACCGACGCCGGTCGCAGCATTGTAGTTGCCATAGCCTGTGATGCCAGCGCCGGTATTGTTATTAGCGCTGTTGCCAGACGAACCGACCGCGATCAGACCTGCTCCCAAGCTATGATTGGCCGCGAATACCGGGGTGCAGAACGCCGCCGCGATCAGCAGGGCCGTGCACACGATTGCCAGTTTTTTCATTCTCTTTTCCCTCCAAATTGTTAATTGTTGTTTATACACACCACAACACAACAAATGTATCTACCTGAAAACCGCCACCCCCTGGATACCCCTTCCTATGGCTCAGGCCGGTCATCCGTAGCCACCTGTACCCGTATGCCCGCCTGTTCGACCCTCTGCCAATGATTTCCACAAAAACTAAAGATAGGATGTCACCGGCTTCAACAAATATACATCTTTGGAAACTTGATATAATAACTATTCAGATTCATATGGAAATATATGTAATTTATTACAGTTTATGGCAGATATTACCATTTGTAAAGAGTCTCCAGCAATTTTGTTTCTTAAAAAATCGGGCTGACACCCTAAAGAAAAGGCGCCAGCCCAGATTATCCCTGCGATGAAATGATGCTAAATATTTTTTACATTTATTGTATTTTATGGGAGGTTTTTGGTATTTTGTTGCGAAATATTAAAAGACAAATAAGGAGGCGACACGATGAATATCCGAAAAATCACCATTTTCTCGCTGATAGCGTTCCTCGCCGGTAATCTTATCCTTGCGGCCCCGGCCTTCGCAGCCCTGCCAGGCATGCTGCCCACCAATCACTATATGGCCAGAAACCTCTCGCTCGCCCTTGGCGACTCGTCCGTCGCCGAGGGTACCCTCCCCGGCATCGTGGTGAAACCTGGCACGCCGGCAGCGATAAAGACCTTCGATCAGTTCACCTGCTTCGCCGGCAATCACGAGCTGGTTATCCGCATCGTCAAGCACGACAACGGTTATGTAGTCGCCGCGACAAACCCTATAGCCTTCAAAGCTCCGCACGACGGCTTCGTTTTTACCCAGCCGACGGCGTGGCAAATACAATTTCCGGCTGTAGGCTGGTACCGCCACGAGATCATCGCCGACGGTACCCCCATCGCTTACTACCATTTCATCGTTTCTTACGCCCTTTAGGAGCAACCGTGACAAAAGACCCCGGTCTGCATGCATTTGCAAACCGGGGTCTTTGTCGCATCGTCTACCGCGACGGGGTTATCGCCAGTTGGGCGGTCATGTTCCAGCGGAGGCGGTCGTCCCAGCGGTCGGGGGCGACCGTCACCGTATAGGTGATGTCGCCGCGCTTCTTTTCGCCGAATGGGCGGATGAATTTCACCCTGCCTGGTATCTCCAGTCCGGGAATTCCGTCGAAGGTCAGGGCGACCGCGTCCCCCACCCGCACCTTGGCGATCGCGAGTTCGGTAAGGTCGTCGCTGCGGACCTCCCAGGCCGACTCGTCGGCGATACGCACCAGCACCGTTCCCACTGCGGCATGCTCGCCGACCTTCACGTCCAGGTAAGCGACCGTGCCCGCCATCGGCGCCCTGAGCTCGGTCTTGTCCAGCAGACCTTCCGCTTCCGTCTGTCTGCTCCGCTGGGTGGCCAGATCGGCCTCAGTCTGGGCGAGCGCCGCCCGGTTCCTTTCGGCCGCTGTCCGCGCCTGATCGAGCTGCTGGCGCGAGGTGGCGCCGGCGGCCACCAATCGCTGCTGCCTGGCCAGTTCCCGCTCGGCGTCCGCCAGGTTGACCCTGGCCTGCTCCACCGCCGCTCCCGCCCGGGCGACGTCGGCTCTGGCGCTGCTCACCCTGGCCGCGTAATCCTGGCGCACCAGCCGGATGAGCGGCTGACCGCTCCGCACCGACTCGCCCTCTTTGGCCAGCACCTCGCCGACCGTGCCGTCCACCGGCATTACCATCTGGGCGTAGCGCACCGGAAAAACGATGCCTTCGGCCAATACTCTGCTATCCGCTTTGACCGGCGGGATATTTTGCTTTTCGCCCTGACGGCCGTAAAGCCACCAGCCGGCCGCGACCAGCGCGGCCGCCAGAATGAGTGTCAGTAGCCAATGGCGCCTGAACCAGCCTCCGCCTGCACTGAGTTTATCCTTAACCGCCATATCTTTTCTCCCCTATCATTCGTAGCTCAAGACATCCCTGACGCTCAGCCGGGCGGCGTTATAAGCCGGCAGCAGGCTGGCTATCACCGACAGGCCGGCCGACAGGGCCAGCCAGATGCCGACCCCGAGGAAACTGAAGGAAAACGCCAGCGGGCTTTGCAGAAACAGCACCCCTACCTGGTAAGAGAGCAGCGCCGCCACGGGAAGGGCCAGGAGCGCCCCCGCCAGCCAGCTTATGAGACCGATGCAGAGAGCCTCGACGACGAAGACCCGGCCGATTTCTAGGCTCGACGCGCCGATGGCCCGCATAACCCCGATTTCGCGCGTCCTTTCCAGCACGTTTATCCCCATCGTTCCCGTCAGTCCCAGCGCCCCCACCACCGCCAGCAGCACGGCCATAATAAGCAGGAAGGTCGTGATGATGTCAAACTGGGCCCGGATGCGCTGTTTGGCCTCCCAGGTGATATCCACCTGCTGGACGCGGAGGCTGTTGTTCTTAAGGTGCTCTTCGAGGGCCCTGCCAAGCGCGGACTGGTCCTCCGGTTGGGACGAAGCCGCCACCACCTGGACGGAGCGGGACCGACCGGATTCCTGGATCGCCCCCGAAAGCCAGTCGTAAGGCGCGTATGCCAGGGGCCCGGTCATCGTGCTCTGCACAATGCCCACGACCGTGAACTTCAGCCGTCGGTTGCCGGTTTTGATAATGGCCGGGCCGCCCACCACGATGCCGGGAGCGTCTTTGATGACCTCGGTGTTGACCACCAGGGCGCTTTCGTCTCCGGGCACCAGCCAGCGTCCCTTGACGATCCTGGGCTGGACCATCTTGGTATCGATCGGCGGGGCGAGGATGAAGACATTCTTGCTGGCTTCGTCCTCCGCCTGCCGGGTATCCGCCTTCAGTATCCGTCCGGAGGTGAAGCCCCACGGCTCCACCGCCTTGACCCCCGGCACCCTCGCCACTTCCTGCTCGATGCGGCTGGAGCGGTAGTTCTGGGTAAAAGTTATCGAAATATCATAGCGGAAATACTCCAGCGCCTGGTCGAGGGTGGAATAAAGCGACGACCGCACCGCGAATACGGCCATGAAGACCGTGCCGGCCACCGTCAGCGTCAAGAGCGTCAGCGCCAGCCGTCCTTTGCGGCGGAAGGTGTTCCGCAGGGAAAGCAGCACCGGCCGCTTCAGCTTTCCCAACCTCTGCAGGGCGGCGTCCACCCAGCGGTCCACGCGGCCCCTGGCCTCCACGCCGCCGATGCCGTAATCGCTCACCGCCTCGCGCACCGTAACCCCCGTACCGCGCCAGACCGGATAAAGCGCGGCGGCCAGCGGCACGAGGATGGCCACCGCGGCCTCCAACAGCAGCACCCGCGGGGGCAGTTCCAGGCCGCCGGAGTCGAAGTTGAAGATCCCGGCCATGAAGCGGGTGACCGCGTCCGCCGCCAGTGCACCGAGCGGGGCGGCCACGATGAGAGACAGTACCCCGAAAGCCCCGACCAGGGCGAGATAAAGCGACAGTATCTGTTCTCGGCGGGCGCCGATCGCCTTCATTATGCCGATCTGCCGCACCTGCTGGGTCAGGATGGCCGATACGGTGTTGATAAGGAGAAAAGTGCCCAGGCAGAGCGACAGCGCCCCCAGCACCGCCAGCAGCAGCAGCATGGCGTTGATCGCCCCCTGCAGCTGATGCTCGCCGGGTTTGTTGACCTGCAGCCAGAAGACGGTGGTGTCGCCCTGTTCGAGCTTTGTCCAGGCCCGGCGGCCGATCGCCTCGATGGGCGCGGTGTCCTTGCCTTTTAAGACCCAAGGCTCGACAACGAAATTGACCTGGTCGAGCCGGCGGGGTTCATCCAGTTTTTCGAGGGTATCCATATTGATGTAGCCATAGTAGCGGCCGATGAACATGCTGGGTATCTGGCTGGGGTCGTACACGACCCCGGTAACCTTCAATGTACGCGAGCGCCCCGTGGGAGTCTCCACCGTGATGCTGCCGCCCTGCGTAACTCCCAGGGCGTCCAGAGACGAACGTTCGATAAGCACATCCCCGTCGCCGGGCGGCCAGGCGCCGGACTGCGGGCGGATGACGTTGACCTTCTGCTTGTGGTAGTCGGGGATGGCGGTCAGGAACATCTGCTTCCATTCGCCGCCGGCGCCGCGCACCCTCAGGTCTACATTGCGGCGCCCGTCGGCCTCCTTCACCCCTCGCAGGCTGCGGATGCTCGCGACCAGTTCCTCGTCGAAGGGGTCGGCGTACAGCGTGGCGCTGGCCGGCAGCGCCGCCCGCCAACTGCGGTCGAGGTCGCGTTCGAACATCAGGTATGAGCTGTATATCATTCCCACCGCGAATACCCCGACGGATATCGAAAGCACCACCAGCAGGGTACGCAGTTTATTGTCCGCCAGATCGGCCCATACTTTGCGCCAGCGGGGCGCGAGATGCGCCCGGTCAGCCATCGCAGACCTCACCGGTCGCCGCGGAACAGGCTATGCGGCCCTCGGCGACCGTTAGGATGCGGCTGGCCCGGCTGGCCAGATCGTCGTCATGGGTCACCATCAAAATCGTCTTGCCGCCCGCCGCGAGTTCGGCGAACAGATCGATGACCGCCGAAGCAGTGCGATTATCAAGGTTGCCGGTCGGCTCGTCCGCCACCAGCAGCGGCGGGTCATTTGCCAACGACCGGGCGATTGCCACCCGCTGCTGCTGGCCGCCGGACAGATTGGCCGGTAGTTTGTCCGCCTGATCGGCAACCCCTACCAGTTCCAACAGTCTTAGGGCTCTTTCCGGCCGCTCAGCCGGATCGTGGACGGCGCAAAAATCCATGGGCAGCATGACATTCTCCAGCGCCGTAAGCGTCGGCAGCAACTGGAAGAACTGAAACACCACCCCGACCGTGCGCCCTCGCCACACGGCGATCTGATTCTCGGTAAGGCCGTGCACCGGCGTTCCCGCTACCCATACCGAGCCGGCGGTGGGCCGGTCGATTCCCGTGATCATGTTGATGAGCGTCGACTTGCCGCTGCCCGATTTACCTACAACGGCCACGAACTCGCCGGCCTCGACCGTTAGATCGATGCCGCGCAGGGCTTCGAATTCCCCCGCTCCGGTCACATATACTTTTCCGACCCCGGACAATGCCACGGCCGCCAAATCGCGCCTGGGTTCGGGCAGATCAACCGCCCCGAGCCAGGCCAGCCATTTGCCGTTCATTTTTTCGGACCCCCGTGTAAAGGAAAATGAGCATCGCTGCCAGGTATTTTTCGTCGCAAGCGATGACATAATATATTCGTTATATAATTGGCAAATACCTCCAGCAATATCCTCGACATTGCGATTCATCGTTTGAGCCTTCCGGCTCCCGGGGCCATAATGACCCTGTTACCTGCCTATCAATATTGGTTATTCGCCGAAAACTGCCGGTTGCGGTATACTGGAGGTAAGATAATCTGGAGGTGCTGACCATGTGCAAAGAATGCGGCTGCCCGGCCCACGGCAGCTCCCAGGTCAAGTTTTTCGTCAAAGGCATTGGCGAGAACGCCAGGGATGCCGAAAAATCGCTCCGCGGCATGCCGGGCGTTTACTTCATCAGTATCAACAATATTGATGGCCTAACGACCGTTTTTTACGCCCCCAGCCGCACGACCTTCAACGACATAAAAATCAAGCTCGCTGAACACGGTATCGAAGCGCTGGCGTGATGGACGCCCGATTTAGCCTGGCGGACACGAAACCACGGACTTAAGTAGTCCGTGGTTTTCTTTTTCCCCAGCCAGCGCTCCGCGGCGTAACCATGCTAGCTCGCCTCCGCAGCAGTAGTCCGACTGTTGTCACTCCACGAGATTTCCGTCATCGTCGAAACGCAGCTCTTCAGGATCGCCGCAAACCATTAGCCGCGGATTGGCTCTCACTTCTTCCAGAAGGGCCTCGGACACGCGGATCTCCTCAAGATGGAGCGTATCCTGGATCCTGACCACTCTTGCCTTTTTCAGGTCGCGGGCATTGCACGTCTTTATGGCTGCCTTGACCGCGTCCCTGTCACACTCGAATACCGCCGGCACCTTCGTGGGGATCAGTACCGTCGAGGTCAGCCCGTTGCAGTAGGTCATCGGGAAATTCGTCTTGTTGACGAGCCGGCGGGTGGTGATATCGGCGGTTCCCATGCCGTTGGCGTTGCCATGGGTGGCGTCCGTAAGGTCCAGCACCGCCAGTTTGGCGATATCCGGACCGCCGGAAGCGTAGGGAGTGGGATAGCGTCCGGTTATATTGGGGTCCATGCCGTCACCCGAGATATCTTTGCCGATCTTGTCCACCACCAGCACGTCGATTTGCGAAAACGGCAGACTCGCCATGTTGGCCTTGGCCTCCAGGAGCAACTGCCGATCGGTCTCGATCAGATTTTCAGGCGTCACGGCGACGATCTTGGCAACCTGGTCGTACGCATTTTCGACGGTACCCACGCCGAACAGGACCGGCATCTTGGCCAGTACAACCCCAGCCATGGCGGGGATATGTTCGGCCATGTATTTGAAGCTGAACGCGTGGCAGGATTCGGCCCCCTTCTGTTTGCCAAGGCCGATGGTAATCATCTTCACAAGGCCGCTTTCGTTGGGGCCGCGGAACGCGGTGTGCGGCTTGATGCGATTGATGACCACGATGCCATCCGCATTGTAGGCGAATTCATCGATATACACCGGCAGACCGTTATCCAGCCGGCCGATCTCCACCACCGCCATCGACGACTTTATCGGGCAGCCGGCGCTTTCCTCCGTTACCCCCAGGTTGGCCAGCACTTCCCGCTGCCCATCGGCGGTCGCGCCGCCGTGGCTACCCATGGCAGGCACGATAAAGGGCTCCGCTCCCATCCGTTTCAGTTCTTCCACTGTAACTCTGGCGAGGATGGGGATATCGGCCACACCGCGGCTGCCCACGGCCACCGCCACCTTCATCCCCGGACGGACCCGCCGGCCGATCTCATCCCGTGCAAGCTCCTGGCGCAGCGTCGCGGCGACATCTCCGATACGTGAAGCGGGAAAAGCCTGTCTGATCTTTACCATCCGCGGCAGCGGGACCTCCCTGAGCAGCTCCTGAATAACATCCATGATTCTACCCCCTGTAACATCGGTTGATGCTGCGTTGCCTAATTCAGATCGCTGTCCTTATAATACCTGGTGCCCTTGGCGGTAAGTTCAAGCGCCAGGCCTTTGTCGGTCATCTGGTACATCCAAATTCCCGGACCCACCACAACTGCGCCCTGGAACGAATCGCCGCTTACGCCGTCCGTAGCCGCGGCCGTCGTTTGGCCGCCGAACTTCCAGCCGTCGGCGACGAAACTGTTGAAAGCCTTATCGGTCTCAAAAACGAAAATCACACTGAATTTCTTAATCCCAAGGCCGAAACCGATATCGACCTCCGCCATTTTCATAAAAACCTCTTCGCCGCTACCGTTATTCACGGCCATACCTTTGCCGCCGCCGCCGCCGAAAAGAAACAGCTTAAATCCGTGATTGCTGAACACCGCGTATCCGGCCGCACTCTCAATTGCCGCCTGGGCGCTTGGCTTTTCTTTGTACAACCGATTGAGCGTACTGTCCGCCATCTTCCGGACTTCGTCGCGCCTTTCTTCGATGCTTGCCGCAGCCGCCACCGGAGCGACCAATACCATCGCCAGCATCAAAATTGCTAAACCCCTGGCCACCAGCGTCATCCTCATCGATAGCCCCCCTTAATTCTTGTTCCGACCGAGCGAACAACGCGCTCTTAACACAATTTATATCTTCGGTGTGCTACATTATATTCCTGCCGGCCAGCCTCCCCGGAGCGGCCTACCACCGCCAGCGCCCCGCCTTGTCTCACATACCGGTATTTTTTTACGGCCGAGAGGATTTTTCTCCCGCGAATATAATTAATCACAATATATTGAATAATGTTTCCATGAAATCGTCGTTTCACATCGTGGAAAGGGAGGGATAGCCCCAGGTAGACATATTCTTAATTTAACCTACCGGTATTTATTTTAGAGGAGGACCAACAATGAAAAAAGTGTTCGCGTTGCTTCTGGTATGTTTGTTCGTAGTCGTAGTCGCAGGGTGTGGCGGCCAAGCCGAGAAGTTCCCCACCAAACCGGTCACGCTTATCGTCCCCTGGGCGGCCGGTGGCGGCACGGACGCCATAGCCCGCGGCCTCGCCAAAAATACCGAAAAAGCCCTGGGCCAAAACATCACCGTCAATAACGTCACCGGCGGCGGCGGAGCGGTTGGCCACGGGGCCGGCCTCAACGCCAAGAACGACGGCTACACCGTCACCATGATAACCTTCGAGCTCCTGTCCCTGCCGCCCCAAAAACTCGTTCCCTTCACGTACAAAGATTACGATCTCCTGATGCGGCTCAATACCGACCCCGCCGCTCTGACCGTAAAAGCCGACTCCCCCTTTAAGACGGTCAAGGATTTCGTCGACTACGCCAAGGCCAACCCCGGCAAGGTCAATGTCGGTAATTCCGGCCCCGCCTCCGTGTGGCACATCGCCGCCGGCCTGCTGGAAGAAAAAGCGGGTATCAAACTCAACCACGTTCCCTTTAATGGCGCCGCTCCGGCCGTAACCGACCTCGTCGGCGGACACATTCAGGCCGTTACCGTCAGCCCCGCCGAGGTGCAGAGCCAGGTTAAAGCCGGCAAACTCAGAATGCTGGCCGTAATGAGCGACAAACGCGACCCCAACTTCCCCGACGTACCGACCTTCAAAGAAGCCGGCTTAGACATCACCTTCGCCACCTGGCGCGGCCTGGCTGTTCCCAAAAACACCCCCGAGAACGTGAAGAAAGTCTTGGCCGACGCCTTCAAGAAAGGTTACGACTCCCCCGAATTCCAAGCTTTCGCCAAAAAAGCCGGCCTGGGTCTGGCGTACGCCCCCGCCGCCGAATTCAAGACCTTCCTCGACAAGACGTCCGCCAACACCGAGGCGGTCATGAAAAAACTCAACCTGACGAAATAACCGCTGGAACGGGGCAAATGCCGGGCAACCGGCATTTGCCTTCCTGTCTCGCCTTTAAGCAGTGTCGCCGCCCGGCAGAAAGGATGTAATCTCTTGAAAATTCCCGACATTATTGCCGGCATTTTAGGTCTCGCCCTCTCGGTCTATGTAATCTATACCGCCTATTTCTTCCCCGAGGACAAAGTGCTTCTCCTCGGTCCCAGCTTCTTCCCCACCGTCCTGGCGATTGGCCTGGGCATATTCAGCCTGATGCTGCTGTCTGCGGCTCTCAGAGGCAAATCGAGGCCCTCGGCCGACCCTTTCAGCCTCAAAGACCCTGCCATCCACCGGGCCGGCATCTCCCTGCTGGCCATAATAGCCTACTGCCTGGTGCTGGGCACGCTCGGCTTCATCATCACCAGCACCGTCTTTCTATTCGGACTCATGTATCTTCTTAAGCGGCGGGACTATATCAAAATGGCCGCCGTTTCAATCGCCGTCACCCTCCTCGTTTACGGCATATTCAACCGTTTGCTGGACATCTCCTTGCCCGCCGGTTTCCTGGGCTAAGACACGATAAAGGTGGTTTACCATGGAACTTGAGCTACTGTTAAAAGGGTTCGCGGTCGTCCTTCAGCCCAGCTGCTTCGGCCTTATTTTTCTCGGCGTGCTATCCGGAGTACTGATTGGCGCTCTGCCCGGACTGACGGCCACCATGGGCGTGGCTCTGCTGATCCCCTTTACTTTCGGACTCCCTGTTCACCAGGGTCTGGGCATGCTCCTGGGAATCTTCTGCGGCGCCATTTACGGCGGATCGATCGCCGCCATCCTCATCAGGACCCCAGGCACCCCCGCCGCCGCAGCCACCGTCCTCGACGGCTATCCCCTCAACCAGAAGGGCGAAGCCGGCCGGGCCCTCTCCATGTCAATCTTCGCTTCGTTTGTTGGCGGCTTTTCCGGGGCCCTCATCATGACCTTCGCTTCGCCGCAAATCTCCAAGATCGCCCTCAAGTTCAGCGCCCCCGAGTATTTCGGCCTGGCAATCTTCGGCCTCAGCATCATCATTTCCATCTCCGGCAACTCGATCATCAAAGGAATCATTGCCGGCTTTTTTGGGATGCTCATCTCCACCATCGGCCTCGATCCCATGGCCGGCTATCCCCGCTTCACTTTCGGCGTCATGGATCTCTTCGAGGGACCGGCTTTCATTCCCACCCTCATCGGCCTGTTCGCCCTTTCCGAAGTCTTCAAGGGCGTGGAAGTGCTTTATAAACAGGAAAGGGTCCAGGCTGTCAAGCAACAGCTCTTGCCCTCGCTGGCCGACATCAAGAAAACGTGGGTTACCATCGTTAAATCAACTTTCATCGGCGCCTTTATCGGCTCCGTCCCGGGGGCGGGCAGCGACATCTCGGCCTTTGTCGCCTATGGTGAAGCAAAGCGCTCCTCCAAAAACCCCGAAAACTTCGGCAAAGGCGAAATCACCGGCGTAGCTGCGGCCGAGGCCGCCAACAACGCCTGCACCGGCGGGGCCATGATCCCCATGCTATCCCTCGGTGTCCCGGGGGACGCCGTCACCGCCGTCCTGCTCGGCGCGCTCGTCATCCAGGGCCTGCAGCCCGGCCCGCTTCTCTTCAAGGACCATATCGACATCGTCTACAGTATTTTCGCCGGCATGATGATGGCCAACTTCTTCATGTTCATTATCGGCATCTTCGGCATTCGCTTCTTCGTCAAAATCATCTCGGTCGAGCGCAGTTTCCTGATCCCCGTCATATTCCTGCTCTCGATCGTCGGCGCCTACTCAATGCGCAACAGCCTTTTCGATGTCGGGCTGGCCGTCGTCTTCGGCATCATCGGCTATTTCATGCAGCGCTACGACTTCCCTGCCTCGCCCATCCTGCTCTCCCTAATCCTCGGGCCTTTGGCGGAAAGCAGCCTGCGCCGCTCGATGATCGTCTCCCACGGCGACTTCAGCGTCCTCTTCACCCGTCCAATCAGCCTAACGCTTATCATCCTCGCCATCGCTTCCCTGATCGCCTCGGCGGTCATGCAGATGCGACTGGAGAAAAAAATGCTGGCAGAAAGCGAAAAGGATGCTTCCCCCGAATAACCAGCCGGTTCTTTGTTGAAGGCACGTTGAAAAGCCTGGACCCTTTCGAAGAAGGGTCCAGGCTTTTAGTCCGGTCAGACGTTTCGGGCCGACTTCACCGCCGCGACCATCGCGGCCGCCTTGCTCCGCACCGCTTCCCAGTCGCCGCTTCTCACCGCCGCCTGGTCGATAAGCTGGCTGCCTGCGCCGACCGCGGCCGCGCCCGCCTTGATGAAGTCGGCGGCGTTGGCGGCGTTCACCCCGCCGACGGCCATCGTCCTGATGTGCGGCAACGGTCCTCTTAATTCACGGAAGTAATTTGCTCCCAGCGTCCCCGCCGGGAATATCTTGACCATCTCGGCTCCCAGGCTGTAGGCCCGCACAGCCTCGGTGGGCGTCATCGCCCCCACCACCGCCGGCACGCCCAGCGCGATCGCCGCAGCCAGCGTATCCTCCGCCAGGTGCGGCGTCAGGAGGAACATCGCCCCGGCGTCCACCGCCCGGTGGGCAGCCTCCCCGTCCATTACCGTTCCGGCGCCGACAGGCATAACCTCACCCAGCTCGCGCCGCAGCGCCGTAATGGCCTCCGGCGCGCCGTCGCTGTTCATCGTCACCTCGATCGCCCCCACCCCGGCCGCCAGCAGAGCCCCGCCAAGCGGCACCATTCGCGCCGGCTCGATGCCCCGCAGAATCGCCACGACGCCGTTGGCCGCGATCAGGTCCAAAACCTTGCCCATGCATCCACCGCCCCTTTGCCTTAATTACTATCTAACAAGGCCTCGTTCCCTTGCGACCGTCATCGCCCCGAACCCGGCGATATCCTGAAGGACTTCGTCATCGATCGCCTGCAGCGTCCCCCGGAAAAAACCGTCCTGCTGCAGCACGGCATGAAATGCCGCCCGCAGTTCCCGTTTGCCCGCGATGTAGACCGGCATCTCAGGACGGATGGCAAACGTCCAACTGAAGCGCAGCGCCGTCAGATCGGTCTGGACAACCGCCCCCAGGAGAAAATTCGCCTTTTCCGCGACATCGCACCCGGTGAACTGATCGAGGATTCTCACGGTAAAGCAAGCCCGGCTAAGGCCCACCTGGCGGGCGCACTCGGCGCCTCTCAGCACCATCTGCTCATTGATGCTGTTCACGAAAGAGCTGTTCAGAGCACTGGCGAGGATGGTATTGTTCGTAATGACACTGAGCAGTTCCCCCGCCAGAGTCGTAAGGCAGCCGGCGATGCGCTGCCGGTCGTTCATCAGGATGAACTTGGTATGCGAGCCGGGAAGAACGACGATTGACGCGTCACGCAGCCCGAGTCTGCGAACAAGGCCGAATGCCTCAACCTCCTCGCCCCTCATTATATCCATTCTCTCGCAGTTGTCGAGATCGACCGTCCCAATGCTGTTCTTGACGCCCGGGATAAACCAGATCGGCTTGTCCGCCACTTCGGGAACGACGGCGGCCACCATGCCCGCCGCCAAATCCTCCAGACCTGCCGGTGCCGCCAAATGCGGCACCTCGTGGAGCCCGACATTGGAGGTAATCATGCCGGAAGCCACGATCGCCCCGGCGTCGTCGACGGTAATGCCGGCCTCGGCGCAGGCTGCGGACAACGCCTCTCTAACACCCTGCTGCAACCTTGCCCTGCTGCCCGTCACGGCCGTATCCCGCACTCCCACCGCCGCGAACGCCCCAGCGACAACCCGGTCGCCCCGCCATACCCTTACCCGCGTATTCGTAGTCCCGGTGTCGACGGTTAGATAAAACACTTAACATCATCCTCGGAAATAATTTAGCCCAGTCTACCCGTCCCGATCTCAGGGACGACGGCGCGATGGCTGAGGGCGCACGACAATGGCCGCCCCCTCCACCGGGCAGCCGTTTTCGCAGGCTCCGCACCCGACGCACAACTCATGGGATACGCTCGGCCGGTGCAGCCCATCGGAAGTAATAGCATGCTGCGGACACTGTTCCTGGCACAACAGGCACAGCTTGCCCTCCGTCCATCCGAGGCAGCGGGTCCGGTCGATCTCCGCAAATCCAATTATCGCTTTCGCTACCGGCAGGTGGGAAATCGCACCCGTCGGGCAGACCCGCTGACAATCCTGGGTCAGCTCGCACCGCGCTTCCCGGGGAACGATCATCGGGGTGAGGAATACCGCGGCGCCCTTACTCAGCGGCGCCGCCTTGAGGCACTTGCCAGGGCACGCCTTGATGCAACGTCCGCAACGGCTGCAGCGGGCCAGAAACTCGGCTTCCGCCAGCGCCCCCGGCGGCCTGAGCGGCGGATCGCCTTTGGCCACAATCAGGGTTGGAGCCGCTGCGGCCGCCACCGTCAACGCCACCCCCGCACGGATGATCTCCCTCCTCTTGAACAGGCCGCCGCCGCTTGCGGGCGCCATGCCGCCTCCTTTGCGTTCTCCCAGCGCGATACCCTCGTTTATCGGGCAGCGTTCGGCGCACCGGCCGCACAGCAGGCAGTCCGCCCCTGCCGAACTTGTTCCGGAAGCACTTGCCCCTGTAGGGCATACCTTGGAACACGCCCCACAGTTGATACAACCCGCCGGCTTTTTAACCGCCCACAGCCGCCAGCGGGCCAAGACCGACAAAAGCAGCCCCGACGGGCACAAGTAAACGCACCAGAACCGGGGAAAGGTGATCAGTCCGACGGTTACAAGCGCCAATGCCGCCCAGGGAACCTGCCCCGCCCAAAGCCGCGACATCTCGGACGTCAGCAGGTGGAAAGGGCTCAGATACAGCGTCCAGCCGCTGCCGAGCAGCAGCACCGCCAGCAATAATATCAGCCAATAAAACCGCCAGACGCGCAAATGACGTGTCCAACGGGGTGGCCCGTCCCGACGGCTTGGTCCCAAGCGGACGCCCTGAAGACTGTGCAAAACGGCTAGCAGTCCGCCGACAGGGCACAGCCAGCCGCAAAACACCCTGCCGGCGGCAAAGGTGACCAGCAACGTGGCCAGAGGAAGCCACCCCCACGACGGGAACGTACCCTCCCAGCGCAGATGACCTACCAATAGCAGCGGGTCAAGCCGCGTCAGCCACAATAGCAGCCCGGCGTCAGGCGGCAACGGGTACTCGTGCCTGGCAACCTGCGTCACAACAAGCGCCAGCATCGTTGCTGGCAGCAAAGTCCGCCAAAAACGCAGGCCGGTCAACTTCATCTCGTAAGCTCAACCCCAAATCAGAAATACATATTGTGTATCTTCGCCGGCAACCCTTCTCACACCTGTGGACTAAGGGCGCCGGAGACAGAAAAAAGCCGCGGCAAGCGACTTTTTTGCCTTCATTATTCGGTCACAGGAATGATGATCGTGAAGGTCGTCCCCTGGCCGGATTCACTGGTCACCCTGATTTCCCCGCCGTGTCTCTTGACGATGTCGTAGGTTACGCTAAGCCCTAGGCCGGTCCCTTTGCCCACCTCCTTGGTGGTGAAAAAGGGTTCGAAAATCCTGTTGAGCAATTGCGGCGGGATACCGCAGCCCGTATCGGTAATACTGATATATATTTTGCCGCCGTCGGCCCATGTCTTGACCTTGATCTCTCCCCACTTGTCGATCGCTTGAGTGGCGTTAACGAGGACATTCATGAAAACCTGGTTTAGCTGACCGATGTTGCACTTGGTAAGCGGCAGTTCGCCGTAGTCCCTGTCGAGCGACGCTTTGTACTTCATCTCGTTCCAGACGATATTGATAGCGCTTTCGACGCCTTCATTGATATTGGCCAGCCTGCTTTCGCTCTCCACCCGCGCAAAACCTTTCAGATCCTGGACGATATCCTTAACCCGTCCCGCACCCTCAAAAGTTTCGTTTATAAGGCTTTCTACGTCGTGAATTACATAATCCACCTTCAGCGACTGTCTCGCAGCCTCCAGCCTGCCGACTACAGCCAGCCTGTCTTCCTGGACGCCCTCCCCGGCATGGGTGCCCGTCAGTTCGGACACAGTCTCCTCCTGCAGCTTGATGAACCGGGTCAGGCGACCAAGGTAATCGTTCAGGGACTCCAAGTTGCTGATGATGAAAGACATAGGATTATTTATCTCATGGGCCACTCCGGCGGCGAGTTGGCCGATCGACGCCATTTTGTCCTGTTGATAAGCCTGAAGCTGGATGGTGTTCAACTCGGCGTACGCCTCGGCAAGCTCCTCGTTTCTGTGCTTGAGCTCCACTTCGGTCCGGCGGCGCATACCCACCTCGTCCCATAGTTCGCGGTTGGTGCTCTGGAGCTCCTCGTTCATCGCCAGGTGCTCTTCGTTCATGGCTTTCAATTCCTCGTTCAGAGCGGACAATTCCCGCGTCCGCTCTTCGACCCGGGCCTCCAGCAAGGCGCGGGCCGACCGCAGGTCTTCGTCGTAAGCCTTATAACGGGCGACAAACCGCAACAGCAGCAGCACGCAGACAAGTATCCCAAGGCAAATCAACCCGGCAACCGGGTAATAATGAGTACTGCGACCGCCGGCCCGCTGCAGGATTTCCTGCCTGTCGATCCCCACCGCCACCGCTACCGGATAGGACAGCAGCGCCCGATAACTGTATAATCGCGTTACGCCATCTTCCTCCCGCGTAGCGACATAACTCCCGGCGTCGCTGTCGACCAGCTTATTCATCAGCTCCGTACCTGTCAAATCCTGCCCCGCCACAGTGGAAGAGCCGGCTTGGCGCGCCCGCACGATGCCGTCCCGTCCCACCAGCACTACCGCCGAGTTCTGCCCCAGATCGACCTGTCGATAGAAGTCGCTGAAATAGTAAGGATCAACAGCGACCACCGCCACCCCGCCGAATGAGCCGTCCGGCTTGTTTACGCGGCGGGTCATCTGAATCGCCCATCTGCCCGACACCCGTCCCAAAACGGGCTTGCCGATGTGCAGCTGCTCGCTGTCTCGGTTAACGTGTACCCGAAAATGCTCTCTGTCGCTAAAGTTGGCGGTAACAAGCGGCACCTGGCTGCTGGCCACGAGATCACCGTTCTCGTCGATAACGCCCATAATTATGAACGGCTCGCCCGGAAGCCTGCCATCGCGAATATAGCCGGGAATGTCGATTGACTTGCCTTCCCGTTCGTAGTGATACTTCAAGAAAAGAGTCGCCTGATCGGCGCTCATCAGCGTCCGCAGAGTATGTTCTTCGAATGCCCGCGCCAGGTTGGCCGTTTCTTTCACGGCAGCCCGCATCTCTTCCTGCCGCTCTCCCTGGATGGCGTTATAATAAGCCAGAAAAACCGCGAACACCATGAAGATGCCGAAAAGCACAATCCCCAGGCTGAGATTGCGCAATGCAGGCGAGGCGCCGCCGAAAGCTTCCCTAATGCTTACTTTTCTCAAACCCCGCCCTCCTCCGGTCGCACACAACGACATTCCCGTACCTGACCATGCTTCGATCGGGGAAAAACCATCAGGTCGCTCGTCTCCTGCTCTCCCGTTATAATCCCTTCATGAGAGGCCGCAGGTCCTCCTCGCTGAATCCCAGAACCTCAAAAACGCCCGGTTCGAGCCTCCGGGCAAATTCCGGCCCAACCGTCTGCCACGCATAATAATCGGCGACATGCGCCACAGCCACCAATTCCCGGTTCATGATCGCATCCCGGAAAGGGTCATGGTGAAAAAGCGCCGTCTCGACTATCGGGTAGGGCAAGCCCCACCAGTTGAGCAAATACCCACCGAACTCCCGATGAGTAACCCCGAAAGCTCCTTTTTCGAGCTCGGCGAAGTCCTGCTCGGGGCCCTGTGCGTATTCCCGCATAATTCTCTCATACTGCTCGGGGAAATAATGCAGGCACAGCAGCAAGCCGACGTCGATCAGCAGTGCGGCGGTCTGCGAAGCATCAGGCATCAGCTTTCCCAGCAGGTCAGAATAGATGAGCGTCATCAGTTTGTTGGCGGCGCATGCCTTTTGGGTCAGCTTTTCGGGGCTGAACGGAGGCACATTAAAATTAGCAAATTTAAACAGGCTGCAGGCCAGTACGACGGTCTTGACTACCGTAAGTCCCAGTGAGGTGATCGCCTTGGCAATCGAGCCGGTTTCGCCGCCGGAAAAGGCGCTGTTTACGACCCTAAGCACCGCCGCCGCTGCCGCCGGATCGCTCTCGATAAATCCAGCGATTTCAGTTGCGTCCGCCCCGTTTTCCGTCAGCTTGACGACGTGGCCGTAAACACCCGGCGCAATCGACAGGTTCTCCAGCTTATCGGCAAATTCGAGCGTCGTTTTGTTGTTGTATAATCCTCTGGCGGCAAAGATTTGGGCGAGCTTTACTTTTAGGTCCTGTCCTTCCCACGGCTTAAGCATATACATGTTGCTTGAGCCGTCCACGATGCTGTTGAGGATCGCGCTTTCCTCGGCGTAGCCGCTGAGGATTAAACGCGTGGTGCGCGGATAGAGGGTTTTAACCTCACGAAGGAACTGGTGGCCGTCCATTCCGGGCATGCGGATGTCCGAAACAACCACATCGACCGGGCCGGCTGCCAGAAGTTCCAGACCGGCTTGGCCGCTCTCGGCGGTCAGCACCTCGTATTCGCTATCGAACAGCAGCCTGTCGATCGCCCGCAGAATTGCTTTCTCGTCATCGACAAAGAGAATCCGGTTGCCCACAGCAGGCGCCCCCTAACAAATAATAGGCCGACACTGATCAGGCTGAGTCACTGGCGGTTATCTCCCCGGCCATTCCTGCGCCGAGCCCCGATTCGCTGTCTTGTAATGCCGGCACCGGCGGTGAATAGCAATCAGCAAATCCTCGGTATCTGGCCGAGGACGGAAACCATTAACTGTTGGTAACAGGAAAAAATTCGACATTTATTTGCAACAGTCCTTTCTGGCCTGCCAATTTCTCAGTACGCCGTCGTTACTACCCTGCGGCATTCTCGTTCTTGGACATAATATCACCTTGAGGGGGAAACTCACATGACCAGATATGTTCTCTTCTTCGCCGAGATTAACCGCTCAAGCCTGCCAGCCGTCGGCGGCAAAGGAGCTAACCTTGCTGAACTTTGGCACATTCCCGGAATTGCCGTGCCGGAAGGCTTCTGTGTCACTACAGACGCATACGCCGACTTTGTCGGCACAAGTCTGATATTCAAAGACCTTATTGATCTTCTGGATGTGGTCGATATGGATCCCCTGACGGAACTAAAGCAAGCCGGGGAACGGATCCGGTCGCACCTGGAAGCCCTCGCCATGCCCGTCCCGATAGAACAGGCGATAGTGAAGGCCTGGCGGAAGACAGGTCCCGAGCACCGCTATGCGATCCGTTCCAGCGCCACCGCCGAAGATTTGCCCGACGCCTCCTTCGCAGGCCAGCAGGACACCTACCTCAATGTCGCCGGCGAAAAAGACATCCTTGATAGTGTCCGCAAATGCTGGGCCTCCCTGTTCACCGACCGGGCCATCGCCTATCGCCGGCGAAACGGCTTCGATCACGGTAAGGTCCGCCTGTCCGTCATCGTACAACGGATGGTTTTCCCCGAGGTCGCGGGGATAATGTTTACCGCCGACCCCATTACCGGCAACCGCGCCGTCGTCTCCATCGACGCCAGCTTTGGGCTGGGAGAAGCATTGGTATCCGGCATCGTAACCGCAGATCTTTACAAAGTCAGAGACGATAAAGTAATCGTCAAAAATACCGCCTGCAAAGAGGTGGCCATCCGTGCCGCTTCCGGAGGCGGCACGGAAAAAGCGGCCATCACCGGCGACAAGCGCATCGAACAATGCCTGACGGACGAAAATGCGATCAGGCTGGCGCGCATGGGGCGGAATATTGAAGAACATTTCGGCGGTCCGCAGGACATCGAGTGGTGCCTCGTCAACAACGATATTTTTATCGTCCAAAGCCGACCGATTACTACCCTCTACCCCGTTCCCCCGGTGGCCGACGACCGCCTTCATCTTTTTCTGTCGCTCGGGCACCCCCAAATGATGACCGCGGCCATAAAACCCCTGGGAATTTCCGTTTTGCGCACAATGGTCCCGTTCCGCAAAGCCTCGCCCAACGGAGAAAGCGGATTACTGCTCGAAGCCGGCAGCCGCCTTTACTTTGACATAACGCCCTTGCTCGCCTATCGGGAAGTCCGGGAGAAACTGCCCGCCTTGCTGCGCAACGTCGACGAAGCGATAGGACAGGCGGTCGCCGAATTCATCGGGCGGGATGATTTCCGACTGAACGCCCCGCCTGATAAAAAACTCCCCGTCGCCCTGGCTGGAACCGTTATTCCGACCGCTTTCGCTATTTTGCGAAACATCTTATACCGCGATAACGATCATGTCATCGACGACCTAAACCGGTACATTGCCAACCGGGTAAACGAGAACAGGAACAGGCTGCAGGCAGTGTCCGGCCCGGCAAGAATCGCTATGATCCAGGAAATCCTATCCTCCCTTCTGCCGACAATTTTCCCCCGGCTGGCTCCTTACATAGTGCCGGCTCTAGTCACTTATAAACTCATTGGGCATCTTGCCCGCAAGTGGCTGGGCGACACCGCCGAGCTATGCGACATCAGCAAAGCCCCTCCCGGCAACGTGACCAGCGAGATGGGTCTGGCGCTCGGCGACGTAGCCGACGCGGCACGGGAGCATCCTGCGGTTATAGAATACTTTCAGCAGGCGAACGACGCGACTTTCCTCGACGGTCTGCGTTCGGTACCCGGAGGCGAAAAAGTCCTGCCTGCCCTGGTAAATTTCTTTGCCCGCTACGGAATGCGTTGCACCGGTGAAATCGACCTCACCCGGCCGCGGTGGCGTGAATCCCCCACCCAACTGGTGCCCGCCCTTCTCAGCCACATTGCCGGGATGGCGCCCGGACAACACCGGCGAGATTTCGCCGCCGGCCAGCAGGAGGCCGACGCGGCAGCCGAACGCCTTCTCAGCCGTCTAAGCCAAACCTCCGGCGGTATGTTCAGGGCAAAGCGCATGCGCCGTCTTATCCATGTCCACCGCTCACTCATAGGAATAAGAGAGCATCCCAAATACTTCGTCGTCCAGCACCTAGACCTTGTCAAGCAGGCACTCATGCTGGAAGCTGCCAGCCTTGTCGCCGAAGGCATACTGGAAGACCCGGAGGAAATTTATTGGCTGTCGCTGCCGGAAATCGCCCGGGTGTTAGAAACCGGTCGACTGGACCGCACGATCCTCGCCGAACGCCGGGACAAATACGCCCGCGACGCCAAACTGACGCCACCTCGGGCCATGACGGGCGAAGGCGAAATCATCATCGCCAAACCCAGCGCCGATGCCCCGCCAGGGGCACTGACGGGCAGCGCCGTATCCGCCGGCGTCGCGGAAGGACGGGCCAGGGTCATCCTTCGGCTCGAAGAAGCGCAGATGGACAAAGGCGATATCCTGGTGGCCCCTTTTACTGACCCTGGCTGGACCCCGCTATTCCCGCTGGCGGCCGGCATCGTCACCGAGGTCGGCGGACTGATGACCCACGGAGCCGTAGTCGCCCGCGAATACGGCATTCCGGCGGTAGCCGGCGTCGACGGGGCTACCATAAAAATCAAAGATGGTCAGCAGATTAGGATCGACGGTACCCGAGGCTTCGTACAACTATTAGACGGCGGCAATGAAAACAAAAAGCCGCGTTAACCACGCAGCTTTTAACATTACGTCCTTTCCGGCTATCGCCCCGAGATGTCAGCCCGCCAGCGCCGAACCTTTCAGCATCTGCTCGACATCGAGCAAGACGATGATCCTGTCATGAAAATTACAGACCTTCCTGAGATTTTGCCCCCCGGCTTCTGTTACATCTAGACCGGCAAAAATATCCTTGGAAGTCTGGATAACTTCCGTAACCGTATCGACCGTCAGGCCTATCTCTTTGTTCCGGTGCTCCACAATGATGATCTGCCTGTCCGCACCTCCGGCCCCAGGCAACCCCAACTTAGCGGCAAAATCGATCACTGGCACGGTTTTTCCCCTGACATTGATGACCCCTTCGAAATAATCCGGTTTCCCGGGCAATTTTGTGATCGGCAGGTAATTGATAACCTCGCGAACCTTTTCGACCAAAACCGCGTACTCTTCACGGCAGAGCCGGAAAACCACTAGCTGCATACTCATCACAGTCTGCCCCCTTCCCGCTGCATCAGCCGCGAACCCTTCTCCCGCCGCGGGCGCGTCGTAGCCCCTCGTTGAGGAAGCAATAATCGTTGATCATCTTCTCCAGTTTTTCCAGTTTCTCAATGTTTCCCGGCGCGGAGAGATCTGCCAAATCAAGGGCCTTTTTTACCTTATCCCGCTCGCGTTCGATTGATTTCAGCATTTTCGTGAGCTTCGCCCTTCTTGCCGCCAGAACCGTTATCAGGCTTCCGAACGGCGTACTCAGCCCTTGCATCAGCTCGGACAACTCTTCGCTGCCGATGGTATTGGTAAACAAGCCCTCTCTTATTGCTTCGCGGACCCTCACTATATCGCCCATCTCTTGGGTTGTAAGACCTTCGCGAATCATTTTCATGCGTCGATCCCTCCTTTGTTATCCCCACCCTAACAAACTGTCTCTATATAAGTTTAGAATAGGTACACGTCAAGGAACTTCAACAAATAGATGTATTTTCGGCCGTTTATCTTCACGGCGGGACAAGCCGCTAATTTCGACAGCTAATGGCCGTTATAAAAAATTATCAACAAATCTGCCGAAAGTTGGAGGAAACTTACAAAATGTCGTCAAATACCTAATTAATGTCATTATGGCTACTGAAGGTGAACAGATGAACGGTGACGAAACTACTCCCCGCATATTGATTGTCGATGACGACGAAAACTATCTGGCCTCGATTCGGCGCGTGCTTCACGGCCAGTGCGAGATTCTGACGACCAAGGATCCCCTGCAGGCGCTGAAAATTATCGAGCACCAGGGGCCTTTCGCCGTAGTAATTTCCGATTACCGCATGCCGGTCATGAACGGGATAGAACTTTTCTCGCGCATCCTTACTATCGACAAGCAGGTTCAACGCATTCTGCTCACCGGCTATCCCGAACTCCAGATGGCCATCGACGCCGTCAATCACGGTAAAATCACCGCCTTCCTGACCAAACCCACCCCGTCGGTCTCCTTGCGGTCGGTTGTCCTGGAAGCGGCGCAGAACTATAAGGACAGCCTGCAGTCCAGCGGACAGAGACAGGATTTCCCGGAAGCGGCGGATAAACAACCTGTCTCCGATCAAAGCGACGTCAAACTGTTCGCCCCGCTGACCGTAAAGGAGAAAGAGGTCCTCACACTGGTCGCCAAGGGTTACTCGAACGCGGAAATCTCCACGAATATGACCATTACCGTCGGCACGGTAAAAACGCACATCAACAACCTGTTCTGGAAAATGGACGTCAACAGCCGAACGAAAATGATCGCCAAGGCGATCGAACTCGGCCTCATAAAAACCTGAAAAAAGTTTGAGGCACCTGCATGGCAGGTGCCTTTCCTTTCGCGCGGAAAAAGAAATCCCGTTTTCCGGCCTCAATCGAATGTATCCGGTTACTAACGGATAATGTCCTGGTATTCGAGCGTTGCTGCCGGAGCAATCAATTTGACGTTTGCATGAATTTCGCCAAGATGCTGTTCCACGAGAGGCCTGTCCACCCCCGGCGGCGCGTAGACGACGAACAGCGCCCTGGTAGTGGCGGCCGTTATCCTTGTACGGTGATCCGGTCCGCAAAGAATGCTGGAAATGATGCCGGCCCCGTCGCGCATCAGCATATCGCTGCTCTTCGTTGCCTGCTCCCTGCCACCGATGCCGGTGAAGTTTTCCCCGTCTGCAGCCACATCCAGCGTGAGCGGCTTTTCGATCCTGTCCAGATCGTGACCTGCCGTCAAAAGACCATTCTTGACCTCGGCCATGAACATCGCCTCGACCAGCGCCGCCGTGCGCGGAAACGATTTGCCCTTGACCGCGACCGACTCCATCTGCAACAGAACGGGATAGGTCTTGCCGAAGCGCTTATAGTACTCCCGGTAAGCGTTAACAGGCCCACAGGCCAACAGTTCCTCCCGCGTTCGGTACTGGGCCCGCAACAGCTCCTCAAGCTCGCTTTTCCTCGTTTCCAGCCGCTCGTGGCATTCGGGGTTAACGACACCATCCACAGCCAGCAGGCCTAGGCACGCCCCCGGATATGTTTCTCGCCACGCTGTCGTTACTTGCAGCATAATCTCACTCCATTCCTGTCGAAAACTGGCCTTCACGTAACCGGCCGCCGTCCACCAGCTTGCGTCCGAGTTCCACAGCCGACTGCAGCGCGTCTTCCCGCTCCAGCACCTGGCCCTTCCTGGCCATCCCGCCGACAACCGCCGTACCTGCCAGTTCCATCTCCAGATAATGCAGCGATCTGGCGAAAAATTCGACCACCGGCGCGGCCGTGGCCGGGTCGTCTTCCTCATAGGGGACGACGACCGCCGCCCGCTTGCCGCTAACATCCCCACGGTTGCGGTCGCAGTTGTAAAAAACGAGCCGATCGACGAACCCTTTCATGAGCGCAGTCGGCGCATACCAGTATACTGGCGTTCCCAGCACCAGAGCATCGGCGGCAGCGATTGCCCGGTAAAGTCCGTTCATATCGTCCTGCTTGGGGCACCCGGCACCACGCCAACAGGCGTGGCAGCCGTCACACTCCCTTATTGTCAGGCCGCCGAGGAAAACCGTTTCCGTACTGGCGCCGGCCGCCCGGGCTCCATCCAGGATGCTCGCGACAAGAATATCGGTGTTCCCGCCGCGGCGCGGGCTGCCTACAATGCCCAAAACCCGTTTCATAACGAGAATCTCCTTTACCTATTATCTCTCTTATAATAAAATAACACCAGCAATTGGATATGTGTAGTGCCAATTTTCTACGATATTAATGGCGCCAATTTCCGTTTGCGAGGTGTGTGCGATGTTCACCCTTTCCCTTGACCGCGCGGCCAAGCTGTCCCTAACCAGACAGCTTTACAGCCAAATTAGGCAAAGAATCCTCGACGGCCGATTACCGGAACACCACAATCTCCCCCCGACCAGGAAACTTGCCGCCCACTACCGCATCTCCCGCAACGTCGTCATGGAAGCGTACGACCTGCTCCGCATCGAAGGCTTCATCGAAAGCCGCCAGGGCGGCTATACGTTTGTGGCCTCGGGGGCCCGCCTCACCCATCTGCCCCCGCAACAGCCCCCTGAGCTTCCCAGCCTCCGCCCGCCCGCCGGCGTCATCGATTTCCGGTACGGCCTGCCCGCTCTCGACCTCTTCCCCCGGGCCGCCTGGCAAAAAACCGTCGCCCGGACGATGGCCGCCATCCCCGATAGCGCCCTTGGCTACAGCGAAGTGGCCGGTTGCCGGGAACTCCGCTCGGCCTTGGCCGCCTACCTGGCCAGGACCAGGGGCGTCAACTGCTCACCGGAGCAAATCGTCATCACGGCAGGCGCCACCTCTGCCCTCGCCCTGATTGCCAGACTGCTGCTGACCGGCAGCCGCAAGGTGATCATCAGCGATCCCGTCAACCAGGATGTTTACAGATACCTTGCCACCCTCGGCTGCGAACTGACCCCGGTACCCCTCGACGACCATGGCCTACAAACCGAACTCCTCGCCGGCCATGCCGCCACCCCGCCCGCTTTCACACTCGTCACGCCTTCACACCAGTTCCCCACCGGCGGCCTGCTGCCCGTCCAGCGCCGCATCCAGTTGATTAACTTCGCCCGTTCGACCGGCTCCTATATCGTCGAAGACGATTACGAAAACGAGTACGCCTACGAAGGTAGCCCCATCAGTTCCCTTCAGGGACTGGATCCGGAAAAGGTCGCCTATATCGGCACCTTCAGCAAAACGCTGGCCCCTTTCCTCCGGCTCGGCTACATCGTACTTCCTCCGGCGCTGCTCGCCGCCTTCCACGCCGAAGGCTGGTTCGCCACCCATCAGCCTTCGGCGGTCTGCCAGTCTGCCCTGGCCTCCTTCATGGGCACCGGCCAATTAAGGCGCCACATAGCCAAGATGATCAAGGCCTACCAGGCGAGGCACGTTGCCGTCGTCCGCGAGCTCGGCCACCACTTCGGCGAAGACTGCCGGATACTGAGCGGACCAGCCGGCCTGCACCTTACCGCAGCATTCCCCGGCGCCGATTTCTCGCCTGCCGTTCTCGCCCGCATCGAAAACGGCGGGGTCCGTGTCTACGCGGTCAGGCAGCACGTCATTGCCAGGGATGGCGGCGCTTTTGCCGATCAGCTCATCCTCGGCTACGGCGGCCTGCGCGAAGAGGAAATCGCCACCGGGATCGCCCGGCTCCGCCAGGCCCTCGCAAGCCTGCCATAAAGCCGGAACAAAAATACGGCAGACCGTCGGCGCGGTCTGCCGTATTTTTCGTTTAAGCTCAAGTCAGGATTATTTTACGTCCCTCGCGGGACGATTCGTATATGCCCAGCACGATCTGCAGGGATTTTATCCCCTCTTCGCCCGTTACCAGCGGGTCCCGCCCCTGTTTGACCGCCGCGATGATATCCTCCATCTGCGCCCGATGGTTGACGTCGGAGATGGCGGGAGAGTTGGTCTCTCCATAAGACAAGTTCACGGCATCAAGGAAATCCTCCGCCCGGCAGCCCTCGACCTGCCACTCGGTAACCAGGCCGCCAGTCATGGTAATAGAGCCTTTGGCGCCGTGGATTTCGATTCGTTCCTTGTAGCCGGGGGTTACGGCCGTCGTCCCTTCAATAACCCCCAGGGCGCCGTTGGTGAATTCCACCGCCGCCACCCCCAGATCCTCGGTCTCAATCTTGTGGATGGCCGTCCTGGTCATCCCAGCCACGCTTCGCACCCCGCCCATGAACCACTGCAGCAAATCGACGGTATGGATGGCCTGGTTTATCAGCGCCCCGCCGCCCTCAGTCTTCCACGTGCCGCGCCAGGCGTTGCCGGCGTAATACTGCGGCGACCGGTACCATTTGACATACGCGTCGCCAAGGATAAGGTCGCCCAGCACCCCGGCGTCGAGCGCCGCCTTTACCCTCTGAGCCGCCGGCGTGAAGCGGTTCTGAAAGATCACCGCCAGGGTGAGCTTCGCGGCGCGGTACGCCTCGATAAGCTTGCGGGCCTTGGACACATCAATGTCCATCGGCTTTTCGAGAATCAGGTGTTTGCCGGCGACCGCAGCCTGGAGGCCAAAATCCACATGGAGACCAGGCGGCAGGCAGATGCTGACGATGTCAGTATCCTTGTCTGCAAGCACTTCCTCGTACGAGCCAAACGCCCGCAGGCCGTACTTAGCGGCGAATTCGGCCGTCGAGGCGGGATTGCGGCCATAAACGCCGGAAATGCGCGCTGCCGGAATCGCCTGCAGGGCAGTGGCATGCGTGCTGGCCACCATGCCGGGACCGATTATTGCCACACCTAAAGGTGCCATTATCTCTCCTCCTAATCGATAACAAGCAGGCCTGGCCTGACAAAATCCACCCCGCCCACGCTCGACGCTATGCGGGGATAAGACACCGGCCCGGTAATCATCAGCGGGCCGCCGGCGGTGGCAATGAACGCGTCCTCGGTCTTGGTGCCGGTGATCGTCGGGTTCCAGCAGAAAGCCTGGTTCTCGGCGACGATCTCCGTCGTCCCGGCGGTAACCTTGTAGTCGCGGCCGTAGTAGCCCATCGCCCCGCCCTGATGGTGAAGCAGCCATTCGTCCGCGAAGCCGAATTCCCGGTAAGCGGCCAGAGCGGCATCGAAGGCGGCGACCGCCGGCGAACCCGGTTTCGTCGCCGCGATCATGCGGCACTCCACCTCGTTGTTGTCGCGAAACTGCTTCGCCAGTTTCGCGTCCGGTCTGCCGAAGTGGAGCATGCGGGTGACCGCGGTGATCAGGCCTTTGTAGCGGGCGTTGAGAGCCACCATCACATAGCGCTTGACCGTTCGGTCGGTCGCAATCGGATGGCGATACCGGTAGATCCGCTCGTCGGCCGCCACCATTATCGCCGTTGGGTCGATAAGGTCTTTCCACAGTTCGGGACCTATACGGCCGGCGATTTCGCACTCCCTGTCCCCCGGGCGGATGCTGAACATCACCTTCTCGATCGCCGCCGACAGCTTCGCGCCCAGAAACAGGTACCTCTCGATCTCGCTCTCCGTCAGCGAATAGCGCAGCTTCCTTATTTCACCGTCGGCGTTCCGGCAAGATGCAAAGTCGGTATCTGCAGCAACGGAACCCAGGCCACCCGCGACTCTGGCGACAAGCTCGGCTTCACGGTCCTCGTGCCACCCGTATTCGAGCAGTTCAAAACCAAGGCCGGCGAGCCCCTCCTCGTCCATCATCCGGGCCGCTTCGATCCTGTTGGCGATACAGTAGCGAGCCTCCCTGGTGACCAGCAGGGAGGCCACCCCCAGCTCGGTGGCCATCCCCACCATATTGCGGCCGCCAGCCGTAAACCAGGAAAAGTTCGGCTGCTTCTTCAGCAAAACGGCGCTGTAGCCGTTCGCCGCCATCATGGCGGCCAGCCGCCGGTGCTTTGTATCGACTTCCTCGCTTCTGTTCATGTCCGCCAGCTCCTTCAAAAAAGCAGGGACCACCAGGCCCCTTGATTACACCGCAAACACGACCCGGCCACCTGGGCCGGGCCGCTTTGGCGATAGCATCACATCATAGGCTCTTTGCCGATGAACTGCCAGAAGTTGCCGCCCAGCAGCCCCTCGGCGTCCCGTTTCAGTTCCGCCTCGTCGAGCCTCCAGCCGGTTGCCAGCAGATCGCCGTACTTATCAACCAGTACCTTGCCGATTATCTTCCGCGAGTGGTCCCACTTGTAAATCAGCTGATCGAGAATCCGCGCATCCGAGTGCTGCGGCACAAAGCTCAGGCCGAGCAGCTCCATCCGCATACGGGTCATCTCCTCCACGAGCGAGGGGTTGTTCAGGAACCACCAACAGCCGAACACCAGCAGGTTACGGAATTTGCGCGCCGTCACCGCCAGCTCGTGCTGGTTCTCGCGCGCCAGCATCGTGACAAGGAACTTGTTGTCGGGATATTTCTCGCACAGATATTCCAACGGTCTGACCGAGCTCTTGCCCACCGAGTCGCCAGCGTCGCCCAGCTTGTGGTTGACAAGTTTATTGACGCCGATCATCATCGCGAAGGGGATGTCGAGCTCCCTCGCCACCGGCAAC
The DNA here is from genome assembly GCA_032334055.1 of Selenomonadales bacterium 4137-cl. Taxonomy (NCBI): domain Bacteria; kingdom Bacillati; phylum Bacillota; class Negativicutes; family Acetonemataceae; genus Anaeroselena; species Anaeroselena agilis. The sequence continues at coordinate 281,692 of JAUOZS010000001.1, read as the reverse complement.
ACGCATTCCTCAATCAGCCGCGACCGCAGCGAATCCTCGGGCACGGCGAACGTCGGCGGCAGAGATACGGCCATATACAAAGCCTTCATCCGCTGCGCCCACTCGCGCAGGAACCGCTTAATCTCCTCGACGCTCGTGCGGTCGAGCCTTTTGTCGACAGGGTAACCCCATTCGCGTAGCGACAAGTACGTCTGGTCGTAGGCGTTGAGCAACGGGTCCAGCCTGAGCGCCGCCTGGAAACGCCTGTCGTCGCAACCGCCTCCGAGCCACACGGCGCGTTCCTTGGCATTGAAGGGATCGTTCGTCATCACCACCGTACTGACCCCCGAGGTCGCAAATACCTTGTCGATATATTCACCGGGAGTGAACGAGGAGCAAAACTCCCGGAACGACGCAAGGTTGCGTGAACCCACATCGAGCCCGAGCTTCGCCAGCGCGGTGAGAACGCCCCGCTGGGCCTCGCTTACCGGCGAATGCTCGATAAATAGATTCCGCCAGATTAGGTCGGCCTGTTCCTTTTTGCCAAGCGTGAAGTATTGCTCGTACGGCATGCCGGTGTAGCGGAAATTCTCGGCTATCAGGTAATGGTAAGTAACAAGCTCGTCCACGCCCCATAGCAGCAGGTCGCCGAACCCCGCCGCGAATATATGGGTGTGAAGGTCGGTGACCGGCGCCGCCGCCAGAGCCTTTTCCACCGCCTGCGGCAAGCTTTCCTTCGTGATCATCGTCATTTAGCATCTCCTCCCGCTTATTGGCCTTAGCAACCAGCCCTCATAACCCCTTCCGGAAGGGGCAGCATATTAGTCCTAAAATATTAATACTACATATGCCAACAATTGCCTGCCGGCTGTCGACATCGCCGAGAAAGTTTCACAGTGTGAAAACGGCTTTTATCTCGACATCCAGACGGCCGCCGCATTATTACTTACGCATCCTGACACCCGCAGGGTCCCCGGGGCCCGGTTCCGCCCCCCGGAAACCGCTGCCCGCCGCCGGAACGCGCGGCCGCGGCCGGCCAGCTACCCTGTATACCTGTCTGACCACCAGTTCGGGGTTCACGCCGCTCATACATACGGCCACCCCCTTGGGACATGTTTTTCGGTAGCAAAACGAACACGCCTGCCTGCTGACGACGAAGGCGTTTTTCTCCCCCGGCGGGGCGAGCCGCGCCGGGTCGGTCGGCCCGAAAATGCCCACCGTCGGCGTTCCCACCGCCGCCGCCATATACAGCGGCCCGGTGTCTCCCGCCACCACCACCGACGCCTTCGCAAACAGCGCCGCCAACTCCAGCAGCCCCGTCCTTCCTGTCGCGTCCGCCACCGGTACGCCGGCAGCCGCCGCTATCTCCCGCCCCAGCGCCGCCTCAGCACTGCCGCCGCACAGCATGACGGCGAAATCCCCGGCCAGCCGCCTGGCCGTCCGTGCATACAAGGCGGCCGGCCAATTCTTCGCCGGCCATGTCGTCCCCGGCGCCAGCGCCGCTATTCGCCCGCCTCTGGGCACGGCCAGTTCGCTCAGCAACGCTTCCGCCGCCTGTTCGGCCTTCTCCGGCACGGCGAGCATCGGCCGCCGTTCCGTCGGCACAATGCCCAGCGGCCGCAGCACCCCGAGATACCTGTCCGTAATATGATGGCCCACCGGCGCCGCCGTTTCGTCCATGAACAGCGCGTTAAGCTCCTTCGTTCCGCTTAAACCGATACGCCGCTCGGTCTCCGCCAGCCTCGCGATCACCCCGGTAAGGAACAGTCCGTGCACGTCGAGAACGGCATAATAACGCCGTCCTGCCAAGCTATCGCGCAGTTCCCGCCACAGGGAAGCCGCCCTGCCCAGCTCGAAATCCCGCAGGTGCCGCTCGAACCGTTCCCGCGACCAGACGATCGTCTCATCGACATACGGATTGTATCTGACGAGATCGGCGGCGACCTCGCCTACCAGCCAGGTTATCCGGCAGTCCGGCCAGGCCGCCTTGAGCGACGATGCCACCGGCGTACAGTGGATAACGTCACCGATCGCGCTCAGTCTTATGACGAGTATTTCCCTCATATTAAGCCTCGACCACCTCCGCAGTCTGTCGGCGATATTCATCATTTACTATTGTGGGGACTTTCCCGCTGATTATCGGCCGCCGCACCAGCCAAATTCTGTCTCCATTCCGCCGTAAAAATGAGCAGGCGGAAGACGAGCTTGTTATTAGCTTACTGGTCGAAGTTGGCATCGGTGGTAAAACCGGCCAAAAAATAGTATAATAATTGCAGAATATTCCTTAAGCTGCCGAAACTGATGCAATAAAAACCGGAAAGGGGATTCAGAAACCTCTCAGTAATTGAAAGGAGCGATCATTTTTGAAAAAATTACTGTTATTGCTGCTCATCGTGTTCTGCATGACCATTACCGTGTCTCCCGCTACTGCCTGCACCACGACCATCGTAGGCAAGGACGCCTCCGCTGACGGATCAGTGCTGGTTTCCCACTCCGATGACGGATTGGGCGACGGGAGACTCATTTATATCCCGGCAAAAGACCATAAACCGGGTTCACTCCGGCCGGTATTCTACTCCCACTGCGCCCTGGACTTCAAGCCCCAGTGGGGCGGGAGCGAAGCTCACCGCATAGTGACCAAGGATCGCGGCCCCGGATACGATACAGGCGACGCCCCTCCGAACGTACCGTTGGGCTATATCCCCCAGGTCGCCCATACCTACGCCTACTTTGACGCCAACTACGGCATCATGAACGAACATCAGGTCTCCATCGGCGAATGCACCGACAAGGCGAAAGTACATCCCGAGCCCGCGCCGGGCAAGCGCATCTTCTATTCTTCCGAACTCTCCCGCGTCGCGCTCGAACGGACCAAAACAGCCCGCGAGGCGGTAAAACTCATGGGCGAACTGATCGAAAAATACGGCTACTACGGCACCGGTGAGACATTGCTCGTGGCCGACCCCAACGAAGGCTGGGTCATGGAAATGTGCGGCTACGACATGAACGGCACCGGCGGCATATGGGTCGCCCAGCGGGTACCCGACGACAAGTTCTTCGTAGCCGCCAACCAATTCCGCATCCGCGAGGTACGTGAAGGCGACCCGGATATGATGCATTCCACCAACATATTCACTGTCGCCCGGCAGAAGGGCTGGTGGGACCCCGCGAACGGCCCCCTCGACTTCACCAGTGTTTACGGCGACGGCGAGTTCCATCATCCCTACTACTCCCTGCGCCGCGTATGGCGCGCCCAGTCCCTGGCGGCGCCCTCGCTCGACCTGCCGGCCTGGGTCGAAGGCCCGTTCACGCGCACCTACCCGTTTGCCATCAAACCGGATCGCAAACTGACCGTCGAAGACCTTTTCTCCATCCACCGCGACAACTACGAGGGAACGGAATTCGACCTGACCAAAGGCCTGGCGGCAGGCCCCTTCGGAAATCCTAACCGCTTCGAAGGTCAGGCCGAATCAGTGGCCGACAAAGAGGGCCGCCTCACGCCGCTGAACGGCGAATTCGAACGCCCGCTGAACATTTATCGCTGCGTCTATGCTTATGTCAACCAGTCTCGCAGTTGGCTGCCGGACGCCATCGGCGGCCTTACCTGGTTCGGCCCCGACCGCCCGGCCACAGCCGTGCTGATGCCCTTCTACGCCGGCGCGCTCGACCTGCCTGCCCCCATACAGCGCGCCGACCTTCTCAAGTTCGACCGCGGCAGCATGTGGATGGCCTTTAACTATGTGGCCAACTACGCCATGCTGAAATACTCTTACATGATCAAAGACATCCACGCAGTTCGCGACCGTTTCGAAAAAACCGCCTTTGCCAAACAACAAGAGGTGGAAAGTAACGCCCTTGCTCTCTGGAAAAACGGCGACGAAAAAGCCGCCCGCCGCCTGCTCACCCGCTACAGCGATAACCTCGCCGGCGACGTCCTGAGAGAATGGTGGACGCTGTCCGAAAACCTATACCTTAAATACAATGACGGTTACCTGAACACCCGCGAAGGCATCGCCCAAGCCGTGTTCTACCCGGCATGGTGGCTCAAGCAAGTCGGCTTCGAAGAAGGGCCCACCAGTTACCAGAAAAAACAACCGGCGCGTTAAAACGTCAACGGGGCACATCATTCAGCAATTGATGTGCCTTTCTTGGCCGGACCGGCCGTATCCAAAAAGTGACATAAACGGTTGCGGCTCAGGACACCCTACATTAAAAGACAGAGCCCGCAACGACAAGGGAAGGTGCCTTGTGTGAGTCCACATTTGGAAATCGACCTGGACAAAATCACATACAATACCGCTCAGGTCGTGGAACGATGTCACCGCCAGTCCATCGAAGTACTCGGAGTCACCAAAGGCTTCGGCGCAATCCCCCCGATTGTATCCGCCTTTATTGCCGGCGGGGTCGACGGGTTGGCCGACGCCCGGATGGAAAACATCCTCGACCTGAGAAAAAACGGCTTCAATCTTCCCATTACCCTGCTCCGCATACCGCGCTTGAGCAATGTCGGCAACGTGGTCCGCTATACCGACACCAGCGTTAATTCTGAAATAGCGGTTATGCAAGCGCTAGGCGAAGCGGCCCTGTCCTTGGACAAAATACACAATGTCGTTCTGATGGTTGACTTGGGCGACCTTCGGGAAGGCGTTCTCACACAGCATGTATTGGAAACCGCCAAACAGGTCGCGACAATCAACGGCGTCAAGCTGGTGGGGCTGGGGACAAATATGGGCTGTTTCGGGGGCGTGCTGCCAGCAACGGAAAACCTGGGATTGCTGGTCACGATAACCAGGGCGGTCGAGAAGTACCTGGGCTTCAAGCTCGACATCGTCTCCGGAGGAGGGACGTCATCCCTGTTTCTCCTCGAAAAGGAAGAAATCCCCGCCGGCATAACCCAGCTGAGAATCGGCGAAGGCATCCTGCTGGGCACCGACACTTCGCATAATCGCATTATCCCCTGGTTGTATCAGGACGCCTTCATGCTGCACGCCGAGATAATCGAACTGAAAACCAAGCCCTCTGTGCCCTTCGGCAATATCGGCCGCGACGCTTTCGGCAACCTGCCGCAATTCGAAGACACCGGCACGAGAAAAAGAGCGATCCTGGCGCTGGGACGCCAAGACGTCTACATCGAAGGCCTTGTTCCCCTCGACGGAAAGATGTCAATCCTCGGCGCCAGCAGCGATCACCTGATTGTCGATATCACCGAGGCCGACGACAAAATCAGGGTAGGCGACAATATCGCTTTTAAGCTTACTTATTCCGGATTGTTATCTGCTTCAGGCTCGAAGTACATTAAAAAGGTATTCCGGGGAGGAGGCTGACAACTGATGATCGAGCTGATAACGGAGAATGAACCTGGCGTAACGAGGCGTCTGGTAGAACTGGAAACCGAGGCTTTCGGCGCCGGTGGCATGAACGAGTGGCATCTTGTTCCCCTCATCAGGCACGGACGGGTATTCGCTTTCCGCAAAGACGGGGAAATCATCGGCGCCATCCAATACCTGCTCGATTGGAACGACCGAAATAAAGCATACGTGGTCGGTATTTCCATCGCCAAAGAATGGCGGGGCCGCAGTTTCGGCACCGAGTTGCTGGCCAAATCGCTCAAAGTGTTGTCGCAAGAGGGAATCGCCGCAGTTGAATTGACGGTCGACCCCAATAACGCGGCCGCCATCAAAGTATACCGGGATAAACTGGGCTTTAAGGACATCGGTTCATTGACCGACGAATACGGCTCAGGCGAGGACAGACTGGTAATGAAGAAAACGTTCGCCGCTTCCGCTCCGGCGTGATGCACGGCCGGGAGCCTTGAGGGGTCCCGGTTTGAATACCCGGCTGAAGCGGCATATATGGGAGGGATCGACTTGGACAAGCAGGACAAGCTTATGATCATCCCCCTGGGTGGTCTCGGCGAGATCGGCAAGAATCTGACGGTCTTCAGGTTTGGCGACGACATTGTCGTCCTCGACTGCGGGCTGGCGTTCCCCGATGAAGACATGCTAGGCATCGACCTGGTCATCCCCGACATGACCTACCTGATCGACAACAAGGATAAAATCCGCGCCGTCGTGCTGACCCACGGCCACGAGGACCATATCGGCTCGCTTTTCTACCTCCTGCGCCATGCCGACGTTCCTGTCTACGGCTCCCGGCTGACGTTGGGCTTGGTGGAAGGACGCCTGAAGGAGAACAACGTCACTGACCGAAAGCTGGTCCCGGTCGCGGCCGGAGATATCATCAAGGCCGGCCGGTTCGAAATCGGCTTCATCCGTGTCAACCACTCGATTGCCGACGCTCTGGGAATATACTTCCGGACGCCGGTGGGGGTAGTCGTCCACACCGGCGATTTTAAAATCGACCAGACCCCGGTCGACGGCCAGATCATCGACATTCACAAGTTCGCCGAGCTCGGCAACCAGGGTGTTCTGGTCCTCCTGTCCGACAGCACAAACGCCGAGCGACCCGGGTACACCAAATCAGAATTCACCGTCAGCGAGGCTCTGGACGAAAGATTCGCCGCCGCCAAAGGGCGAATAATCCTCACCACCTTCGCCTCCAATGTCTCCCGTCTGCAGCAGGCTATCAATGCCGGCTGCAAGTACGGCCGCAAGGTCGCCGTTCTCGGCCGCAGCATGGTCAACGTAGTCACCAAGGCTATTGATCTGGGCTATATGAGCATACCCGAAGGCGTCCTGATCGATATCGACGAAATCAACCGCTACCCCGCGAACCGCATCCTCATTCTCACTACCGGCAGCCAGGGCGAACCGATGGCAGCCCTTAGCCGTCTGGCGCACGGCAGCCACCGCAACGTCGAGCTCAACCCGGGGGATACGGTGGTGATCTCAGCCACGCCCATCCCCGGCAACGAACGTTCGGTAGGCAGGATTATCGACGGCCTGCTCCGCCTCGGGGTCGAAGTCATCTACGAAAAATCGTCCGGCATCCATGTTTCCGGCCATGCCAGCCAGGAAGAACTGAAACTGATCCTTAACCTCGTCCGCCCCAAATATCTCATCCCTGTCCACGGCGAATTCCGCATGCTGAAGAACCACGGCAAGATCGCCGAAGGCGTCGGTATTCCCCGGGAAAACATCTTTTTCGGCGAGAACGGCCATGTGTTCGAATTCACCGCCGAAACCGGCCGGTTCGCCGGCAAGGTGCCCGCCGGCCAGGTCTTCGTCGACGGGGCCGGGATCGGCGATGTCGGCAACATCGTCATCAGGGACCGCCGCCAACTGTCCCAGGAGGGCGTGATGATCGTCGTCCTCGCCCTCGATAAGCAGCGGGGCATTGTCGTCTCGGGGCCAGACATCGTCTCCCGCGGTTTCATCTATATGAGAGACTCCGAAGAATTGATCAGGGACGCCCGCAGGGTCGTCAAAGAAGTGCTGGAACGCGGCGAAAACAAGCCGATAACAGAGTGGGCCCCCCTGAAAAGCAGCATCCGCGAATCTCTAGGTAAATACCTGTTCGGCAAAACCGGCCGCAAGCCGGTCATTCTGCCGATTATAATCGATTTGTAGCCTTTTGGCCAAGCACCCGCGCGGAACGTGCAAACGTTCCGCGCTTTTTTTCGTGGCAAGATCGGCAAACGTGCGCGAGATGGCGCAAAACAAGTGGCAAAAATTAATCGCCGGACATTGAGAAATTTTTCACAAAACTTATTGCTAAGAGACCAGCGAAAGTGTACACTAAAAGTAAGTTAAAATTTTCACAATATCAATGGAGGTCACGCCATGAAAGCTGCGATCGACTTCGGGGAATTGGATGCCATTCTGACAAAATACGGACACAAAGCGAACAATATAATCCCTATCCTCCAGGACACCCAGGCGAAGTATCGCTATCTCCCCCGCGAAGCCTTCCCGTACCTTTCGGAAAAGCTCGGCATTAGCACCGCCAGGATTTACAGCGTCGCGACCTTTTACGAGAACTTCTCCCTGGAGCCCAAAGGCAAATACGTGATAAAGATTTGCGACGGCACCGCCTGCCATGTAAGGAAATCCATTCCCATCCTTGAGCGCCTGCGAAAAGAGCTGGGACTGTCAGAAAGCAAGGCAACCACCGACGATCTCCTCTTCACGGTGGAAACCGTTTCCTGCCTTGGCGCGTGCGGGCTCGCTCCCGTACTCACCGTCAACGACAAGGTCTACCCCGCCATGACGCCGGAGAAGGCCAGCGAACTGCTCGCGAAACTCAAGGAGGCGAACTGACATGCTGCTATCCAGGGAAGCCCTGCAAAACGCCAGGGCCAAGTATAAAAACGCCCTTGAGGCCCAGCAAAAGAAGATTCTCGTCTGCGCCGGCACGGGCTGTGTAGCCGGCGGGTCGCTCGACATTCACGCCGAACTGGTGCGGCTGATAAACGAACAGGGACTTGCCTGCTCCGTCAATCTCGAACACGAGCCCCACGGCGAAGAGGTAGGCGTCAAGAAAAGCGGCTGCCACGGCTTCTGCGAAATGGGGCCCCTGGTAAGAATCGAGCCGCAGGGCTGGCTGTATATCAAAGTAAAGCTTGAGGACTGCGCCGAGATTGTCGCCGAAACGATTGTCGGCGGTCGGTTCATCGAGCGGCTGGCTTACAAGAAGAACGGCCAGACCTACCCCACCCAGGAAGACATCCCCTTCTACAAGAAGCAGACCCGACTGGTGCTTGAGCACTGCGGCCACATCGACGCCACCTCGCTTAAAGAGTATCTTGCCATCGGCGGTTACAGCGCTTTCGAAAAAGCCCTCTTCGCCATGACACCCGACGAAATCGTCAAGGAGATCGACGAATCCAACCTCCGCGGCCGCGGCGGCGGCGGCTACCCGGCGGGCCGTAAATGGTCCCAGGTAAAACGCCAGAAAGAGCCGCAAAAATACGTCGTCTGTAACGGCGACGAAGGTGACCCGGGAGCTTTCATGGACAGGAGCGTCATGGAGGGAGACCCCCACCGGATGCTCGAAGGCATGATGATCGCCGGCTTCGCCTGCGGGGCCTCCGAAGGCTATATTTACGTACGGGCCGAGTATCCTTTGGCGATCGATCGCCTGGAGACGGCGATCGCCGAAGCCCGGGAATGCGGCCTGCTCGGTAAGAACATCCTCGGCTCCGGGTTCGATTTCGACATATCGATCAGTAAAGGCGCCGGCGCGTTCGTGTGCGGCGAGGGCAGCGCCCTTACCGCCTCCATCGAAGGCAACCGCGGCATGCCGCGGGTCAAGCCCCCGCGCACCGTAGAACAGGGACTCTACGCAAAACCTACCGTCCTGAACAACGTCGAGACCTTTGCCAACGTGCCGCTCATAATTCTCAAAGGCGCCGCCTGGTATAAGACCGTCGGCCCGGAAAAAAGCCCCGGCACCAAGGCCTTCGCCCTCACCGGCAACATCGAGAACACCGGCTTGATCGAAGTTCCTATGGGCACCACCCTCAGAGAGGTAATTTTCGACATCGGCGGCGGCATCCGCGGCGGCGCGGGCTTCAAAGCCGTACAGATCGGCGGCCCCTCCGGCGGCTGCCTAACCAACCAGCACCTGGACCTGCCGCTCGACTTCGATTCGTTGAAAAAAGCCGGCGCTATGATCGGCTCAGGCGGACTGGTCGTCATGGACGAACACACCTGTATGGTGGAAGTGGCCCGTTTCTTCATGAACTTCACCCAGAACGAATCCTGCGGCAAATGTCTGCCATGCCGCGAAGGCACCAAGCGGATGCTCGAGATCCTCGAACGGATCGTTGCCGGCCAGGGCGAAGCGGGTGATATCGACATGCTGCTAGAACTGGCTGACACCATCTCCGCCACCGCCCTGTGCGGCCTCGGTAAAACCGCCGCCTTCCCCGTCGTCAGCACCATCAAATACTTCCGCGACGAATATGAAGCCCATGTGAACGAAAAGCGCTGCCCGTCCAAGACCTGTCAGAAGCTAAAAAAGATCTACATCGACGCCGCGCTCTGCAAGGGCTGCTCGAAATGCGCGCGCCTCTGTCCGGTCGGCGCCATCTCCGGCGCCATCAAGGAGCCGTTCGTCATCGACGCCGGCAAATGCGTAAAATGCGGCGCGTGTCTCGAATCATGCGCCTTCAAGGCGATAAAGGAGGACTGACGCCGTGAGCACCGAGTTCATGCTGATCGACAACATACCGGTGGAAATAACCGGGGAAAAAAATATCCTCGCCGTCATCCGTAAAATCGGCATCGATCTGCCCACCTTCTGTTATTACTCGGAGCTGTCGGTCTACGGCGCCTGCCGCATGTGCGTCGTCGAAGACAAGTGGGGCGACATCCATGCCGCCTGTTCCACCCCGCCCAAGGCGGGTATGGAAATCCGCACGAACACGCCCCGGCTCCGCAAATACCGCAAGATGATCCTCGAACTTTTCCTTGCCAACCACTGCCGCGACTGCACCACCTGCGAGAAGAACGGCAAATGCAAGCTGCAGGAGCTGGCCCAGCGGTTCGGCATAAAACAGGTCCGCTTCAACAACACTTCCGGCGAGCCCAACCTCGACACCTCCTCGCTCTGCATCGTCCGCGACAAAAGCAAATGCATCCTGTGCGGCGACTGCGTGCGGATGTGCGACGAGGTCCAGAAAGTCGGCGCCATCGACTTCGCCTACCGCGGCTCGAAGATGCGCGTCAGCCCCGCCTTCGACGAACCGATCGCCAACACCAACTGTGTCGGGTGCGGCCAGTGCGCCGCCGTCTGCCCGACCGGCGCCATCGTCGTCCGCGACGACACCGCCAAACTGTGGCAGGACATCAGCGACAAGGACGCCAAGGTAGTCGTGCAGATCGCCCCGGCGGTCAGGGTGGGCATCGGCAAGGAGTTCGGCCTCGCCGAGGGTGAAAATGTCATGGGCCGGATCGTTGCCGCGCTAAAGCGCATGGGCGTCGACGAAGTGTTCGACACGTCCACCGGCGCCGACCTCACCGTCCTCGAAGAAGCGGGCGAATTTCTGGCGAAGCTGCAGAAGGGCGAAAAACTGCCGCTGTTCACCTCGTGCTGCCCCGCATGGGTGCAGTTCGCTGAAAACAACTACCCCGAGCTTATGGCCAACATCTCCACCTGCCGGTCGCCGATGCAGATGTTCGCCTCGGTGCTCAAGGAACATTACCGTCATTCCAACCGGCGGACCGTCGTCGTGGCTGTCATGCCCTGCACCGCCAAAAAATTTGAGGGCGCCCGCGATGAATTCATGGAAAACGGCGTCCGTAACGTCGATTACGTCATTACCACCCAGGAGCTTGTGAAGATGATCCGGGAGGCCGGCATTGTCTTCTCCGAAGTCGAGCCCGAATCGGTTGACATGCCGTTCGGGGCCGTCAGCGGCGCCGGCGTGATCTTCGGGGTTACGGGCGGCGTCACCGAGGCGGTGATACGGCGACTCGCCGACGACAAGTCGGTGTCCGCGCTCAGGGCGCTCGCCTTCACCGGCGTCCGCGGCCTTCACGGCGTCAAGGAAGCGAGCATCGAGTACGCCGGCCGCGAAGTGAGGATCGCTATCGTCAGCGGCCTCAAGAATGCCGACAACCTTATCAGGCAGATCAAGAGCGGCGAAAAGCACTACGACTTCATCGAGGTCATGGCCTGCCCCGGCGGCTGCATTGCCGGCGCCGGCCAGCCGGTCACCAACGAAGAGGGCAGAAAGCGCCGCAGCGCCGGCCTGTATGACGCCGACCGCATGAGCAGCATCAAGCGCTCGGAGGAAAACCCGGTGATAATGGCTCTTTACAGCGGCCTGCTAAAGGGCAAAGTGCACAAGCTACTCCATGTGGAGTATCGCAGAAAGGCGTGAGTGCATTATGAAAATAAGGGTTTGCATCGGCAGCGCCTGTCACCTTAAAGGCTCCTACAACGTAATCAACTCCCTCCAGCAACTGGTCGAAGAATACCATGTCGTCGACGAGGTCGAAATCCACGCATCCTTTTGCCTGGGCGTCTGCTCCCGGGCGGTGTCGGTTAAGATCGACGAGGGCGACGTGCAGAGTGTCTCCGGGGCGACGGTGCGGGACTTCTTCATCGAAAACGTCCTGCCCGCGGTGAAGCGGCCGGAGCCCGTACAGGCAGAGAAATAGGCGCAAAAACGAAAGCTTCCGAGGATTAGCCTCGGAAGCTTTCATTTTTGCGCGCAATCCGGCACCTCAGGCCCTCTGCACATAACTGTTTTTTTCCGTCCCCCGGCCCGCGACCGGTTCGATGTCCTTATCCACCCACAGCGGGTTGTGGTCCGCGGCTTCGGCCAGCGGCTGGGTGCCGTCGCCGAACATCGCCTTGAACTCGCCCCAGTTGTAAACACCGAGAAACATATGGACGAAAAGGAAGAGACCCATATAAAGGCCAAGGACAAGGTGGACGGTGTTTGTGATCCTGATAAGTTCTTTGGGAGCCAACGGGATGAAGGCGTACAATATCCAGCCGGTGACGATGAGAACGGGACCGAGGAACAACAGACAGAGGCCGAAAATTTTTTGACCGGAATTGACCTTGCCCATGGGCGGCACGAGGATCTTTTTCCCTAACAGCATCTTCTGCGGGTAGCCGCCGCCCACGAGCAGCCAGCCGACGTCGCGGTCGTCCCAGGAAAAGTTGCGCCTGATAAAGCCTGCTATGCGGTCGAGGCACAACAGCGCGTACAGGACGCAGGAGACGGTGAGGACGGCGGCGCCGGCGATATGGATTTTCATCGCCAGATTGACGAAGTCCTCGCTCCCCGGTTTGTACCAGATGACAAAACCCGTTAAAGCCGCTGGCAGGAAACCGAGAATAAGCCCCCAGTGGAAGAGGCGCGAGCAGAGGGGATGTTTGAGGACGCGCTGTCCGTCGTCATGATGGTCCATCAACTTTTCCCTCCCAGCCTGGTTCTGTTCACATAGCGGGTGTGGAAGAGTTCTTCGGCCAGCGGGCTCAGGGGCTTGCCGGCGAAATTTCCGTACATTTCGGCGACCGCCGGATTGTTGTGGCTCTGGCGTATTTTAGCCTTGGCATCGTCTTTGTACATCCCGGCGGCCCGCATTTTTATGTATCTGGTGCGGTCGACGAAAATATCGGTGGTAACGTAGGCGCCCGCCCACAGAAGGGCGGCTCCCGCTCCGGCCAGTCCAAGGAACTCGCGGCGGGACACCTTGATGGCTTTTTCCACGTAATCGTACTTTGCCATGTCGATACCTCCTTATGCCCACGGCAGAACGACTTTAAACTTGTCGATCCACGACGTTCCCATCGGGTTGATAGGCTGCCCGCCGCCATTCACGCAGCCGCCGGGGCAGTTCATCACCTCGATGAAATGGTAGGGCGACGTGCCGGCGGCAACGGCGGCCACCACGGGGGCGAGATTTTCCTTGATCCCGTGGACCACGGCCACCTTGAGAACAATTTCCCGGCCGGTCTTGACATCCTTCATGGCCACACTTGCCTCCTTGACGCCCTTCAGGCCGCGTACCGGGGTGAATTCGAGGGTGGCGAGTTCCCGACCGGTGATGACGAAATAGGCGGTCCTGAGCGCCGCTTCCATCACGCCGCCGGTGTTGCCAAAGATGGTACCGGCGCCGCTATAGCGGGCGAGCGGGTTGTCGGCATCGGCTACGCCGGGGGCGGTGGCAAGGGAAATGTTCATCTTTTTAAGCAGCCGGGCAAGGTCGCGGGTGGTGATAACCGTGTCGACATCGGGGTAATTGCCTGTCGCGCCCTGCTTGCGCCAGTAAAGGGCCGCGCTGCCGAACTCCGGCCTTGAGGCTTCGAATTTTTTGGCTGTGCAGGGCATGACGCCGACGACGTACATGTTTTCCGGGCTCACCCTGAAAACCGTGTTGGCACCATAAGTTTTCGCGAGTGCTCCGGCCATCTGCTGGGGCGATTTAGCCGACGAGAGGTGCGGTAATATATCGGGATAGCTAAGCTCGGCGTGGCGGACCCAGGCCGGGCAACAGGAAGTAAACTGGGGGAGCGGCCCGAGAAGGTGTCCATGGGCGGGTTCGCCCAGGGCAAAGTGGCGGATCTTGGCGATCAGTTCGCTGCCTTCCTCCATAATGCACTGGTCAGCGGCAAAGTTGTTGTCGAAGATTTTGAAGCCGGCCTGCTGCATCGCTCCGTAGAGTTTTTCGGTGGCCAGGGTGCCGGGTTCCAGGCCGAATTCCTCGCCGATGGCGACTCGTACCGCAGGGGCGATAACGCCTACGACGGTAGCGCGGCTGTCCTTAAGTTTGGCGATGACCGCGTCGACGCTGTCGACAGTGTCCTGGGGCGCGCCGAAGGGGCAATTGACCAGGCACTGGCCGCAGAAAAGACATTTCTCGTTATCCACGCTATGTACGGCGCCATATTTGCCGGTAATCGCGCCGGCGGGACAAAACGTCTTGCAGGCATCGCAGCCCTTGCATTTCCTGCGGTCAATCTCGATGACGGACGCCAGTTCCCGCTGTTGAAATCCTTTCATAGAACCCCCTCCCGAAAACTCGGTATGATGGTCAGACCACTATATAAATATTAGGTTATATAGTTATAACTTGTCAATGAATTTTTTTCAATATTGCGAAAGTGAAAAAATGTACATAGTACCGGCTCAAAGTCATTCCGGCCGGCAAATCAAGAGACGGTTATCCTCGCTGCCTTTTCTCTGTTTGACCGGCACACTTTGTTTGCGCTTTGGGGAAGGAATATTCTCCATGCTATAGAAAAAAGTGTAGTTAGTACGACATAAAACGACGAATTGGCCTGGAGCCGGCAGATAGGAGATGGTCTGATGAAATTTGTGTCTTATCAGGAAAAGGGTTTTCTGGTGGTAAAGGTGGAAGGGCGAATGGATATCGCCTCATCCCCGGAGTTCGAAAAAAGCTGTGCGACCCTTATTGAACAGGGCCACCAGCGGTTCGTCATCGATTTTTCCGGCCTTGAATACATCAGCAGCGCCGGCCTGCGCAGCATCTTAGCTATCGCCAAGAAGCTCAAAGGCGCCGGCGGCAGCCTGTCCCTTTGCTCTCTGACCGGTCTCGTCAAGGAAGTGTTCGACCTCTCGGGGTTCGACAACTTCCTGCCAGTTTTCGCGGACGTGGAACAAGCTCTGGCGGGTGGCGGCAAATGAAACAGGTAGCGGAAAACACCTTCACCGCCAGTATCGAGAATATTCCCCAGATGGTTGCGTTCGTGGCCGAGAACGCCGCGGCGGTCGGCGTCCACCCCAAGAGGGTAATGCATTTGGAACTGGCGACCGAAGAAGCGGTTACCAATATCTGCAGCTATGCTTACGAGGTCCCTCCCGGCCTGGTGTCCATCCGCATCTCCCGTTCGGACGTCGCCGTGCAGGTAGACTTCAGCGACAACGGCGTACCCTTCGATCCGCTGGCCGCAGAAGCGCCGGATATTCAGGCCGACCTGGACAATCGGGAAATCGGGGGGCTGGGAATATTCCTTATCAGACGCCTGCTCGACGAAGTCCATTACCACCGCCGCGACAACCGGAATATCCTGACGCTGGTAATCAAGAATGCGCCCGAATAAAACCTTCTTGATCGTCCTGGCCGCCGTTTTGGCGGCCGCCCTGCTATCCCCGACGCCCCCGGCCGCCGCCGCGGGGAAGCCGGTGGAACTGATGCTCCAGTGGACCCACCAGGCCCAGTTCGCCGGCTATTACGTGGCCGCCGCCAAAGGAATCTATAAGGCACACGGCCTTGATGTCAGGATAATCGCCGGCGGCCCCGGCCTTGACCCAATGAACGAGCTTGCCGACGGCAATGTCGACTTTGTCAGCGCCTGGCTGTCGACCGCCCTCATCCGCCGCGAGGAAGGACTGCCGCTCGTCAATGTGGCTCAGATCGTCAACAGGTCGAATCTGCTGATGATAAGCTGGAAAGATTGGGCCGGCGGGTCTCCCAGGGATCTCGACGGCCGGCGGATAAGCGTCTGGGAAGGAGACTTCCGGGCACCCTATCTGGCGTGGCTGCAAGCCGAAGGAGTGGAGCCTGCGGCGATCTACCCCCAGTACTACTCGGTCAACCTGTTTCTCCGCAGGGGCGTCGACGCCTGTTCGGCCATGTACTACAACGAATATCACATGCTGTACCAGGCCGGGGTCAACGAGGACGAACGCAGCGTCTTCTTTCTGAAAGACTATGGCTTCGGCTTTCCCGAGGACGGCCTCTACTGTACGGAAAACACCATCAGACTGGACCGGGAAATGGTCGCGGCCTTCCGGGCGGCCTCGCTGGAAGGGTGGCGGTACGCGGCCGAACATCCTGATGAAGCCCTCGACATTACTATGGAATACGTCACCGCCGCTAATGTCGCCACCAACCGCCCCCATATGAAATGGATGCTGGAAAAAATCCTGACAAGCATCGTGCCCGGTGGCAAAGACCCCTGGACACTCGGCAAGCTGGCCAGGGACGACTACGAAAAAACGGTCCAGATGATGAGGGGGCAGAAGATGCTCCATAGCCAGCCCACGTACGAGGCGTTTACAGGCGAGGTGACGGCCCGTGTTCCATAACATGAGTATCCGCTGGCGCTTGTTCGCTTCTGTACTGGCCGCCGCCGCCTTAATCCTGGCGACGGTCATCGGCTACGGATACCTTGAGGCGCGCCATATGCTGGAGGAGGAACTCGAAGCCAAGGCCTGGCAGCTTTCAAACGCCACCGCCAACAGAATACTAACGGTGGAAACGACGGTGGAGAAAGTGGCCGGCGGCCTGGCAGCGGCCACGGTAATGAGCCCCGATGCGCAGGACGGCCTTTACCCGCTGCTGGAGCGCTTACTAGCCGATAATGAGGAGATTTCCGGGATCGCTGTTGCTTGGGAGCCGGCTTACATGGCCCGGGCCGGAGGCGGCGTTTCCCCGTCCGTGTACCGGGTCGGCAACCGGGTAGCCCGGGGCAACCTCGCTGCCGGAGGCGCCAATTATACCGTTACCGACTGGTACGCCCTGCCGCGCAATCTCCTCCTTCCCTGCTGGAGTGAGCCCCATTCGGCCGGCAGCGGCAACGATACACTGATGGTGACCTACTCCGTGCCCCTTTATGCTCAGACCGGCAAGAATTCCTTCATCGGCGTCGTAAAATGCGACGTATCGCTCGAATGGCTCCACGAACTCCTGCTGTCTCTGCCGCTGGAGCAGAACGGCTACGCTTTTCTGTTGTCCCGCAACGGCACCTATGTCGCCCATCCGCAGAAAAACTTTATTCTTAAAGAAAACATCTTCAGCCGCGCCGAGGAACAAGGCAACCCCCTCCTCCGCAAGCTTGGCCGCGAAATGGTCAAAGGCCGCAGCGGCTACATCCGCTACGATAACATTGTCAGCGATGAAAAAGGCTGGTTGCTTTATCAGCCGATTTCTTCCACCGGCTGGGTGCTGGGAGTATTCTTCCCCCAGGAGGCGATGACCGCCAAAGTCATCGAACTTAGCCGCAAGGAAGCGGCGATCGGGCTGATCGGGTTCCTGCTGCTGCTGCCGGTTATGCTGTTCATCGCCCGCTCCATTACCCGGCCGCTGCTAAAGCTGGACAAGGCTGCCAGGACCCTCGCCACCGGAGACCTCGACGCGCCGCTTCCCGAGCTTCGCGGCAAGGATGAGGTCGCCCGGCTGGCCGAGTCCTTCACCACCATGCGCAACGAACTAAAGGTCCACCTCGCCATGCTGGAACAGACGGCGGCGAACCGCGAGCGGATCGAAAGCGAGCTCAGGATCGCCCGCGATATCCAAATGGACCTTGTCCCCAAGACCTTCCCCCCCTTCCCCAATCGGCGGGAGTTCGAACTATACGCGGTTATGAACCCGGCCCGCCAGGTGGGCGGAGACTTCTACGACTTTTTCATGCCCGACGACGAGCACATTTGCGTAGCCATCGGCGACGTTTCCGGCAAAGGCGTTCCCGCGGCGCTCTTCATGGCGGTCACCCGCACCCTGCTGAGAGCCTTCCTCCAGAACGGCGACTCTCCCGGCGAAGCACTGCGCCACCTTAACGACGACCTTGCTCAGAACAACGACTACTGCATGTTCGTCACCGTCTTCTGCCTGGTTGTGCATCTGCCCAGCGGCCGCTGCCGCTTCGCGAACGGCGGCCATAACCTGCCCTGCGTGCTGCGCGCCGACGGCAGCTCGGAGTATCTTCCCAAGACGCAGGGGGCCGCTTTGGGAGTCATGGAAGGACTGCAGATCGCCGAGAGTGAGGCCTTCCTGGCCCCGGGCGACACGGCGTTCTTTTACACCGACGGCGTCACCGAAGCGATGAACTGCCGGGGAGAACTGTTCGGCGACGACAGGATGACGAAAGAACTGGCCACGCACAGGTCCCTGAGCTGTAAGGACCTGCTGGGGGCGGTGGCGGGGGCCGTTGCCGCCCACGCCGACGGCGCCGAACAGTCGGACGATATCACGATGCTGGCCTTCCGCTATTTCGGACAACGCTAGCGGCGTGCTGCCCTTCCGCCCGCCGCATGTCCCGCAACCGCCCGAAACAAAGATGCACCGGCACCCTTCCGGGTACCGGTGCGTTATTTCGCAGCTCGTATAAGCAGGCGACTAATTCTCGAAAAACTCTTTTATCTCACGCTGTTGTTTCGCCAGGTAATCCATTATCGCCGTCTGCAGCGCGCTGACACTCAGGTCGGAACAGTGCTGTTTCGCCGCTGGCAGCCCGCCCAGGGCGCGGATCACGTCCTCTTCGGTGATCTTAAGCGCCTCCTTGATGGTCTTGCCTCTGGCGAGCATGGTCGTGAGACTGCCGGCGGCGATTGCCGCCCCGCATCCGCTGGCCAGGAAGCTGACATCCCGGATGATGTCGCCGCAAACGCGGATAAACATCGTAAACTTGTCGCCGCATTCGCCGCTGTAAACGCAGCCCACTCCGTCCGCTTCCGGCATGTGCCAGGCATTGCGCGGCATCATATAATGCTCCATTACCTTCTCGGAATACATAAGATCCCCTCCCCCTATCATTATATACAAGGGAAAAACGAAGATCTCCTGCCAGCCGACAAGTATACAAACGAAGCACTACATCTCCACACTAAAGGCTTTGTGGGCCAGGGTCCTTTTTGGCGATGCCGTTTTCGCGGATATAATCCATAAGCAGCTCGGCTGTTCGACCGGTGATTTTCAGGCAGCCGCGCAGATGCTCCCTGGTCTCGAACGGATGAGGATTGAGCGCCCGGCAGCAAGTCCCGCCGAAGCTGCCGCTGAAACGGTCGTGGAAACCCTGGCTCAGACGGTACGCTTCGTCGCGGTTCTCCTCGTTGCTCCTCCGCCCCTGAAGCGCTCCCAGCACCATAATCGAAGCCGCCAGCGCGCCGCACACGCAGCCAGAGTGACCGATGCCGCCCCCGAAGCCGGCGGCGAGCCTCAGGGCGTCATCGCCCAGCCCCAGATCGAGCGCCGCGTTGAAGGACCGCAAAACCGCCTCGGCACAGTTGTAGCCCTCACGGAAATGCTGCCCCGCTAATTGTTTGACATCCATCTGCTCACTATCCACAGTTTTTCTCCTCCCGACCGACCGCGCGGTAATTCCGGCATTTCCGGCAGCCACAACAGGCTCGTCCGGAGGCGATCGTCCATTGCCAGAAATAATTCTTACCTTCGGCCCTCTATTCCTGCCTAATCACCCTAATTTGTCGACACGCCGTCCGGGCGGAAAACCGGGACGGGCATGGAGTCCTTACCTTTGGCCGGCAACGACGAGGCGCCTGAAGAACAGAATCTTCTCGACCTTTACCGTAACCCGTGTGAATGCGGATGACAGGCTGTCGCGGTAATAGACGGTTATGCCGTCCACATCCCTTTGTTCGTAAGTTTCGCTACGCGGCGGTTTACCCAGTCGCACGGACGGGAAACGGGGACTATCCCCGCATTTACCGCCGCTTCACACCCCGCCGGGGCGCTCGACGACGCGCAGGGCAATGCTTCTGTCACGTGCCTTGGCCATAATATACTCCCTGGCCCCACCCTCAATAACAAGTTCCATTCGTTAGCCTCCACCCCGAAATGCACTCTTTTCCGCCTGAGATTTCGCTTCGCAATCGTTGGGCACGAGCGCCTTCTTTTTTACTCATTGCCGGGACGGACATATTTCAATTGCCCGGATCCATACTAAAATCGACATACGAATTGTATCGCGGCACGACCAAGGCTCGCCGACGGCTATTGCGGCCGGGATAAGGAGGAAGGATGACAAAAGCGCAAACAGCTACAACGACCGGTTGGAACCTAGACAATAGTTACGCCCGACTGCCGAAACCTTTTTTCCGCATCCTCGACCCCACGCCCGTGCGATCGCCAAAATTGGTTATTCTTAACCGTCCCTTGGCCGCAACTCTCGGACTTGATATTCAGGCGCTGCAAAGCGACGAAGGAGTGGCCACGCTTGCCGGCAATCGGGTGCCCGAAGGCGCGGTGCCGCTCGCTCAGACTTACGCGGGGCACCAATTCGGGCATTTCACCATACTGGGGGATGGCCGGGCCCTTCTACTTGGCGAGCAGCTTACTCCCGAAGGCGAACGGCTAGATATCCAACTGAAGGGCTCGGGAAGAACGCCGTATTCCCGTGGTGGCGACGGCCGAGCGGCACTCGGGCCGATGCTGCGCGAGTACATCATCAGTGAAGCGATGCATGCCTTAGACATTTCCACAACCCGCAGCCTCGCCGTGGTGTCGACCGGTGAAAACGTAGTCCGGGAAACCATGCTGCCTGGCGCGGTTCTTACCCGGGTGGCGGCCAGCCATCTTCGCGTCGGTACCTTCCAGTATGCCCTAACCAGGGGGACCACCGACGATCTCCGGATCCTGGCCGACTATACGCTCAGGCGTCATTTCCCAACCGTCCCGCTTGATGAAAACCGCTATCTTTCCCTGCTGAACGCTGTGATTGAGCGCCAGGCCGCGCTGATCGCCAAATGGCAGTTGGTCGGTTTCGTCC
Organism: Selenomonadales bacterium 4137-cl; assembly: GCA_032334055.1. Taxonomy (NCBI): domain Bacteria; kingdom Bacillati; phylum Bacillota; class Negativicutes; family Acetonemataceae; genus Anaeroselena; species Anaeroselena agilis. The sequence continues at coordinate 260,821 of JAUOZS010000001.1, read as the reverse complement.
ATGGGGTGATGAACACTGACAACATGACCCTTAGCGGTGAAACTATTGATTACGGCCCCTGCGCCTTTATGGATACCTATGACCCGGCTACCGTGTTCAGTTCCATCGACGTCAACGGACGGTATGCGTACGGTAATCAACCACACATCGCCGGCTGGAATCTCGCTCGCTTCGCCGAAACCCTGCTGCCGTTGCTGCATCCCGAAGAGGCGCTGGCGATAAAGCTTGCTCAAGATGCGCTTTCCACATATCCAGAGTTGTATCAACGCAACTGGCTCGCGGGTATGAGGGCGAAACTGGGGCTGTTCAACGAGGAAACTGGCGATAACGATCTTTTCGAAGACCTTCTCGGCTTGATGCAGAAGCATCGGGCCGACTATACCAATACTTTCCGGACGTTGACCGCCGATGAGCCGGGGGAACATGGTATGTTCGCCGGCCTTGAGTTTGCCGGCTGGCGCGAGCGCTGGCTGGCAAGACTCGGAAGGCAGGAACAGCCTGCCGCCGCGGCGAAACAGCTTATGCGCGACACCAACCCGGCAATAATTCCCCGCAACCACCGGGTCGAGGCCGCGCTCGAGAGTGCGGTGAAACACGGCGACTACTCCGTGATGGAGCGACTCATCGACGTTTTGTCAGTACCCTTCGCCTACTCCGCCGCACAGACCGAATACTCCACGCCCCCGGAGCCATCCGCCTGCCCTTACCGGACCTTTTGCGGCACGTGAACCAATTGGCACTCGCGCTGCCGCCCCGTTTATAGCTAACACTCCGCCCGGTAACTGTTTTATTCTGCCCGGCATGGGCCAATATCCTGCAAAACCCCGTCCTTGACAACCGCCGCCCGCAGGTCTAGCATTAAACTGACGGCAGACCGCCTTCGTCCTCTTGCTTGAAGGCGGACGCAAACCGAACATGAACGGGAGGCCGAAATCATGGCAAAAACTCATTCTGTTGCCAGCCATCGGGTCGCCGGCGGCGGCGGAGTAAGCCTTTATGTAGAAGAGACGGGTCGCGCCGACGGCCGACCGATCCTTTTCATCCACGGGTTCAACCAGTGTAGGTTGGTATGGGCGAAACAGACCAACTCCTCCCTGGCAGACGAATTCCGCCTCATAACGCTCGACAACCGCGGTCACGGACTTTCCGACAAGCCCCGCGACGCCTATGGCGAATCACGGCTGTGGGCGGAAGATATCGCCGCCGTCATCGACGCCCTGCGGCTCGAGCGCCCTGTCCTTGTCGGCTGGTCCTACGCCGGCCTGATCGTTCTCGATTACCTCCGCCATTACGGCGAGGACGGCATCGCCGGCGTCAACCTCGTCGGCGCCAGAACCTGCATCGGCACGCCCGCAGCCATCGCCGCCACCGGCGAAAAGTACCTCCCCCTTCGTCAGGCGATGTTTTCCGGCGATATCACCGAAGCTGTCGACGGCCTCGCCAGATTCCTCAAGCTCTGCACCTACAACCCCCTCCCGCCGGAGGAATACTACCTGTTCCTCGGCTTCAACGCCGTCGTCCCGCCCTACGTCCGCCAGGGGCTGATGAGCCGTGCCACGGGTAATGACGACCTGTTGCCGACTCTCCAAAAACCTTTCCTCATCACCCATGGCACCGAAGACGCCGTTATTCTCCCCCGCCACGCCGAACACAACGCCGCCTTGCTGCCCAACGCGAAGATTTCCTTCTACCCGGAAGCCGGACACAACACCTTCTGGGAGCACGCGCCCCGTTTCAACCGGGAACTGCAGGCATTCGCCGCCTCTGTATGAAAGGGATACAAAAAAGCTGGGATCGACCCCAGCTTTTTTGTATCCCTTTGCAGCCGTCGCCTAAAACCAAGCGCCGTACATCATTCCCGTCGCCGACGCCATAATCACCACCAGCGTCACATAGACCAGCGTTTTCTCCGTCCCCATAACCTGCCGCAAAACAAGCATGCTCGGCAGGCTGAGCGCCGGACCGGCCAGCAGCAAGGCCAGCGCGGGCCCCTTGCCCATGCCCGAGCCCATCAGGCCCTGCAGGATGGGCACCTCGGTGAGTGTCGCGAAATACATGAAAGCGCCGGCAACGCTGGCGAACAGGTTGGCCTGCAGGCTGTTGCCGCCGACCAGCATCATCACGTAATCGTCCGGTATAATGCCGGCGTCAAGGCCGGGACGTCCCATCAGAAACCCGGCGACCAGCACGCCACCCAGGAGCAATGGCATGATCTGCTTGGTGAAAAACCAGGCGCTGTCGCGCCACTCTCCAAGCTCGCCGCGGTCGAACCAGGCCAGCGAGGTATATGCCACCACAACAAGGCTGACGCCCGCAAGAATCCACTTGACATTGTACACTGCCGCGAAAAAGCCGGCCGGTTCGACAGGTTTGCCCCAGTTGGCAAACACCAGGAAAGCCACCATACCGCCGAAGTACACTATTTCCTGCCACAGCGCCCGCCGCGGTTCCTCGCCCTCCGGCAACACGAACGCTTCCTTCTTGGCGGCCTCTTCCTTCCTATAGAGGAACGCCATAATCAGACCGATCACCACCGAAAATACCACCGCGCCCACCGCCCTGGCCAATCCCATTTCAGACCCCAGCACCCTCGCCGTCAGGATTATCGCCAGTACGTTGATGGCCGGCCCGGAATACAGAAAGGCGGTAGCCGGGCCGATTCCCGCCCCCCGGGAGTATATCCCCGCGAACAACGGCAGTACCGTACACGAGCAAACGGCGAGGATGGTGCCCGACACCGCGGCGACGCCGTAGGCGAGAATCTTATTCGCCTCCGCCCCCAGGTAACGCATCACCGCCTGCTGCCTGATGAAAGTCGAGATCGCGCCGGCGATGAACAGCGCCGGCACCAGACACAACAGGACGTGTTCGCGCGCATAATCGTTGACCATGCGGAACGCTTCGAGAACAGCGCTCTGAAAACGCACATGGTCGGCCGGCAGGAAATAGGCCAACAGAAATACGGCGATTATCGCCATAAGTTTTTGTTTCTCAGACACGGAATCCACGCTCCATTTTTAAATTATTATTATATTATAAATTTATCATATTTATCGTTTTTTGAAAAGCAAGATATCCGGCCGCTCCGGATTGTTCCGTAGCGGCCTGCACTTGCCCCTTATCAGGCGAGAATTTTCTTGATATCTTCCTTCGTCAGCACCTTGCCGGCCGCCTTCACCACTCCGTCCACCGCCAGGGCGGGGGTGCTCATAACTCCGAACTTCATTATCTCCTTGATGTCCTCAACTTTGACGATCTCCGCGGACAGGCCAAGCTCCGCCACTGCCTGCCTAGTGTTCTCGTACAGGGTGGCGCATTTCTGGCACCCCATCCCCAAGACCTCGATTTTCATATGTCTCGTTCTCCTCTCTTCAGCCTGCTCAGGCGTTTATGGCTTTCGCTTATCTGTTCGTCAAGCGTCTTCTCGACCGCACCGAGCACCTCCAGCACCGAGGGATGCAATATCCGGTAGAACACTTTCGTCCCTTCCTTGCGCGAGTCGATAATCCCCTGTTTCTTCAATACGCTCAGGTGCTGAGAAAGATTGGACTGCTCGATATCGATGCCGGCGATCAGCTCGCACACGCAACGCTCTCCCGGCGCCAACAGCCGCAGAATCCTAACGCGGGCAGGGTGGGCTATCGATTTCAGGAACTCCGCCGTGAGCCTCGTCATTATATCTTGCGCCATTATGCACCTTCCTGCGTTTGTAATATTACATATTTATAATATTATAAATTATGGCAGTTGTAAAGGCCTTATTGTAAGTCATTCCCTGGAAATTAATGGTTTTAGGTCAGGCAGGAGTTTCCTGTTTACGGTTTAATATAGGTATTATGACCTTGGCGCAAGATGACGGCTGACCATCGGTTGCTATATGCCGTGGTATCCCGTGATGCAGCGAGGGGGGACGAACATGAAGGCGCGAGAAGATATTCGCAAGTCACTGGCCGAAAACCGCACCGAAAACCAGCCGATAATCGGTGTGGCCGTGGGCTCCGGCCTGTCTGCCAAACAGGCCATCGCGGGCGGGGCCGACTTCCTGCTGGCCCTCAACGCCGGCCGGTTCCGCATGGCGGGCATAAGCTCGCTAGCCGCTCTGCTGCCGTACGCCAACAGCAACGAAATGGTCCTCGATTTCGGCTCCCGTGAAATCATCCCCCGCGCCGGAAACAGCCCGGTCATTTTCGGCGCCTGCGCCACCGATGTCACCGTCGACCAGGATGCGCTGATCGCAAAAATCCGCGCCCGGGGATTCCAGGGCGTGAATAACTTCCCCACGGTCGGTCTGATCGACGGCTCTTTGCGGCAGGCCCTGGAAGAAGGGGGCCTCGGCTTCGAGCGGGAAGTGGAGTTCATCGCCAAAGCGGCCAAAGCCGGCCTGTTTACCGTCGCGTTCGTCTTCGACGAGCACCAGGGGCAAGCGATGGCGGCTGCCGGCGCCGACATAATTTGTGCCCACCTGGGACTTACCGTCGGCGGAAAGACGGGGGCCAAGCACTCCATTTCGCTGGAAAAAGGCATAAAGCTCGCAAACGGCATTTTCGCTACGGTCGATAGCCGGCATCCGGCCCCGATCAAAATGATTTACGGCGGTCCTGTGTCTACGCCTGAGCAGACAGCGTATTTTTACGGTAACACCGGAGCGGTGGGCTACATCGGCGGGTCGAGCTTCGAGCGGATTCCGGCCGAAACCACAATCGAGAAAGTGACCGGTCAGTTTAAGAACTACATGCGCCTCAAGCGGGAGAATGAGTCGCTGCGCCGCAAACTGCTCAAGAAAAAAGTTTTCGACGAGATTGTCGGCCAAAGCAGAATAATGCAGGAGCTGTTCGAAATCGTCAGCAAAGTCGCGGATAAAAACGTCAATGTCCTGGTATGCGGCGAGAGCGGCACTGGCAAGGAACTGGTCGTCAGGGCGATCCACTACAACAGCCCGCGCAACAGCCAACCGTTCATCAAGGTCAACTGCGCCTCGATACCCGATACTCTGCTGGAAAGCGAGCTGTTCGGACATGAGAAGGGTTCTTTCACCGGCGCCACGCGCAAGCGGGTGGGCTTGTTCGAACTGGCCAATCGCGGGACGCTTTTCCTCGACGAAGTGAGCGAAATGAGCCCGGGAACCCAGGCCAAACTGCTCAGGGCGATTCAGCAACAGGAATTCCTCCGTATCGGCGGCAGCGAGCCCATCAAGGTCGACACCCGGATAATCTGCGCCACTAACGCCGACCTGCACGCCGCTGTCGCTCAGGGAAAGTTTCGCGAAGATCTCTTTTACCGCATAAACGTGGTCACCATCCGCACACCGCCGCTCAGACAGCACAAAGAGGACATTCCCCTGCTCGTGAACTACTTCCTGGAAAAGATCCGCGTCAAGTTCAACCGCGACATCAGACGACTGTCGGCGGCCGCCCTCGACGCCCTTATGCAGTACCACTGGCCTGGCAACGTCCGCGAGCTGGAGCACGTGCTGGAGAGCGCGGCCATCCTTTGCGACGGCGACGTTATAGACGACTGCGACCTGCCAATCAGCCCCTCTGGCCGAATCGCCGTCAGCGGCGCAAACGGCGACAACGTCGTAAACTTGCCCAGGACCGCTACCGCCTCATTGGAACGGCAGATCATCCTCGGCACGCTCAACCAACATGCCTGGCACCGTCAGAAAACCGCGCAGTTTCTCGGCATCACCCGTCGCACCCTCCTCAATAAGATGAAAAAGTACGGCATAAGGGAGCGGGATTCGTTCGACGGGTAGCCTATGGGAAATCTCTCTTCACAAACCGCGGCTATGGGAAATCATTTTCCCATAGCCGCGAATACTTGCCATCTCCGTCGCCACCTCCTCGTATAACCTTTTCCGTTTACCGGGGAGGGAAAGAAACTTCCCGCCCCGGCGCCGCTGGCGCCCGAAAACAGGCTTGGCACATTAATTGCTTATTAATCCGGCGAGCGATACTTTAATCAAGGGAGTGGTAATGTGGCCGGAAAAGTGATCCTTGTGGGTACCTTGGACACGAAAGGACAGGAATTCAAGTTCATCAAGGAGCTGATCGAGGGCACCGGCGTCAAAACGGTGGTCGTCGACGCCGGCGTTAAGGGAAAACCGCCCTTCCCGCCCGATATTGCCAACGACCGGGTCGCCGCCGCCGGGGGAACCCCTTTGGACGAACTGCTCCGCAAGGACGACCGGGGGCTGGCGATGGAGGTAATGACCAAAGGCGCGGCCAATATCCTGACCGAGCTGTACAACAAAGGCGAAGTGGCCGGCGTCATCAGCCTCGGCGGCTCGGCCGGCACCACCATCGGCACGGCGGCGATGCGGGCCCTGCCAGTCGGGGTCCCGAAAGTGATGGTGTCCACTATGGCATCCGGCGACACCCGCCCCTATGTCGGCGTCAAGGACATTACGATGATGTACTCGGTTGTCGATATCTCGGGAATAAACAGCCTGTCACGCCGGATACTGGCCAACGCCGCCTTCGCCGTCGCCGGCATGGCCGGGGGCGAATTGCCCGCCGGCGCGCAGGATAAGCCGCTTATCGCCGCGACGATGTTCGGCGTTACGACCCCGTGCGTAACCAAAGCAAAAGAGTATCTCGAAGCGCAAGGATACGAATTGCTCGTTTTCCATGCCACCGGGACGGGCGGGCAGGCAATGGAGGGCCTGGTGGACGGTGGCTTCATGAAAGGCGTCCTCGACATAACCACCACCGAATGGGCGGACGAACTCGCGGGCGGGGTTCTGTCGGCCGGCCCGCATCGCCTTGAGGCGGCCGGGAAAAACGGTCTTCCCCAGGTCGTGTCCGTGGGCGCCCTCGACATGGTCAACTTCGGCCCGCCGGACACCATCCCCGCCAAATACAAGGATCGCTTGTTCTACCAGCACAACCCCACCGTCACGCTGATGCGCACCACCGCCGAAGAATGCCGCAAACTCGGCGAAATCATCGCCGCCAAGCTTAATGCAGCGCAGGGTCCCGTGGCCCTGTTCCTGCCGCTAAAAGGCGTTTCGCTCATCGACACTGCCGGCAAACCGTTTTTCGACCCTGAAGCCGACGCAGCCCTGTTCGACGCCCTGCGGACAAATATAGACCGTGCTAAAGTCGAACTGATCGAGATGGACAACGACATCAACGACGACGAATTTGCGCTGGCGATGGCCGCCAAATTGCAGTCTTATCTGGAAAAATAGTAAAGGGGATGAAACGATGATACTTACAAGAAGCGCGGTGCTAACGAAGATCAGAGAACAGGTCAAAAAAGGCGTTCCCGTCATCGGTGCGGGCGCCGGCACCGGCATATCGGCGAAAAGCGCCGAGGCCGGCGGCGTCGACCTGATCGTGATTTACAATTCCGGCCGCTATCGGATGGCCGGCAGAGGCTCGCTGGCTGGCCTGATGCCATACGGCGACGCTAACGCGATCGTCGTCGAGATGGCCAGCGAAGTGCTGCCGGTCGTCAAGCAGACGCCCGTGCTGGCCGGGGTCTGCGGCACCGACCCCTTCCGCCTGATGGATGTTTTTCTCAAACAGCTCAAGGAAATCGGCTTCCTCGGCGTGCAGAACTTCCCCACCGTCGGCCTGTGCGACGGCATCTTCCGTCAAAACCTCGAGGAAACCGGCATGGGGTACGATCTCGAGGTCGAGATGATCGCCAAGGCCCGCGAACTCGACCTGCTCACCACCCCCTACGTTTTCTCCGACGACGACGCCGTCAAGATGACCAAGGCCGGAGCCGATATCCTCGTTGCTCACATGGGCCTGACCACCAAAGGAACGATCGGCGCGAAAACAGCCCTGACCCTCGACGACTGTGTGCGCAAAATCCAGTCGATGCACGACGCGGCCAAGAAAGTCAACCCAGACGTGCTCGTCATCTGCCACGGCGGACCGATCGCCGAACCGGAAGACGCCGCCTACGTGCTGTCGAGGACGAAAGGAGTCATCGGCTTTTACGGCGCCTCGAGCATGGAGCGGCTGCCGACCGAAAAGGCTATCGCCGCCCAGGTCAAAGCGTTCAAGGACATTCAGTTTTAACACCTGCCCTAACACAAGCATGGAGAAGGAGGGATAGCCCGTGGCCAATGGAAAACGGTTCGTCAGTCCCGCTGAAGTGGAAACCCAGGTATTCGACTGGGGCAGCCTGAAGTGGCTAAGTGAGCCTAAAACCACCGGGGCGGTCAGGTTCAGCACCGGGGTGGTCATCCTCGAACCTGGCAAAGGGCACTCCAACCACAACCATCCCGGCGTCGAAGAAATACTGTACTGTATTTCCGGCGAAGGGGAACAGGTCGTCGCCGGCGAGAAGCGCCCCCTCGTCCCCGGCATGCTGATCCACATCCCGCCCGATGTCTTCCACGAAACCTACAATACAGGCTGGGAGCAGCTTAAACTTCTCGCCGTCTACAGCCCGCCCGGCCCGGAGACTGAGTTCACCCGCCTGCCGGACTGCAAAGTACTGCCTGCGGGGCAGTTACCGGTCAGATAGCCCCCTGATCCACTTGCAAAAAATAACCGCGCCTTCACGGTGCGGTTATTTTTTGCAACTCGTTGGCTCGCCAGGCAAAGCTCCCGGCGGAGACTGCGCTCGTCATCTTATTTTACCAGGCATCACCGCGACCGAAGCGCGAAAAACTAACAACAAAATGAGAGGAGGGGAAACCGTTGGCAAGAACACCAACCCAGCGCAAGCACCGTCGCCAGCAGTTACGCCGCAAGTATAAGCGTTATGCCGCCGCCGTGGCCGGTGCCGCCATCCTGACCGGCGCCGCCCTGCCCGGCATCCCGGCCGCGAAAGCCCTGGCTGCGGAACGGCCGACCAACCTGACTCCCCAGAAGACTGTCCAAACGGCAGCGCTTGCAAAAGATGCCAGTACATCCGCGAACCAGACCGCGGTCGAAAAGATGCTGCGCGAGAAACGGCTTCGCCTCCGCGGCTGGCACGAGCACAGGCACAGTTGGCCAGGATCAGACGAAAACCAGATCCGCTACGAGAACGGACGGGTCTACTACCGCAGCGATAACCACCGCGACCGGGGCGATTACGTCCGCGACCTCGGCAGTCCCGTCGATCTAGTGAAAGACCGCGCCGCCATGTACGGCCTTGACCGCTATCGCGATTCCTTCACCCTTATCTCCCTTTCGGGCGGTGAGGCCGTCGTACAGGTGACAAAGCATGACAACGGCAGAATCTTCAATTTCATCTTGGATAGTGATTACGACGGCAACTGGCAAATCGTCGATATCCGGGCCCGTTAGCAGTCCATTACGAAAACCCACGCCACGCGTGGGTTTTCGTAATTCTTGGGCTCAGAGAGGAGAGTAAAGCAACAGAGCCGGCATCATCCCCGGCTCTGTCGCCATCAGCCTAGAATTTCCATTTAGTCGTCAGCTTCCAAAACTTATAGTTCTCTGACGGCGTGGTCTTGTCCTTAATATCGCCGTATTCCAGCTTCAAGCTCAACGATTTGCTGAGTGCCAGCTTGTACGCGAAGTCCAGGTTGGTGAACCGGTCCCCGGTCACGTCTTCATCCGGGCAGTCCATGGACGAATAAGCATAATACAGCGAGTTTTTCTTAAAGTCGGAATGCGTTACGGTTAAGCTTTGCTTGCCGGCGCGATCCAGCTTCCGGTGGCCGAAAACGGCTTTGACCGAACTGAACGCGCCTTCGTCGACCGCCTTGGTATTCTTGCCGTATTCAAAACCGACCAGGAACTTATCGTTGAAAGCCCAGTCCGCCTGGTATACATCGTATGCCATCAGCGTGACGTTCGGGTTGTTTTTCTTCGACTTCTCGAACTCTACCCAGTTGACGTTAAGATTCAGTTTGCCCAACTCCGTACCGAGCGAGAGCGTCTGAACGTCAACATTCTGGAACTCCGACTTCGCGAAACCGTTGAAGGCCCACACCGTTCCTGAGTCCAGGCCTCTGGCAAACCGTCCGCGGCTATAGCTGAAGTCGAAATCCTTCAGCTTGGTCCCGAACGATATCCCGTCGAAGCTGAAGAAATCGCTGTCCACGATGATATCCTCAGGATCGGTCACCAGCGGCTGGCGGCCGACCTTCACCTTGAACGCTCCAACCTTAGTCGTCCCGTACATATTATCGAATATCCGGCCGTTGGTGGCGAACTCGCCGTACTTGTGATGGCTGGAGTCCTTGAACATCGTCGCGCTCGGAGCCGGATCGGCGATCCGCACCGTCACGGTGGTATCCTTGTCCACCTGGCCGACGATGTTCAGCTTGAACTTCTCCTGCCCGTAGCTTTGCTTTTTGCCGACGGAATCTTCCTTGCTCTTATACTGCTGCGACAGTTCACCGGAGAACTTGACCTTCTTCTGATCCTTCTCCACCTTGTCGATGCGGGCGTTGATCCTGTTCATATCCAGGGCGAACTCCACCGCCAGCTTGTCGATCAGTGCCCGGAGGGCGATGTTGGCTTTGGCCTGATTGGCCATCGCCTTGGCGACGATCTGCGCCATTTCGTAACGAGTCATCGTCTTGTCGCCCTTGAAGGTCTTATCAGGGTATCCGTCCACGATACCTTCCTTGGCCAGCATCGACACCGCTTCATACGCCCAGTGCGACCTGGGGAGATCGTTGAAGTTCTCCGCCGGAGCCGCGAATGCGGTGGTCGCCATCAGGCAGACGCCGATGACCAAGGCCACTATTGTTCTCATGATCTTCCTCCTCTATTTTGTATTTATCCTGGGTTCACTCCCTGACCCCGAAAGCGGTACGCGGCGATTTTACGCTCCCGTCCGCGGCGGGGACGGCGGTCTGACGATATCGCGAAACACGACCATGTACATCACCGCGATTACCCCGAGGACAATAATCACCACCGGCGACTTCCTGTCTTTTACGGCGATCACCTGCGCCCCGGCCGCATCGCCGAACGAGAGCTTTTTGGCGGCGACAGTCAGTCCTTGCCGGTCGTCCTCCTTGATATATGCGATCTGGGCGCCGGCGCCGCCTTTTCCCTTCGGCGTCTTTTCCGCAACCGAATGGACCACCATCCCGGGCGGGAGCAACACCTTAAGTCCGTAGTCGGCAATCGGCAGGTGCCCGCCGTTGAGAAACCGCAGCGCTAGCCGCGTATCGCCGGGCGGCTGGTTCTTGGCTTTTGCAGGCGCCTTCTGCGCGGGCACATCGTAAGTAGCTTGCAGCGCGAACGCCGCGGCCGCTCCCTGCCCGACGGTCAGGCGCAGGCACGGGGACGCCCCCCCTAATACCGGCTTGACCTCCACGCCGCTCGGGACGCCGCGCCATTCCACTTCCCGCACGCCTTTCCAGGTCGTCAGCGGCACTTCCCACGTTCCCGGCGTCAGGCCGGCGAACTCCACGCGGACGGAGACTTTCCCCGCCCCATCGGCCTCCATGCGAAAAGTCTCCTGGTAGGATTTGATGCTGGGGGCCGCACCCATCAGCAGAAGTCCGGCGGTCATGACGCACAGTACGCTCAACAGTCTTTTCATGCGGCACCTCACAACGTCGCCGAGAAACTCGGCGTGATGCCCATCCAGTGGAACCAGGTCATACCGCCCAGCAGCAGGAGCGCGTAACCGATTGTGCAGGCGGCCAGGCCAAATTTCAGATTGTCCAAGACCGAATACTGCCCGGTGGCGAATAGCACTACGTTGGGCTTGCCGCTGATCGGCAAGCCGACTACCCAGTCGATCGCAAACGCCGCCGGCAGCGCAAGGCTGACCGGGTTCCAGCCGGTCTGGCGGGCGATGGTTATGATAAGCGGGATCATGATCGTCGCCCTGACCGTCTTGGAGGTCAGCAGCAGGTGGGAGTAAACCATGATAGCCATGATGATCGCATACATCACACCGAATGGTACGCCCTTCATGTTCATATTGCCGAACACCTGACGCACGGCCCATTCCGCCGCCCCGGTGTTGTCGAGCGCCAGACCGCCGGCGTAGGCCCCCGCGCTGAACAGGAACAGATGCCAGGGTATTTCCGCCTCGTCCCATCTAAGCACGCCCCAACGCGGCAGCAGGCACACAACCACGCCCAGCATCGCCGCGATAGGGGCGGGTATGTCTACCCCAAACCACGCCTGGTGCCAGCTGTCGGTAGCCCACAGGAAGATCACCAGGAAGAAGATCGCCATCGCCTTCTTCTCCTGGATGTTAAGCGGGCCCATCTCGGCCTTCTCCGCCTTGATAACCTCCATACCGCCGGCGATATGGGGAGCCTGCTCCTCCTTCTTCACCGGGAAGATGAATTTCGTCCCCAGGGTCCATACCAGCAGGATGGTGGCGATCGTGATCGGCGCCGCCGCCATTAGCCACTGGTTATAGTACACCCGGTGGTCGGCCATCTTCTGGATGAACCCCACAGCCATCATATCGGCCGGACTGCCGGTCATCGTTGTTGACGACAGGATGCTGATGCTGGCAAGATTCAGCAGGAAGATATTGCGCCCGAAATTATTGGGACTCTCGGCCGTCGACCCGTAAATAGCCGCCACCACAACCATGAGCGGCAGCGTCAGCACGCAGCGGGCCGTAGTCGACGGAATGAACGGCGCCAGCGCAAGCTGGATGATAACGAAGGCGAACAGCGCCCACTTCGCCGTCTTGCCGAAGTGAAGAATGAGATTGAGCGACAGCCGTTTGGCCAGGCGGGTCTTCACAAGAATCGATGCGAGGATGAACGACATGATGTTCAGCCAGATGACGTCCATTCCCAGCACGTCCAGCACCGGCTTGATCTCCCACGCCCTTGTTATAACCAGCAGAATCATCAGCACGAATGAGGTAACGTAAGTCGGTATAGGCTCGGTAATCCACCATACCAGCGCCATCAGGAAGCAAGCGGCGGATGCCTGTGCCGAGGCCGACAGTCCGGCAGCCGCGGGCATGTGATACAACACCCCGAAGACGATGATCCCCAGCGGGAACCCCAGATACTTCATCCAGCGTTCGGTCCCCGACCGGGCCACCCGCGACGCCGAGGACAGCGTCAGCTTCTCCATATTCAGCAGTTTTTGGATCTCGGCCAGCGAGGTGCTGGCGTCTGCAGCCGCCGGATTATTGGCCATTACTTATTCCCCCATTTGCTGTACGGGTTGGCTATCAGGTTGGAGTTGAAATAGCGGGGATCGGACGACACCTCCTCGCCGACCCAGGTGGGAAGCACCAGTTTCTCTTTTTCATCGGTGAGTTCCACCTCCGCCACGGTCAGCCCGTCGTTGGCGCCGAAGAAGACGTCGATCTCCCACGTATGGCCCATATAGACCTCTTTGTGGCGAATCTTCTCGATCAGCGGCTGCTCACACAGATTGGTCAACAGCAGATCGGCGTCCTGCACGGGTATCTCGTACTCGAACTCCGAGCGCGAGATGCCGGTCGTGAGCCCCTTGATCGTCAGAAAAGCCTTTGTCCCCTTCGTGCGGACCCGCACGACCCGTTCCTTGACCGAGGACAGATACCCCTGGCGGATGGTCGTCCCTCCCGCCGAAGGCGTCCAGGCTCCCGGCTTAACCAGATACTTGCGTTCGATTTCCTTGGCCACAACATGCCCTCCTTACATACCGACCGATTTCTTCATCGCCTTGATATAATTTATATTTTCCTGTCCCTGAAGCCCCAGTTCGTTTACGGTTGCCATAACCACCGCCGGGTCGATATGTTCGACGCAGGCCGTCTGGAAGGGCTTGCCGTTGAATTCGGTTTCGGCCAGTTCCACGGCGCAGCCGTTGATCGAATAAATATAGCGGACTTTCTTGACATACACGACTTCCAACTGGGAATTAGGTACTATAACCTCGTCGAGAAACTGTTCGTACACGTAAGTGCTGCGCTTGAGTTCCGGAACAGGCACGTTGAAAACCTTGAATAGGCTTGTCAGCTTGCCCTGGTCGATCGGGAAACCCTCCTTGAATATCGGGTCCCACTGTTCGAGCCCGTCCTTTACGTTTTTCAGCGATTTGATATCGACCAGGTCTTCTCTGATTTTGATGTTTTCATCGCTGGCCCGTGAAAGAATATAATGTTCCTCGCTCCTTTTCACGCTCGGTTCGCCATACTTCTTAAGGGTCTCGGCGAAAGCCGGAAACTCTTTGCCGAAAGTCCGCCATTCCCAGCGGGGGATAATCTTGTCAGCCATTTTTTCTTCCTCCTAATAATCGAATGGTCGCATAGAGTGATCACTGGCTTTCCCCGCCTGTCAAACCGCTTCACCGTTTTTTGGGCAAAAGAAAAAGCAAAAAAACAGAAACTGTCTTTTTGCTTTGGCGAATTCAACATATAAAATTATAAGCCAAAGCAGAAAATACCCAAAAACGGCCGCCTGACAAGCGCCTATAATGGGGATATTCTGCTTTGTAAAGGAGCATTTTTGCCTAAGAAAATTATAACACACAAAGCGGAAAATACAACCAAATTTGTCTTACAAGAACCAATTTTTCAATGCTTTTACATAACTTATGTTCGGGCAGTCGTCCAGCTTAAGCAGTTTGACCACCGCAGCCACCCGCTGGGCGTCGGGGTGTTCCACGCAAATCGTGCTGAAAGGCCGTCCGCCGGCCGCCGCCCTGACATACTCGACTATGCACTGTTCTATGACGTAGATATACCGCTTCTTCTCCACCATCACCGTTTTAAGGGCAACAGCGCGACTGTCGGCGAACCGCAAAAATCTGTCCAAATGCATTTGGGAGCCATCCAGAATCATTAACCGTGTCCTGAGGTATTCCTCCAGTTTGGCTACTTGCTCCCGTGTCAGCGGAAAGCAGGCTTTGTCGGCCGGATACCACTGCTCCAGTCTGGCCTCGTTCACTGCCTGGAGGACCTTCACCTCCAGCGTCTGGTGGCGCACCTTGATATTGGTGTTGCTGGTTCGCGACAAGATGTATATCTCGCGGCTCTCTTTGTAGTTGCCCAGATCCCGGTTGCGGATCAGTTCCACCCGAGGACCGAAGGAATTGGCGAAAGTTCGCCATTCCCACCTGGGCACGACCTTCTTTGCCAACATGCCTATCCCTTCTTTTTTCCAATTAGGCGATGTTTCGCCAGAGGCGCGAAAGACCGTCGATTTACACAATTCTCCATTATGGAAGATATTCCTTCAACAGTAAATTAATTTCCAGTAACCATTTGGGTTTTCATCTGGCCGGGAGCAAGAACGCTGCCCATCCTTTCCTGAATCTTGTTGAAGAATGCCTCGGCCTTGGTAACCGCTGCCGCCGGAGCTTTCGGCCCGCGCGCTGAATCAAAAGAGAATTCGGCCGCGATCGCCTTGCCGGTATTGTAGTCGAACCACAGGGAAATTGACGCCTCACCAATGATCCCTTGACCGAAATCAAATTCGCCCGGCGAAACCTTGAACTCCCTCACTATCTTCCCGTTTACCGCTGTGAGCGGCGCATCGAGCGGAACTCCCAGCTTGAGCAGACCGGGGAAATAGCGCGCGTAATCGCCCAGGCTCCTGCCCCGCAGGTCGGCAGACGGAATCTTCTTTATCGAACAGCTTGCCGACATTTCGCTGACGTTATTGCCCGCAATACCGCCGACAAATCCGGCAACATCGTCGTCATAAGAAATCGACGCTTTGATCCCGGAAGCCGCGCCCACCGCAGCGGACGGCACGGCATCCACTCCGCTCGTTCTGAAGCGCAGCGTCAGGTCTACCAAGCCCTCGGGGTTGCCATCCTTTACCTTGACCCGCTCACGGATAATATAATGCATTTTGGAAAGGTCCCGGGCCTTGGTATCCATATAAACTATTTTGCGGGACCCCTCCTTATAGGGATTCTTAGCTTCAGTAACCGGAATCCCCATCTCCATCGCCAGAACCTTCACCGTCGTCCAGAACTTGATGTACCCCTCGTTCCGGTCGGTGAAGTAATCCGGCTGCAGCAGCAGCTTCATCTCCCCGCACGCGGGGACCACCGACGCAGTCTCCCCCTTGAGCGGCGCGATCACCGTCAGGGCAATGACGGCGACCAACAGCCCCAGCCACCAGCCTGTCAAACGCCTGTTTCTCAGCATTGTCAGTCTCCTTTCGAATTAATATGCGCGGCTATAACACCGCCCCGCAGGGCGTTCGCCCACTAAGCCAGTCGTACGATGATCTTGTGGAACACATCAATCGTCAATTCCATCCACTCCGCGGCATCCTTCAACTCGTTGAACACCTCGCGGTATTTCAGCGCCTTCATCGTGTCATTGTCCGCGAACAGGCGGGCGAGCGCAGTACGGTAATGGCTGCCGACCGCGACAAGCGAACCGCGCATCTGCTCGATCCACAGCTCCGCCTCGCCGGGGCTTTTTTCAAGCAAGGCCGTCGCATTTGCCAGATCGGCCACCCCAACGCTAAGATCGGCGGCCATAGCCGTAAAAAGAGGATCGGGAGTCACGTCGTATGCTTCCACCGCCAGCGCCGTGCTCTTCGCCAGCTCCAATATCCGGTCCAGGCGGACTGAAAACACGTACATGTCCTGGCGATCGAACGGCGTCGAAAAAGATTTTACCAGGCAGTCTTCCATATAAAGTCTGATCGCGTCCGCCTCGTCCACATGCTTCATCAGTTGCCCATAATTGTCGGCCGACGGCGTCTCCAACCACCGCACAAGGCAGGCCACTCCTGCCGCCGTCGCCGTCGCCTGTTTGGTCAGCATGCTATAAAAATCGTATTTGGGCGGGATGAGTCGATCCATAATCGTCTTCCTGGCCACATCGCCCTCTCCGATCTCACTGTTCGTCATTCTCCGTCCCCGTTCCATCAAAACCCTCCCCAAAAAGAGACTATCAACCAGCTCAGCGGAAGGTACAAAATTGCAGCCAGCAACGCAGACGCCGGGATAGTAACGCACCAAGCCACAACCATCGTCTGGCCGGTACGCCAATTCACCATCCGGTACTCGTCCGCCGCCCCCACGCCGATAATCGACCCCACCACCAGGTGGGTCGTCGACACGGGAGCGCCCAGCGCCGTCGCCGCGAACAGCGACGTCCCGGCCGCGAACAGGGAATCAAAGCTGTGAATGGGACGCAGGGTAAATATTCCCCGCCCCAGAGTCTTCATTATCGACCAACCGCCGCAAAGGATACCGACGAACATGATCACCGCCACCGACATCCGCAACCACGCGGGAATGTCGTAGGATCCGGCCGCGGTTTGTCCCGCGGCCATAAGCGCCAGGATGATAACCCCCATCACCTTCTGTGTGTCATTCGCGCCGTGGCTGTAGGCCAACGTCCCTACCATAAGCCATTGGAGGCGCTTTAGCCACCGGTTGGTCGTTGCGAACCGGGTGTTCTTCAGCACGCCCTCCATCATCACCTGCATCAGGTATGCGACCGCGAACCCTCCCAGCGGCGAGATGACGAGGCCGACGATAACCTTGACAATCCCCGTCACTTCTCCTGCCAGCAGTTCTTTCACGCCCCACACGATCTTCTCCGGCCCTGCGGCAATCCACACCGATCCTATAAGGCCGCCGACCAGGGCATGGGTTGAACTCGATGGCAGGCCAACCTGCCAGGTGAACACGTTCCAAGCCGTCGCCGCCACCAGCGCAACCAGTAAAACAAGCAACAGCATCCTTCCCGGCGCTACTTCGATCATTTTGGCCACCGTATAAGCAACCGCGCTGCCGCCGAATATCGCCCCCAGCAGTTCCAGTACACCGGCGAAGGCCACCGCGTGAAGAGGTTGGGCGGCGCCGCAGCCGATCATCGTGGCGACAACCGAACTCGCGTCGTGAAGCCCGTTTGTCAGTAAAAACAAGAAAGCGGCGCAAACCACCAGCAGCGAGATCATATCCCAAAACAACTTACCCTAGACCCCCTCCCCCGGCGCGTAATCTCTCAAAAATGCAAGCAAAAAAGCAAAAAAGCTGAGCTTTTTTGCTTTCGGCGCCAAAGTATTAATATTTTCGCAAAAAAGCACAATAATCCCCGTCTGCTTTCCGAAAGCTCAAGGACTATTCTGCCTTTTCAAAGTTCGTTCAGATAATCGCCATACTAATATTGCCATATAAATATAACATGACCTGCCTTTGCTGTCAACGGTTTTGTGAAAATTCTCATAATCATCCCCCAGTGTAATTGCTGTTCCCGCTGACCAGAACATCCGCAACCATACCTTCCTGCGTCTCATATCCGGAATCTCCCGACGAGCAGTTGCAGTTCTTCCGCCATCCTCGCGAGCTCTTGGCTCGCCGCCGCGATCCCGCTCGCCGCGGTGCTCTGCTCCGCCACCGTCGCCGCCACCGCCACCGCGCTCGCCGACGTCTGTTTGCCGATGCCGTCTATCTCGCGAATCGTCGCTACGACCTGTTCGCTCCCCGCCACCACCTGATTAAGATCGGCAACTACATCCCTGATCCGCGCCGCTACATCCCCCGCGAAAGCGTCGATGCTTGCAAACGCCCGGACCGCGGCGCCGGCCGCCTCGGTCCCTCCTCTCACCTCGTACACGCCTTCGTCCATGGCTGTTACCGCCTTTTCGATATCCGCCTGGGCATCGCCAATTAAACCGGCGATATCCTTAGACGCTTTCTGGGATTGCTCGGCCAGCTTGCCGATCTCGGCGGCGACAACTGCAAAACCTTGCCCCTTCTCTCCCGCCCTTGCCGCCTCAATGGCCGCATTCAGCGCCAGCAGACCGGTCTGACCGGCAATTGCGGAAATAGCGGCCACAATCTGACCGATTTTCCGGGAGTTGCTGCTGAGGCTGGTTACAACCTCCGCGGTCCTGGCGAACGTCGCCTCGATAATTCCCATCTGCGCAACCGCGGCCTCAACCTTAAGGATGCCTTCCCTCGCCGCGCCTACGGCGTCCTCCGACAGCTGCGCCGCACCGGACACACCTGCGGCAGCCTGCCGGATGTTCTCCGCAATCCGCTCGGTAACTTCGACCGTCTCCCGGGTATTATCAGCCTGTACCCTTACACCGGCCGCCATTTCCCCTATCTCGCCCGTCGCCGTGGTAGTCGCCTGGGCGGAAAGCTCGGCAGCGGCCGTGAGCTCCTGGGAGGCTGCCGCCAACTCCGCGGCCTTCTTCTGGATATGGGACAACAGGTGCCGTAATTGGCCGGCCATCCCCGCAATGCTCTCCGCCAGGTCGCCGATCTCATCCGTTGTCCCGACACGAAGGTCACGTGCGGATAAATCCCCGCCGGCTATCAGCATCGCCTCGTTCCTCAGCCTCACGACCGGTGCCGTAATCCTCCGGTTCGCCATATACGCCACCGCAATACTTAGCCCAAGGCAGAAAACGGTCACCGTGGCGATTACCCACGCCAGCCTGTCGATCTCCGCCATCGCCTCCTTGGCAGCGACATTCACTGCTAAAACCCAGCGCTGCCCTCCCGGCAGGCTGACCGGCGTAAAGACCGAGATATACTCCGCTCCGTCGGTTTCCCGGTATTTGCCGATAACCTGCCTCCCGCCCCCGGAGGCCTGGCGGAATATATCCGTCAGCCTTTCGTCTAGTTCGCTTACCGGCAGCTTCAAAAGCGGATCGATCTTTCTTTCCGTCAGCTTCAGTTTGCCGACTAAAGCGGGATGTTTCGGATTACTCAGCACCAGTCCCCGGTAGTCGGCCAGAAAGCCGTAGCCGCTCTCCTTGTACCTGATATCGTCAACGATATACGCAAGATTCTCCAACGGCAGGCTGCCGCTGACGATCGCCGCCAGGCGGCCGCCTGTTAACACGGGGACGGCGATGATAACCGACGTCTTGCCGGTGACGCCGGAAATTATAACATCAGACACCGTCGTCTGCTTGCTTTTGACCACCTTTTGGAAATAATCGCGCTCAGCGACGTTCGTCCTTGTTCCGTTAGCCCTCAGCGCCGCCCCGTCGGGAAAAATACAGTTGATATTGGCAAGTCCTTTCAGACGTTTCTGTTCCCCGGCCAACACTTTGACAATAGCGGTCGCGTCCTGCCCATCGCGGATGGCGGGACTTCTTGCCACCCCTTCGATATGGGCGATGATTAGCCCCACATCCCGCGTGACCTTCTCCGCGCCGCCATTGCCAATAGCCGCCATCGTATTCCCCTGGCTGCTGCTCAGGAAATCCTGGGATAGATAGTAACAGGCGCCTCCCAAGAAACACAGGGAGACGAATAGAACCAGTCCCATCATCACCGACAGCCGTGTCCGCAGCCCGATTCTCGCCATGGTTAGCTTCACCTCGCTCCAAATATTCCCCGGCCCGCCGGAAAAACAAAAGAGGCAAAGAACTCGTCTTTGCCTCGGTATAATCGCACCTATTCGGTTAATAACAGCCAAGACAAACAAACCGGTCCCGGCGTCCGTTCCTCAAGACGCCTGACCTGTTATTCTGTCTTGTCGAAAAAACAAATCCTTGAAAACATTATAAACCAAAATTCGTCGCCATACAAATAGTTTGTCTGCTTCAGGGAAAAGCCCGTCACCCTTCCCCCGCGCACAGTCCGCCCGACCCGCGTCTGAAACCAGCCGTTACCGCCTCGATTGCAGCCACAGGTAGCCTACCAGCAGCAGCGTCGCCGCGCCGGTGGCGGCCAGGGATACGTTCGTGGCGACCCCGGCTTTAGTTGCCAACGTATAGGCGCCTACTCCCAGGAACATGAAAATATTCTCCAGGAAGTTTTGCACCGCGATCGTCTTCCCTGCCCCGACGCTGTGGTGACCTACCTGCTGCAGGCAGGCGTTCATCGGCACGATGTAAACCCCTCCCAGCACCCCTACCAGCAGCAAAAAAGCGACGGCGACAGGCAGGGTGCTTATCTTCAGGAACGCCAGGATGCCAAGTCCCATACCGAAGCCGAACCACACCGTGCGACGGTATGTTCCGATGCTGATCAGCCACGGTGTCGCCGCCGCACCCAGAGCGACGCCGACACCGGTCACGGCGATGATCATGCTGATCTGCGTGCCGCCGGTAATCCCCAGGGTCAGGGGAACCCAGGCGAAAATGATCATTCTCAGCACCGCCGAGGCCATCCAGAACGACCCGGTGCCGATCAGCGAGTAATGGCTCCGGGGGTGCCTCAACAATATCGCCGTGTCGGCGATAAACTCGCTCACCGCGTTCCCGTAGCTGATCGTGCGGTTGCCCGCATCCTTGGGGATAAGCATGTTTACCGCGATCGAAGCGCCGTAAAGGAGGACACTGACTATAAGGGCCATTGCGATCGACAGGTCGGCCAGGAATCCGCCCGCGACCGATCCGGCGAGAATGGCCAGGATAGTGTAGCTCTCCAGCCCGGAGTTGGCGCGCAGCAGCTCGTCCTCGCCACGGGTCAGGAACGGCAGTATCCCGTATTTTGCCGGGCTGTAGATCACCGCGCCCACGCCTACCACCGCATAGCCAAGCGCCGGGTTGGCGGCCGCCAGCAGCAGCGCCACCCCCGCCGTTTTCACGATATTGCCCGCGATCAGCACCGTCGCCTTCGCGTGCTTGTCGGCGAAACGCCCCACCCATGGCGACAGGAGAATATAAGCTGCCAGGAAGGTGCTCTGCACGAACGGCAGGTAATAGACAGGATATGAGTCGCGGACAATGATCGCCTGGGCGATGAACAGGATCATGTTGTCGACGAACGCCGACAGGAACTGGGCGAAAAACAGCGCCCCCAGCGGTGACGGCCTAAAAACCATGCCCCGTGTCCCCCTGCGCCCTCGCCTTCAGTGTCACATAATCGGTCTTGCCGCTGCCCAGCAGGGGCAGTTGATCGACGATTACAACCTCCGCCGGCATGGCCAGCATGTTTTGGCGCGTCCCGCTCATGAATTCCCGCAGGGCCTGCCTGGTCGCCTTCGTGTTCACCGTATACAGGATGATTTTCTCGCCTCTCTTGGCGTCAGGCACATTCACGGCGGCGTTGCGGTCGGTACCGAAACACCTTTCGGCCGCCTTCTCCACCGCGTCGAGGCTGACCATTTCGCCCGAAATCTTGGCGAACCTTTTCAACCGCGCCCTGATGCTCACAAAGCCCTCGCCGTCCACGCTCACCACATCGCCGCAGTCATACCAATCGGGTGCCGGTACAAACCCTTTGCCATGCAGCAAGTACCCAGCCATCACATTCGGCCCTTTCACCAGCAGGTTGCCGCCGTCTTCGATTCCCGGCACCTCCGCCAGCCGCCATTCGACGCCGGGCAGAAATCGGCCGACCGAGCCGGCCTTATACATTATCGGCGTATTGAGACAAAGCACCGGAGAAGTCTCGGTCGTGCCGTAGCCCTCAAGGATGCGGATGCCGAACTTATCCAGCCACACCTGCCGCACCTCCTCCTTGAGCTTCTCCCCGCCGGCCAGAACGAGGCGCATGCTGAAAAAATCGTAAGGATGGGCGTACCTGGCGTAGCCGGCCAGAAAAGTTGGCGTTCCCAGCAACAGGGTCAGGTTGCGGTCGTAAGCGATCTCGGGAATGATCTTGTAATGCAGCGGCGTCGGGTAGAGGAAAACCTCCACCCCGCCCAGCACCGGCAGCAACGTCCCGGCCGTCAGGCCGAAGGAATGGAACATCGGCAGCGCGTTGAGCATCCTGTCCCGCGGCGTATAATCTATCACCGACGTTGCCTGATTGATGTTGGCGAGAATGTTGGCGTGGCTGAGCACCACTCCTTTGGGCTTGCTCTCGCTGCCGCTGGTGAACAGGATGACGTCGCCCTTGCCCCTGGCCCGCTCCTTCCGCAGAAACTTCACCAAGCCCCCGATTTTGTCGGCAAGGGTTATTTCCTGCCGCACATCCTCCAGATAAATTATGCGGAATCTTGACGCCAGCCTGGCTATCAGTTCCTCGAACCGTCCCTTCTCGACGAACGTCCGCGAGGTCACGATCGCGCTGATGCCGGCCGTCTCGGCGCAATTAAAGATGTTTTCGGCGCCGGCGCTGAAGTTGAGGATGGCCGGCGTTTTCCCGAGGTAAAATAGCGCGAACAACGCCACCAGGTGGCCAATCGAGTTGGGCAAAAGCACCCCTGCCCTCTCCTCGCCCGCCAGCGCCTGTTCCAGCCGCCCGCCGAGCACGTAGCAGGCAATGATCACCTGTTTATACGTTACCGTGCCGCCGATATCAGCCGCGACCGTCTTGGCGTAGCCATGCACAAGGCCGGCGTCGAGCAGCTTGTCGAACAGATTTGCTCCCGCGTCCTCCTGCTGGCGGGCCTCGAACAGATTCAACTGCAGCAGCGCCAGGAGCTGATCGCTTATCTCCTTCTTCTGCCGGCGGAAGCTCCCCGCCCGGGACAGCGTCAAATGCGTTCTCGTCCCCACGTGAATCGTCACCCGCGGCAGCCAACGCGACCTTACCTTGTCCTTAATCCGTGACAACTTCGAAAACTCAGGGCCGCGGAAGATAACCGGATGAAGCGCCGCCCCCGTCTTCAGCGCGACGAAGCCGACGCCGCTGTAGATTTTCATCAGGCCGCCGGTCACCGTTATCCGCCCCTCGGGAAACAGCACCACCGTCTTTCCGGCCTTTATCTCGCCGACGATCTTTTTCAGCGAATACGGATTAAGCGGGTCGACGGTGACATGGTTGACCCACCGCAGGACAAAGCCGAGCTTTTGCGCGATCGCCGTATTGACGACGAAACACACGTCACCAGGCAAATATGCGTAAAGAAAGATTGCGTCGAGAAACGAAACATGATTCGGCAGTACGATCGACGGCCCCTCGAGGCTTATTTCCCTCTCCCCTGTCAGCCTCGTCCTGAACAGCATTTGCAAAAAGGCGCGCAGCAAAACCTTCACATTTTTACACTCCCTTGCCCGATCTTCATCCGCAACCGGCACCAGGGCTTCCTTGTTCTATCCTTATTCCACAGCGAACAATTTCCGAACCACAGCCTTGATTTCCACCTTCAACTCCGCCATTCCCGGCAGCACATCGGCGAAATAGCGGTGCTGGGCCAGCGGCTGCAGCATTACTCCCGAAAAAATCGCGATCCACAGGTACACCTCCCGCCGCGGTATCTCTCCGCTATCCATCCCGTCGGCGATAATCCGGCGGATGACGAAATGCGGTTTGATCTCCTCGGCCACCTTATCCCAGAACAGGTACTGCGACAGCAAGGCGAAGCGAATCTCCGCGGGGTATTCGCGGTAAAGTTCATAAGTCACGTCGACGATGCGTCCCAGCTTCGCCACCGCCCCTTCCGGCCCGGCAGCGACGGCTTTCAGCCGCGCGGTGTATTCGCTGATAATACCGCCGAAGATGAAAAGCGCCATATCCTCTTTGCCGGCGAAATGCTTGTACAGCGCAGCTTCCGACACGCCGGCGGCCTTGGCGATATCGCGCACCGAAACCGCGTCATACCCCCGTGTCGCGAATAGCTCCAGGCTGGCGTACAGCATTTCGCCTTTTTTCCCGCTGTGTTCAGGTAAACCCAGCATGACACCACCTCGTTAACGATCGTTAACCTTATTGTAAAAAACAGCGCCCGCGCTGTCAATGTATTTGTCTTCTTTTGTGACCTCCCTAACTGTCACAAGCTATATTCAAACCGGCTTCAGACGGCGAACAGCCACTCCGCCCCCGTCTGAAAACAGCGTAAACCCGCGTAATCAGGTTGCGCGGGTTTACGTATCTTCCGGGCTATGTCGCGAATACCTATTCGGAGTCTTTCGCCGGCGTATGCCACATGCAGACGGCATCTTCCCCTTCACGGGGCTCCTTCTTGTGGCGCATACAGGGGTTGGCGCACAGTTTGCCGATATAAAGGCACATTACCGTGGGCGGAGGCTCACGTTCGGGCAGTACGGTGCCGCACCGCTTGCAGTTTTTCTCCTCGCCGAAATTAAACGCCTTGCATTCGGGGCATTTGATCGGCTTCGGCTTCGGCGGCTTGCAGCCGCCGCAATACGGATTGCATGACCAGCACACTGTTATCCCTCCACGCTTCCCTGCCTATTGCCATCCCTGCGCCGCAACGGAGAAAACAGCCTGCCGTCGATGACGACAGGCTGTTTTCGTATCCTGCGGTCCTCTTCCAAGGACAGCTGTCGGATTACTTCTTATCGTCCCCAAGGATATCCTTGTAGGGCTTCTCCGGAGCGAAATCGACCTTGCCGTACATCTGGCCCGGTTTCGCCGCCAGCGGGTTGAGGGGCTTCTGGATCTTGCGCGGCCCCGGGGCCACAGGCTTTTTCTCTTCCGTCATTTTTGTCCCTCCTTTCCCTTGTGCTAAAATACGCATACTGCCGCGCCCCCCCTACGGAGTGGGGGGCGCGGTCACTATGCCAGTCTTCAGCAGTCGGAACAGGTTGTCATCAGTTTGCTCAGGGAGCAAACATAACGACCTTCTTGCCCTTACCGGCCATCTTCTTGGCCAGTTCTTCCACCGGGCCGTACTCCATGCACTGGCCGAGGCAGTGATGGACGCAGGTCGGCTTTTCGCCGGCTTTAACCCGGTCTTCGCACAGGTCGCAAAGCGTGGTGGGGACGGGAACGTAGTTCCACTCCCACTTGTCGCCTTCCACCTGCCAGGGGCCTACCTCGGTGAGCTTGATGCCCCACTTGCCACGGGGGATATTGTGTTCGTTCCTGCAGGCCACTTCGCAGCTATGGCAGCCTGTGCAATATTGGTAGTCAATCAACAAGCCGTTACGTGACATTGTTCAACCTCCTATCACTATTCTTCGTCGGCCGGCAAAATCCTGCCGGAACTGCTGGCCAAACGGGGCAGTTTAGACTCCCTCTTCGATCCGGTACACCTTGCAGATCATCTGCTTGGCCGGGCAGCCGAAGCCAAGTTTGCCGATGTGCTTGTGCGGAATCAGGGTGTTGATGTTCGATTCCCAAACACCGAACAGGCTGGGCTCTTCACCCGGTTTTTCGGGGTACCACCAACCGTGGGTCGAATGGACGACCTGCGGGTGGATGATCGGCGTGAGTTTGGCTTTGGCCTTACACTTGCCGAACATGTTCTCCATCATGACCCAGTCGCCATCGATAATGCCGAGCTTGGCGGCGGCGTCGGGATGGATTTCCATTTCGTTGTACGGATCGATCTCGCGCAGGGTCGAAATCTGCCTGTGCTCGGAATGGAAGGAGGTGAACTTCCTCGCGCCGGTGGTAAGAACGAACGGATACTCCTTGAAGAGTTCCGGTGTGCTGACCGGGCTGTACGGGGGCTCCTGGAAGTACGGCAGCGCATCTTCGCCCCAGGCCTCGAACAGCGTGGAGGTGAGCTCGACCATGCCGGTAACGGTGTTGAAGCCGGGTTCGCCGTCGGAGCGCAGTTTGCCGGTTTCGAACTTGCGGTATTCGTATTTGGGCTGATAGATGAACTGTTCGCGCAGGTCGTTGAAGTCGATGCCCAGCTCGGGTTTGAGCTGCTTGGTGAAGAAGTCGTCGACGCTGTCGAACTGCCACATATCCGGGTGGAGTTTTTTGCCGAGCTCGATGCAGACCTCGATGTCAGACTTGGTGTCGCCAACGCGCAGAGCTTCGTTGATGGCGCCAAGGAACACGGCATTGCGGCCGAAGTGGGTAACAACGACGCCGTCGGCTTCCGCGAAGGTAGGCAGCGGCAGGAATACATCGGCGAACGCCATCGCGGTCGGGGTCATGAACAGGTCCTGAACAACGTTGAACTCGAGGCTCTTGAGGGCCCTGTACCAGCGGTCAGGCTGAGCGGAGCAGGTCGGGGTGATGAAGTTGCTGCTGTTGAACCAGCCCATGCGCAGTTTGTAGGGTTTGCCGGTCTCGAGGGTATCGAGGGTCTCGTCCGGATGAGTGGTCGCCATGGCGGTGCTGAGCGCAGGCCATTCTTTGGCGCCGATCCGCTTGTCCCACAGTTCGGGGGACAGGTTGCGGCGGGTTTCCATACGCCATTTGCCGAGCAGAGCGGCCGGTGGGCCCATGGTGATGCCGCCGGGAACGTCGAGGTTGCCGGTGATGGCGCACAGGGACAGGATAGCGTGGCCGAGCTGAACGCCGTTCGGGTTTTCGTCGACGGCCAGACCCCACTGAATGGCGCCCGGTTTTTCGGTAGCCATGAAGCGGGCAACTTCGCGGATTTTCTGGGCAGGTACCCAGGTGATGTCGGCGACTTTCTCAGGCGAGTATTCCTGAGCGCGCTCTTTGAGTTCGTCGAAGCCGTAGCACCAGTTTTCGACGAAGTCCTTGTCGTACAGTTCTTCGTTGATGATGACGTTGATGAACGCGAGAGCAAGAGCGGTGTCGGTGCCGGGACGCAGCTGGCAGACGTACTTGGAACGGGTGCCGAGCCAGGTCATCCGCGGGTCGATCTGAATGAGCTCCGTGCCGCGCTTCAGCAGGTCGATGAGCGAGTGGCCGAAGAAGCCGTCCGGGTTGGACATAAGCGGGTTTTTGCCCCACTGCATGATCCATTTCGGCACAACATAGTTCGGGTTGTCGTAACGGTCGGGATAAGTACCGGCGAAGTCGATCTCGGGATAGCCGGCGCCGAGGATGTAGTCGGTGATAGAGCAGCGCGGGCCATAGCAGGACCAGCCGCTCCAGGGATAGCAGACGTTCGGGGTGCCGATCGAAGCGAAGCCAAGCGGATAGTAGTACAGGCAAGCCTGACGGCCGGTGCCGCCAAAAACGACGATCGACTCGGCGCCGTACTTCTTCTTGAACTCTTTAATTTTCGGAACGATGATATCCCAGGCTTCGTCCCAGGAGATCTTTTGCCAGATGTCTTTGCCGCGATTTTCGGGAGCGCGCTTCATCGGCGTGGTGATACGCTGGGGATGATGCACGAATTCCGGCAGCGTCAGACAGCGGATGCAAAGCCGGCCCTGGCTGATAGGATGATCGGGGTCGCCCTCAACCTTCACGAGCTTGCCGCCTTTAACATGCAGCTTCATGCCGCATCCTACGGGATGGTCACCAGGGGGCGACCAGCCGCAGGTTCTGACGGTATATGAACCGTCCTCGTTTACGTGCTTCCATTCTTTGGTTATTTTGCTCACGATCTCACCAACCCTTTCTAGAAACTTGTTTTCATGGGCTTACAAAAATCTGTTCGTTTTTGCCTTTAACCCCAACACCTCCTCCAGGCGATAGCCGAGCCATCATTTCGTAAAATACTCTCTATCAAATGAGGCATAGCTTTGCCTAGATATCAACTTCGCATATCACCTAATAATACATGCAATATGCGTGCCAGCTTGTTAAGGCCGGCAAAAATCGCTATATTCCAAGGTTTCAGGCACTTCCCCCGAGAGGCGTCAAACAGCGCCGCATCTCTTTTTGGGATGCGCTGCCCCCATGTTAAAAGCTTCACATAGCCGGCTGTCAGGCCTTACTGCAAGCAATCCGTTTTTGCGATAACAGTATCATTTTAGGACCCTACTCCGCCCTCGACACCCGGCAGGGTAGCCCGTTATATGTTGCGGTCCCTATCATGGGATCGGAAGTCTCGTAATCGGCGTTGGTCAGGGTATTGGCGTTTGCCGCCCACAGGCCGCCGATGCTTGGCTCGGCCGCCGCCATCTCCGGGTACCACCACCCGTACTCGACGCTCACCACGCCGTCGCCCATACGGGCGATCCGCAGCGTAAAGCTGGCCCGCCCGCGCTCCGTCTCGACCCATACCCGGCAGCCATCTTCGAGACCCAGCCGGCGCGCCGTGGCGACGCTGACTTCGGCCCACGGCTCGGGGTGAGCGGAACGCAATGATGCGAACTGGCGGAAACTGGAGGCGAAATACGGTTGGAATCGCGCCCCGGTGATCAGCGACAGGGGATACTCCTCGCTCGTCGCCGGCGTAGGTTGCGGCACTGGCAACGGGTCGCCGCCGAGTTCGGCGACAAGCCCGCAATAGAGTTCAACCTTGCCACTGGCGGTGGCAAACCCTGCGGGCTGGCCGGTCTGGGGGTCGATATGCTCGTGCTTGCGGTATTCCGGCGGCAGCGTATACAGGCCCTCGCGGCAAAAATCATCCCACGTCCAGCCCGTCGGTTCCATGCTCGCGGCCAGTGCCGCTTCGAAGCTTTGCCAGGGCCAGTCGTTCTCCTGCCCCAACCTCAGCCCGATCCCTCGCCAAAAATCGTAATCGGGACGCCGCTCGTAATACGGTTCGACCGCCTTGGCGCCACCGTACGCCAGATTGGCTGTACCGGCCTTCGTCTCCAGCAGCGGGCGCTCCAGGGCGCCGGCGCTCGGCAACACGTAGTCGGCCAGCATCGTCGTCGGTGTCGGGAACATCTCCAGCACTACCAGCAAATCGAGGCTTTTCAGCGCGTCGTAAATCAGCCGGCTGTCCGCCTGGGTCAGCAGCGGATTGGTCGCCATCACGATCAGCGATCGGATCGGGTACGGCTCGCCGGTCAGCATCGCCCGCCACACCAGGTTGGGCTGGGCGGAAGTCAGATAGCGCATCGGCAGCCGCCGGCCGTGCCGCATCGTCAATCTCCGGACGCGCTCGTAACCGGGGTAAGACTGCAACGCCAGACTTCCCAGTCTCTTCTGGCGCGCCTCGGCCGGAAAGCGATCGCTCAGTTCCAGGTCGATTTCCGGGATAAAATCCGGCATATCCGTGATATGCGAAGCCCCTGGCGTGTCGAGGTTGCCGGTTATGGCCCTCATAATCGCCAGCCCTCGCTGGGTGGCAAAACTGTTGGCGCCGATCTGGTCGATGCCCCGGCCGGAAATCAGGGTCGCCGGCGCATTTCCGGCGTAAAGCCGCGCGGCCGCCACAACCGTTTCCGCTTTTATCCCGGTGACACTCTCAACATACGCAGGCGTGTAGCGGGCCACGTGCTCCGCCAGGCGGGCGAACCCATTGCACCACCTGTCGACAAACGTCTCGTCATATAGCCTTTCGGCCACAATCACGTTGATCAAGCCAAGAGCCAGCACAGCATCGGTGCCGGGGCGCACCGGCAGCCAAAGCGTAGCCAACTCCGCCGTCCGCGTCCGCCGCGGGTCGACGACGATCAACGGCTTGCCTGTCTGGCTGAAGCGCACCAACGTACGCCACAACAAAGAGTTGTCCGACTCGGCCGGATTCGTGCCCCAAAACATCGCGCACGCCGTTTTTTCGGGGTCAAGCTCATTTTCGATCGTCCATCCATAAGTCAGGGCATTGACCCAGGTGGCCGGATTCCAGCATATCTGGCCGATCCCCACGTTGTTGGGGCTGCCGAAAAGATTCATGAACCGGTGGAGCGGCCAGAAAACCGCGTGCGGGCCGCCGATGCAGGTTGCCAGCATCTCCGGGCCGTGGCGTTCCTTGAGCGTCGCAAGCTTGGCCGCGATCTCGTCCAGCGCCTGGTCCCACGTAATCCGCTGCCACTGTCCGCTGCCGCGCTCGCCCACTCGCTTCAGCGGATAATTAATCCGCTGGGGATGGTCGAGAAATTCCGGTGCCACCCGCCACCGCCGGCAGCCACGCTGAATGCCCGCGTCGCCGGGGTACTGGGTCGGGTCTGGCTCGACCGCCGTCACCCGGCCGTCGGTCACGGTGGCTGTAAGGCCGCATTGATAGCCGCAGAAGCGGCAATTCGTTTTAACAAGCTTTTCCTGTGTCATGCTCCGCACCTTTGCGTGACGGTCTTATTTCCGGACACGTCGGTGAGCTGGTAGGCACAAAACGGGACCAGCCGGCCTTCCGGCCCGGCGACCAGCATGCTGCACTCCCTGAGGCGCTGCAGATCCATGCTACGGGCGTCCATATAACCCATCACGACAACCGACAGGCCGGAACCAAGTTCGGGGAACCGGCTGGCGGCAATGTCGGGGAATATAGAACCCTGCGGGCTGGCCGGATCGTAATACTCCGCATATTCGGCGGGAGTGATCCGGCGGGTCAGCGGGCTGAACTTGCCCTGTTCTTCGACAATATAAGTAGCGCAGGAGCAAAGCGGGTGCGAACACGCCAGCGGCCACAGGTCATACGGCCCTAACAGGCCCTGGCTCTGCTCGGCCAGCATGAAGGCCACATCCCCCATCGTCAGCCGACGCTCGGGGGCAACGTCGAAACGGCCGGAGCCGAAAGCAGGTTGATAAGCCACGCCGGCAACCACGTCGCGGTTCTTGAGGGCAAAATCGAGCACGGCCCCCATCTGGTCGTCGTTGATGCCGCTGATGACCGTCATCGCCAGCACGGCCTGGATACCGGCCGCCCGGCAATTTTCGATCGCCCGCAGCTTGACCGCCAGCAAATCCTCGCCGCGGATCTTCCTGTATACCTCCTGACTCAGCCCGTCGAACTGCAGATAAATGCCGCTTGCCCCCGCTTCGGCCAGGCGTGCGGCGTAGCCTGGGTCCTTGGCGATCACCACGCCGTTCGTGTTGACCTCGATAGCGAGAAATCCCACTTCCCGGCCCAGCCGGACGATGTCAGCCAGGTCGTGGCGAACCGTAGGCTCCCCCCCGGTAAGCTGGATACTCGTCTGGGGACCCGTTTTCTCCATCACATTCCTGAGAACGCTGCCGATAGCCTCAAGGTCGGGCTCGGGCGGCGCGGCTTTCTGCGCCGACCCGGCCGCCATAAAACAGACCGGGCAGCGCAGATTGCAGCGCTGGGTAAGCTCCAGTTCCACCAGCGTCGCTTGGCGGAGATGGCCGGTGCACGGCCCGCAGTCACGCGGGCAGCCCTGCCGCGCGGGCAGCGGCTGTTTGGGCCGCACCCCGGGGTACTGAAAAGCTCCCATCCACCTGTAGTGGTCGACATCCGGCCACAGGTAGGTCTTATATGCCCCGTGCTCGGGGCATTCCTTTTCCAGATAGACGGCCCGGCCCTCGGCGACGACCTGCGCGGCGACGACCCGCAAACAAACAGGGCAGACGCTCTCCGTACGATTCAAAACGGTGTTTACTGCGGTGAATTCAGCCGGTTTCATAGCCAGTCTCCTGATCTTTACTTATTTGTGGTCCAAAACTCCTTCTCGTTCCAGGCCTTCATAAAGGCTTCGTCACCATGCGGGAGACGCGAACGATACTTCACCTCGCCCGGAAGCCAGGTCCGGTCAGCGCCGCCGGCGTAAATGACCAGCATGCGCAGGATAAACCCGCCCACGAGCACCAGAATCGCGCCCGCCGCCTGATAAAGCGGCGACGAAACCAGCACGAGCAGGAGCGGCAGCACCGTTCCCACCAGCATGAGACCATACTTGAACGCCGAGGAGTACTCGCCGCAAAGCAATCTCCGGGCGGCGACCGCTTCAGCCTCGGTCGCGCCGCTGATTTTCACCCACATATAACTGACCCACAGCAGCAATTGCACAGCCAGCAACACGGCGGTTATCGCCGGGAACCTGGCGAGTACGTCGCCGATCGTAGCCGGAGCCACAATCATGCCGCACAGGATGTGGGCGGCGAACGCGGTAACCAGCGACGAGGTCAGAAACAAGCTCGTCATCCCGGGACCGACCCACAGCGGCCGGCCTTTAAGCCGCCCCAGCAGCACGCCGGGATAAGTGGCCACAATCAGGCCGGACACCACGATGACCACGGCCACCAGCTTGCGGACCAGCACCCAATCGCTCCAGGGGAAAACGGCGAACGAAAACGTCGTGTAAACCAGGCCGGCGCAAATCGCCAGCGACATAACCCAGGCCCCCACCGTCAGGATTGCCCTTGGGTTCATAAATACACGCCACGACTGGAAGGGGCGGCCAAGTTCGAAGATCAGCAGACCCGACCCCAGGGCCATAAACGCGGCCCCAAGGAAACTAGCGAGCGCCGAAGTGCGCCCCTCGCCGACGAACAGGTCGACAATCCCGGCGATCACCAGCATCGCTCCGCCCATGCCTGCGAAGAAGAAATCGACGGCCAGCATCCAGCCCCAGCCTTCATGCTTTTGACTCATGAGCTCCGCCTCCTATCCGTAAATGTAAAAGGCATAAGGTTCGGTCCCCAGCTCTGCCAGCAGGCGTACCGTACGCTCACCGTTTACAAGTTTGTATACTTCGCTCGTCTCGTCGTCGAGATCGCCGAAAACGCGGGCCTTCTGATGGCAAGTCAGCACACAGTACGGCAGCTTGCCCTCGTCCACCCGGTCCTTGCAGAAATCGCACTTCTGCACCGCGCCCGACTCGTGGTTCTTAACCCGAGCCCCGTAGGGACAGGCCATCACACACGCCAAACAGCCGACGCACTTCTTATCCTCCACAAACACTATCCCGTCGTCCCGGCGCTGAGAAGCGCCCGTCGGGCAGGCATCGACGCACGGAGGATTGTCGCAGTGCATGCAGATCAGCGGCAGATGAACCATGCTCAAATTGGGATACACGCCGGTCGGGCCTACAGTGGTGACCGGGTTGTAAATCATATCCATCGGCAACTCATTCTTCGTCCGGCAGGCTACCGTGCACGAATGGCAGCCGATGCAACGCCTGATATCGAAAACCATTGCATAGCGGGCCATCTTATTTACCCTCCTTCGCATCCGCGCCGTTCACCTTGTAAACCTTGCAAAGCAGTCCCCGGTTGGCCCAGGTGCCGCTGAACGGGTCACAATGCTCGTCGTCCACGCTGGTCAGAACATTGGTGTTCGACTCCAAGCAGCCGCCCAGCTCCGGCTCGGCCATGCTCCGCTCGGGGAACCACCAACCGCGCTCGGTCACGATAACCCGGGGAGCAACCCCCTGTGTCAGCGCAGCCTTCTGCTTGATCCGGCCGCGGCGGGTTTCGATCCAGACCCAGTCCTCATCGGCAATTCCCAGTTCGGCAGCCGTCGCCGGGTTGATCTCGACCCGGGGCTCGTGGCGCAGGAAACGCAGTTCCTTGATCTGAAAGTGCTCGGAATGGTGGAACGGCATAAACCCGTTGCCGGTCGTCAACACCAGCGGATACTCCTTCGCCAGTTCCGGGTCGTCCAGTTCGTTCTCGACCGGGCCAGCGTACTCGGGCAGCGGCGGATAGCCAAGATCCTTGAGAGTCGAGGAATACAGCTCCACCTTACCGGACGGAGTGCCGAAACCGATCCGCTTATACTTGAAATACTCCCTCTCCGGGAAATGGAAACGGTACAAATCCACGAACTCATCGTAACTCTCGGCGCCGTAGCCAAGCGGCTCGATACGGTAGTGGTACGCATCCTCCACCGTCTCCCACGGCCACATCTCCTCCTGGCCCATGCGCATGCCCAGGTCGCGCCAGAAGTTGTAATCGTTGCGGCGCTCGTACATCGGCTGGATGGCCCGCTGCGAACACAGCAGGAAATCCGCGCAGCCGTAAGAATTGGTGATCGTCGGCCGTTCGAGGGCGCCGGCGATTGGCAGTACATAATCGGACAGAGCGGCTGTCGGCGTCATCCAGTACTCGCACGTTACCATGAAGTCGACCTTCCTGAGCGCCTCCAGAGTCATCTTGCTCTGACCGTACGAATTCACCGGGTTGGTGGCCGACACCAGCAGCGCCTTGATCTGATAAGGCTCGCCAGTGATGATGGCGTTGAACACAGACGGCGGATGGGCCTCGCACATCCACTCGGCGGTCGGCGCCTTGCCCCAGTGCTTCTTGGCAAGTTCGGCGATCCGGCCGTAACCGGGCCAGGTAATCAGCTTGAAGCGGTCGGCGCCGATCTGCTTCGCCTTCTGCGCCTCCGGCAGCATGTCGTTGGCTTCCATTTCCTCGTCGGTGATCGAGTCCTGGCTGGGACCGGTCAAGAGATCGGAGCCGGGGCAATCGAGATTGCCGGTCAGTGCCCTGAGCAGCGCACGGGCGTGCATCGCCGCGCCGGCCGATTTGCCGAGCTGGTCGATGGCGACCCCCCACTGAATATTGCCAGGCTTACTTGTCGCGTACATATAAGCGCTCTCGCGAATCTGCTCCGGCGTCAGCCAAGTCAGCGGCGCCGCCCATTCGGGCGTGAACTGTTCGACATGGTCGGCAAGCTCGCCGAAGCCCTCGCAGTATTCGGTCACGAACTCCGCATCGTACAGACCCTCGTGGATGATGACGTTGACCCACGCCAGCGCCAGCGCCAGGTCGGAGCCGGGCCTGAGCGGCAGCCAGAGGTCCGCCTTCGCCGCCGTTTCGGTGAAACGGGGATCGATGACGATTACCTTCAGGCCCTTCGTCTGCAACTCGCGGATGTGGTGCATCTCCGGCATGCTCGATGCACCCGGGTTCTGGCCCCACAGCACCAGACAACGGCTCGCCCCCAGGTCAAGGTCGAACGGGCACCAGCCGTAGATGGCGGTCTCCACCATAAAGGTAGGTATCCAGCATAAATGGGAATTGTGAAAACAGTTCGGACTGCCGAACATGTTCATAAACCGCCGGCGGGCCCAGTCGTCGGTGCGCGACGTGCCCCCGGCTGTGGCTACCGCCTCCGCGCCGAACTCGTCGCGAATCGCGGCCAACTTGGCGGCGATCTCGTCCATTGCCTGGTCCCAGGGAATCTGTTCCCACTTGCCCTCACCGCGTTTGCCCACCCGTTTGAGCGGGTAGTTGACGCGGGCGGGATGATCGAGATGTTTCAAAGCGATATTACCCCGGCAACACAGTCCCCCCTCGTTAGTGGGATAGCTGGGGTCACCTTCGATGGCCAGCACCTTGCCGTCTTTGACATAAGCCAGCACACCGCAGTTCTGATGGCAGAAGTAACAGCACGATTTCTTTACTTCGATGCCCTCTTGTTGCAAATCGATACTTTTGCTCATGTTGCCTCCCTTCCGGCGTTGACCGGGCCTCCGCCGTCCATAATGAGTCAAATCTGCCTTGCGGCGGTTTTTGACAACTAAGGCAGAGCGTTACGCCCGGATATTACTATGGTTGGCGCATAGCGCCCTTAAGCGGATATATTGCAATAAACGTGCCAGAGTGCGACAATACATGTCCAAAGTCGCAAAAACGCGCGGCGGCGTTCGGCGTTCGGCAAAGACAGGCGCTTGCCCGCCGTTTTTTTTCGCAGAAATTCACCCAACGATAGCCGATTGCAATCCTTTTTTGCGATTACAGTATCATTTTAAAACTGGGTGCGAATTCTAACACTGCGGCAATGTGAAAAAAATATCAATTAGCCCCAGGTAGCTGGCAACCCGAAAAAAGAAAAGGCCCCGCAAGACCGGTAGACCTTGCAAAACCTCTGTGTCAGCACATAAAATAATGTTAATAACCCCAAAAGATTACATGTGCCGGTCTTGTACTGATAAGGTTATAATTATATAATATAGCATAGGGGTAGTATCAAATTTCTTATTGTTTTTACACTACCCAATCGCCTTCGCAAAGTCGATACGTCTACTGAGACTCGTCGGCCTTGTATTTAAACATTATTTGCCGGAATAGTCAAAATTCGCTTCGGCGCCAAGTACTAAAGCGGTTGCCGGAGCGAATATAATGGGACAAAGCTCTCCTGATTGCCCCACGAAACGTTCGCGGTAAAGCAGTGTGTCAGACGAGAATACGATGGAGGAAAGTGCAGATGGGCAAAACCAACCGCCTTCCGAAAATCCAGAACACACAGGTCAACTTTTTTGCCGACAACGAAATAAGATCCAGCGACATTCTCGTGTCCTACGAACGGTGGCAGGCGCTGCTGCAGTGCAAGCAGGCATTTTTGCAGGACGAATCCGAGGATCCCCGCAGACATCCTTACATGAACCAAGAAGTTGCCGCTTCCTGGATCAGATCCCGCAACCTGGGCGTCAACCCTTATGCAGTCGTGACCAGCCCCCATATGAAGCCCGACGAATTGTCGAAACTCCTCGATCAGCATCGACAGCTTATTGACATAACAAATTCGTTGGCCAAGTCTTTCCAAGACCTCCTTTTTTCTTGCGGCTATCTCCTCTATTTATTCGATAAAACCGGGGTTGTGCTGCTAAACGAGGGGGACTGGCAAAAATTCCCGCCCCTCTTTGCCGACCAAAGCTCCCGCATGGGCATCGTCGCCGACGAACACACTGAAGGCACCACCGCCCACGAACTATGCATCCGCCTCAAACGCCCCGTGCAACTGCTCGGTCCCGAGCACTATTGCATCGCGTTTCAAAATAGCATTGCCTCCGCCGCGCCTATTAAAGATGAAAACGGCTCGGTTCAGGCTGCTCTCGTGCTGCTCAGCCAGCCTTTGCAGAATCCTCCGGACGAAGAAACGCTCAAAAACCTAAGCATGCACAGCTTCGCGCTGACAACTTCCATGGCCGTCGCCATTGAAACCGGCATAAAGCTCAGCAAAACCGCCGACGAACTCTGCAGCGCCAACAAACAAGTCGCGGCCCTCGACAACCATCTCCGCAGCACAACCGACAAGCTTATCGTCGTCCACCACACCTTAAACGCCACCATGGCATTTGTCGAAGAGGGCATCGTTGCCATCGACCGGACCGGGAAGATTATCTTTACCAACCGAGACGGCATGCGCATCCTCAAACTCCGCCATGAAGACGTCGGCAAGCGGAACATCTGCGAATTCCTCAACCACGACTCCCCCCTCCTTTCCCTGGCGGAAAAAGGCGAGATCGTCCGTGTTGAAGAACACATCAGCGTCGGCAACGACCGGCAGCTCCCCTTCCAGATTGTTATCCGGCCGATAATCAACCACGAGACCAACGAACTGAATGTCGCCGTCCTGAAATTTATCTCCGCCGAGAAAGCCGCCGCCAAAGCGAGCGTTAAGACCAACGGCATGGCCGTACATACCTTTGCCGACATCATCACCGAAAGCCCCGAGCTCAAAAAAACCCTCGCCCTGGCCAAGCGCTTCGCCGCCTCGGCGGAAAACATCATGCTCACCGGCGAAAGCGGCACAGGCAAAGAGCTTTTCGCCCAGGCCATCCACAATGTCCACCGCCCCCAGGGACCGTTCATGGCCGTCAACTGCGCCGCCATGCCAAGGGAACTCATCGGCAGCGAACTGTTCGGCTACGAAGGCGGCAGTTTCACCGGCGCGGAACGCAGCGGCAAAGCCGGCAAAATCGAGCTTGCCCACGGGGGAACGCTCTTCCTCGACGAAATCGGCGACATGCCGCTGGAACTCCAGGCCGTACTGCTCAGAACCCTCGAAGACAAACAGGTCATGCGGGTCGGCGGCAACCGCTACAAGAAAGTTGACTTCCGCATAATCGTAGCCACTAACAAAGACCTTTACAAAATGGTCAAGGAGAGTCAATTCCGCGAAGACCTGTACTTCCGTCTGTCGGTTTTGACGATCAACATTCCTCCTCTAAGGGAAAGAAGCGGCGACATTGAGCTGCTGGTCAAACACTTCATCGAACGGTACTGCGAGCGCCACAACTGGAAAGTTCCCCAGATCAGCCCGGCGGCCCAGAAAAAGATCAGCGAATACCCATGGCCGGGCAACGTGCGGCAGCTTCAGAACGCCATAATCCACGCCGTCAACACCGCCCAAGGGGACCTCATCAAACCGGAAAACCTGCCTAACTACATCCTTGTAGACTCCTGCCCCGTAAAACCGGACGAATTATCTGACACCAGCAAGAAAATCGGAGAAATCCTCTGTCTGGAAAAACTCGAAAAAGCCGCCATCGAGGCCGCCCTTCTCCATGCCAACAACTGTCCCCGAACGGCGGCCGAGGTGTTGGGAATCAGCCGCTCAACCCTCTATCGGAAACTGAAAGACTTCAAAATAGATTATTAGCCCGCCAGTGCCTTCTTCCCAGGGCCCCCTGCCAGGGGGCCCTTTAGAATACCGCCACTAAAAAGCCACAGCGCCCTCCGCGTGCGCACCGAAATTACCAAGCAGACCATTTCCTAAAATGATACTGAATTCGCAAAAAAGGATTGGCCGACACCCTGGATTTATCCCATTTGTGAACTTATTAACAAATTCGCCGGAAAACCAAAAAGAGATAAAACCCTTGTTTCTCAAGAAACGGGCAAAACACCCCGCCCCTTAATGCCCGGCGCTTCGACCGCTTATGGGCGAGCTGGCACGTTTATTGCATATTATGGTATGCATCGGCAGGGATTCACATCATACTCAATGCAAAAGACGCGCCGAAATAAGCGGACAAGCGCTGAAGGAGGTGGGGGAAAAAGGGCACATCGCGCGTTTTTCCGGCTACACTCAAGTCAAGCGAACTATGCGGCTTTGCTGCGCCAGCAGTAAACGCCCGCACCGGCGAGGCGACAGGCGACAACGTCCTTTGCTGCCATAAGCAGCGGTTCAGAAAGCCCCGCCTAATTACGGCAACGTATTTTTAACGGGGGAAAAACCTTCCCCGGCAACAAAATTTCAGGAGGTAATGTGCAATGTGTTTTCGTCCAGGTGGAGCAGCCAAGCCTGTAGAGTGCCCGAACTGCAAAAAGAAAATCGCCGCCATAGGAGGGGTTAAGCAGAAAATTTGCCCCTTCTGCAAAACAGAACTGCCTGCCGAAGAAAAAGCCGGCAATTAAGGCTGGTTATCCAACCAACGGCACACAACTAAGGTTGCCGCAAAGGGGGACCACCGTTCGTCCCCTGACGAGAATTTAACGAATTTTCGTATATTTGCCGTTCAACCCTGTGCCCCCCAAGCGGCTAAACAGCCTCGACAACAGTCGCCTCACACCAGTCCACTTGTCGCACAGTGAGTCCATGATTCTTTGTCTGTTATTCTGCTATTTGGAAACAAAATACTGAAAGAAAGAGGTCGGAGAATGGCCGAACAAAAATACAATCGCTGGTTAATTCTTGTCGCCGCGATAGTAACTAACCTCTGCATCGGCACCCTGTACGCGTGGAGCGTATTCGCACTGCCGCTTGGAAAATTGTTTGGCTGGTCTGCGGCCGCCATCGGACTGGCATTCACGATCAATCACGGTCTCAGCCCCGTCGCCATGATCGGCGGCGGCTACGTTCAGGACCGCCTTGGCTCCAGGGCCAACATCCTCATCGGCGGTCTGATGTTCACTGTCGGCTTTTTCCTTACCGGCTTTGTCAACAAAGTCGGCCTGCTCTACATCACTTACAGCACCCTGGCCGGTATAGGGGGCGGCGTTGTCTACGCCGGAACGCTCGGCAACACCGTCAAGTTCTTCCCTGACAAAAGAGGCCTTGCCTCCGGCCTGGTCGCCGCCGGCTACGGCTGCGGCGCCATGCTTTTCGCCCCCGTCGCCAGCGCCCTTATCATCAAATACGGCGTCATGGCCACCTTCAAAATCCTCGGCGCCGCATTCTTCGTGGTCCTCGCCATCACGATCAACATCATCAAGAAAGCCCCTCCGGGCTACAAACCGGAAGGCTGGGAGCCGAAACCCGAAGCCGGTGCTCCCAAGGCGAACATCCCCGATGTCATGTGGTACAACATGCTTAAAGACAAGACTTGGTGGGTCATCCTCATTATGCTTCTCTGCGGCGCCCTCTCCGGTCTCATGATCACCGCTTTCGCGTCGCCGATTGGCCAGCTCATGTTCAAGCTCACTCCCATGGACGCCGCCTTCTTCGTCAGCCTGGTCGCCATTTCGAACGCGCTCGGTCGTATCGGCTTCGGCAGCCTGTCTGACAAAATCGGTCGTTCCAACACCATCGCGATCATGTACGTCGTATCCGCCCTCTCCATGCTCAATCTGAGCATGACGAGCTCGGTTGCCGGCTTTGCCGTTTCCGGGATAGGCGTAGGCGCCGTCTTCGGCGGCTTCATGGGCACCATGCCGCCGATCATCAGCGAAAGATACGGTCTCAAAAACTTTGGTGTAAACTATGGTATCACCTTTATCGGCTTCAGCCTTGCGGCCATCTTCGGCCCGATGACCGCCGCAACGGTAAGAATGTCTACCGGCAGCTACCAAAACGCCTTCTACATCGCTCTTGCCATCAGCGTACTCGGTCTGGTCTGCGCCTTCATCTACAGGGCGCTTGATAAGAGCGAAAAAGCGGCCAAGGCAAAAGCAACCATTGCTCAGTAGCAATAACTACGAAAAGCAAGGATGCCTAAAGCACCCATAATATTCCGGGGGAGTGGAACACCTACTCAACTATGCAGCAACACACTCCCCCAGATATTATGCGGTACCCGCGAAACCACGGCGGTACCGAAAGGAGGCTGATCTTATGCGGGATAGGATACTTGCCGTCGCGCTGCAACTGATGAACGCGTACGGCATAAAATTCACCACCTCGGATCTCGCCCGCGATTTAGGCGTCAGCAAAAGAGCGGTATACGAGCACTTCGACTCCAAAGAAGCTCTCATGGCAGCCATTTTTGACAACATCCGCACCGACTTCCGCCTTCAGATAGCCACCATCCTTCAGGGCGACGATCTGGACATCACCGATAAGCTCAAAGCTCTGATGGTGTTCTCGCCCAAAGCTCTCGGACCGCTCAACGAAAAAATGATTAATGATACCAAACGGTTCCTGCCGCAAGAATGGGCAAAATTCGAAGCCTATTTTCAAGAACGCTGGGAAATGATCGAGCAAGTTATCAGCCAGGGGGTTAACAAGGGCATTCTCGAGCCGGTCGACCTTGCGGTCCTACGCAAGATGTACCTGGGCACCATCGACAAGTTGCTCGATTATCATTTTCTCGTCGAAAACGACACGACATTCAGAAACGCTATGACAAAAGCCGCCGACATCATGATCAGGGGGCTGACTGTTTGTCAACAAAGGCCGCCGGCCAAAGCGGAAACCCTCCTGCCCCCCACCGACTCGTAGCAAGATTGCCGCCCTAGGGGCTGAAACAAAGCCGTTATACATAAACAACGACAACCCAATCACTCCTCGAGCGCCACACGTTAGGAAACTATTCCATCCCAAGCTGGTCATCGGAAGGAGAATGAAAAAAGTGAAAAATTTCACCATTTCAGAAGTAATCGATTCATTGGGAGTAAACAAGTTCACCTGGAGAGTCTTTTTCTTCCTCGGATTTGCGATGGTCTTCGACGGCTACGATTACATGGTCGTATCCTATACCATGCCGCAGATCGCCGCCGAATGGCATTTGGACAAAGTCGCGATGGGCTCCCTGTCCTCCTGGAGTCTTTTCGGTCTGATCATCGGCGGTGCGTGCGCCGGCATAATTTCCGACAAAATCGGCCGCAGAAACACTCTCGTATACTCGATTGCCGCGTATTCCCTCCTGACCATCCCTATTTACTTCGCGACCAGCTTTGAGCAGTTCGCCCTTTTCCGCGTGCTGGCCGGCGTCGGCCTGGGCGCTTGCATACCCGTCGTCACCACGATTTTCTCCGAATCCACTCCTACGCCGCGCCGCGCCCTCTTCATCACCTTCGGCATGGCCTGGATGATCGTCGGCTGGGTTATGGGCGGCCTCATCCCCACCCTGCTTGTTCCCCACTACGGCTGGAGGATCTGCTACCTGATCGGCGGCGTACCGTTCCTCTATGCCATATTCCTCTATTACCAGATGCACGAGTCGTCCTACTGGCTGGCCGGTAAAGGACGCAAAGCCGAAGCGAATGAAATCCTCAACTACATCGAAAACCTTGCTACCGGCAAAGTCACGCCGCGCGATCCCGAGGCTCTCGTCGTCCCGCCGAAGCCTAAAATCGTCGGCCCCGCGGCTCTCTTTTCCAAAGACTACTGGATGATCACCGCCGGTGTTTGGATCACCTACTTCTGCGGCTGTTTCACCGTGTACGGCCTCAACGCCTGGCTGCCGTCCCTCATGCTTGAGAAAGGCTTCAAGCTCACCTCCGCGTACGCCCTGGCGATCGCCAACAACGCCGCCGCCGTCATCGCCAACTGTTCCACCGGCTTCGTCGCCGAAATCATCGGCCGCCGGCCCAACCTTATCATGGCTTACCTGCTCGGCGGCGTGTCGATCGTCATCATGGCCTTTGTCAGCGGCGGCTTCGGCGCCATCCTGGCGGCCAACATCTTCATGGGCTTCGCGATCAACTACGCGATAACCGCCGTCCAGCCCTTGATGGCTGAAGGCTATCCCACCGAATTCCGCAACACCGGCGTCGCCTGGTGCCAGGCTTTCGGCCGCCTTGGCGGAGCGCTCGCCCCGATCGTCGCCGGCGCCATCATGAGCATGAAGCTCGGCCCGCAGATGTCCTTCCTCTTCTATGTCATTCCGGCGATTATCGGCGCCCTTGCCGCCATCTTGTTCGTCAAGAAGGAAACCAAGGGCAAGTCGCTCGATCAGCTCGCCCAGGAACAGGGCAGAACCGCCGCTCACTAAACCAGTCAGCTCTCGCCGCAGACTAATCACCAAAAAAGTGGGAGGTCATACCAATGGAATCACTAGTATACCTAGCAAAACTGCCGGACGGTGCCACCGCCGCCGAACAAGCCGAAGCGATCGGCAAGCTTTACGACACAGCCGGTGCACCGGCCGTTGC
This sequence comes from Selenomonadales bacterium 4137-cl, assembly GCA_032334055.1. NCBI lineage: Bacteria > Bacillati > Bacillota > Negativicutes > Acetonemataceae > Anaeroselena > Anaeroselena agilis. The sequence goes on along the minus strand of JAUOZS010000001.1, from coordinate 217,673 downwards.
CGCCAAAGATTTTGTCGCCATCAAATTTCATGTCGGCGAAGGCACCAACAACACCCGGATCAAGCCGGAACTCATTCGGGAACTAGTGACCAAGGTACAGAAACAGGACGGCCTCCCTTTCCTCACCGAAACCTCCACCCTCTACAAAGGAGAACGGCACAACGCGGTCAGTCATCTCATGCAGGCCCACCGCCAAGGCTTCGGCATCGACAGTGTCGGCGCGCCCTTCATCATGGCCGACGGCCTCACCGGAAACACCGAGTACGAAGTGGCGATTCCGGGGGAAATCCATAAAACAGTTAAGGTAGCAAGGGAGATTATCAGCGCCGACGCCCTGCTGGTAGTCTCCCACGCCACCGGCTGCATCTCCACCGGCCTGGCCGCCTGTATCAAAAACCTCGGCATGGGCCTGGCCAGCCGTATGGGAAAGATGCGCCAGCATTCGGCCGTGCTGCCGCAGGTCGATGTCGAAAAATGCGTCTTCTGCCAAAAATGCATGCGCTGGTGCCCTGCTGATGCCATTAGCGAACACGGCGGCAAGGCCCATATCGACTCCGCCAAGTGTGTCGGTTGCGGCGAATGCATCGCCGTGTGCCGGTTCGACGCCGTCAAATACGACTTCGGCGCCGACAAGGGCTTCCTGCAGAAAGCCATGGCCGAATACGCCTACGGGGCGGTCATCGGCAAACCCGGTAAATGCTTCTACTTTAACGTCCTCACCAACATGACCAAAGACTGCGACTGCCTCGTCAAGCACCCGGTAGACAAAATGATCCCTGACATCGGTATCCTGGCCTCAAGCGACCCGGTAGCCATCGATGCCGCCACTCAGGACCTTACCGCCGCCGCCTACGGCCACCCCCTGGGGCGCCTCGCCTTCCCTGAGCGCGACGGTGCCATCCAGATCGAGCATGCGGCCAAAATAGGCATGGGGTCGCCAAAGTACAAGCTGATAGAAATCGATCCGCGCTAGCGCACCCGTTTAAGGCTGCGGATCCCAAAAAATGCCGCCCCTGCTGTTAATTCAAAGCAAGGGCGGCGTCTTTAGAGAGGAATTCAGACAAAAAACGCCGAATATAGCAATATCACCCCATTATTTGTCAAGATAATTAGTTTCTACGGAGGGCCGAAAAATGACCAAACTGGAAGCTGCCATCAAATCCGCAGATTTGTTTCGTACCCTTAACGCCTTCGATTGCTCGGCAATGGTCACTGACGCCCAGGGTATAATCCTCTACCATACCCAGGCGACAACCTTCAAGGAAAATGTCACCATTGGCCAGCCTGCTCCCGGTGGCGCCGCCAAAAAGGTCGTCGAAACACGGCAGTCTGTCAGGGTGGACGTCCCCGAATCGGCTTACGGCGTAAAACTCAGGGCGATGATGACGCCAATAATCGAAGAAGACGGCACCTTCTCCGGCATAGTCGGCAACGCTATCAACATGCAGACGGTCTCAACCATGCATGAAGCGGCTCAAAACATCGCCTCGATCGCGCAGGAAATGACGGCCACTTCCCAGGAACTGGCCGTCACGGCCGCCCAACTGGCGGAAAACCTGGTAAAAATAAGAAGTGTCAGCGAAAGTGTCCTGGGGGAAATCGAGAAGACCGGCAGCATCCTGCAGTTCGTAAGCGATGTCGCCCAAAACTCGAATCTGCTGGGGCTCAACGCCGCCATCGAAGCGGCGCGCGCGGGCGAGCTCGGCCGGGGCTTCGCGGTCGTGGCCGACGAAATGCGCAAAATGGCCACCAACAGCGCCGACTCGGTCAAGAATATCAAAAGTATCCTGGACAACATCCATCGCGACACCCAAACCGTCGTGGCAAACATCGCTTCTGCCGCTCAGCACGGAGAACGTCAGGCGGCGGCAACGGAACAGATTTCCGCCACAATGCAGCAGCTCGCCTCGACGGCCTCCGATGTCGAACGATTCGCATCGTCCATCTAACCCCACTTCCGAACCAAAAAGGCCCGAATCCCCACCGGGATCCGGGCCTTTTTTATTCAGCTACCTAGGAGCAGTAGGTCTCGCTCTGCGCTTCGAGGCGGTCGAGCTCGCAGCGCAGCCACGCCATCCTCTCCTTGACGTTCTTTGTCTGATCGACCAAGGCGTAAACACTCGGCATACAGCCTTTGGGAGCCTGAGCGACCGTCGCGATTGTCGGGCGAAACTGGCAGACCCGCTTAATCCTGGTCGATAGATACTGCTTTGCCTCGCTCTCCGACGCGAACAGCGGCATGAGCAGATCGCCGCTCGCCCAGGCTGTCCAGCGGCCTCTTTTATACTTTGCCACGAAAAATTCCCGGTCGGCATCGTCGGCATACGCGTCCAATTCGTACAACTTGCCGTCATCCCAGTACCCCAAATGCTGCATGACATCGCTGTATCTTATCTTGGGGCGGCTGGAAGTCATAAATCCGTAATAGTCGGCCAGTGCCCGCTGTGCGGGTGAAGCGTACATCAAAAGCGGCATGTCCTCCACAGCCTCGTTAATCTGCGCCATCACCATGCCGGCCAGTTTACCCGCATCGATCGTGCGCTGGAAGGAAAAGTGCCATTGCTTGAACCTTTTCCCCGCCGCCTCGTCCTTGGCAAAGCCCTTCTTGTTCAGGATGTCTTCAATGCTTTCCACCCTATTGTATACTTCGCAGTCGATAACGACCGTCCCGCCGCCGATGTTGCCGCATTTCTCGATGCGCAGCGAAACAGTGTCCGGCCTGTGCAGACGCCCCTGATCGACGAAGTTGCCGCGGGAGAAATATACATTTTCCATTGTCAGCACATCCACCATGGCCGCTGTCGTATAGTGCCGATAACTAATAAGCATTACTACTCCTCCCATTCCGGTCATCGTATTCTGAGGCCGTCGGACCTAATTCAATACCTCGATCGTGTCACCCGTGCTAACCGTATTTCCTGAAACCACGGTCGCGAAAATACCCTCCTTGGGCATTACGCAGTCACCCGCCTGGTAGTAGATCGCGCAGCGGTGGTGACATTCCTTGCCGATCTGGCTAACCTCCAAAACGGCGCCGCCGATTTTGAGGCGCGTCCCCACCGGCAATTGCGGCAGATTTAAACCTTCCGTGGTAAGATTCTCGGCGAAATCGCCCGGATTTACATCCAGGCCCGCCTGCCTCATCTTATCAATACTTTCCAACGCAAGAAGGCTCACCTGACGGTGGGCGAACCCGGCGTGGGCGTCACCTTCGAGCCCGAGATCCGCCACCAGTCGCGCGCTGCCGACATTTTTCTTGCGTTCCCCTTTATTGGCACTGGTACATACCGCGACAACCTTTCCCTGCATCCCGGTGTCTCCTTTACGAAGAAATTATCAGCTTTCCCGGCGGTAAGTTCCGCTCTTGCCGCCTGATTTCGCTACCAGCCGAACATACTCGATAACCATTCCCTTATCAACGGCCTTGCACATATCGTACACGGTCAAAGCGGCAACACTGACCGCCGTCAGCGCCTCCATCTCAACCCCGGTTTTGCCGGTGGTCCTGACGGTCGCGGCTATTCCGACGGAACTATCCGCCTCATCCACGTTGAATTCGATATTGATCCCTGACAGCAGCAGCGGATGACACATCGGTATCAACTGCCAGGTAGCCTTCGCGCCCATAATGCCGGCGACCTGGGCGACGCCGAGAACATCACCCTTGCTCAACAGTCCCTGCTTCACCAACTCCAGGGTAGCGGGCAACATCCTTATTTTTCCCTCTGCGACCGCCTCGCGTACGCTGTCGCCCTTGCCGGAAACATCCACCATCCGGGCCCGTCCCGCTTCGTTAAAATGCGTCAACTCCACGCTATCGCCACCTTCGCGATATAGATTTCTTCCATAATTCTCAGCCGCCGATTTGCGACATCGTCCGCTCGAAGTCAGGAAAACCGCTCGACCGGCAAAGCGAATGCCCCTGCGGTTTCGCCGCAACGGCGGCGTGAAACAGTTCCGCCAGTTCGCGGTCGCTGGCCCCGTTCCTGAGGGGGGTTTTAACATCAATCTCGTCGTTTGAAAGCAGGCACGGCCGCAGCTTGCCATCGGCGGTCAGCCGCAGGCGGTTGCATGCGCTGCAGAAATGCTCCGATATCGGCGTGATGAATCCGAACGCCCCTTGCGCTCTGGGAAACTGGTAATACTTCGCCGGTCCGTTGCCGCGGACGGTGCCGGTCGGCTTCAAAAGGGCCCTTCCCGCCTCGTTCAGCATCTTCTTAACCGTGGCGATATCCGGCCCACCGCCAAAACCGCGGCCGCCGATAGGCATATACTCGATAAACCGGACCGCGATCGGATGCCTGTAAACAAGCTCGACAAAGTACGCAAGGTCTTTCTCCGTCAAAGCCTCGGTCAAAACCACGTTGAGCTTGACCGGCGCCAACCCGGCCTCCATCGCGCTTTCGATCCCCTTCATGGTATCTTCCAGCCGCCCGCAGGTCGTCAGCCGGGCGAAGCTGGCAGGGTTTACCGTATCCAAACTTATATTAACCCTGCTCAGGCCGGCGGCCTTCAAATCCTTGGCCAGCGGCGGCAGCAGGCTGCCGTTGGTCGTCAGCGAAATATCCTTGATCCGCCCGAGCGCCGTGACCGCCGCGATAAACTCCACGATCCCTTTCCTCACCAACGGCTCCCCGCCGGTAAGCCGGATCTTGGTAACGCCTTCCCGGTTGAACACCTCAATCAGCCGCAGCAATTCCTCATAAGTGAGGATATCGTCATGATCCAGCCACCGTTTCCCCTGGGGAGGCATGCAATAAACACAGCGGAAATTGCAGCGATCGGTTACCGAAATCCGCAAATAATTGATATTGCGCTCGTAAGTGTCCAACATATCAACGCCCCCCAAACCTGTTTACCGGGCAATAGTCCCGCAACCGTAAAAACAGCTATAGCTCGATTACCATGCCGTCGTGTGCCACCGACACACCCTGGTGCGGAGCGACGGCAGCCGCCAGTTCCCTGCTGGTGGCAGGCTGGCTGTAATGGACGGCCAAATGAGTGAGCACCGTGTGGCGGGCTTTCACTTCCCGTCCGAGTTCAATCGCCTGCTCCACCGACATGTGGCTGTTCGGATACCAGTTCTCGCCGTAGAAGGTGGCGTCGCAGACCAGCCAGTGCACCCCTTCCAGTATCCTGGCCGTCGCCGTTGACAAGCCGGCCGTGTCTGGGAAATAGGCCAGACTTTTAGTCGGCGACTTCACGAGAAAGCCGGCGGTTTCGACCCCGTGCTCGGCAGGCAGCGGCGTAATGCCCAAATCACCGAAGCGATACTCTAGATTGAAAGCCCAGGAAAAAACCCTGAAAACCTCCGACAGATTCGGAAAAGCGGCGGCGAACTGGGCTCTGGCGCTGGGCGGCAGAAATAGTGGTATCGGTTCCTTGCGCTCCAGCTTCACGTAATATTCAAGCTCGCCCAGACCGCCGAAGTGATCGTAATGCCAGTGGGTAAGCAGCACGTTGTCGATTCTGGTTACCCGCTCCCTGATAAGCTGCGCCCTGAGATCAGGAGGGGCGTCGACAAGAACATTGCCCTGCTCAGTGGTGATGAGCGCCCCGCTGCGCGTTCTTGCGCTTGCGGGATTATCCCTGGCCTCCCTGCAACCCGGGCAATCGCAGAAGAAAGAAGGCGCCCCGGGTCCTGCCCCGCTTCCCAGTATTTTGAAAGATGACGGCATCTCTATTTTCCTCCTCAAACGGAGCCTTTGCGTCAGGTTCGCGAATACACCATCGCTACCGGGCCGCACTGCTCGCAGTCGGGACAATCCTCGCACTGGCTGTCGAAAGGCGGCGGCAGCAGCGATGCTTCGCACTCGCGGTAGTCACACCGCTTGTAAAAAGCCGCAGACTCCCCTTTCGCCATCGTCGTAATCCTGAATGTACCGCCAGTAGGCTCCACCGCATCACGGCAATACTCCCACGGCCGCTCACACAGCTCCCGCATCAGGCGGCGGCCCGTCCCCCGGCCGCGTTCCCCCTGGGCCACCGCGAACACCAGCAGATGGAACAGATCCTCATCCGCCTGGTACAGCCGGCCGCCTGCCAGGATATTGGCGCCGTCCCTGAGCACGACGTGCTCCTCGGCCTCCCCGGCAAGGTCCATGCCAGCGGCGGTAAACATGGTGCGCAATGTCTCCTCGTCGGCCGGCTCGGCGAAAGTAATCGTCCTGTCCAGATCGCATCCTCCTCGCGGGCTTTTCGGCCTGTAATACTTAGAAGCAAGATTCATACCAACTCGTATAAAAGGCCATAATCCCTTGAAACAAGCCCCCGGTACAGTCACGGCCGCAAAGCCGTCTTACCGCCACAACCCGGTCCGCTTCTCAAAATGATGCTTTTTTTGCATTTTGCGTCTTAAAATCAGCCTCTGCCGGCAGGCCTTAACTGGATAGCCTGCTGCGGGCATTGTCCTACGCAGGTATAACAGGCGCAGCATTTATCGCCAGCGGCCACCCGGGCTTTTTCGCCGTCGGCAGTTTCCGCAAGCTCCAGCACATACTCCGGGCAAAAAGCCTCGCATATCCCGCACCCGTTGCAACGGTTCGCGTCGATGACCACTTCTACCCGCTGCGAAGCTGCCGCCCCGCCCGTATGGGCCGTGCTGTCGATCACCGGCGGCATATATAGACGCCGCCGCGCCTCGGGAATGCTCTTGGCCGCCAGCTTCTCCAGCGAAGCTACGATCGTGGGCAACTGCCCGTAGGGAATCGACACATACACCTCGGCATCCTCGACATCGGAAGAAGCCCTTGCCCCGTAACAGCCGAACGAGATATTCATCTGTTGGCTTTTCATCACCTGGACGGTCAAATCGGCGCAGGTCGAATTGTAGCCGGAGGTGTGGAACACCTGCCGGTCGCCGCTGCCGTAGGTGGATGCGCAGCACAGCCACATCGCCTGTTCCGGCAACAAGGTCATGATCACCACATCAGGCTCGAACGTCGCCTTCTCCAGAGGTGCGAGCACCGTCGCCGTATAACTGCCGGGCGCAAACTCCGGCCGCGAGGCGATCATCTTGCGGGCGCACTCGATCGTGGGCAATTTCTTGAACAACAGGTACAGGTCACCCGACCGCAGCTTGGGAGACATGGTGATAAGCCCCATTATGCCGGCCCCGTCGGGGCAGGCGTGTTTCCGCGGCGGAATATAAAGGCAATTCCCCCGCCTGGCGGCGGTTATCGATTGGCAGTGCCTGATCCGGTCCGCCGGCTCGACAACCCCCTCGGGAACCGCCTCACCGGGCCGCAGCAGCCGAACGGCTACCGGAGACCACCGAAGGGTAAGCGCCTTCCGCATCGCTTCGGCAAGCATCTTGTTCTGCACTAGTTAAAACTCCTCTCGTGGTCAATCAGCCATAATTCTTGCCCAGATCTCGTCTCCCTCCGGGCCCTCCAGCATTGCGGCCATCCTCTTCTTCGCGGCGGTGAAATCGTCGTCCCGCCCCAGCAGCAGACTCAATGCATGCACAACACAGACATCGTCCGCGGCCGCCGCGAATTTCGCGGTACAACTGGCGCAGTAGTTTGCGAGAATCTCGGCCTTCGACTCCCGCACCTCCGCGAGGCGCCGTCCCACAAACTCCTCCGTGAAGTCGGGGCGGAAACTCGAAATCATTCCCCCGCTTCCGCAGCAGATGGTCTTTTTCCCGCTGTGAGACATTTCCACCGTCTGAAAACCGCTCTTCGCCAGCGCCGCGCGCACCTGGCGGCCGAAAACGCCCTCACGCCTGTCGGGGCACGAATCGTGAACGGTGCATATCCGGCCGGCACCATCGACGGACGGCAGCTCAAGCACCTCATAAACAGTCTTTAAAGTTACCCCCGCCGCCGCAAGCACCGGCAACAGCTCGTAATAACAGCCCGGGCAAGCGACGATAACCTCGCGGACCGCATGCGCCTTAAGCCGCGCCACAAGTTTAGCGGCCGCAGCCTCCGCCCGTTGCGGCAAGCCCATCTGGGTCAGTGGTTTACCGCAACAGTCGGTAAGCATCCCGTCGCAGCCACAGTCTTTCTGCAGCCGGGAAAACACCGCCCGCGTCAGCTCGGGAGCGTAAGTCATCAGCGTACATCCCGGGAAAAAACACCGTGACGCCTCGCCTTTCACGGCGATATCGCCATAGTCGATGCCGCTGAAGCGGCGATAAACACTCATCAAATTGTTGTCGCGGTCGGGAAGAAGGTACAAATACTCGTCCAGCCTGAAGTCTTCGGCCGCTATGGCAGCGCGCCGTCCCGCGGCGAACAGCTCTTTAGGGCTCACCCCTACCGGGCATACGGCTTCACAGCAGCCGCACAACGCGCAGCTGAACGACTCCTCCGCCGTCGCCCCCCGCGCCGCCGCCTTGCCGGGCGACTCCTCCATCCCGGCGAGCAACGGGCAACACCCTTTGCATAGCCCGCACTCGATACACCTTTCCGCCAACTCTTTTACCTTGTTCTCCATCTCGGTTCCGCCCTTTCCGGCCAGCCTTGCGGCCGTCCTTTAGCGTTGCGGCGACGGCGGCGAGGTGGCCTCCAGGCCGATTTCATCCAGCACCCTGATGGTATTGACCGGCAGCATAACCGCGTCGTCGTAGCGGGCCGCCAGTTGGATGCTTCTCACCATCGGAATCATGCCCGCCAGGTCAACCGGGATATCGACGTCAGGCACCATCTCGACATACCCGAACGGGATGCCGTGCTCGCGGGCCTTGCCGAGCGCCACGTCCAACGCCGTTATCCCGTCCAGATTGTAAAATACCTTGTCGAACTCGAACGGCGTATTGTAGGTATAACCGATGATCGAAAAACCGCCTTCCTGGCAGGCGCCTTCTATAAGGGCCGCCCCGACCGGTTCGCCCTTGAACCTGGCTGCCGCCATCCCGGCGTCGGTCTTCGCCAATCGCGTCAGCTTCGCTACTGCGTCGCGGATGATCGCAGGCTGCAGGCTGGGCAGGTCGCCGCCGACGATCAGCAGACTGTCAGCCAGCCGTTCCGCGTTGCCGTTCTTCAAAACGTAGTCGGCGGCATACTGCATGCACTCGTCGAACGAACCACCCGCGTCGCAGAACACTTCCTTGATGCTCGCGCGGTTGGAAACGCGGGTCAGAAAGCTCTCGAGATATTCCCGGTCGCCGCCCTGATTATAGCAAATCATCACGTCGCCGCAGTCGGCGGCGATGCAGGCGTTGATTGCGTCAAGCACACAGCCCTCGTAAAGGTCTTTTGCTTCCTCTGGCGTAAGAATCCCGCCCCGGTCGGTCGTAAGCCGCGTTTTGGTCACACCGGCTTTCGGCACTTTGGTAAATACAATGGTCGCGTTTTTCATGATTGCTACCTCCTGATCAAGTTAAATATGCTGCTAATTCCGCGGCGACTCTACCCGGAAACTTCCGGCCCGCCCTCCGGTCCATTTCCCCGCCGCAGCAGGTCAAGGTCCTCCGGGGCGTTAAGATTAAAAAACATAGTGGCCGGCAACCCCGCCGCGCCGAGTTCCTCCCCGGTCACGGCAAGCACCTTCACCGCCGGATAAAAGCTGTAGACCTTCTTCATCCCTGCCCGCAGGCACTGTTCTATCGGTCCGGCGCATGCCCGGGAATATACGGCGCAAAGCGGTTCCCACTCCTGGCCAGGCCGCGGCACCACAGCGTCGTGGTCGCCTTTGCGGCCCAGCAGATAAGCCGCCAGTTTATCAGTAAAACACGGCATATCGGCGGCTACCGCGAACACGACGTCGTTCTGCGCCGCGAGCAGACCGGCATGAAGACCGCCGAGCGGACCCATGCCGGGGAAAACATCCGGCACCTCCCGGACGCCCGGCAGGCCATACTTGGCCGTTGCGTTGCTCGCGATGATAATTTCGTCGGTAATGCGGCGCAGTTCCTTCACCGTCCGCTCGATAAGCGTCTCATTTTCGACCACCAGCAACGTCTTGTCCCGCCCCATCCGCGAACTGCGCCCGCCGGCAAGGACTATGCCGCTGACCCCCATCGCAATAACCTCCCGATCCGGCGCCTAGTGCCCAAAAACATCGTCGACGACCAGCACCGATACATCCTGCCCGGCATTCATCCGGCCGCTGCCGGCCGGCACATCGATATACGCGTTGCAATTAATCAGCGACTTAAGAACACCATTGCTTTGCTCGCCTGTCAGCGTCACGCTGTTCGCGCCCTCGTTCACCTGCAGGCGGCCGCGCAGAAAGCGGCGCTGTGGGCTGGGCTTGCCGAACTCTCCTTCGAAGACGGCGTCCAGCCTGGTTGGCAGGTAGCTGGTCAGCCCCATCTTTTTCTTGATCAGCGGCACGGCGATAAGATCGAATGTTACCAGCGCCGCAGCCGGGTTGCCTGACAGGCAGACGATGAACTTATTGTTGTATTCGGCGGCCAGAACCGGCGAACCGGGTTTCATATTGACCCCCCGGTAAATAACATTTATCCCTAACCGGTCGAGCGCGTCCGGCACAACGTCGTAATCGCCCGCCGAAACCCCGCCGGTCGTGATGACGATGTCAGCATCAGCCAGCCCCAGAGAAATAATATCGGCGATCGAATCCAGCTCGTCTGGTACGTTGCCGAGGGCTGTGATTTTCGCGCCCAGCTTCAGACAAGCCGCCACCAGGCTGGGCAGGTTGCTGTTATAAATCTTCCCCGGCTGCAGCGGCTGGGAGCAGTCCACCAGCTCGTCGCCCGTACTTATGACCGCGACCTTGACCTTGTTGTAAACCGATACCTCGGCAAAGCCCAGGGCGGCGATTAGTCCGACCATGGCAGGCGACACATGCGTGCCGGGCGCGGCGATTAACTCGCCCTTCTTTACGTCCTCGCCGGTGCGAACGATATTGCTGCCCGACTTAAGCGGATAGAAAAACTTGCAGATATTCCCCGTCCGCGTAACATCCTCATGTTTTATAACCACGTCGGCCCCCGCCGGAATCGGCGCTCCCGTCATCACCTTTATGGCGGTCTTCGCCGTAACTCTCTGCCTGGCCGCGTAGCCGGCCGCAACCTCCTCGATCACCTCGAGAGAGGTCGGGTAAGCCTCCGATGCCGCCGCAATATCCTCTGCCCTTACCGCATACCCGTCAAGCGGGGATCTGTCGAACGGCGGCAGGTTGATCGGCGCCTTAATCTCCCGGCTCAAAACCCGGCCGGCGGCGTCGAACAACGGTATTTTGCACTCCTTAACCGGGCAGGCCATCCTTAATAGCAAATCCTGGGCTTCTTCCAGTGCCACGTTCCTTTTCATCTTTCTACGTCTCCTCTATGCGCCTGTGCCGAACGAGCATTTAGGATAGTGGCAAACCTCGCACTCAAGGCACATTCCACCCATGCCCAGCTTGGCGATCATCTCCCGGGTGATCGTCTGGCCCGCCAAAACCTGCGTCAGGACCAGATCAAAAACCGTCGTCTTGTGATACATCACACAACCGGGCAGCCCGAGAATCGGCACCTGATCCATATAAGCGACCATCAGCATCGCGCCCGGCAGCACAGGCGCCCCGTAAGTTACGATCGACGCTCCCGCCGCCCTGATGGCGGTCGGCGTTACGTCGTCGGGGTCGACCGACATGCCGCCGGTGGTAAGGATCATCTCCGCGCCGCCCGCCAGTAGCGTTTTAATCGCGCCGGAGATCCGCTCCACGTCGTCAGGCACGATAATGTGCGCAATCACCCGGCAGCCGAACGCCTCAACTTTCTCCCTGACAACCGGTCCGAACTTGTCCTCGATCCTCCCGTGAAAAACCTCGCTGCCGGTGGTTATCACCCCCACCTTGTAAGGGCGGAAAGGCTTCACCTCGACAATGCCGCCCGCCGGCGCGATTGCTTCCGCCTGCACCAGCTTCTCCTCCGCGATAACCAGCGGAATGACCCTCACCCCGGCGACGACCATCCCTTTCTTAACCGGCCGGCCGTTATTGACCGTCGCCGCAGCGATCTCTTCCAGCATGTTAAGCTCCAGCAGGCGCTTCTCGTCGATAACGCACAGGCCGTCGGTCTCAGCGACGAGTTTGACCTTGCCCTCGCTCGGTTCGGTCAGCGAAAGCCCTTGTCCCTTAAGCACTTGGGCTATCCTAAGACCGGCATCGTTCTCGTGCACGAACCCCTTGTTAAGCTCCCAAACATACAGGTGCTCCTTGCCCATCTTCAGCAGCTCAGGGATGTCTTCCGCGGAGACGATATGACCCTTTTTGAACGCCGGACCCTTGGCCTTGCCGGGCACAATCCTGGTGATATCGTGGCAAAGCACGCTGCCGACCGCATCTTCTACTCTGATCATCTGCATCTAAACCATCTCCTCAAAGGCTCGTTGTCTACCCGGTTACCACCGGTGCCGGCGGCGTAATCAGGCATCAGCCCTGTCGGCCGGCTTATATATCTATAAGCACTTGCAATATCCGTGCCATCGTTTCCTCACTTGTCGAACGGGCGCCGCCCCAGCAACTTCCGTGGTTAAGAAAAGAGTCCCCCGACCTGATTTATCATTTTGACACACCCTTTCCCAAAAAAAAACTCGCGTCCCCTTCAGCCACCGTCCTGCCGCAGACAGCAAAAAAAGGCCAACCGGCTATCCGGATCAGCCCCTCTCCTTATTATTATCATCCGTTTTCTTCCCGGTCAGGCCGCGCCCCAGCGAATACGTCCCTCCCAGCAACCGGCCGACGGCGTAATAATTCCTGTCCGCCGGGCTGCACGCCAGCGGCTTGACCCTTGCCATATCGGGCATGCCGTTCTCCCCCAGCACCGCCGTATCGGCCTTCGCATCAACGACCCTGCCAATGAACAGGGTATGGCTACCGAGCTCGACCGTCTTCTGCACCGAGCACTCGAGCACCAGGGGAAACTCCTCGATATACGGGGCATCCACCAACTCGCTGCCGACCGCCGTCAACCCCGTCGCCGCGAACTTGTCCGTGTCCCGTCCCGAAACGAGACCGCAATAATCCGTCTCAGCCGCGTAACGCTCCGACGAAATGTTGACGGTAAAAGCGCCGCGCGCCGCGATATTAGCATGCGTCAATCGCGAATTCCGCACTGCCACGGCCACACAGGGCGGCTCGGAGCAGCATACGCCACACCAGGCGGCGGTCATCAGGCAGGGCGCGCCGTCCCCGCCGTAGCTGCCGATCACCCACACCGGCAACGGCATAGCCGGCGTCAGCGCTCCCAAAGACTTTTTCATCGAAACCACACCCCGTCTCGCATAATATCGCCGCCAGCCGTCAATCTAGCCACCGGTACATGACCAAGGCGTCCACCAGCCCTTGATCCTTATGCGCAAACGCTTTCGGCAGCCGGCCGGCAATCGCGAACCCGCATTTCTGCCACAGCTCGACCGCCGCTTTGTTAGTGGACACAACGAAATTAAACTGCATCGCCTTAAAGCCCAGCGCCCGCGCCTCACTCAGCGAGTGCTCGCACATCGCCCGTCCGATTCCCCGGCCGCGGACCGCGGAACCGACGGCATACCCGGCGTTGCAGACATGCGCTCCCAGCCCGGGCTGATTGGGCTTCAAGAAATATGTCCCCATCACCCTGCCGTCCTCCACCGCGACATAAGTTGCGAGCGGCGTCTCCATCCAGATGCGGAACGCTTCCCTCTCGGAGGTATCCGGCGAAAAAGAATAAGTATCCCCCCGCGAAAAAACTTCCTTGAGAATCGGCCAGATATCGCCAAAGTCGGAATCCTCCGCCCGCCTGATAGTTACCATGAACAGTCCCTCCCGCGCCGATTTTATCCCAAGTCAGCGTGAAATTCCCGGCCGATTGCCTGACGGAGCAACTGAAACGCCGCATCGGAACGGCTCCGCGGCCGCGGCAGATTCACCGCGAGCTCCTTCCGCACCGTTCCAGGCCGTTCTGACATCACCACCACCCGGTCTCCCAGGTAAACGGCCTCCTCGATATCGTGGGTCACCATAATCATCGTCGTCCCGCCGTCGCGCCATAATTCGAGCAGCTCGTGCTGCATCCTCAGGCGCGTAAGCGCGTCCAGAGCACCGAAAGGCTCGTCCAGCAGCAGAATCTCCGGCCGGTTGACCAACGCCCGGGCGATCGCCACCCGCTGCGCCATCCCGCCGGACAGCTCCCCCGGATAAGCCTTCGCGAACCCCGTCAGCCCAACCTTCTCCAGATGGGCGGCGACTATCAGCGCCTTCTCCTCCCGGCTGCCTTTCTGCAGCGCGAACGCCACGTTCTCCGCCACCGTCAGCCACGGCAGCAGCCGCGGTTCCTGAAAAACGATTCCCCTGTCCAGGCCGGCGCCGGTAACCCGCCGTCCGCGCACCGTCACCGCGCCCCGGTAGTCGCCGTCCAGCCCGGCGATTATCCTCAGCAGCGTGCTTTTTCCGCAGCCGCTCGCGCCCACGATGCTGACAAACTCCTGTCTGCCCACCCTGAGGTCTATGCCCGACAGAGCCGGCACCTCGCCGTCCCGCCCCTTATATATCTTCGCCAGGCCGGAAACGACCAAGAGATCGTCTCCTATTCCCCGGTAAAGGCAGTTTTCCATCTTACAACCCTCTTTTCCAGCACACGCAACGCGCCGTCCATCGCCTTGCCCACCACGCCGATCGCCAGCATCCCCACCAGAACCCTGTCGGTCTGCGCCAACGCCCGCGCGTCGGTAAGCATATAGCCGATGCCCGTCATCCCGGCCGACAGCTCCGCGGCCACCACGCACATCCAGGCATAACCCAGCCCGATGCGCAGCCCGGCGGCAATGAACGGCAATGCCCCGGGAATCACGACCTTGGCGACAAACTTGCCTTTCGGCACCTCCAGCACCCGGGCCAGCTCCAAAAACTTATGGTCCGTCTGACGGACGCCGTCGAGCACATTCACGAAAATCGGGAAAAAAGCTCCCAGCGTGATGATGAAAACCTTCGACCCCTCCTCGATGCCGAACCACAGGATGGCCAGCGGCAGCCAGGCAATAGGCGGAATGGGCCTCATCAATTGGATGATGCCGTCCGCGAGCGAAAAAAGCAACGGAAAAATACCGAGCGCCAGACCCAGGCCCACCCCCAGCACCGCTGCCAGCGCGAACCCCTCAAGCACCCGTACGATGCTCGCCCCCAGGTGGGCGGCCAACTCTCCGCTGACCGCCATCGCCTGGAATGCTTCGAGCACCTGGAGCGGCGAAGGCAGCAAAATCGGTTTCACCAGACCAGCGGCGGTGACCGCCTGCCATACTGCCAGCAGAACGGCCGGCACCACGGCCTTCTTCCAGCAGGGAAGCCCGGCCGCCAGGCTGTCTCGATACGTTGCCGCGATCTTTAGCGCCATCTCCATAATCATAATCCCCCAGCATCATTTCCGGCGGACGAAAGCCTCTACAGCCACCGGGTTTTTCAGCAGGCCGTTCTTACGCATGAACGCCTCGGTATCCTTCATATCGACTACAAACCTGTCGGTGATCCGGTCGCTGTAGTTAAACTTGCCGACAACCTTCGTCAATAGCGGACGCGGCATCCGCATATCCTCCAGCAACAGCCCCGTGCACTCTTCGGGGTTCTTCCGCAGATATTCCTCGCCCCGCCGGAACGCCTTCAGCACCGCGTCGACCGCCGCCGGCTCCTTGTCAACCGTCGCCCCGCTCGCCATCAGCACGGCGTACGCCTCGTAAATGCCCGTACCGTCGGCTATGACCCTTACCTCGCCAGCCTCTTCCATCCTGGTGAGCAGCGGGTCCCACATCACCCCGGCGTCAACGTCGCCGCGCATCAGCGCCGTCGCCAGGTCGTCCATAGACATATGGATGAACTGAATATCTTTCGTGGTCATCCCGTTCTTTTCCAGCAGCAGTTGCAGCAGTTTTTGCCCGTAAGCCGCCTTGGTCGTCGCCACCTTCTTGCCCTTCAGGTCGGCCACGCCAGTGACGGGCGAATCCTTTTTGACAACCATCGCGAGCGCCTTCGGCGCTGCCGACGCGACCGCCACGATCCGGTAATCGGTGCCGGCGGACCGGCCAATGAAGGCCGGAAAATCGCCCATAACCCCGAAATCCAGGCGTCCGGCCGCAAACGCCTCGCTCACCATCGGGCCCAGCGAGAACGGCAGCCACTTCAGCCGGTATCCCGCCTTATTAAGCTCCTCGTCGAGAAACCCTTTCTTCTTCGCCACCCACATATGAGCGTAATGCGGCAGCGGCACGATACCGACGCGAATTTCCTTGCCGCCCGGCGCGGTTCCCTGCGGCTGGGTAGCTGCCTTGCCGCCGCAGCCGCCTGTCGCCAGCGCGACCAGTAGCAAAGCAACGATAACCAGCACTGACGCGTTCCTCATGATTACATATCTCCTTTTTCGACGAAAAGCCGGTTTTTAAATGTCCTATTTGTCAAAACTTCCCTGGCAGCTGCTGCCGCTGCCGGCTGTGCAGGCGAAGCAGTGGTCCCCGCAGCGGATCGGCAGCCCCATCAGATCCTTCACGGTGACGTTACCGATCGTCCCTTCCACCGCCGGCTGGCCGAGAGCCTGGTTGAAATCGCAGTCGAACAGCCTTCCCTGCCAGTCCACACTTATCTGGCTGCGGCACATCACCTGCGCCAGATTGCGCGCGTTCGAGCTTTCGGCGAGCATATCCGTATAACCCGCAAGCTGCCCCTGGTCCTCCAGATCGCTGCGGAAGCGCCCGATCGGCATATTGGCGATCGTAAACAGACTATCGAACCTTATTCCGAAACTGTCGCCGAGATTCTTCTTGTAATCCGCCTCAAGCTCGGCCTGCGGGCCAGGCAGGTAAGCGCCGCCTGGATTGTACACCAGATGCAGCTTCAGCTTCCCGGTGCCGAAGCCCAGCTCGTTCAGCCGCTGCAGCACCCCGATGTTTTTCCCGTATATGCCTTCGCCCCGCTGGGCGGCCACATTGTCCTCCAGGTAACAGGGCATCGACGAAACGATCTCCACACCGTGATCGGCGAAAAACTCCGGCAGGTGCGTCTTGCCGGGCTCCTCCAGAATCGCCAGATTGGAACGCACAATGATGCGCTTGACATTTGGCAGGCGGCGCAGCTCGCCGATGAAATAAGTCAAATTCTCGTTCGCCTCCGGCGCCCCGCCGGTAATATCCACGTCGATCGTCCCGGCCGCCGCGGCGAACCGCAGGCAGTCGTCCACGACCTCGCGGCTCATCGCCTCCCGCCGGTCCGGTCCCGCTTCCAGATGGCAGTGGCGGCACCGCAGATTACACACATAACCCATATTAACCTGAAAAACGTTAAACCCGTCCCTGACCAGCGGCTGCCCCGCCCCATCGACAAATTCCTGAAAACTGCGCATCGTTAACACTCTCCTTAAAGCGGTTTATCGTATCGATCCTTGGCAGCCGTTACCTTCCCCCAAACATCACCGACGGCCCGGTCAGCGCTTCCCAGCCTGCTTCCTCCAACAGCGCCCGCGCCTGTTCCACCGTCCAACCCCGCACCGTGGCCTCGCTGGTATCGCGCGGGTTGGCCCCCCGCTCCGCCCAGAACAGGTTGGCTCCGGCCATCGCTCCCATTCCGTTGGGCTCGTGGGTGCCGAACCCGATGATATCGTAACCGTTTGCCAGCCTGACCACCGCCAGGATATGAGCCATCCGGGCGTAACTGACCGACCCGTGGGCGCTGAGCGGCAGGCCGGGAATGTTGATCCTCCGGCAGGCGGCATTGTTCACCGGCTTGAGTTCCCTGGTCAGCACCGTCGTCGCCGCCACTTCCTCGACACTATGCTCCGGCCCCACCGGACCCACGCTAGTGCCCAACAGCAATCCGGCCTTCTTCGCCGCCTTGATGGTGCGGACCCTCACCTGCGGATCGATGGCCGTCACCTTGCCCTCACCGATACGCACGCAGTGGTAAATGCCGGCAATGCCGGCCTTCCTGAGCGCCTTGGCCCCCTCCTCGTCGAAATCGTCGATATTGGCGACCAGCGGCGTTTCCGGCTTTAGGGCGGCGCGTACCTCCCGCGCGTATCTTATGTACTCCGGCAGGGCAACGGCGGCGGTCGCCATCAGGTAAACGGCGTTGGCGCCGGCCGCCTCCAGCCCCTGGCAGGTCTCGATGATTTCCGCCAGGGGGTGAACCTTGGCGGCAGGGAAAACACTATGCTTCGCGGCAAACGAGCAATATTCGCAGTTCTTCGGGCACGGGCCGATATCGATGCCCACCTGGCCGTGAACCTCAGCCTTACCCCGCGCCGTTGCCTCGCTCATCTTCCGCGAAGCATACTGCAGCAAAAAACCTTCTTCCGACAGCCATGCGACGCCCAGCAGCTTTTTGATCTCCGCCGCCGTGATCTCACCGCCGTCGAGAGCCTTGTACACTATCCTGGCGATCCCTTTATCCATAATTCATCCCCTATCCTGTCAGCCGTCCCGCCCCGGTCGCTCCTCCGGCGGCGCGAACCTGAACTGGGGCTCCTTCTTCCTGATCTCCCGGGCCTCATCCCCGGTCTTCACCTCGAAC
The DNA here is from genome assembly GCA_032334055.1 of Selenomonadales bacterium 4137-cl. Taxonomy (NCBI): domain Bacteria; kingdom Bacillati; phylum Bacillota; class Negativicutes; family Acetonemataceae; genus Anaeroselena; species Anaeroselena agilis. The sequence continues at coordinate 199,250 of JAUOZS010000001.1, read as the reverse complement.
CACACCCCTTCGACCCTGCGGCCGGAAAAGGTTGGCCCGAAGCGCACGGCTATCTCCCCGTCCCAGTCGTATATTTCCTGTATGGATGGTTCCAGGACGCGGAGCCTGAGCTGGCCGTACGAGTAGCGGGTGTGCTCCAGCGCGAGCAGTTGCATCAGCTCGGAAATGCTGTACTCCACCACCCCGGCCGCCCGCCTCGCCCAAATGATCTCGAAGACGGCCCTGGTATGCTTGCCCTTGTACTGGATGCCCTTCACCAGTTGATGTTCGGTATCGCCGGGCTCGATGGCGGCGATTAGCGCCAGCACCGTCGCGGAAAACCGGAAAACGATCTCCCCGTCGTTGAAACCGATCGACTGGAACCACTGCGTCCGGGTCAGTTCTCCCGTCCGCTCGTCGTACAGCCATACGCCCTTCTTCACCAATTTCTCGGTCTCGTTGGCCACAAAAGCGTAAAGGTCGTCGGCTACAGTCCCGCAAAGCGCCAGGAAATCACCTATCTTCATCCCGTAAACCGTCCGCGTCTGGTCAGGCCTGCCGTTCGTACAGGTAAGCGCAATCGCCGCGGTCAATATCTTCTGCTGCAGCTCGGTAAGAGGATCGCGGCGCCCGGTCAGGCCCGCCGCCCTAAGCAGCTGGTTGGGCCTTGCCTCCTGCCCGCCCGGCCGGAGAGCCGCCGCAGCGAGCCTATCGGCCGACAAATCCGTCAGGTTCCTTCTGAGACTGATTTCCATCTTCCCACCTCATGCCCATTATATAGCAACGAGGCTGACGATTGCAACTCAATTTTGATTTGCAATCGTCAGCCTCGTTCGCGAAAACCCGCTCCGTCAGGCGTTTTATTATCGTTGGCGCTATGGGTACCGCCCTGCCCGTTATTCCTGCTTCCCGTCCTTAACGGTCAACTCCTTCAGACGGAAGTTCTTGAACCGCTGGTAATAAGAATCGTTCGTATATATCGCCGCCAGCGGATTGTGGCCCAGCACCCTGTCCTTAACCGCCAGCACGCTTACCATTGCCTGGGAATATTTGATGAACAGCGAATCGTGCCCCACGCACAATCCCAGCAGAACGTTGAAATCGGTGCCGGCCGCGTTGAGCACCTCCGCCTGCGCGATCGGGTTGCACATCGTCTCGTACTCGCCGATCTTCACATGCTCGGACGGCTTGATGTCGATCGTCTCCTTCGGCACCCCGCCGACCTTGCAGATTACCGACACAACCTCCAGACCGTGCCCCTCGAAAATACGGCTTACGACCTCCGCCTCCTGGTGCAGCCCGGCGCAGAACGCCAGCCCCAGGCGACGGTAGCCCATCTTGTGGGAAAACTCGATAATCTCCTGGATTCTCGGCTTCACCGGGAAGAGATAATGAGGATTGGCCTCCCTGTCGATATAACATTCCGCTTCCTGCACACTGGCAAGGCGGGCAAACTCGTGGATATCGGCCTTTTCATACTCCTCCGCCGCCTTGGCGATAGCCTCTCCGTACAGATTTGTAGAGCAAAAAGCGGGGCTATGTCCCCCCGGCTGGCGACAAATCTTGTTAGGAATCTTGCACAACGCACACTTGCCTTTAGTCATTGAAACTACCTCCTCATGGACTTTCCGCCAAATGTCAGATTAATGACAGATTATAGATAATTCCCCGCCGGCCGATAAAATCCTCCCCGCCGAAATAATCGGGCCAGGAAGCGTCTGTCAAAAAACCGGCCACACTGCTATAATAAAAAAGGCCGCGGCATAAACCGTCGCCTATTATCAGCCGGGAGAGAAAAACGACAATGGAGATAAAAACGAGAACCGCCCCCGGTACGGCAAGCGCGCCGGCCAAAACCAGCACCACCCGGGATACCTGGCTTAAACTCACCCGCCCCCACACCCTCACCGCCTCCTTCGTCCCGGTAGCCATCGGCACCGCCTTCGCGCTGCCCCACGGACAAATCAGGCTTCCCCTGTTCGTCGCCATGCTGCTGACCAGCATGCTGCTGCAGGCCGCCACCAACATGTACAACGAATATTACGACTATCGGCGGGGCCTCGACAACGCCCAGTCTGTCGGCATAAGCGGTACGCTCGTGCGCGACGGCGTCACGCCGCAAACCGTCCTGACGCTGGCCCGGCTCACAGTCGCGGCTGCCTTCCTCCTCGGTCTTTTCCTCTGCCAGCAAACAAGCTGGTGGCTCCTGCCGGTCGGCCTCGGCGGCACAGCCGTGGGCTACCTCTATTCCGGCGGCCCCTACCCGCTCTCCGCCACCCCCTTCGGCGAAATCTTCTCCGGCGCCACCATGGGACTGGTAATCATCGCCGTCGCCTTTTTCATCCAAACCGGCTTCGTCTCCGCCGAAGCCTTCCTCGTGGCCGTTCCCACCGCCATTCTCATTGGCGCCATCCTGCTGTCCAACAACATCCGCGACCTCGACGGCGACAAACTTCACGGCCGGCGCACGCTGGCGATCCTTGTCGGCCGCAGGCCGGCCACCTTTCTGCTGGCGGCCATGTTCGCCACCGCCGCTCTCTGGGTCGTCTATCTCTGGCTAGCCGGTGTCGTCGGCCCCTGGAGCCTGCTCGCGCTCGCCAGCCTTCCCTTACCCGTCAAAGCCGTCCGCGGCTTCCTCAGCGGCGGCGCCACTCCGGCGGAACTAATGCCCGCTATGGTGGCCACCGCCCAAACCAACACCCTCTTCGGCCTCCTGTTCGCCGCCGGGCTGCTCGTCCAGCACCTGCTCGCCCGCTGAAGGGTGGTGCTCCTGCCGGCCGCCGGCGGCCAAATAGTACAATGCCCCGGTCAGCGCCATCGCCGGAAACGTGGCGCCGGTAGTCTCCACACACAGCGGCGCCTCCCTGAGCAGCAGGAAAACAGTGACGCCCGCCGCCCAAACCGCGGCAGCCCGCCGGTTGACGCCGCCACAGAACCAGTACCGTCCGTCCCGCCGGTCGATGGCCGCAACGTCATACCGTCCGCGGTTCACCAGGTAATAATCCGCGATCACGATCGCGAACACCGGCCCGAACACCATGCCGATATACTCGAGGAACAGGATGAAGGCGTGCAGGAAGCCGCCCGTATACAGCGGCACGGCGGTTACGGCCGCAGCGACCGCCGTCACCGCCCACAAAGCCGGCAGGGCCTTCATCTTCGCGGTCATATTCGTCAGGGAAATGCCGGCTGCCATAAGATTGATGGCATTGGCCGTGGTGCTTGTGATGATAATGACCAGGAACGCCACCATCCCTAGTCCCAGCTTGCTTACCACGGCGCTGGGGTCGGAATTGTTCGGGTCATAGCTTCCCGTAGCCACCGCCGCCCCGATTGTTACCACCGTGCCGGTCAGCGCGAACCAGAACAACCCGACATTCGCCCCCAGCATCGGCACCCAGGTGGCCGATGTTTTCGTTTTGCAATAACGGGTGAATTCCGCGATCGCCGGCACCCAGCCAAGGCTGAACGCCGCCATGATATCCATTGCCGCCCCGAAGGGCAGCGCTTTGTCGGGCGGCGGCCGCCAGGCGACTATCTGACTCAGCGACACCTGCTGGAAAACCACGGCTGTCTCCCACGCCGCCAGCAGCACCACCAGCGCCACGCCCACGCGTTCCACGATTTTTACCGAATTGTGACCGGCGGCGATCGAGACAAGATGCAGCGCACTCATAACCACGATTCCCGCCAGCATTGTCGCATCGCTCCCCGGCTCGCCGTAGGCCGGCCAGCCGAGCAGCTCCTTTAGCACGAAGCTCACGGAAATCGCGGCAATGAATGTGTTGACCGCCGTCCAGCCGATGAACTGCGTCGTATTCAGCAGCGAAGGCAGCAGGCTGCCCCTGATACCAAACGCAAAGCGGGTGATGGCCATCGTCGACACCCCGGCCCGAAAGCCGATTAACCCCACCAGCGCCATGACAATGTACGCGACGGGGTTCGCCAGTGCCGTCACATACAGCGACGGCACAAAGCAGGCAGCAGCGACCACTCCGCCCACATACCAGGTACCGTTGTTCGCGTTAGCCCCCACCCATGTGGCGAACATATCCCCCGGACCGATATTACGGTCTTCAATCGGCACAGGCTCGACGGCGGCGTACTCCTTCGCCCGCGGCCCTTCAAGCCCGCTTCCGGCTCGTTCAGGCACAGCAACCCCGTGGTCCGTCATCCGACAATCTCCATATCCGTCTCGGCCGGCCGCCTTTTCACGATCATCCGGCCGTCGCGGATGGAGTACAACACGCCCGCCAGGTTGCGAATCGCCTCAACTTCGCTCTCGGCATCGAGAATAAGCAGGTTGGCCGGCTTACCAGGCTCGATGCCGTAGCTCCCTTCCACCCCCAGCACCCTCGCGCCGTTGTCGGTCACCAGATCAAGCGAGCGGATAATCTCCCCGTAGCCCATCATCTGGCAGACATGAAGGCACATGTCCAGTTCGCGCAGCGGGTTGCCTGTCCCCAGCGGATACCAGGGGTCCATGATCGAATCCTGGGCGATGGCCACATTGACGCCTGCGCCCAGCAGCTCCCTGACCCGCGTGACGCCCCGGCGCTTCGGGAAAGTGTCGAAGCGCCCCTGCAGGTGGATGTTCTCGGTCGGACAGGCGACGATGCTTACGCCGGATAGCCTGAGCAGCCGGAATAGCTTGTTCGCGTACGCGTTGTCGTAGGAATGCATCGCCGTCGTGTGACTTGCCGTCACCCTCGCCCCCATGCCCAGGCGATGAGCTTCCGCCGCCACCGTCTCCAGAAACCGCGAGGCCGGATCGTCCGTCTCGTCGCAGTGGATATCGACCCTCCGGCCGTGTTTCTCGGCCAGGGCGAGCGCGAATTTCACCGATTCCACCCCGTATTCGCGGGTAAACTCGTAGTGGGGGATGGCGCCGACGACATCCGCACCCAATTTCACGGCTTTTTCCAACAGCTCGCGCCCTTGCGGGAAGGACAAAATCCCCTCCTGGGGAAAAGCGACCAGTTGCAGTTCGATAAGCTCCCTGACCTCTTCCTTCACCGCCAACAGCGCCCGTAGGGCCGTAAGCGCGGGGTCGGTCGTATCGACATGGCTGCGGACGAACTGCACCCCCTGGGATACCTGCAGCTGGAGGGCCTTTTTCGCCCTTCTCTTCACATCTTCGACCGCAACCGACTTCTTGCGCTCCGCCCACAGCTCGATCCCCTCGAACAACGTGCCGCTTTCGTTCCAGCGCGGCTCGCCGGCGGTGAACACGCAATCGAGGTGGATATGGGGCTCCACATAAGGCGGGATGACCAGCCTGCCGGCCGCGTCGACTATCTCTTCCCCCTCGCTGGCGACCTGCGGCGCGACCGCCGCAAACCTCCCGCCCCTGATGAGGAGCTGCCACAAGCCTTCTTTCCCCCTGAGCCTGGCATTCTTTACAAGCATAGCGCCCTCCAGAACATAAGATTTGGCTGCCTGTTCCACTGTTTTAAATAAGTTAATTACGACACGGCGAAAACTTACTCCTCCCGCGCCGCTGTCCCGGAGGCTCCTTGCCCCCGGCCGGGCATAACATAAATCCACCTAAGTGTAGAGGAAAAAACAAATCCCGCGATGTATAATCAAAATACGCCTATTCATTCCGTCACTATAAGAGGGTGGACACGCCGTGGACATTAACAAGAACAGGGAAATACTGGATCAGATGTTCGAAGGAGTCTATATCGTCGACAAAGACAGGACGATTCTGTACTGGAACGCCGCAGCCGAAACACTCACCGGCTATCCCGCCGCCCAGGTAACCGGCAGGCGCTGCCACGACAATCTGCTGCTGCATGTCGACGAGAACGGCAAAATCCTCTGCGAGGACAGTTGCCCGCTGGTAGGCGCGCTGCAGGAAGGCAGAGTAAAAGAGGCGCCCGTCTACCTGCGCCATGCCCAGGGGCACCGGGTACCGGTCACCGTCCGCGCCATCCCGCTGCGCGACGATGCCGGCCAGGTAAACTCCACCATGGAAGTGTTCACCCGCAGCGGCAGCGTCACCAGCATCGAACAGCTCAAGGACCTTGCCCAGAAGGCCTTCCTCGATTCTCTCACCGGCATCCCCAACAAGCAATACATCGACGGCAAACTGGAAAACGTGCTGTCCAGCGAGATGCCAGGCGAAAGTTCCGGCCTCGGCCTCCTGTTTCTCGAGTTGGCCAACCTTCGCGAAATAAACGACGATTTCGGCATGAATGCCGCCAACACCGCAATTAAGGTATCCGCCCGCACGATCGTGGAAAACCTTCCGCCCGGCGACCTGGCGGCCAGGTGGTACGGCGGCCGGTTCCTCGTCGTTTCCCGCATGGATACAAAAGCCGTCCTGCTCAACTGGGCCAACAAAATAAAGGCCCTTATTCAACAATCGGTCATCGAAAAAGATGAAGACATTCCCCTCAAGGTATGCATCGGCGGCCTGGTCGCCAAAAAAGGCGACAACATCCAGCTTGTATACCACGCCCTGGAAAGCGTCCTGAGAACCAGTATCACAGCCACCGCCAACATCAGTATTAAAGCCGACGCCATCTGAGTTTGCCGCCAGAAGCAGGCTGTAAACCGCAAAACCCGCGCACCGCGCGGGTTTTGTCCTATCCTTTTGCCTTATATTCCCCAGACTTCCGCTGCCTGATGGGCAGCCGCACAGTAAAAGTTGCCCCCGAACTGCCGTCGCTTTCCAGCATAATATCGCCAAGATGCTTATTGACGACGATATCGTAGGAAATGCTCAGGCCGAGGCCGGTACCCTGACCGACAGGCTTGGTCGTGAAAAACGGGTTGAAGATGTCCGTACGGATCTCCGCCGGGATGCCCGGCCCGTTATCCGCGATGGAACAATAGACGTTCTCGTCGTCGCGGTAAGTACGGATCTTAATCAGCCCCGTCGCCTCGGAATGCCTGCTTTTCACCGCCTGGGCGGCGTTCATGAGAATGTTGAGCAGCACTTGGTTCACCATACCCCCAACAGCTTCTATCGGCGGAAGTTGGCCGTAATCTTCCTCCAACCTCGCCACGTATTTGACTTCGTTACGCGCAACAATCAACGTGTCCCTGATGCCGGCGTGCAGGTCGTACTCCTCGAAAAGCTCCTGGCGGTCCACGCGGGCGAACGGCAGCAGCGCCTTGACGATCTTCGCCACCCGGCTGATTCCGTCCCCGGTCTCGGTCAAAATCGGCGACAGGTCCTCCATAATGTAGTCGAGCCTGGCCCTCTTCTCCAGCGCCGCGAGATCATCCGCCAGGTTCCGCGCACGCTCCGTGTCCCCTTCCCGGACCAGCCGGCCAATTTCCCGATAAGCGCCGATCATGTCCGCAATCTGGCTGAGGTACTGCCGCAGCGTATCGAAGTTGCTCACGACAAAACTGAGCGGGTTGTTGATTTCGTGGGCCACGCCGGCGGCCAACTGTCCGATGCCGGCCATCTTCTCCTGCTGGATAAGATGAGCTTGCGTCTGCTGCAGCTTCTGCAGCGCCTCCCGCAGTTCGGCGTTCCTCTCCTCCAACGCGCGCTCCGTTTCCTTCTGCTCGGTAATGTCCTGATTTGCCCCATACCACAAGACAGGCCTGCCGTCTGCATCCTTGACAATGTTGATCTTCACGGCGATCGTCCGCACCTCGCCGTCCCGGCGGATTATGCGGTGTTCGAGCCGGGTCGAATAACACCCCTGACTTTCTAAAGAATTACGCAGTTCCTTTTCCACGATCCAGGCGTCGTCCGGGTGGACGAATTCCCTGGCGTATTCCTCCGGGGTCATGAACCGTCCTTCCCGGGCAGTATCACTGCCGAATAAGGCGTAAAATTCATCGTTGAACTCGAAGCTCTGCTTATCCGCGCGGAAATGCCACGGTCCAAGTTTGGCCAGCTCCGCCGCCAGGGACAGAGTCTCCCTGCTCACGCGCAGGGCCTCCTCCATCACCTTCTTCTCGGTGATATCCTGCTGGATGGACAAATAACAGGCAAGCTTGCCTTCGGCGTTCATGACCGGACATATCGACGCTAGCACCCAAAAAAGCTCGCCGTTCTTCTTCCTGTTGCAAAATTCCCCGCGCCACTCCCGTCCGGCTTCAACAGTCGCCCAGACCTCGTTATAATAGCTATCGGGGTGAACTCCCGACTTCAGACAGTCGCGCGGGGCCATGCCGTTCACTTCCTCGGCCTTATAACCCGTAACCTGCGTGAACCTGGCATTTACATAAGTAATCCTGCCATCGGGGTCGGCGATCAGGACAATGCCCGGGCTTTGGTCGACCGCCAGTGACAGTTTGCGGATTTTCTCCTCCGCCAGCACGCGTGCGGAAATATTCTCCGACACCCCCACGACCGCCACGACCGCCCCATCATCATCTTTGATGGGCGAGTAGACCAGCCTGACGTACTTCTCCCCGTCCGCGCGCGGAACCACGCAAATCCCTTCATGAGCCTCGCCGTCCTGAAAGGTCTGCTTCGCCGGGCAGTTCAGGCAGACCTTCCTTTCCGCGTGGCCCAAAGACGCGTGGCAACACGGGGCCTGAGAATAATCGACGTCGGGGAATACTTCCCGGATGAACCTGTTTGCAGCCAGAATACGCATGGCGCGGTCGATGACGACCACGCCAAAATTGACACTGTCCAAGACGCTCTTTGCCATTGCCTCCGGCTTGTTCAGCGCCGCCTCGTCCCGCCGGCGTTCGCCGAGCTCTCGCCCGAATACCCCGTCGATATCTGTTTCTGAAGCGCTCAACCCTCGTCCGGACATACTGCCCCCCCGTTCCCCGCCGACCACATACAACTCCCTATGATCAGCGAGCATACTACCGGAAACTGATATTGTCCTGATTATTTCTATCATCATGGTGTCGCTTCCTTTTTTCCGGTCCATCTATTATGTTCGCAAAGTCCAGCAAAAAAGGTAGCCGTATTGCCGGCTACCTTTTTCTTCTATGCTTATCGCTGTTCGAGAAGTTATCTGTCGCCGGTTTCACAAACCGATACCGTTGGTCTCCCGCGGCTTCGTGCGCAGTGCGGCGATCTTGCCGTTGTAATAGCCGACCTTCCCGTACTGTTCGTCCCAAAAGGCCTGCTCCCGCATCCCGTCGAGAAACGCCTTGCTGTAGCCGAACTTCAGCCAGTCGCTCTCCTTCCGGGCGAAAAGCCGTTCCTTATCGCCAGCCCTGCGATAATCGTACACCTGCTCTTGCGTGGCGCCCAGGAAAATATCGCCCGCCCACCGGTCGAGTACGAATGGCGCGGTCTCCAGATAGCGGCCGTCAAGATCGTCAAGCACCGACTGATAGCGGTCGAAACCGTCGGTCGCCACGGTCACCACGTTATCCCCCGGGCCGAGCCGCAAATACTTGGCCAGTTTGATCGCCCCCAGCACGTTGCAGACTCCCGAAGGTCCGAAGCAGTCCCTCAGCCCCAGGGCAGACCCCCGGTCGATCCCCAGCCTCGTCAGCGTATCCGCGCCATCGCGAAAGACCTTCAATCCCTGGACCGTCTCTTCATCCCTGATCAGCACGACGAAATCGGTTGTCAGCACATTGTGGATCAGCGTGCACATTTTATCGCCGATCCCCTCGATCCGGTGCTGCCCCCGGCCGCCGTTGGCCAGTGTGGAGCATTCGTACGGCTCGAGGGCGGCGACCTTCGCCTCCGGAAAAACGGCCTTGATCTGATCACCGGCGGCTAGCGTCCCCGCCGACCCCGGAGCGGAAGCAAACCCGGCGATCCTGCCGTTGCCGATCCCCCTCACCGCCGCCACGGCGCTGTTGCCGGTGACGTGGCGGTGGAAGCGATAATTGGGAAACAGCTCAAACTGGGCCAACGCCTTATATTGGGGATTACGCATCATCTCATGGGTCCGTTCCAGGGTCAGGATAACATCCGATTCCGAACCCGGCGTAAGCTCGAGCTCCCCGCCGTATTTCTCGATGCGCTCGTACCGTTCCCTGCTCATATTGTCCGGCATGATGACGATGGCTCGGAACCCGAGCAGCCTGGAGATATATGCCGTGCCGATGCCGAAATTGCCTGTGGAAGGGCCGAGGATGGTATGTTCGCCAGGGACGATTTCCCCGTCCACCAGCCCCTCCATCAGCGTGCTGTAGGCCGGCCCGACCTTGTGGGAGCCGGAAGGGAAGGCGCAGCCCAACAGCACGACGATATTGGCGTCCACGCCGGTCAATTCCGGCGGCAGCACCAATCTGCGCACCTCGTTGGCCTCATCCCGCCAGGTGATATTGAAAAGATTGACCGGGTCAAGCTCGTTCCCCCTCGCGGCGATCGCCCTTTCCCGCAGCGCGCCGTCCAGGGTGCCGGGGTCAAGCATCTCGTCGTATGTAGGCCCAAAGGGGATTATACCCATGTCCGCGCCTCCCTTCATGTATTTGGCCAAGAACGTTACAATTTTTGCGGCAACAAGGCAAAGAACCTGCACGCCTGGACGATGTCCTCGACAGGACAATACTCGTTGGCCATGTGGGCCGTTTTCTCGACCCCGGCGCCGAACCCGATCGTCGGTATCCCCAGCTTGGCCGAGGCCACCCCGTTAGTGGAAAAGTTCCATTTATACGGCCGGGGCTCGCCGCCGAACACCTCCCGGTACGCGGCAAAGCAGCCCTGCGCCAGGGGATGCTCATGCCCGATCTCCCAACCCGGCAGATAGGAGTGCAAAACGATCTCTTCCCCGGTATAGCTTTGCCCGACCGCGTCATGGATTTCCCAGTCGGCGTCGACGTCGCCGATCAGTGCGGTAATCTCCGCGCCGACCGCTTCCTCGGTCTCGTGCGGGCAGATGCGACGGTCGACATACAGCGTGCAACTGCCTGGCACGGCGTTCAACGACGCGGAAACGCTCTCGATTTTCGTCAATGCTATCGAGGGCCGCTCGGGCGGCATCGCCATATACTTCCTGCCGAGCTCCTCGATACGCCCGATGATCGCGGCCGCCTTATAAACCGCGTTGTCGCCCTTTTCAGGCGCCGCCCCGTGGGCGGAAACCCCCTTCACGTTAATCTTATAGATCGCCCGCCCCAGATGGCCGACCGCGATATTCAAATGGCTCGGCTCGCAGATGACCACGTAATCCGGCTTCAGCCCGTTGTCCACGAGCGCGCGGTGCAGCCCCGCGCCGTCGAAATCCTCCTCCATGACCGTGCAGCAAATATAGATCGTCTTGCCCGCCGCCAGGCCGAGCTTCTTCATGATATGCCCGGCGTAAACGGTGGCCGCCAGCGAGCCTTTCATATCCGAGGCGCCCCGGCCGTAAAGCTTACCGTCTTCGATGTCGCCGCTGTACGGCCCGTGCACCCATTCTTCGGCGTCGTTCACCGCCACGTGATCCATATGCGAGTCATAAAGCAAGTGCACCGGCCCGTTGCCGATCACGCCGATGATATTACCGACCTTATCGACGATCACCTCGTCGTAAGCCAGCTTCTCCATTTCCCGCCTTATCCGGGCGACAAGATCGGCCTCGCGCCCCGTCCTGCTCTTGATGCGGACAAGGTCGCGGGCAAAAGAAATAAGCTCGCTTTCCACAGCGCCGACAGCCTCCTGCACCTGCCTGTTCATAACGATCATCCCTTTCATCATGTTATGCCCGTTCATCCCCGGGGAGGATGCGGCTCCATAATGCCGCCTTGCATAAACCCCTGTTTAATATATAATTATATTGATATTTTTTTATATTTCTATAACGATATTGACGAATAGTATCGTTATATTGCGCGAGAGGCCAAAATGCAGATAACCGACATCCGCATCGACGCAAACAGGCGGGAAACGACCCTGCACGGCAGCTACGACTTTCCCGTGGCGGTGTATCTCGACCAGTTGGACAAGAACATCCTCGGCTTCGTCAACTGGCACTGGCACGAGGAAATCCAGCTATCGTTCGTAACCAAGGGGCAGGTCGAGTTCCGGGTCAACCAAAGCGCCCACATCCTGAGCGAGGGCCAGGGCATCTTCATCAACAGCGGCTGCCTCCACATGGCGCGCGCGGCCGCCGCGCCCGACAGCACCTATATCTGCATAAACGTTGACCCCAGGCTGCTGTCGTTCTTTCCCGGCAGCGCCATCGAACAAAAGTACAGCAAGCCCCTGCTGAAGAGTCGCGGCTTCTCGGCTGTCGTCCTGGAGTCCGCCATTGACCGGCAGCGGTCGATACTGGTCGCGATCGAAGAAATCTTTAAGCTCTATAACCGGAAGGCCTTCGCCTACGAATTCGACATCGGCCTGGCGCTGGCAACCGCCTGGCGGCAGCTTGTCGCCATGCAAAGCGAAACGGCGCCGGAGGAAGACGCGGGCGAATACCTGGACCAGCAGCGGATAAAGACGCTAATGGCCTATATCAACGAACACTATATGGAAAAGCTCGCCCTGCGGGAAATCGCGGCCGCGGCCAATATCAGCAAGGGTGAGTGCTGCCGCTTCTTCAAGCGGGCCGTAAAATGCACCGTCTTCGAATATGTCATGAACTGCCGCATCAACAAAAGCATCGGCCTGCTTAAGGAAACCGGCCTGACCGTCAGCCAGATAGCTGATGCGGTGGGCTTTGGCAGTACAAGCTATTTTATCGAGTGCTTCAAAAAAAAGCTTTCCTGCACCCCCAAGGAGTACAGGAACCGCCTCGCCGCTCGCGACAGTGCGCCGCCTGTATAATATCGACCTCGCCGCCGGCCCGGCCGGCCTCCGGCGTCAGACGCCTTTAAAGCGGACCACGAACTCGGTACCGCCCACACCGGTAGTAAAATCTATCGCCGCACCGTGCCGCGCGGCGATACTGTAGCAGACCGACAGACCCAGACCCGTACCGTTTTCCTTGGTGGTCGTAAACGGCGTACCGATTTTGGCGATCATGCTGACCGGGATTCCCGCCCCTTCGTCGCGGACGGATAATACGACATCTTTACCGTCCCTCGCTGTTGCGATCGTCAGACAGCCCTTATCCTCCATCGCTTCGAGCCCGTTGCGCACCAGGTTGATGAGCAACTGCCTGAACTCGCTTACATCCACGCGGGTATCCGGCAGGTCGGGAGTCAGCTCAAGACGCATGGTTTTGTCCCCCGCCGCCGCGTCGACTTCAAGCAGCGGGTAGATTGCAGAAATAATCGTATTGATATTTATCCTTTCCAATTTCACGGCTTTGTTTTTTGCGAGCGCCAAGAACTCGGAAATAATCGCGTTGGTCCGGTCTAGCTCGTCGATCATCACCTGGAACATCCCGCGCTGGTTTTCAAACTGCTCTTTGCCCGAAAGAAACTGGAGGTAGCCGCGCACGGTAGTCAGCGGGTTCCTTACCTCATGACCGATGCTGGCGGCCATTTCGCCGATCAGGTTCAGGCTGTCGAGGCGCTGGACCTCCCGCTGCGCCCGGTAAAGCTCCGTCTGGTCGCGGATGATGACCAGAGCCTGGACTTTGTTGATCGTCGCCGTCCGGATCTCCAGGGAACATACCGTATCCTCGCTCTGCCCGGAATAGTTCGCCATCTTGGTTTTCCCCAGCAGCAACGATGAAAGAACCAGTTCCCTGACCAACTGGGCGAGATGGGCGGGGAGCATATCGTCCACCGTTTTATACTTATCCGCCGCTATCAGGTAGCCGGCGAAGTGCTCGGGCACCCGGTAATCGAACAGCCTTCCCGCGGCATCCATCCGGAGCAGCATATCCGGCAGGGCGTTCAGGGTAGCCTTCTGGCGCTCCTCGCTCTCCCGCAGGTGGTTTTCCGCAATAATCCGCTCCGTAATGTCCTGGTTGCCGCCGAAAATCTTTTCCAGGTTGCCGTCGGCATCCCGGTTCATAACTCCCCGCCACACCCTGATTGCCCGGACTTCCCCGTCCCGGCGGACAACGCGGTGTTCGATAATACTGGGGCCTTGGCTGGTGGAATCGGCGATCACTGCCCGCACCATTTCCGCATCCTCCGGGTGGACGAACTCGCGCACATAAATCTCCGGGGCCATAAAACGCCCCTCTCTGGCCATCGTCGTCCCGTAGACGGCGTAAAACTCGTCGCGGAATTCGAAAAGGCCCTTTTGTTGATCATATACCCAAGGGCCGAGGTGGGCCAGCTTCGCCGCCACGGACAACTGTTCCCGGCTGGCGCGGAGCTCTTCCTCCATGATTTTGTATTCGGTGACATCCTGATTTACCCCAAAGGTCCTGGCCGTCTCGCACCCCAAGTCCCATTGCTCGACCGCCCACACCCTTATAGTGCGCACCGCCCCGTCACGGCGAATAATGCGGTGCTCGCACGTTCCCGGTCTTCTTCCTTTGCTCGATTCTGCGAATATTTCCAGCACCAGCCGCGCATCGTCCGGATGGACAAACTCCCTGACATACTCTCCCGACGCCATGTAACGCCCTTCCCTGGCCATCGTCGTACCGTAGATTGCGTAGAAATCGTCGTTGAACTCGAACAAATCGCTGTCAGGCCTGTACTCCCACGGTCCCAGCCGGGCCAACGACGATATTTGTCCGATGATGCTCCGCTTCCGGGAAGCCTGCGGTTCTCCCGCCCCCGCCCGGCAGCAGCCCTCCCTGCTCAACAGCAGCAGCAAATCTTTGTAAGCCTGCAGCTCTTCATCCTCGAGCGCCTTTATTCCCTCTTCGCCCACCCCTGCGACGATACTGCGCAGTGTCCGTACAGCGTCCCTCAGATCTTGCAGCCCGTACCCCAAAACAACCCTCTCTCCTTTTAATTGATCTCTCGACACACGACCGCTCGGCCACCCTCACGTCTCACGTTCCTAAAAAATTCCATAAATATCAGGAAAATCCTCCTGCTTCCACACATAAAATTACAATTTATGCCATAAATTGCAGTTGCATGCACTCTGCGGCGCCGCGGCCGGGAACAGGCAATATATCTGACCGAGCAGGGAGCTTAAAGGAGGAAGAACGGGGCAAATTGCAGAATAAATCATTAGCAATTTTCAATGGACGGTGGAACATGGACATTAAAGACAGCGGCAACAGAACAAAATTCGACACCGGAGCGGTCAGGGACTTCCACGCAGGAAAAGGGCGGTATGATCTGCTCCCGTGGGACGCGATCCACGAACTGGCTATCCATTGTGAACAAGGCGCGAAAAAATACGGCGAGCGCAACTGCGAAAAAGGCATTCCGATCCATTCCTTGATCGACAGCGCCGTCAGGCACTTGTCCTGCTACCTGAGAGGGATGAAAGACGAGCCGCATTTGCGGGCAGCGCTTTGGAACGTCGCCTTCGCCATCTGGATGGAGAAAAACCGGCCCGATATGCAGGACATACCTGTCCGGATGCCCCCGGGCGACAATAACAATAACGACTGACCGGCATCGCGCCCCCCTTGCTCCCCTGTCCCGCCGGCTGCCCGTGCAAACACAAACCCGCGACTATAGGTCGCGGGTTTCTTGCATCACCTGCCCCCTCTCATTGAATGGGCTTGATGCTTGCGTTCAGGCCGGCGATAGCCCCCGATACGGCTATCATGGAGTTAAGGTTCGTTACCGGGTTGTTGGTCAACCCTATCAACAGATCCTGCAAAATAAGCATGGCGAAGACGGCGACGTAGTTTCCCGTCATTATGGCGTTGGTCGCCGATTCGGCTGCTATCACAGCCTTCTCCTCGATATTCTGCCGGTCCAACTCATGACCCCCTCCAGTTTTTTTATATCTTATGCCTGCCCATTTTCCCGCAGAACGGAATCGTTTGCGGCCCTTGCCGGGTTCCCGCATAAGAAAGGGCCGCCCCTGCGGGCGGCCTAATCCTCTGCAATCCATATTTCGTTCGCATAGACCCGGGTCAAACCATCTCCGGCTCCGACGAAACCTCGATACCGATCTTGCCATCGGCAACGGTCAGCTCCACATGGCTGCCTTCCGGCACCTCGCCCTTGACGATTTTTTTGCTCAGCTCGGTTTCGACAAGCCGGCCGATAAGCCGTTTCAGCGGCCGTGCCCCGTAGTTCGGGTCATACCCCTCCCTGGCCAGTAAAGCCGGCACATCGTTGTCCCAGGCGAGACTGATGTTCAGTTGCTTTTTGACCCGGGCGCCGAGGTTCTTGAGCAACAGGGCGGCGATCTCCGCCACCTGCTCGCGGGTGAGGGCTTTGAACACGACGATATCGTCGATACGGTTGAGAAATTCCGGGCGGAAATGGCTCCTCATCATATCGAGCACGCGCTCTTTCGCCACGGCGAAATCGCTGTTCAATATCTCATGCGAACCGATGTTGGAGGTCATAATTACGACCGTGTTCTTGAAATCTACCGTCCGGCCCTTGCCGTCGGTAAGGCGGCCGTCGTCGAGGATCTGCAGCAGAATATTGAACACATCGTTATGAGCCTTTTCGACTTCGTCGAGCAGAATGACGCTGTACGGGCGGCGACGCACGGCCTCGGTGAGCTGGCCGCCCTCGTCGTAACCCACATAGCCGGGCGGCGCGCCGACCAGACGGGAAACGGAATGCTTCTCCATGTATTCGCTCATGTCGATTCTGATCATGCTGCGTTCGTCGTCGAACAGCACCCCGGCCAGCGTTTTCGCCAGCTCCGTCTTGCCGACCCCGGTCGGCCCCAGGAAGATGAACGAGCCGATGGGACGGTTGGGGTCCTTGATGCCTGCCCGGGCGCGGATAATGGCCTCGCTGATGGCGGTAACGGCCGCGTCTTGCCCAACAACCCGCTCGTGGAGCACCTCCTCGAGGCGGCTGAGCTTTTCCCGCTCGCCGCTCAGCAGCCGGGTTACGGGAACGCCCGTCCAGCGGCTGACAATCTTGGCGATGTCGTCCTCATCCACTTCTTCCTTCAGCATCACCTTATGCGACCGCTTTTCGGCCAGCAGGCTTTCCTCGCTTTTGAGGCGCTTTTCCAGCTCCGGCAGTTTGCCGTACTTTAACTCCGCCAGCTTGTTGAGATCGTAGTCTCTTTCCGCTGTTTCCATCTCGGCGCGGACCGCCTCGATTTCCTTCTTCAGGTTGCGCAGGCGCATTATGCCCTGCTTCTCCATCTGCCACTGGGCCTTCAACGAATCGGCCTGCTGCTTGAGGTTCGCCAGTTCTTCGCGGATGCGAACCAGTTTTTCCTGGGACGCGGGATCGCTCTCTTTTTTGAGGGCCTGTTCCTCGATCTCAAGCTGCAGAACGCGCCGCGAGGCTTCGTCCAGTTCTCCGGGCATGGAATCGATCTCGGTGCGCAGCTTGGCCGCCGCCTCGTCCACCAGGTCGATGGCCTTGTCCGGCAGGAAACGGTCGGCGATGTAGCGGTCGGAAAGCGTCGCGGCGGCCACCAGGGCGGCGTCCTTGATTCTGACGCCGTGGTGCACCTCATACCGCTCCCTCAGGCCCCGCAAGATTGAAATCGTATCCTCCACGCTCGGCTGTTCGACGAAAATAGGCTGGAAGCGGCGTTCCAGTGCGGCGTCTTTCTCGATATGCTTGCGGTATTCGTTCAGAGTGGTGGCGCCAATGCAGTGCAGTTCGCCGCGCGCCAGCATCGGTTTGAGGATATTGCCCGCGTCCATCGCGCCCTCGGCCGCTCCCGCCCCGACAACGGTGTGCAATTCGTCGATAAAGAGGATGATATTGCCTTCGGCTTTCTTGATTTCTCCCAAGACATTCTTCAGGCGTTCTTCGAATTCGCCCCGGTACTTCGCCCCGGCGACCATCGCTCCCAGGTCGAGGGAGTAGACGACTTTATTCTTCAGCCCTTCCGGCACGTCGCCGGCTACGACCCGGCGGGCCAGCCCCTCGACGATGGCCGTCTTGCCCACGCCCGGCTCGCCGATAAGCACCGGGTTGTTTTTTGTCCGGCGCGACAGGATCTCCACCACCCGGCGAATCTCCTCGTCCCGCCCGATCACCGGATCAAGCTTGCCCTGCCGGGCCAGATCGGTAAGATCCCGGCCATACTTGGCCAGCGCCTGCATGCTTTCCTCCGGGTTGTCCGACGTTACCTGCTTGCCGGCGCGGAAGCCGTTGATCACCTCGAGAATGCGGCTGCGGTTCAGGCCGAAGTCCCGGCAGGCGGCGACCACATCGCTGTCGCCGTCTTCGGCGACCGCCAACAGCAGATGCTCGACGCTCACATAATCGTCCTTCATCGCCGCAGCCTGCTTCTGGGCCAGCGCCAGCACCCGGACCATGGCGGTGTTCATCCTGAGCGCGCCGTCCTGGCCTTTCACCGCCGGCACGCTCTTTAACAATTGTTCAAGCTTGGCCCGGAAATCCTGAAGCCTGACATTCAGTTGGGCGAGAATATAGGCTATTATACCTTCGTTGTCCTTCACCAGCGCCAACAGCAGATGGCGGGTGGTCAGTTCCTGATGGTAGCTTACGGCGGCAAGCTGCTGAGCCTCCTGAATGGCTGCCGTCGCTTTCTGGGTGAATCTGTCCTGATCCATACCGGTAACCTCCTGCCTCTCGTGATTCTATCTGTTTTCGTTATTCTGCCGCAGGTCGCGGATCTTCTGGTAAAGCTCCTTCTCGGCCTCCGTCTGTTCCGGCGGAATGTCGATACGGACCCTCAGGTAAAGGTCTCCGAAGCCGCTTTCCTTGGGCAGCCCCTTTTCGCGGATTCGCAGCCGCTGACCGGAATGAAGTCCTGGCTGGAGCTTCAACTGGACGGGACCGTGGGGAGTGGGCACCTGCGTTTTATCGCCCAGGACAGCCTGGTCGGGGTAAATGACCAGTTCGGTCTCCAGATCGCTGCCGTTCACCTGCCAGCCGCCGCTCGGGGTCGCCTTTATCCGCAGATACAGATCGCCGTCAGGCCCGTTGCCGTAGCCCTTTCCGCCCAAGCCCTTGAGGCGCAGCGAGGCTCCGGGGTGAAGCCTTGCCGGAATCTTTACCTTCACCTTCTTTGTCTCCTCGGTCACGCCCGTCCCCGCGCAAGACCGGCAAACTCCCCCCCGGGAAAACCGCTGGCCGCCGCAAACGGAGCAGGGGCTGGGCGCCGAAAGGCGCAGCTCCTTCTCCGTTCCGTGAATAAGTTCGTCCACCGTAAGACTTATTTCGGCGTCGATATCTTCACCCCGGTAAGACATCTGCCCGCTCCCGCTGTTTTGGCGGTTGTGGGCAAAATCCTCGCCGAAAATACTGGCGAAGAAATCGCTGAACCCGAAGCCGCCCAGATCAAAATCGGCCGGGCCGTGGTAAGTGTATGTCCGGCCGCCCGGGCCCGCGTGATCGAAATCGAACTCGTCGCCGGCCTTCCAGTTCTTGCCGAGACGGTCGTATTTGGCCCGTTTTTCGGCGTCGCTCAGTACCTCGTAAGCCTCGTTGATCAGCTTGAATTTCTCTTCCGCCGCCGCCTTCGCGTCGCCTTGATGAAGGTCGGGGTGATGCTCGCGGGCCAGTTTTCGGTACGCTTGTTTAATCTCTTTTTCCGAGGCAGCCCTCGGAACCTTCAACACCTCGTAATAATCGATAAACTTCACAGGCATCACCCCCGACCGAATAAGAGCTCACTATTCATATTCGACATCGATCGCGTCATCGTTGCTCTTCGCCTGGCCGCCGTCGTTCACCTGGTTTTGCGGCGGCTCCTCCGGCTTGCACTGGCACGCCTGGCTGTAGGCCTGCTCCAGTTCGTCCTTGGCCTCGCGCAGTCTGGCGATGTCGGCTCCGCCTTCCAAAGCCTGCTGCAGCCCCTCCAGCGCCGCGTTCAGGCGGCCGGTTACATGGGCCGGCAGCGTCGCCGCCTTTTCGCTGAGGAAACTGCGGGCCTGATAAGCAAGGGAATCGGCGTCGTTTTTCAGCTCCGCATACTGGCGGCGCTTTTTGTCATCCTCGGAATAACGTTTCGCATCTTCCACCATCCGCTCGATGTCCGTCTTCTCCAGGTTGCTCGCGCCGCTG
The DNA here is from genome assembly GCA_032334055.1 of Selenomonadales bacterium 4137-cl. Taxonomy (NCBI): domain Bacteria; kingdom Bacillati; phylum Bacillota; class Negativicutes; family Acetonemataceae; genus Anaeroselena; species Anaeroselena agilis. The sequence goes on along the minus strand of JAUOZS010000001.1, from coordinate 179,447 downwards.
ATGGTGATCGACTGCTCCTTCCCGGTAGCCTTGTCTTTGGCGCCGACCGTCAGGATGCCGTTGGCGTCGATGTCGTACGTCACCTCGATCTGCGGTACGCCGCGGGGCGCCAAAGGAATGCCGGTCAGCTTGAACCTTCCGAGGGTCCGGTTGTCGCCCGCCATCTCCCGCTCGCCCTGGAGGACATGGATTTCCACCTCCGGCTGATTGTCGGCGGCTGTGCTGAAAACCTCGCTGCGCCGGGCGGGGATTGTCGTATTGCGCTCGATGATCCGCGTCATGACGCCGCCCATCGTCTCCACGCCGAGGGACAGCGGCGTTACGTCCAGGAGCACCACATCTTTCAGCTCGCCGCTGAGCACGGCGGCTTGAATGGCGGCGCCCACCGCCACGACCTCGTCCGGGTTAACGGTCTGGTTGGGCTCCTTGCCGGTCATCGCCTTGACCAGGCGCTGCACCGCGGGAATGCGGGTCGAGCCGCCCACCAGGATGACCTCGTCGATATCCTTGGCCGCCAGTTTGGCGTCGGCCAGCGCTTTCTCCACCGGAATGCGGCAGCGCTCAATAAGGTCGCGGGTCAGCTCGTCGAACTTCGCCCTGGTCAGCTTCGCTTCCAGATGCTTCGGGCCGTTGGCGTCGGCGGTGATGAACGGCAGGTTGACCGTAGTTTCGGTAACGGCCGACAACTCCACCTTGGCTTTCTCGGCAGCCTCGGACAGCCGCTGCATCGCCTGCTTGTCCTTAAGGATATCGATGCCGTTCTCGCGCTTGAAATTATCCGCCAGCCAGTCGACAACCGCTTTGTCGAAGTCGTCGCCGCCGAGGTGGGTGTCGCCGTTGGTGGACTTCACTTCGAACACGCCGTCGCCGACCTCCAGAATCGAAACGTCGAACGTGCCGCCGCCGAGGTCGAACACCAGGATAGTCTCATTCTTCTTTTTGTCCAGGCCATAGGCCAGCGCCGCGGCGGTCGGCTCGTTGATGATCCTCAGGACATTAAGCCCGGCAATCCGCCCCGCGTCCTTGGTGGCCTGGCGCTGGGCATCGTTGAAATAAGCCGGAACGGTTATTACCGCGTCGGTTATTTTTTCGCCGAAATACTTGCTTGCGTCGTCCGCCAGCTTGCGCAGCACCTGCGCCGCAATCTCCTCAGGAGCATATTCTTTACCCTCCACGAGGAATTTAACAGTGTCTTCCTGCCCGCGGCCGACCTTATAGGGAACAAGTTTCATTTCCTCGGCCGCCTCGCTGTAACGGCGCCCGATGAACCTTTTCGCCGAATAAAACGTCTTGCCGGGGTTCAAAATAGCCTGGCGTTTTGCCAACTGCCCCACGAGCCGTTCGTTGTCGCGGAACGCGACGACCGACGGGGTCGTCCGGCCGCCCTCGGCATTGACGATAACCTCGGGCCGCTCCCCTTCCAGCGCGGCGATAACCGAATTTGTCGTGCCCAGATCTATACCCACTACCTTAGCCATGGTCGATGCCTCCTTTAATGTTTATATTACAATCTTAACCGATAATTATTATTAATTAAAATTCGCTATGCAGCCAAATTCGGCTGATTCCTGGCGTTTTTATCCATTTTTCAGGGGCAGCATCTGATTGTCACATTTTTATTTGACTTTTTGACTTTTAAGCAGCGGAACCGACAACAAAAAGGAGGAGCAAGTCATGGTCCGCCGTAGCGCCCCGATCTGCTCCCCCCGACTCTAGCTGACCAGTCCAAAATACTCGACCAGGGTCACCACTGCCAGAACTTCGTCTCTTGCAATTTGTATTTCCAGATTCTCGAGGCCCAGGTCGGCCACCGTAACCTTATCACCCGACTGCCTGTCGCCAACGTCGACTTCCACATACTCCGGCAGCCCCACAGCTTTTCCCTTCGCGCTGATTTCCGCCCTCGTTACCTGCAAAGCGAGTTTCCTCCGCTGGAGACCGTCCAGGCCGGAGAAAACGATCGGCAGCCTAAAGCCCCGGGGGGAATCTTCGCCGACAACCAGCAGATAGGCATGCGCCGGTCTGCCGGCTTTCCCATCTCCTTTACCGCGCCGCGCCCGACCCTGACCCTCGAGCGCCGCCGGTCGCAATTCCACTTTCTGCGCCAATAAAAAAACCCCTTCCAATTTTCGATTGCAACAAAAATCAGCCGAGGCGGGCGTTAGCACTTTATGTCGATCAGTGCCAACGCGATTTTGATTATATTTTAGCCATCGGAAATTCTTTTGTCAAGCAGCCGCTGTTCACTTGGCGCGCTCGCCGCACACCATAGAGAACGGCGTAGCAGCACGGAAAGAAAACCCAGAGGAGGAAAAACGGCGAAGCACCAAGCTTATTGGCCTATTCGCCCGATTTTGTATTATAACGGCCCAAATCGGCTATACCGGCAAATTGAAACCGCAGGAAGTGCTTAGTATCATGGAATTAGCACTCATTCATCGAGAGTGCTAACAACAGACTAACAACCCGTCCTCTGGCAAATTCTATATAGACAAACCAAGGAGGCTGTTTATGACTCAATCGACCGGCACAAAGGAAACCCGTGAATTTCAGACGGAGACCAAGCAACTGCTCGACCTGATGATCCATTCCATTTACACCAACCGGGAAATCTTCCTGCGGGAGCTGATTTCCAACGCCTCGGACGCCATCGACAAGCTCCGCTTCGAAGCCCTGACCAACCACGACCTGCTTGCAGGCAACGCCGACTTTGAAATCTTTATCCTCCCCGACGAGGAAACAAAAACCCTCACCATCGCCGATAACGGGATGGGCATGACCTTTGCCGAAGTGGTTGACAACCTCGGCACCATCGCCAAATCGGGAACAAAAGCCTTCCTGGAAAAAATGAAGGACAGCGGCGCCGGCTCGGCTGGCGAACTCATCGGCCAATTCGGGGTCGGTTTCTATTCGGCCTTCATGGTCGCCAAAAAGGTAACCGTTATTACCCGGGCCCCCGGCCAACCTAAGGGCATTCGCTGGGAATCGGCGGGCGACGGCACCTATACCGTCGAGGAGTGCGACAAGGACTCGCGGGGGACGGCCATCATCCTGGAGCTGCAAGACGAACATTGCTCCGCCGAGCATCCCGCCGAAAACTTCCTGAACCGCTTCACCTTGCAAAATCTTGTCAAAAAATACTCCGATTACATCCGCTACCCCATCAAAATGAACTTCATAACAGAAGAAAAGCCCCGCGACGCCGACGGCAAGATCATCGAGGACGCTCCCGCGGCCCAGTCCGTCGAGGTCAAGACACTCAACTCCATGACGCCTTTGTGGACCAGGAACAAAGCCGAGATTACCAAGGAAGAATACCACCAGTTATACAAAAACCTCTTCCTTGACTGGGAAGACCCCCTGGAGATTATCCACTCCAAAGTAGAAGGAGCGGTGGAGTACACGACGGTGCTTTTCATCCCGGCGCACGCCCCCTTTGATTTCTATCAGCGGGAGGCCTCCTCCGGCATCCGCCTATATTCCCGCAACGTTTTCGTCATGGACAACTGTAAAGACCTGCTGCCGGAATACCTGCGTTTCGTCCGCGGCTTGGTGGACTCGCCCGACTTCTCCCTCAACATTTCCCGCGAGCTGTTGCAGCACAGCAGCCAATTGCAGAAAGTCGGCAAGAACCTTGAGAAAAGCCTGCTGAAAACCCTGGAGAGCATGCTCGCCAAGGACCGGCCCAAATACGAGACCTTCTGGAAAGAATACGGCCGCGCCATCAAAAGCGGCGTCTACGCCGACTTTCAGAGCCGCGAGAAACTGCAGGACCTGCTGCTCTTCCCCTCCTCCCAGTCCGCCGACGGCTTGACGACATTGGCCGATTACGTCTCCCGGATGCCGGACGGACAAACGCTAATCTACTACGCCGCCGGCAAAGACCGCTCAGCGGTGGAGCGGCTGCCGCAGATGGAGCTGCTTAGGGAAAAAGGCATCGAAGTCCTGTACCTTCTGGACAGGGTCGACGAATTCGCCATCGACGCCTTGCGCGAGTATAAGGACAAAAAGTTCCAATCCATCAGCCGGGGCGACCTGAAACTTGACGGCGTCGATACCCCGGAAGCGAAGCAGGAGACGGACAAGCTCGCCAAAGACAACGAAGCGCTGCTCAACGCGGTGAAGGAACAGCTTGCCGGGAAAATCGCCGAGGTCAAAATCAGCAGCCGCCTGAAATCGAGCCCCGTCTGCCTGGTCAGCGGCGACAACGGTATCAGTTTGTCGATGGAGCAGATCCTCACCGAAATGGACCGGGCCACGTTCAAGGCCCGGCGTATCCTGGAGCTCAACCCCCACCACGAGGTTTTCCGGGTGCTGCAGAAACTGCACGAACAAGCCTCCTCCCAGGATGCCTTCAAAGACTACTGCGAGCTCCTCTACGGCCAGGCTTTGCTGATGGAGGGGATAACTCCGGAAGATCCCGTCGGGTTCGCCGCCAAGGTCGCAGCCCTGATGGCCGAAGCCGGCAAAAAGGAATAAAACCGCCTGCCCGCCGGCCAACTTGCCGGCCGGGAAGAAAGCAAAAGGGATGCCCGCCCATTGGCGGCATCCCTTTTCCCATACTCCGGAGGAGGAGGGAATGGCTACTCCTCCTCTTGAAGCCGGTGAAGCTGATAGTATATGCCCCTTTTGGCCAAAAGCTCGTCATGGGTACCGGATTCGGCGACCGCGCCGCGTTCGAGCACGATGATCTGATCGCAGCGACGGACGGTGGCCAGGCGGTGAGCCACCATAACCATCGTCCGGTTGGCGGCTATGCGGTCAAGGTTGTTCATTATCGTCCGCTCGGACTCATAATCCAGCGCACCTGTAGCCTCATCAAAAATAAGCACCTGGGGATTGGGCAGCAGCGCCCTTGCTATGGCTATGCGCTGCCGCTGCCCGCCGGACAGTGCCTCGCCCCGCTCGCCGACATGGGTATCGTAGCCTTGCGGCAGATCGTTGATGAAGCCTTCGGCCCCGGCGATTTCCGCGGCCGCGCGGACCTCCTCCGCGCTCGCCTCCGGGTAGGCCGCCGCGATGTTCTCTCCGACAGAGCCGCTGAACAGGTAACTCTCCTGCGGCACAACCCCGATCTGCCGCCGCAGCCAGGCCGGCTCGACCTGGGAAAGATCCACGCCGTCGATAAGCACCCGGCCGGACTCCGGCACATACAGCCGCTGAATCAGCTTCGCCAGCGTGCTTTTCCCCGAGCCCGAGCGGCCGACCACCCCGACCCGCGTCCCGGCCTTAATATTAATGCTGACCTGGTGTAAAACTTCGGGAGCATCCTGCCGGTAGCGGAAGCTGACCCTGTCGAAAACGACTTCCCCGCGTACGGTCGGGAGCGTCGTCCGGCTGGGGTTATAGGCGGGCTCGGCCTCCGCGTTCATTATATCGCCGAGCCGGTCGACCGACACCTTCGCCTGCTGCAGTTGCTGCCAGGTATTGACCAACCGCAGAACGGGGGCGTTCACCTGCCCGGCCAGCATCTGAAAGGCGATCAGTTCCCCGATGCTCAGCTTGTTGTCCATCACCGCGTAAGCCCCCGCCCATAAAACGGCCAGATTGGCCGCCTGCTGGATGAACCCGCCGACACTGCCGGCAATGTTCGCCATATTGGCGGTTACGAACGCCGTTTTCACATAACGGGCCAGCATCTCCTCCCATTTCCCGATGAAGTGCGGCTCCACCGCCAGCGACTTCACCGTCTGGATTCCCGTCACCGCCTCGATCAAAAACGCCTGATTCTCCGCGCCGGCGACGAACTTCTCATTGAGCCGGCGCCGGTAAATTGGCGTCACAACCGCGTTGAGCGCGACGAATAACGGCAGGGCGATCAGGGCGATCACACTCAGAAAGGGGCTGTAAAAAAACATCACGACGATGTAGACAACGGTGAACACGCTGTCCAGCAGTACGCTCAGTCCCGACCCGGTGACAAACTGCCTCACATTCTCCAGTTCCCTCACCCGGGCCACGACGTCGCCGACCTGCCAGCTCCCGAAATACTTTACCGGCAGGGCGGTGATATGCCTGAACAGCCTGGCGCTCAGCGCCGCGTCGATCTTGTTGGTCGTATTGGTAAACAGATAGCTTCTCAGGGCAGTCATCCACGCCTGGAAAATCGCCGCCGCCGCCATCCCCAGCACCAGGATATCCAACGTCCCCAGGCTGCGATGCACCAGAACCCTGTCGATGATCACCTGCGTGAACAACGGACTCACCAACCCGAACAACTGCAGGACGAACGAAACGAAGAGGACTTCCCCCAAAAACCGCTTGTAAGGCGCGATCGCGGCAATAAACCACCCGATCCCGAAACCCGGACCGACGCCTTTGCGCACATGGCGGCGGGCGATAAGAATCACCCGCCCGCTCCAGGCGGCACGCAGGGTTTCCAGCGGGATTGCGGCGGGGTTATCGCGGCGGGGATCGAAAATGACCAGCCGCCCGCCTTCGCGGCGCACGGCGAGTACAAAGCAGCCGTTATCGAGGACAAGCGCCGCCGGCAGCGGCAGAGAGGCCAGCTTATCGGTGTCGACCCCCGCCTGCCGCGCTTTCAGGCCCAGATCGGCCGCCGCCCGGACGAATGCAACCCCGTCCATCGTCGCGTTGCTGACCACGTAAGCCCGCCGCATCTGGTCCGCGTCGGCCGGAATGCCGAGCAGCCTGGCCGCGGTCACCAGGCACGCGAGAGCCGTATCAGCGCGCCGGGAGACTACGCCGGCCTGTTGTCCGGTTGCAAGCTGAAGATCCATGCTCCTACCTTTCCCTCAACGCCTCGCTTTTGTATTGGCGGAAAGGATCGAGAAAGAACTCGATAATCCGTTTGCTCCTTACCTTCACCTCGGCGGTCGCCGACATGCCCGGCCCCAAAAACACCTCTCTGCCGTCCACGACCATATGGTCCCGGCCGAGCCGCAGGGTTATCCGGTACACACGCCCTTTTTCCTTGTCCTCGACGGCGTCGGCGCTTACCTCGTCGACCACCGCCTCGATCACGCCGTACTTCTGGAAGCTGAAAGTCTCGATCTTCACTTCCGCCCGCTGGCCCGCATGGACAAAGCCGATATCCTTGTTGGCTACCCACGCCTCGACCAACAGGCCGGCATCGGCCGGCACGATTACCATCAGCGGCTGGGCGGCGGTCACCACCCCGCCGACGGTATGCACGGCCAACTGGGTCACCCGGCCGTCAACCGGACTGGTCAGGCGGGACAGCCGGTTTTTTTCCTCGGCCTTTTTCATTTCCTCGGCAAGGGCGAGCAACTGCTTGCGGTCCTCCACCAGCTTGTCGGCGATCTCCCGGTCATGCTCGGCCCTGACATAAGCCAGATTCTCCAGGCTCTGGGTTACGGCCCATTCGTTCCTGGCGATCTCGGCGTCCTGGGCGGATAGATTCTGCTCCAGCTCCAGCCGCCGGGCGCGATGATCAAGCAGCACGAACAGGGCGACGGCGTTTTCCCTTACCAGGCGTTCGATGCGCTGCTCCTTGTCCCTGGCGACCTCCAGAAGGGCGGCGTACTTCACCTTCACCGCCGCGGCGGCGTTCAGGGCGGCCCTGTTCTGGCGAACATTCGACTCCACGGCCGCCAGCCTGGTCCGATACTCGTTTTCCCGGCTGCGGAACAAGGACCTCTGGAAATTAACATCCTTCTCGTCCACTCCGGGGTGGGGGCCCGGCGCGAAAACCCGCCCGTCCCGCTCCGCCTCCAGCCGTTCGACCTCCAGGGAGTAGTAGGCGTGTTCCTTCCTCAGCCGCGCGAGGTCGGCGGCGGAAATGGTCGGATCGAGTTCGAGCAGCAACTGGCCCTGCTTGACCTGCTGCCCGTCCCTTACGGGGATGCTCTTAACCACCCCTTTGTCTTCGGCCTGGACAACCTTCACCTGCCCGACAGGAATGACCTTGCCGGGAGCCACGGCCACCTCGTCCACCCGCCCGAGCACCGACCAGGCCAAAGCCGTTATAACCAGAGCCACCATCGTCCACATGACCGCCCGGCCGACCGGCGACGGCGGAGTTTCCGTCACCTCCAGCGCAGCAGGCAGAAACTCCGTTTCACGCGCCGTCAAATTGTTGTTGACGGTCGCCCTATATAAACCTCTGATCCTTGAAAGCAGCTTCCCGGCCATATCATACCTCGGTCTGCATTTGATATAAATGATGATACAACCCTCTACGGGTCAGCAGCTCTTGATGGCTGCCCTGCTCGACCAGTTGCCCCCGGTCGAGAACGATGATCGTGTCGCACTTCCGGACGGACGACAGGCGATGCGCTATCATCAGCAGCGTCCTGCCGGCCGCGATCTTGTCAAGGTTGCGGCTGATAATCCGTTCCGACTGGTAATCAAGGGCGCTCGTAGCCTCATCGAAGATCAGGATGCGCGGGTCGGCGAGCAGCGCCCTGGCGATGGCGATGCGCTGCCGCTGCCCGCCAGACAGAGCCGCGCCCCGCTCGCCCACCCAGGTGTCGTAGCCTTCCGGCAGTTCCAGTATGAACTCATGCGCCCCTGCGGCCTCCGCCGCGCGGACGACATCCCCCATCGCCGCGCCCGGGCGGGTGACGGCGATATTGTCGCGGACACTGCCGTTGAACAGATAACTCTCCTGCGGCACCACGCCGATCCGGCGCCTCAGCCACACGGGGTCGAGCTCCGCCGCGTCGCGCCCGTCGATCGTGATCCGGCCGCGTTCCGGCTGGTACAGCCTCTGCACCAGTTTTGCGAGCGTGCTTTTCCCCGAACCCGACCGGCCGACTACGCCAACCCTCATGCCCGCGAGGACGGCGAAACTGACCCCGTGGACCGCGTCCGGCCCTTCGGCGCCGTAGCGGAAAGAAACCTGCTCAAATCCAATCGCCCCGCGCAGCGGCGCCCGCTCCCCCGTCCCGGCCCGCACAGGCTCGGGCGGCGTACGCACGATATCTCCCACCCGTTCGAGCGACAGGGCCGCCTGCTGGACAGACTGCCACATGCCAACCAGCCTGAATAAAGGCGCGCCCGCCTGTCCGGCCAGCATCTGAAAAGCGATCAACTGCCCCAGCGTCAGCTCGCCCTCTATCACCATATGGCCGCCGAACCACAAAATACTTAGCCCGGACAGCAGCTGAAGCAGCCGCCCGCCGTTGCTTACCGTGATGTTGAACGCGGCGCTGTCGAACGACGTCCTGACATACCGTTCCACAAGCCGTTCCCACCTGTGGTTGAACTGCGGTTCCAGGGCGAGCGCCTTCACGGTCTGGATACCGGTAACCGCTTCGACCAAAAAGGCGTTCTGCGCCGCTCCTGCCGCCCAGACCGCCGCCAGGCGCTCCTTATAGGCAGGTGTCGCCAAAACGTTCAGCAGCAGATAGACGGGCACGACCGCCAGCGCCAGCAGGGTAAGAGACACGCTGTAGTAAAACATGACGGCTACGAACACGACGGCAAACACCGTATCGATAACCGCCGTCAACGCCGGGCCTGTCATGAATTCCCGGATGCCGTTCATCGCCGCCACCCGCATGAGGGTATCGCCGACGCGCCGCTGTTCGAAGTACCTCAGCGGCAAAGCCGCGATATGCCTGAACAGCCTCGCTCCGAGAATGACATCCAGCTTATTGGTCGTATGGGTGAGCAGATAAGTCCGCAGAATGCCCATGCCGGCCTGGAAAACACCGGTCACCAGCAGGAATACCGCCAAAACGTCGAGCGTCGCGACCCCGCGATGCAAAATAACCTTATCGATGATAACCTGGGTGAAAAGCGGCGTCGCCAGGCCGAACAGTTGCAGAAAAAACGAGCCGACCAGCGCCTCGCCCAAGAATCGCTTATATCGGGCCAGCGCCGGCAAAAACCAGTCCAGATTGTACTTTCTCGCCCAACCGGCCACACTCAGGGGATGCGCCAGGACGATCAGCCGTCCGTCCCAGGCGGACAGAAACGCCGCCTTTTCCACGGCCCGCGTCTTTCCCGCCGCCGGATCGAAAACCCGCACCCGTTCGGCGTCGTTTTTGCCGAGCACCACATACCCGCCGTCCTTGAGCCCGGCAATGGCAGGAACCGGCTGGCAAGGCAAATCTTCCGGCCGGATGGCGACGATTTTCGCTCTCAGCGTTAGCTCCCGCGCGATAAACCGGGCCAGCGCCCTCCCGTCGGCCGCCCCGTCGCCGGCCGCCCAGGCCCGCGCCACTCCGGCCTCCTCGGCCGGCACACCCATGGCTCTGGCAACAGCGGCCAGACAGGCGACCAACGAAGCCTGACCCTTAGTCCCTTTAACGCTGTATTCCTCAGCCTGCGGGCCGGCCATCATCCCCGCCTCCCTGCTGCATCCCGCCGGGGAACAGGGGCAGACCTACATGGAAAACGCTGCCCTCACCCAGGCGGCTGCTTACCCGGACATAACCGCCATGCGCCTCCGCGAGCTGTTTCACGATCGCCAGCCCAATGCCGCTGCCGCCCGTCTTCCTGCTGCGCGATTCGTCGACCCGGTAAAACTGGTCGAAAATCAGCGGCAGATCCGCTTCGCTTATGCCGATCCCATTGTCGCTCACGGCGATTTCCACCAAGTCCCGCCTCCCGTCGGACACCCGCCGTGCGCTTATGCCGACCAGGCCGGGACGGCCGCCGAACTGCAGCGCGTTTACCACCAGATTATAGATAATCTGATAAAGACGGTCCTGGTCCGCCAGCACATCCGGCAGATCCTCCTCATAACTGGCCGTCACCCGCGTCTCCTTTTCGCCGAGCAGCGGCTCAAGCATCGCCAAGACGTGGTTTATCGCCGCCGGCACCTTGACCCGCACCTTGCCGAGCGGCAACTCTCCCGCCTCGGCCAGCGACAGTTCCCGCAGGTCGCCGATAAGCCGCTGCAGATAAACGGTCTCCTCCAGCAGCAGCCTCAACCGGTGTTCGTCCGGCGAAAACATCCCTTCCAGCACCGCCTCCAGATTGCCCCGCAGCGTCGTCAGCGGGGTGTTCAACTCATGGGCGATGCCGGCCAGCATCTTGCGCCTACGGACATTGGCCTTCTCCAGATCGGCGGCAAGCCTGTTAAGCGAATAAATTACAAAGCCCAGCTCGTCGTCCAGGCTCAGGGTCGTGGTCTTCCGGTAATCCCCCGCGCGCATCGCCTCGATCAGGCCCGCGAACTCTTCCAGGGCGACCCCGATCCGCCGTTCGATCTGCCTGCCCGTCAAAACGGCGATTACCAGCAAAACGAAACCGGTCACGCAGTACACGTAATTGAGAAAATCCTGCAGGCCAGCCAGCCCTTGCAGCCAAGAGATCCCCCGCAACACATCGATCATGTTGTCGAAGAACAACAGAAAAGACGATGCGACGGCGATGGCGAACAAGATGCCGAGAATAAGCCTGATTGTATTGATTATCGTCATCGTATGCATTGCCCGCAACACAAAAACATCACCTTGCTCTTCTTTCAAACTTGTAGCCCATGCTTCTCACCGTCTCGATAAAACGCTGCCCCGGCAAAGCGGCGCTTAACTTCTGCCGGATATTCTTGATATGGGCGTCGATCGTCCGCTCGCAGCCCTCAAAATACGTTCCCTGCGCCTTGGTAGCGATTTGCATCCGGTTAAAAACGCGCCCGGGTTGCTCGGCCAACGCCTCGAAAATCTTAAACTCCGTCGCCGTAAGATTGACAACCTCGTCGTCGGCCCTTACCGAGCAGGCCTCCCGGTCGACGACCAAGCTCCCGTACACAAGCCTGTCCTTTCCGCCGGCGCCGGCCGCTTTGCCGCCGCAGCGGCGGAGAATGGCCTTCAGCCTTACCGCTATTTCTCTGGGGCTGAACGGCTTGGTTATATAATCGTCCGCTCCCAGTTCCAACCCGACGAGCTTGTCGCTTTCGTCGCCGCGGGCGGTAAGCATCAGGATCGGCACGTCGGACGTCCTGCGGATCTGCCGGCATACCTCGATGCCGTCCAGTTTGGGTAACATTATATCAAGCACGATAATATCCGGTTTGCCGCAGGCGAAAGCGCGGAGCGCCTCCTCGCCGTCATACGCCGCCAGGGTGCGGAAACCGTAGCCGGCCAGATACTCCGTCAGCAAGCCGTTGATATTCTCGTCGTCATCCACGACCAGCGCCGTATACCCTCCCATGATGGCAAAAGCCTCCTTAACAAAGCTCTTATCTAGTAATACCATCAACCAAAGCCGGAAACCTCCTCCATCCGACCTATTTTTGCAAAATTCACCAAACATTCACATACGCTTCATTCGGCCTTCAAAAACCCTTGTTACAATAAAAGTAAACAAAACGTCGTCGGGGAGAAGGTGCTAACTATGTAACTTATTGCCCAGGTGTCTCGATTAAGACGAAATAGTCTTAGGAGGTGCACAATGATAAACATCGATATCGACAAAGTGATCAACTTCTTAAATGGTAACGAACTGGCGAAAAAATACAATGTCGGCGAAATCCTCGACAAGGTCAACATCTTCAACGTCAAACACGTGATGATCGGCTTCGGCGGCAACGACACGGTCGAGGGCAGCGCCGGCAAGGACCTGATCTTCACCGGCAACGGCAACAACACCGTACACAGCGGTGGCGGGGCTGACATCATTATCGCCGGCAACAACAACGACACCATCTTCTCCGGCGACGGCAGCGACATCGTCTACGGCGGCAACGGCGCCGACTACATCGACGGCGGCGCCGGCTCCGACCTCATCGTCGCCGGCTTCCACGGCGACAAGACCGTCCTCGCGGGCCTCGGCAGCGATATCGTCGTCAGCGGCGACGGCCGGGACACGCTTTACGGCGGCGACAGCAACGACATCCTCTACACCGGCGCCGGCGACGACATCCTCTCCGGCGACGACGGCAGCGACATGCTGGGCGGCGGTAGCGGCAACGACGTCCTCTACGGGGGCGAAGGCAGCGACGTCCTCTGGGGCGGTTCGGGAGACGACACCCTGACGGGCGGCCTCGGCGAAGACTACTATATCTGGGGAAGGTCCGACGGCCTTGATACAATCTTCGGCGACAGCCAGGATAATGTCGTGTTCTACAACACCAAACACGACCTTTTCGACCTGAGCCTGTCCGGCGACGACCTGGTGATCGGCTACGACAACGCCAACTCACTGACGATCAAAGACTGGAACAACAATGCCGACGCCGCCAACACCTTTACCTTTGTCGCCGAATTCGGCCAAAGCTACAAAGTCACCCAGTCCAACGGCCAACTGGGCTGGCTGGCAGTATAGCAACAGCGGTCATCCCTGTTCCCAAATAGTACCGGCCATGCACGAACGACAAAGAAACCGCGAACATTTTTCGGGTCCCGTAAGCAAGAGAGGCTGAAGATCAAATCTTTAGCCTCTCTTGCTTGCCACACCTCCCTTCCGGGGCTGCCTCACTGAAAAGCAGCCGGGGATCAACGAGCACGAATAATGGCTCGCGATCACCGGCTGCAAAAACACATCAATCAGAACGAATAACTGACGGTTGCCTCGAACGAAGTATTCTTTTGTCCGCCGCTGATCGTTTTCTGGTCCTTGAAAACAAGCTCCAGGCCGGCGTTTTCTCTCAGCTTGCGGGTGATGGCGTAATGGATACCGCGGTTGTTGGCGTCATACTCGCTCTGGCCGCCCATCGAGCCGAACTCCTCGACCCGGAAACCGGTGACGGAGGCGGAGGTCTTGTCATCGAAATCATAGCTCAGCACAACGGCGTACGCCTTGTTGGCCGTACTGCTGCTCGCCTTCGTGTATTCAGCCGTCAGGCTGCTCTTGCCGAACTTATAAGTGCCGTCCACCGCCCAGTGGTTGGTGCTTTCCGTTTCTCCCCGGAAGCGCCCCAGCGTGACCCCCCAGTTGAAATTCTCCACCGGGTTAATCCCGGCCCTGACGGCATAGACATTGTTCTTGTACGACCCGGCGGGATTATCCTCCCGCGCCGCGAGCGCCGCTATGTCGACAATGCCGACGGTGCCGGCGACGGAAAGGCCGTCCACGAACACCTTCTTGCCGATTTTCGAATCCGCCCGGTGGTAAAGCAGCGTGGTCGTCCCCACGCCGGCGTCCTGGCGGCCCAGCTTGTAAGTCAGTTTATCAGTCTTATAGTTCAGCCCGAACTGATCGATGGCGACCACCGATTTCTTACTCTCCCCGTAAACCTCAGGCGCGATGTTGAAATCCGCGAGCGTCGGGGCGGTCACACTCTGCGCCCCGAGACGGGCGTACAGCGACCAACCGTCGCCCAGTTCAGCCTCACTCATCAGTTTCAGGGTATAAATCGCCCCGGACGCGGTCGGGTCGCCGTCCGCCGTTTTCCGCTGATACTTGACCGCCGCGTCGCCGCTCAGCTTTACCGGCTCCGCAGACGCCGCCGGCGCCGCAGCCATAATCAACCCTGCCACCATAACTGCAACCGTCTTTCTCATACAACACCCCTCGATCAAAATATGCCTGATTAGCATAACAACAGGTTACTTCGTCCGGCTCTCAGGGCCGCACTGGCAACTCCCGCCCGCTTTGCGGCAATCGCTGCCGCAGGCGCAGGCGGATTTGCCGCTCGCGCCCCGCCAGGCTACGTAAACCACATAGCCGAGGGCCGCTGCGCCAACACCGGTTAAGACCATCGTTTCCATACTAACACCTCCTTCACAGCTTCAATTTATATACTTGCTTGCTTTCAGCTTTTCCTCGACGGCCCGCCAGGACCGTTTGGCGAACACCACCGGTATCGACCGGGCTTTGGCCAGCGTCTTCACGTTCTGGGCGGTGCCGTGATTGACGTAGTCGGTCAACACCAGAACAAAAGCAGTGGCCTTGGGCAAACTGATTTTGTTCCTTTCGAGAGCTTTCCGGCCGGAAATATGCACCAATTCCGTGACTCCCAGGGAATAAAGGTTCTTTTCAATCCCGCCCAGATAGTCCCCGCCGACGATGACAACAGACATATTGCCCTCCTCTTGATGACGCACAATATCGATAACCGGCAGAAGAATCTCCTTCTCCGGGCGGCCGGCCGTAATACGCGCGGGCCGCTAGTATCCCAGCATGGAACCCGTCTGGTAAATAACCAGGGCGATTACCCATGCCAAGGCGGTGGAATAGGTGAAACTGAAGGCGGTCCATTTCCACGAGTTGGTTTCCCGGCGCAGCACCGCCAGCGCCGCCAGGCAGGGCGAATAGATCAGCGTGAAGACCATCAGCGCATAAGCCACCAACGGGCTGAAGGCAGGGTCGGCGGCCAGCGCTTCCTGCAGGGACGACGAATCGTCCTCCACCTCACCCACGCTGTAAATTGTGCCAAGCGTGCTGACCAACACCTCTTTGGCGGCCATCGCCGATATCAGCCCGACGCCGATTTTCCAGTCGAACCCCAGCGGGGCGATGACCGGATCGATCGCCTTTCCGAGGCGTCCGGCGTAGCTTCCGGCCAGCTTCTCGCCGGCCTGTTCCTTGTTGAGCTTGTCGGTATCGCCCTTTTTCTGCTGTTCCAGCTCAAAGTAACGCAGCGCGTACGGATAAATTTCGCTCCGGGTCTGTTCAAGCTGGGCCAGTTTGGCGGTTATCGCCGCTTCGGCGGCCGCCTTGTCGGCGTCCTCAGCCTGATGGTTCGCATGGAGAGCGGTGATCTCGCCGAGCAACGCCGCGAAAGCCGCGTTGTCCTCCGGTTTTTCGAGCTTGAGCGGCGCCAGCGCTTCAGCGGCTGCCTGGACGGAGAACTTCTCCTCGACCTGCGCCTTCGCTTGCTCGTAATCCTTACTGTACTTCACGTCGACGGGGTAGTTGGTCGCGAACCAAACGAGAATCGACGCCGCCAGAATCAGCGTACCGGCCTTTTTCAGGTACAGCACGCTC
Source organism: Selenomonadales bacterium 4137-cl (assembly GCA_032334055.1). Taxonomy (NCBI): domain Bacteria; kingdom Bacillati; phylum Bacillota; class Negativicutes; family Acetonemataceae; genus Anaeroselena; species Anaeroselena agilis. Next base: position 163,643 of record JAUOZS010000001.1, on the reverse strand, counting down.
CGCTCCCACATATGGGTGAGAATACTGCGCAGCGTCGGCAGGTGATAGGGCGGCATCTCCATCATAAATGCTTCCGTGGCGCCGGGGAAAAGCAGCTTGCGGAAAACGAACGCCATCCCGACCGCCAGGGCGATGCCGACGAAATAGACCGAGAACAGGACGGTGCCGGCGATCTCTTTGGAGAAGAAAGCGGCGGTCAGCAGGGTGTAGACGGGCAGCCGCGCGCTGCAGCTCATCAGCGGCGCGACAAGGATGGTAACCATCCGGTCGCGGGGATTCTCCAGGGTGCGGGTACCCATGATCGCAGGCACGCTGCAGCCGAAGCCTACCAGGAGAGGGATGAACGACTTGCCGTGCAGGCCCACCGCCCGCATGACCCGGTCCATTACGAAAGCCGCTCGCGCCATGTAGCCCGTATCCTCCAGCAAAGCAATCCCCAAAAACAGGAGAATAACATTGGGGAGAAAGACCAGCACGCCACCAACGCCGCCGATTATACCGTCGACCGCCAGCGACTTCAGATCGCCGCCGGCCATGTACTGGCCGGCCATTTCGCCCAGCCATGCCACGCTGTCCTCGATCCAGCCCTGCGGATAGGCGCCGACGGTGAAAACAACGTTGAACAGCAGCCACATGACGCCGAAAAAGATCGGCAGCCCGAACACACGGTGGGTCAGGATATCGTCGATTTTGTCCGAAGCCGTCCTCGACAACTCTTGCCGGGAAACAGCCACTTCGCGATAGACTTCGCCGACGAACTGGTAGCGGCGCTCGGCGATGACAAGCTCGGGGTCATCGGCGAATACTGCCTTAAGGTCAGCCCTTGCGTTTTCAACTTTGGCGATAATCTCCTCCCCGCCCGGCATAAGGCCGATCGCCCGGTTGACATCCCGGTCGTTTTCCAGCAGCTTGATCGCCAGCCACCGCAGGGGATACTTTATCTCGGTCAGGGCTGCAAGAGCACCGGCCACCGCTTCGATCTTGGCCTCTATTTCCGGGCCGTAATACAGCGTAAACGGCTGCCGTTCGTTCTCCGCGGCGGCGTCGACCACCGTCTTGAGAAGATCGTCCGTGCCCCGGTTGCGGTTACCCACCGTGCGTACCACGGCAATGCCCAGTTTGCGGCTTAACAGCGCATCGTCGATCTTGAGGCCCATCTTCTCGGCCACATCCGTCATATTCAACGCCAGCACCACCGGCCGTTCAAGCTCCAGGAGCTGCACCGCCAGATAAAGATTGCGTTCCATGTTTGAAGCGTCGAGGATATTTACGATAATATCGGGCTTGTCATTGATAATGACGTTTCGCGCCACCAACTCATCCAGCGAGTGGGCCGTCAGGCTATAAGTGCCGGGCAGATCCACGAGCAGCAGGTCCTTGCCGTCAAACCGGCGTAAACCCTCCCGCCTCTCCACCGTCACACCGGGGTAATTGCCCACATGCTGGCGCGCACCGGTGATATTGTTAAATATAGTGGTCTTGCCGGAGTTGGGGTTGCCCGCCAAAGCCACCGTCAAATTTTCCGTCGCCATTATTCAGCCTCCTAAACAATATATAAGCGCCACTAACTTATAAGTGCCAAGCCGCCTGTCAATCGGTCCGCACTTCTATCAGGGCGGCCTCCGCCTTGCGCAGGGAAAGATTGAAGTTTTTCACCTTGATCTCCATCGGGTCGCCCAGCGGGGCGAACTTCTGAACCTGGACCGTGGTACCGGCGACAAGCCCCATATCCACGATCCGCCGCTTCACCGGCCCGCTTCCCTGCACCTTCGTCACCACGCCCCTCTCCCCGGGGCTCAATTGGTTAAGAGTCCGATTCATAGTAACCTCCTTTGTTTTTTTGATACTGATATTCATTATCATTTACATGGTTAAATAAAAATCCTTTCCTCAAGGATGATGCGTCTTTATTCTTGGCTCCGGACGCCTCCCCGGTCTGGAGAGGCCGTCCACCAGCCCTATCACACGCACGCGCGGCAAACACCGCAGCTCCGGCCGGGAATACGACACCGTGAACGCGTGTCCTACAGGCAGCCTTTTTCGCAAACTCCCGGTCTCGCTTCCGCCAGGTCGCTTGCCGGGCGATATTTACCACAGCAAATAAACAGCGAGTGATCGCCTCCCATCATGTTCGCCGAATATTACTTCTTACGCGATATAGTGATATTGATTATCATTATCATTTATATTATATACATGCACGCTTCCCCCTGTCAATGATTACTGCCAAAATAATACGCTTATTGCAATTACGATTCATAGTGTCTCCCTTTTAAACCGGTACAACCGCCGACAAAAAACCCGGCAACAAGTGCCGGGTTTGCGTCGTGATACCTTCCCATTTAATTGCCGGGAGCAAGGCCGGCGCCGGGCGGCTTATTTGACCCCGCGCATGATACCGTAAGCTTCGCCCATATAGATATGCTTATACGAATCGGCGTCAAGCGCGGGCGCGGTAAACTCGAAGCCCGCCTGCGGCTGGAAGATCATCACGATATCCGAGCCGCCAAACAAAAAGTACCCGAGCGGATCGCCTTTTTTGACCTTTGCGCCGACCCGGACATTTTCTTCAAAGTTCACCGACGAAACCTGCGACATACCGATAGGCAACACAGCCACCAACCCGTAGTTATCCGTGTCGATGACAACGCAGGCCCGGGTTTCGATCGACTGCCAGCCGGGAATTTGATCTTCCAGCACATACTTGCGTAGCTTTTCGTTCCAGACGGTGATACCGCCCGCCGCGTCATCGGCCAGAATGGTGCGGACCTCTTTGACCGTTCCGCTTACCGGGAAATGATAACGGTGATAGTCGTTTACATCCAGGAAAGTGTGCGTCAAAACGCCATTGGCGAACTCGCCGGCATAAGCGCTGTCCCTTCCCAGAATATCGGCTACGGAATTGAAATTGGCCGATTTCAGCCGCACGCCTTGCTGCTGCACAATCCGTGAGTTCCTGTCAATTTTCCATACTCCCTGCGGCGTGGAATCCGCCGGCGAAACAACGACAGCCTCATTCATAGCCGCGGCGATGGGACGGACCGCCGGCGAGCTTAACCGGCGGGCAAAGAATTCATTGAAGGTTGACCATTTTTCCGGGCTTTCATACCAGCCTTTGTTCATCCCGAATCTTTCATCGGCACAAACTTTTTTATACAACTCTTCATTCCAGGAAGCTTTCGTACTCAGATATTCGCCCCAATGTTTCGTGAAGATTATCATCCAGGAGCGGAATGGCTCCACATATTGAAGCGAGTTGTAGTAATAACCCTTCCCTCTGAGTTCGTCCAACGGCTGGTCGATAAGAAAATAAAAGTAGTCCAGGCTCTGGTCGATACTCTCGTACACTTTGGGGTAACGCTCCGCGGCGGGCAGGATATTGAACGGCATGGCCGTTGCCGCCCAATCGATGTAATCGTAGTATTCCTCCAAAGTCTGGGCCGGGTTGGTCTCCTTGTCGGGATTAATCCGCCTTGCCTGTTCGATCGATTGGATAAGCATGCGTTTAATGTCCGCATTGTGTTCGACGATCGATATCAGCGCTTCTGTATCGGGAGCATGTTTTTTGACGGTCTCGGCGGCTTCCCCGTTTTTGATGCCGGCGAAAAATGCAACCGTAAATATTGTTAAGGCGACGATAAAAATTGAAGTGGCGTTAAAGCGTTTTTTTGGCATAAAAGCCCCTCCTTCAACTGTAATATAAAACAACGGATTTATTTCGACCCTTCATTTGGCAACACCTGTCACCGCCGGCGGGAAACGGCAAAAAAGGTAAAATAACAACCCGTGAGTGACACGGGTTGTTATTTTACCGACCGCCATCCAGCCCAAGACAGGCCCCGGCAGTAGCCGCCCTCGACGATCAAAATACCGCAAGCCCGGCTTACGCAATTATTTCTCTGCTCGGTGGCAAAACAAAAACCCCGGCCATATTATACATCGAGTGTTAGCTGCCGCTAATTATGTTGGCGGAAACTAACGCCATATTTATCGATCACTGTTAGCTGAGGCTAATTCACAGGAGGAAGATGCCATGAACAGTCCAGCACGGCTTTCACTCGCCGATTTGCCGGTCGGCTCCGCCTGCCGGGTCAACTCCGTCGAGCTGGCGGGCCTGCTCAAAAGAAGAATTCTCGACCTCGGCATCATCCCGGGCACGGTCGTGGAGTGCATTCGCAAGAGTCCCGCCGGCGACCCCACCGCCTACGGGGTGCGGGGGGCGACGATCGCCCTCCGCCATGACGACGCCAGTCGGATCAAGATTTCTTTAATATAGCGGTTTGGGAGGTTTTAGCATGCAGAAACAGGATGTCTCCCGGCGGGTGCTCAGGGAGCATTTCGGAATCGTCGCGGCGCCGGAACAACATGTGATCGCTCTCGCCGGCAACCCCAATGTCGGAAAAAGCACGGTATTCAACGCCCTTACCGGGCTTCGCCAGCACACCGGCAACTGGCCCGGCAAAACGGTGGATAACGCCCAGGGCACTTTCACCTTCCGCGACAGATCCTTCCTGATGGTGGATCTGCCGGGCACCTATTCCATCCTCGCCAACACGGTCGAGGAGCAAGTCGCCAGAGACTTCATCTGTTTCGGCCGCCCGGATGTTACCCTGGTCGTCCTCGACGCCACTTGCCTGGAGCGCAACCTGAACCTGGCCCTCCAGGTCATGGAAATCACCCCTGAGGTGGTCGTGTGCGTCAATCTCATGGATGAAGCCCGCAAAAAAAACATCACCGTCAACATCGATTTACTGAAAAAAGAGCTCGGCGTGCCGGTGGTGGCTACCGCCGCCCGCAACGGCGCCGGCCTGGGCGAACTAAAGGAAACCATGTATCAGATGGCGGCAGGGATGCTCGAAATATACCCGCGCCATATAGTCTATTCGGACCAGGTGGAGAACGCGGTCGCGAAATTGCTGCCCAGCATCCAGCGCCTGGTAGGCAACAGGCTGAACCCCCGCTGGGTGGCGCTCCGCCTTCTGGACGGCGACCGGACGTTCATCGAAACCATCGGTCTGCACCTGGACTTATTGCCCGCGACGCCCGCAGGCGGCGAAAGGATACAGGAGGTGGCGATGTGAGCGCCGCCATCAAGCCCATCAGCCCCCTGGCCGAAGCGTGCGCCGAGGCGGAGTCAATCCGCCTCGACAGCGGCGGCAGCCTCGGCGATGCCATCGTCGCCGACATTTACGCCAACGCGGAAACCATCGCCCGCCGGGCGGTCAAAAATGATGCCAAACACACAAAAGGCTGGGACGCGAAACTGGACGACATCCTTACCTCCCGCCTGCTCGGCTATCCCATCATGCTCGTGCTGCTGAGCGTTGTCTTCTGGATAACCGTTGAAGGAGCCAACCTCCCTTCGGAAATGATCGCCTCTGTTCTGTTCGGGTTCCAGGATCAACTCACCGAGTGGTTCCAGGTCTGGGGCGCGCCCGCCTGGCTTCACGGCGTACTGGTGCTCGGTTTGTACCGCGCTCTGGCCTGGGTGGTGTCGGTGATGCTGCCGCCCATGGCGATCTTCTTCCCCCTATTCACACTGCTCGAAGACCTGGGCTATTTGCCGCGGGTGGCTTTCAACCTCGACAGTCTGTTCAAAAAATGCAAGGCTTGCGGCAAACAGGCCCTGACGATGTGCATGGGCTTCGGCTGCAACGCCGCGGGGGTCGTATCCTGCCGGATCATCGACTCGCCCCGCGAGCGGCTGATCGCCATCGTCACCAACAACTTCGTGCCGTGCAACGGCCGTTTTCCCACCCTCATCGCCGTCGCCACCATCTTCATGGGGGGAGCGGCGGCCGCCGGGTCCGAAACACTGATCGCCTCCGGCGTCATCACCGCACTGGTACTGATCGGGGTTGCCGTAACCTTCGCCGCATCCTGGGCGCTTTCGCACACCGTCCTGAAGGGCGAGCCGTCCGCCCTGGTGCTCGAGCTTCCGCCCTACCGCAAACCCCAGTTCGGCGCCGTCATCTACCGGTCGATGATCGACCGCACCCTGTTCGTGCTGAAACGGGCTGTCTTCATGGCCGCGCCCGCCGGTGCAATCACCTGGATCCTGGGCAACGCCTACATAGGAGGCATGAGCGTCATCGGCCACCTGGCAAGCTGGCTGCACCCCCTGGGGCATGCCATCGGACTTGACGGCTTCATCCTCCTGGCTTTCATCCTCGGCCTGCCGGCCAACGAGATCGTCGTGCCCATCCTCCTGATGAGCTATCTATCCTCCGGGTTCATGGTGGAATTCGAAAGCCTGGAACAGCTTCGCGCCATCCTCGTCAACAACGGCTGGACCTGGCTCACCGCAGTCTGCACGATGCTTTTCTGCCTGCTGCACTGGCCCTGCACCACGACCCTGCTGTCCGCTTACAAAGAATCGGGCAGCATCAAATGGACCTTCGCCGCCTTCGCCATTCCCACCGTCATCGCCTTCGCCGTCTGCTTCGTCGTGGCGCAGACAGCTCGCGGTCTTGGCCTTGCCTGATAAGCTTTCTCCCCGCAGGGAATTCCGCGGCAATACTGCCACAGCCGCCACTGTGGCTGTCCATAACCCCGTTTCCACTCGCACAAAACCGTTTAATCAAAGTGAAACAACCGGGGCAGCCCCGGTTGTTTCACTTTTTCTTATCATGCTTATTGGCGTAATCCACGAAAGACTGATAGACCTCAGGTTCATCCCGCATAAAGGCCATCATCACCTGGATGGACTCGATCGTCTCCCGCGACAGGTAATGCTCCATCGCTTCCGCCTCGGCAGCCACATCGCACGGGGTGCGCAGCAGCATGAGAAAATCCTGCAGCACCTGGTTTCTTTTAACCAGATAGCTGCCCATTTGCCTGCCCTTATCCGTCAAGCCGATATACCCGTATTTCTGGTACGATATGTACCCCCTGGCCCGCAACTTGCCCAAGGCCTTGGAGACGGACGGCAGCGCAAAATTCAGCTTGTGGCTGATATCGGACACCCTTACCACTTCTTGGGTTATCGAAAACCTATATACTTCCTCCAGATAATCCTCAAGGCTGGGCGACAACACCCGGCTCCCCCCCCTTAACCACCGGCAACCAAGCCGCAAAAATATTTGGGAACCATTATCATCAATTCTTGCTCTATATTATGCGTCAGTTGTCTCTCCCGTCACTTTGGAGGGCTTCCGCAGGGTTGGCGCCTTAGCCGCCCTGGTCGGCATCCTCTATCAACATCTTTTTTATATTCTATATGAAGCTTACCCTCGACATATGCATCCCGAACCCCTGGAGCCCGTCTGTATACCGGAGCCGGCGGAGGCGGAATTTTGGCCAGCTCCTAGTTGCTCTTGCGCACCGCTACTCCCGCACTAAAACAAACTAAAACTAATATAACCTAATATAATTGTATGATTTTATTGTTTTTTATTGATTTATGTTTGTCCATATATTATCATAAAATATAATTAATGGCTTCCAGAAATACCGGAAATAGTTTAATTCTTGGAGGGGGAAGATCATTGTTTAAGGCACTCATCCGTTTAGGGGTCATTCTCGGCTGTTTTTTCCTTTTGGTTCCTGCGTCCGGCCTGATGAAGGCGCTCGCGGCCGAGCCGGCAGCCACCACACTGGACGAGGTGGTGGTCACGGCGGTACCGCTGGAAAAGTACCTGGTCACCACAAGCGTAATCACCGCCGAAGAAATCGCCGCCAAGGGAGCCCGCACCCTCGCGGACGCGCTCGAAGACGTTCCCGGCCTGAACTTTTACCAGCACAAAAAAAACGCCATGCAGGTCGACATCCGCGGCAGCAGCCTGTCCTACACCAAAATCTATATTGACGGCCTGCTGGTCAACCCGCTGTCCAAGGTCGGCGGCTCCGGCTCGATAGACCTGAACATGTTCCCGGTCGAAAACATCGCCAAAATCGAAATCATCAAAGGGCCGGCGCCGGTCATCTACGGCACCGACGCCATCGGCGGCATCATCCTTATCACCACGAAAAGCGGCAAAGACAACCCTGGCGGCAAAATTTCGCTTGTCGGCGGCTCGTTCAAAACATTCAACGGCTCGCTTGGCTACGGCGGCGGCGACGCCAAGTTCAACTACTACTTCAACGCCGGCTCGACCAACACCAACGGCTACCTCGACAGCGGCGCGCGAAGCAAGTATCTGAACGCAAAACTGAACTGGAAGTTGCCGGACGGAGCTGCACTGTCGTTTATGGGCAGCTACTCGCTCACCGACAAAGACTGCCTGAACGCCATCGACCCGGTCGACGGCCACGTCGTTTCCTCGAAAACCGGCTTTTGGTCCGGGCTCAACAACTGGGAATTCCGCAATTGGGAACGGACCAGTCTGGCGCTGGACTACGGCAAGAAACTCAACGACAAACTCGACGTCGACATAAAAGCCTACCGTTTTACCGAAAGCCAGGAGCTTTGGGCTGACGGCGGCGGCTACGACCGGGCCGTGGCGACCCCGAACGGCAGCGGCATCGTAAACGGCAACAGCAAAGACGTCGGCTACAGCACCCTCCGGTGGAACAAGAGCCCCTGGGAATGCACCATGAACGGCCTGGAAATGCAGAGCAACTGGAAGCTGGACATCAAGCACACACTGACCTTCGGCACGCTTTACAACGACCTCGACTGGAAAAACTCGGCCTCCGTCGACCCGGTCAACGACCCCTACAACCCCGACAAGCTGAAGTGGAAACTGTTCAACAACAAACGCTACGGCTACTATCTGCAGGACAACTTTTCCCTAAGCGCCAAGACGATGCTCACCTTCGGCGTCAGATACGACGTCAACGAAGTGAAGAGCCAGGACAGCGGAACGAAAAAAGGGTCGGCGTACAGCCCGGTTGTCAACTTGGTGTACCAGTTTAACAGTCGGGATACCGCCCGCGCCTCCTACGGCAGAACCCTCAGCTTTCCCACCGCCACCCAACTTTACGGCTCCTATGGCTCGGCCGATCTGAAACCGGAAAGGTCCACCAACTACGAGCTGGGCTTCAAAAGGGTCTTCGACAAAAAAACGACGGCTGACATCGCCTTTTTCCAGAACGACATCACCGACCGCATCGATACCGACGCGAACAGATACTACTACAACGCCACCTGGGCCAAAATCAGGGGCATCGAGCTGGAGGTCACGAAAAAGCACACCGACCGGTGGAGCAGCTTCGTCAACTACACCTATCTTGACACCTCCTCCCAAAAGACCGACGGCACAGTCACCGACCTGACCTACGCGCCGCGGCACCACATCAACTACGGCCTGGCCTACAAAGCCGACAAAGGCTACACCTTCAGCCTCACCGGCCATTGGGTGGACAAGCGTTACACCGGTGACACCGGCACCACCAAAGACACGCGGACCGGGTCTTACATATACGGTTACCTGCCCGCCTACAACACGGTGGATCTCAAAATCAGCCGCCAGGTGAACGACAAGCTGGACTGGTACGTCAAAGTCTACAATATCTTCGACCGCAATTACTCCAACGCCCTGTTTTACCCCGCCGCCGGCCGCACCTTCATCACCGGCATAAACTGCAAAATCTGAACAAGCTCGCTGGCCAACCGCCAGCCGAGGGTAAAAGAAGATGAGAACACAACGCCACATCTGGTTTGTCCTGCTCGTCGCCCTATCGCTCGCCCTCGCCGGCTGCGGCCAAGAGCAGGCCATGCCGGCGCCAGTCACCAAACCCGGCGACCGCATTGTCACGGACATGGCCGGGCGCGATGTCGCGCTGCCGGCCAAAGTCAAAAAAGTATACGCCGTGTCGCCGGTGGAAACGGTGCTCCTCTATACCCTGGCCCCCGACCTGCAGGCCGGCTGGAGCTATCACATGGCCGGCAGGGAAAACCTGTTCATCCTGCCCGAGTATCGCGACCTGCCTGTCCTGGGGGCCTGGACGGCTTTCAGCGGCACCGCCAGCGTCGAAGAAATCCTCAAGATCAAGCCCGACCTCATCCTGCTGGCCAAACCGATCGGACCGGCGGCACGGACCCTGGCCGACGAAATTCACCAGCTTACCAAGCTGCCGGTTTTCGTCGTCGACGGGTCGCTGACCGGCATGGAGCAAGCCTACCTTTACGCCGGCCGGGCGCTGGGCCGCGAGGACCGCGCCGCCCGGCTGGCCGCCTACTGCCGCGAGACGCTCGCCATGGTCCGGGACAAAAAACCGCTGCTGGCCGGCCGCAAACCGGTGACCGTCTATTACGCCGAAGGGGCGAAAGGGCTGGAAACCGAGCCGAGCGGCTCCTGGCACGCCGAAATCATCGAATATGTCGGCGGCGTCAACGTGGCCGGCGTCGACGTCCCCAAAGGCGGAAACATCGGCCGCAGCCCGGTTTCCCTGGAGCAGCTTCTGTTATGGGACCCCGAGCTCATCCTGATCTCCTACTTCCACGACAGCGAAAACAGCAGTTTCCCGCAAATCATGGGCGCCGCCGGCTGGCGCGACATCCGCGCCGTGCAGAGTCGGCGGGTCTACGAAATTCCCCACTACCCGTTCAACTGGTTCGACCGCCCGCCATCGGTCAACAGGCTCATCGGCATCAAATGGGTGGCCAATTTGCTCTACCCCGACGTATACCCGCTGGACCTGCGGGCCGAAGTCAAGAAGTTTTACGCGCTGTTCTACCACTACCAGCTTTCCGAAGAGGAAACGGACCGGTTGCTGCGCCGCTCGCAGCGCTAAACCGCCTGCCCTTCAGGACTAAAAGGAGTGAGCTTGTGAACTGCAATTTCTGCGAGCGGCGCTGCGACCTAAGCGATGGCAAGTTGGGCGTCTGCCGCATGTACCGCCAGGAGGACGGCGCCGTCCGCGAACGGTTTCCCCTGCGCTGGAGCACCTATATGCTGTCGCGGATCGAGTCCCTGCCGTTTTACCACGCCTACCCCGGCAGCCGCAGCATGACCATCGGCACCTTGGGCTGCAACTTCGACTGCCGCTACTGCGCCAACGGTTTTGTCGCCAAAAGCGACCCTGAAAGCCTGCTCGACGACCTGTACGAATTCACGCCCCGCGAGCTGGTGGCGATGGCCGTCAAACGCGGCTGCCATAACATCGTCTTCAACGTCAACGAGCCGACCGTCTCGCTCCTCTCCCTCCAGCAACTGGCCAAAGCGGCAGCCGCGGCGGAAATGCCGATGGGCTGCCTCACCAACGCCTACATGACCGAAGAAGCAACCCATCTGATGGCCGGAATTTTCTCCTTCATGAACATCAGCCTTAAGGGGCTGTCAGCCGAATTTTGCCGGGAGTACCTCGGCATAGCCGACGCCGGGCCGGTGCTGCGCAACATCCGGAATCTGGCGGCGACCACCCACCTGGAAATCACCACCCCGGTAATTCAGTCGGTCAACGACGGCGACATCGACCGAATCGCCGAATTCATCGCCAGCGTCGACCCGAAAATCCCCTGGCACGTGTTCCGCCTGCTGCCCGAGCACAAAATGAAGGATGCCGACTACCCCAACGTCGCCGCCATCGACAAAGCTTTGGAGAAAAGCCGCCGGCTGCTGCCGTACGTGTATTTCCACAACTTCGTCGGCTCCGACTGGGTCAACACCCTTTGCCCGCACTGCAAAACACCGGTAATCGAGCGCTTCAGCCTGGGCTGCGGCGGCGACCGGCTCAGCCGCTATCACTGCCTCGGCGACAAATGCCCGGCCTGCGGCGGCGCTATCAACATCCATGGCCGACGGACCTACTGGAACTCCGGGGAGGGAACGGCATGAGCCTGGCAATTATCGACGGCCGGGAATGGCAAAGCGCGCGCGATTTGCGGACCGGCGAAAAAGCACCCGCCGACAGCCCCTGCTCTCGCATGGTCAGCGACGTCCTCCGCAGCCACCCCTTCCCCGGCGACATCGACGCCAGGGGCAACAAGTGGGTGACCGACACCGCCCTGGACCTCGCCGGGCGTTACGACCCCCATCTGGCCTTTCTCGTCTACGCCCAGCAATATTACGCCTTACGCTTCGACGCGCCCCCGCCGGACGAACGGGCCGCATTGATCGCCGCCGCCTTTGAAGAGGCGCGGCGCTTCGCCAAAGAAGGCGGCTTTTTTCCGGTGATAGTCGGCACGGGAGACATGATTCCCGTCGCCGCCTATATCGACCTCAGCCATCTGGACGGACTGGCGGTCGTCACCCACTGGCTGACCCGCTATGCCGGCCTGTACGGGCCAAGCGAAAAAGATATGGCCTACCTCCGCAGCCTGCCGGAGATCGAACGGATAGTCGACAGGCGTGATTATATGGCCCTGTTCGCAGGCACGCCTGCCGAGGACGGGCGCCTGCCCGACTATCTCGCGGTATCTAAGGAGGGCTGCTGTTTCCGGTCGACGCTCTTGCGGCAGGCGCGGATGGTCGCGGCCGCCAACGAATTCCTCCCGGTCGCCAACCTGGAAGCGGCCGACGCGTTGACCGATATCAGCGCCGGCGTACTCGAGCTTCTCAAGACCAGGAAAGTGGCTCTCATCCTGATGGAGGGAGTCGGCCTGCGCGACTTTCCCCTTCCGGCGCGCCGCTGCCGCAACGGCCCAGACTGGTTCAACTACGAGCCATGCGAATGCCAGCACCTCACTGTCAGCACCGGCCGGCACCAGGCCCTCGCCTACCCCGCCGGCTACCGCTCCTACCTTGAGGACGACGAAAACAAGGAGTATCCCCTTTCCGGCTATTTCACCTCCATCCCCGCCGGTACCGTCGGCACCCTTACCAATGCCCGCAGCATAGCGGTCGGCAACCGGAGCATGTTCATGCACACCGTGACGGGAGCAGATATCGCCATCGAATGTTTCGCCCGCAACTTGGCCAATCAGGGCTGCATGGCGGTAATCCACCGTCAGGACAAATACCGCCATTGCTGATCATTCCCTATCTCGATACAGGAGGTTATGCAAATGCACTCTGCTTATCCGGACGATCTCAATAAGGTACTCGAATTTCACGGCCACATGTGCCCCGGCGTCGCCATCGGCTACCGCCTGGCGAAAGCGGCCCTGGCGGCCCTTGGCTATAGCCACCCCGACGAAGGCGACCTGGTCACCATCGCCGAAAGCGACCGCTGCACCATCGACCCCTTTCAGATCATCCTCGGCTGCACGCTCGGCAAAGGCAAACTTTACATCGACAACACCGGCAAACAGGCTTTCAGCGTGGGGTGCCGCAAAAGCGGCAAAGCCGTCAGAGTCATCCAACTGCCCTACAACTATACGGCCGAGAACGACGACCTTACCCGCCGGGTTATGGCCGGCCGCGTATCCGACGAGGAATACCGGCAGTATAAGACCGCCCGCGAACAACGAATCCACGAAATACTGACCATGCCGGCGAACGAACTGCTCAAGGTGGCGCCGGTCAACCTAACCCTGCCGGAGAAAGAAACCATCCACAATTCCCCCCGCTGCGCCTTCTGCGGCGAACAGGTCATGGAGCCCTGGACAAGGCTGCGCGAAGGCAAAATTGCCTGCACCCGCTGCGCTATCCCGGTGACGCGGTAGCCGGCCATGCAGCGCAGCCAAACCCTGTACCAACCGCTGGAGGTCGACCCGGCGCCGCTGACCGCCCTGTCGTTGAACAGGCAGATATACGAGGCGGTGTGCGTCGCCTTGAAGCTCGGGCTGTTCAAACACCTGCAGTCGGCCAGAACGCCCGGCGAAGTCGCCGGCGCCCTGAACCTCAACCAGGATGTCGCCCATTATCTCCTAAAATTGCTGGTCCACGCCGACTGCATCGCGGAAAGCGGCGGCAGATTCGCCGCCACGCCGCTCGCAAACGCCTACCTTCGGGAAGACAGCCCGCTGTATCTCGGCCACGAGTTCTCCCTGGACTGCGAATACGGCGCCAAACTGCTGACCGTTCTGTCCCCGCAGTCGCCTAAAGCCACCCCCGAGCCAGAATGGACCAAAGAACGCCTGCGGCAAATCGGCGTCTTCGGCCTGATGGGCTCGATCCAGAGCACCGTGGAAGCCGTCGACCTGGGCGCCGCCCGCCGCCTGCTCGACCTGGGCGGCGGCCACGGGTTCTACAGCATCGCCTTCGCCCAGAAATATCCGCAGCTTGAGATAACCTTGTTCGACTTGCCCCACGTCGCCGCATATGCCGAGACTTTCATCCGCGAATACGCCCTGGAGCGGCGGATTTCCACCCGCGGCGGCGACTTCCTCACCGACAACATCGGCGAAAGTTACGACGCCGTCCTCTGCGCCAACGTCCTGCACAGCACCAAGCGCGACTTCCTGCTCGCCAAAATCCGCCAGGCCCTCAACCCGGGCGGGCAAATCATCGTCAAGACCCGCATCGGCGATGTCGCCGACAATCTTGAGAACGCCGCCACCAAACTCCTGTGGCAGATCAAGGGCGGCAAGGAGCTGTTCACCTTCGCCGAGTGGCGGCACTTTCTGGCGGCTCACGGCTTCCGGGAAGCCAGGCTGGCCGGCCTGTCCGGCATATACGCCACAATCACCGCCCAAACAGGAGGCACCGATGGCCACCGATAACACTCCGGCAGCCCTGCACAAAGCGTCCTTCGGTCCGCGCCTCCGCGTCGGCGGCCTGGCGCTGCCGGCGATGGCTCTCATACTGCTCGCCGTCTTCGCCGGTTCCTTTCTCGTCGGCCGCTTCCCCGTATCGCCGGAAACGGTGCTGGCAATCGTGGCGGCCAAAATCGCCGGCCTGCCCCAGACCTGGCCGGACAGCCTGGAAACCGTCATCTTCAAGGTGCGCCTGCCGCGGATACTCGCGGCCGTGCTGGTCGGAGCGGCCCTGTCGCTCGCGGGCGCGGCCTACCAGAACCTGTTCCGCAACCCCCTCATGGCCCCGGAGATGCTGGGCGCGACCTGGGGCGCCGCCTTCGGCGCCGTTTTGGGCATGGTTTTTCGTCAGTCCTGGCTGGCGATGGAACTTACCGCCTTCGTTTTCGGCCTGCTGGCGGTCGCCTGCACCGTCTGCATCAATCTGCGGTTCGGCAGCCGGCACGCCATCACCCTCGTGCTGGCCGGCATAGTCGTATCCGCCTTCTTCCAGTCAGCCACCTCGGCCCTGAAATACCTCGCCGACCCGATGGATACGCTCCCGGCCCTGACCTTCTGGCTGATGGGCGGTCTGTCGAAGATCACCCTGCAGGACGTCGCCTGGACGGCGCTGCCGGTCGCCGTTCCGGCCGCCGTGCTCTACCGGGTGCGCTGGCGGATAAACGTCCTCAGCGTCGGCGAGGAGGAAGCGCACACCCTGGGCGTCGACGTAAAACGCACCCGGATGCTCGTGCTGGTCTGCGCCACCCTCATGACAGCCGCGGTGGTTAGCATCAGCGGCATCATCCACTGGGTCGGGCTGCTCATCCCCCACCTGGCCCGCATGCTGGTCGGGGCCGACTTTTCGCGGGTACTGCCGGCGTCGATGCTGCTCGGCGGCACCTATATGCTGGTCATGGACAATCTCAGCCGGAGCATAGCCTCGATCGAGATCCAAGTGGGGATACTCACCGCTTTGATCGGCGCCCCCTTCTTCGTCTTTCTGCTCGCCCGGGCCAAAAAAGGCTGGGCGTGACAACATTGCGGCACCACGCGCCGACAATCATGGGGAGTTGATACTGTGAACGACCATTCATTCACTCAAGTCACGGATATCAGGCCGGTAGGCCATGTCGATAGCCGCTGCGGCAAAGTCGAGGACATGCCGCTGGGCGGCCTTCAGGCCATGATCCGCCTCGCGCCGGACTTTCAGCCGGCGCTGCTGCGCATCAGCGAACACAGCCACATATGGGTGCTTACCTGGTTTCACCAGGCTGACCGGTCGGTTCTGAGGGTGCGGCCGTCCAAGGTCAACCCCGACCTGCCCGAATACGGGATATTCGCCATCCGCTGCTCCTCCCGCCCCAACCCCATCGCCCTTACGCTCGTGACGCTCGATAAAGTGGACGGCTGCGACCTGTACGTCACCGGCCTGGACGCGGTCGACGGAACGCCGGTGCTTGACATCAAACCGTACTATGGAGACGACATCGTCTTCTCGCCGCTGACCCCCCACATCCCGGCGCGCGACCTGACGGCCCGGGCCGCGAACTTACGAAAGCTGGCTCTCAGGCATCACGGCGAGGCGTGCCTCGGCCTGGAACTCGGCGTCCGGATCGCCTTGCTGGCCGAAGAACACTTTGGCCAACTCCATTCCCCCGCGCTTACAGTTGCGGTCGAAGGCGACCCCTGCCTTGCGGACGTCCTGCAGGGCCTGACGCGGGCCCGGTTGGCCAATCCGCCCCGCTTCAGCTATATGGCCTCGCCGGGCGCAGGCAGCGTAATGTGGGCGCAAAACGGCCGGACGCTGCGGATTGATATCAGGCCGGACGTGGACTTGGCCCTGGCGCGGTCCGCATCGCCGGCCGAGCTTTTCCGTTTGGGCGCGGAAACCGCACCCGGTGGCGAAAGATGACCGGCCTGCAAGATGTATTAACAAAAGGCGGCCTGGTGTTCTGCCTGATCATCGCCTGCTCGTTCATCGCCGTGACGGTAGCCGTTCAGCGCTGGTGGTTCCTTCGCTGGGCGGAAAAAGCAGACACCGCCTTCGCGGCCAGAATCAGGCAAACTGGCGGCGCGACCGCGCCGCCCTACGGCGACAGCCCCCTGTCCCGGCTGTGGGCCGGGCTGCGCGGCGGCAATACCGGAGCGGCGGCAGAAAGCGCCCTGCTCGACGAAAGCCTCCGCCTGGAAAGATACCTGTATGTCCTGGCGACCATCGCCACCATCGCCCCTCTCCTGGGGCTGCTGGGAACGGTCTTCGGGATGATCAAAACCTTTCACGCCGCGGCCGCCAGCGGGGTCGGCAATCCGCAGATGCTGGCCGAAGGCATCGCCGAGGCTTTGTACAACACCGCCGCCGGCCTGACGGTGACCGTCTTTTGCATCATAAGCCACAACTTCCTGCGCAACTGGGCCGACCGGCTGACCCAGTCGCTGGAGGCGAGGCTCGGCGAACTGCAGGCGCTCGCGACTGCCAGAGGTGATAACTGTGCGGACTAAAGGGCGGCGAAAAATCGGCGTCCACATCGACATGACGCCGATGGTCGACATCATGATGCTGCTGGTTATTTTCTTCATGATGTCCACAGCGTTCGTGGTTGTCTATCCCGGCTTTTCCGTCAGCCTTCCCCAGGCCGACGCCAACAAGCAGCCTGTCGGGCATGTCGCCGTCCTGGTGACGAGAGACGGGCGGATCGCGGTGGACGGCCGCCCGGTCGCCAAGGCCGGGCTGACGTCGCTCCTGCGAAGCCTCGGCGACGCCAAGACGATCGTTTCCGTCCAGGCGGACAAGGAGGCAAGCCACGGGCGTGTAGTCGAAGTAATGGACGAAATCCGTAAAGCAGGCATTACCAAAATATCCA
The DNA here is from genome assembly GCA_032334055.1 of Selenomonadales bacterium 4137-cl. Lineage (NCBI taxonomy): Bacteria > Bacillati > Bacillota > Negativicutes > Acetonemataceae > Anaeroselena > Anaeroselena agilis. The sequence continues at coordinate 146,279 of JAUOZS010000001.1, read as the reverse complement.
TCGCCACCGCAGCGAAGGAACCGTGATAACCGTGAAAACCAAAACGTGGCTGCCGGCAGCCGTAATCTCCGCCGTCGTTCACTCCCTGCTCCTCGTGGCCGTGGCCCAAGGCTTCGGCCACATGCCGCCGCCGGAAAAAGAAAAACCGTATATCGAAGTCGAACTTACGAAAGTCTTGCCTTCCCAGTCCATCCTCGACACCAAGCCGCCACCTGTCGATGAGCCGAAACCCGTGGACAGCGCCGCTCCGACCGAACCCGCGCCGGCTGAACCCTCACCGGTCGTCGTCGACCAGCCGGTTAAGCTCACTACGGGACCGCCGGTCGCGGCCAGCCGCGCCGGCAACGAGGCGGTGGCGATTCCGAGCGGCGGCCCCGCCCCCAAAGGCGCCCCCGGCGTCTCCAAGGGCGCCCCGGTCAAATCCGCCCGGCGGCTGGCGGTGGTGTACTCGCCGGCGCCGGAGTATCCGGCCGACGCCCGTTCCCAGCGCTGGGAAGGCACGGTCCGAGTCGACGTGCTCATCGATGAGAACGGCCTTGTCCAGGATGTACAGCTTGCCGCCAGTTCAGGCAGCAGCTCGCTCGACCGGGCCGCGCTCGACTGTCTGCGCACCTGGCGTTTCCGGCCCGCATATCAGGATGGGCGGCCGATCGCAGTGCGGGCGACCGTACCGGTCGTATTCAGGCTTGATTAACCGGTGGCTGTCGGCCACCCCGGTCAGGGGGAACAAAATGCTGCAAGTTAAAAATATAAGCTTTGGCTATTCGGGTGCGGGCAACCTATTATCCGGTCTTTCGTTAACGGTGCAGGACGGCGACATTGTCTGCCTGCTGGGTCCGAACGGCGCCGGCAAGACCACGCTGCTCCGCTGCCTGCTGGGAATTTCCAAGGTCCATACCGGCAGCATCAGGGTAAAGGGCCGGGAAATCGCCTCCGTGCCGCCGGCGGAGCTGTCGCGCACGATAGCCTATGTCCCGCAGGCAACCGACACTGTCTTTCCCTATCGGGTGCTGGACATGGTCGTCATGGGCCGCACCCCGCACATCGGCTTCACCGCCGTCCCCTCCAGGTCCGACGTCGCCGTTGCCAAGGAGGCTCTGCGCGAGCTGGGCATTGCCCATCTCGCCGACTGCCTGTTCAGTGAAATCAGCGGCGGCGAACGCCAGCTTACCCTCATCGCCCGGGCCATTACGCAGCAAGCCAGCATGCTCGTCATGGACGAGCCGACCTCCAGTCTCGACTACGGCAACCAGGTCCGCATACTCAAAGTCATCAGCCAGTTGGCCGGGCAGGGCTACTCCATCCTCATGACCTCCCACTTCCCCAATCACGCCTTCATGCTTTGCAACAAGGTACTGGTCATGAAGCACGGCCGGATAATCGCCGCCGGCCGCCCCGAAGAAACGGTAACTGAGAACAGCCTGAGCAATCTATACGGAGCCAGGGTCAAAATCGTCGAAATCGCCGACGGCGCCACGCCGGTCAAGGTCTGCATACCCCTGCTGGCCTGACGCCGCCGGCCTCTTCGGCGCACCTCCCGTTTCCAAAGAAAAACCCGCGCACGAAAAGAAGCAAGAGCTTACCTCATAGGCAGGCTCTTGCTTCTTACTCCCGTGGCCGTTGTTCCGGATTGCAGGCTTATGTGCACTTTGTCCAGCCAAAATAACGGACCCGTTCAACTTTCAAAGAATACTTCTTTTGCCGCTATGGCCTTGTCCATCAGCTCGTCATAGGAAATATCCGCCATATACTCATGGCCGTATGAATCGCGCCGCGCGAGCCTGTGCGCCTCAGCGCCGCTGATGAGCCGCAGTTTAGCGCCGGTATAGTCGAGAACGGCGTCTCTCATCGCGTTGAAAAAGACATTTTGGGACTCGTCCGCTTCGTTGACATCATAGGGAATCTTATAAATCAAGCCAAGCATACACACTCCCTGCCCCTGCTTCTCACCAAGGAAGATACCTGGGTCCAGGCCGAATCCCTTAATAATGTTCATCGGGGCGTCCGCGGCATCAAATACATGATAAAGGGGGGAAACGATCTCTATCCCGTACTTATCGGCAATCGGGCCGGCGACGACTTTTTTGAACTCGGGAAGCTGCTCAGGCAGAAACCGTTCGAAATAACTGTAACCGTCGGCGATCTTCACGACCCCGACGGTTGAGCTGTACTTTGCCGTCAGGAAATGCATGATCACTTTACATGTGCAGCACAGCAGCCCGGTCGGATAAGTATGCATATCATCATGAAACGACCTGAATCCCAGGAATGCCATCATCTCCCGGAAATCGAAATAAATTGCCGTCATTTTATTTTTCACGAGCCCTTTGGACGCGAACAGTTCAAGTTTTTCTTTGACTTTGTTCCTTATTTCCTCCGGGTACATGCAGCCATTGTTAAGCGCATAAAGGTACAGCTCCGCATCCGGAAATTCTTTTGCAATCGTCAACAACACCGCGGTGCTGTCCTTGCCGCCGGAATAGAGTATCCCGATCTTTTTGTCGTTAGCCGAAAACGCCTTCCTTACACTTTCTATAGCCTCTTCCAGCTTAGCATGATTCACGCTTTATCCCCCTTAAGAGAAGAATCTCGAAGCGGATGGCAGACCCGAATGCCGCCAGCCGGAATGCGTGGCTAGGCAGCCTAAGTACGGGCGATCAGCCCGCTTATCTTGACAACCCCGGGCACGATCACTTCGGGCAGAGCCATCGGCTGTTCGCCGGCCCAATATTTGACGCAGCGTTCCCTAAGCGCCGCCAGTTCGGTGACAGAATCGGTCTCATACATAATATTGTGGCTGTTTATCAGGGCCATGTCGCAGGTAACATAATTCTCGGCTTCAACCTTACATTTATATATGTACGACCGGCTTTCGCGGTAGTGTTTGATAAACTGCTGCGCGGCGGCGGTTTCGGGAAACAAAAAGCACGAACCGAGCCGTGACGGACGATTGGGAAACTCCTGCTGCCGGGTTTTCTCCAGCATGTGTTCAACGATCATATTGGCGAATTCGCCGCTGATCTTGTTATTGAGCTGCCATTCGATCATCTTCGCGACAAACACCATGCTGATAGTATCTTCGGGACGGAAGTCAATGACCAGTCTCGCTACATTCAAGCCCTTCTGCATGTGCAAATCCATGCCGTAAGGCTTTAACACCGTTCCCGGGGAAAGCTCGCGCGAACTAACGTGTATGAAATCCATAATAATTCCTCCTTATATTCTCCAACGCCCAATATATCACAATTTGCGGTCAGTGTAAAAATGCAAACTCGAATGCCATAGGGCGAACAATACCTGACATTTGCCACCGGTAGAGGCGCAGCTCGCCTCCGCAGGATACTCTATAACCCGTATATCCGCTTGAGATCGGCGGCGACGTCGGGAATGCGGGTGGACAGTTGAGGGATGGCGTAACCTACATAGATGGGCGAGGCCACGAACCGGGGCATGACTTTGGCGGTTATCCGGCCGCCGATATTGTAGAAGAAGATATTGTAACTGTTGCAGTGGCGGTTGAAGTGATTGAGAAAGTAGTGAGCGCAGATTTGCAGGTAGTCCGCCAGGCGATCCAGGTGTCCAAGGTCGGCGAGCTTGAGGTTGAGCTCCACGAAACCGACCAGCGGCTTGTCGGCGATCGCCAGCTCCACGCCACCGTCGCAACTGATGGGGATGCCTTCGAGGCTGGCCGGCGGGATATTGGCGGTGTAGTCGACATGACGGACGCCGATGATCTGCATGTGGGGGTGACGGATGGTGCCACCCGAGCTGGGGCCGTGATTTTTGAAGAACAGGACCGAGGCGAACTCGCCGCCGGCGATCATGTCCAGCCATTTCTCGGTACCGAAGCGGATGACCCGGTGGAGATGTTCCCGGGGATAGAGCGACAGCTCGGATGAGCAGTCGTCGGTCTCGATCAGGACGGTCTGGACGGTATCCCGCAGCACCGGGTACTTGTTGGCGACAAGGAGTATCTGTCCGTCAGCGGCAATGATGCCCTCAAGCTCGTCGCGGCAGCAGAAGGGGCATCTATGGCCGTTATCGACGACAGTCACCGGTTTGGCGCCGCCGATCTTGGTGTCGAAAACGAGGTGGGTCTGTCTAGAGTTCATGCTGAGTCTCCCTGCGGATAAATGTGCATTGCTTTTCATATTATACCATACCGGCCACCGCCGCCAACCATCCAGACAAACAATGAGAACCCGCGAACTCACGGATTCTCAGCCTTTTCCTCGCATTCATAATTGAATAACGTTGGCCCAATCCGGCGCTTTCCCGTCGCCGGTCAGCATCACGATGACTTTCATCCCCGGCGGCGGGCTTTCCGGCCAGGCTGTGTGCCCGTCGGAAATGACGATCCCCAACTGGGGCAAGGGCCTTAATCTTGCCGCTGCCTCCAAGCCGACCCCCATATCCGTTCCGCCGCCGCCGACAAACCGGACCTGCTCAGGCCGGAATACCTTGCGGCAAAACCCGACTGCCGCGTCGACCGCCAGGACATGGATTCCCTCCCTCTGCCCCAGCGATCTGAGAATACCCGCGATTTCGGCGAGCGACTGGGCGAGCATCCGGTCCGATATACTGGCGCTGGTGTCCGCCACAACGGCCACCGAAGGCACCGGACACCGCAAAGACGGGAAAATGACGTCCCGACTGCCGATCTGCCCCTGGCGGCGGGACGGACGACGGTAAGAGTAATCCTTTCCCCCGGCTTGATCGACAACGGCATAGCGGATAGCCGCCGCGAGTTTTCTCCGCCAGTTAACTTTCGGGTGCAGTTTTTCCTGGGCCCAGCGCGCCAAATGCCCCGGGATGCGGCCTCTCCCTTCGGCGTACTCGGCGATCTGGTTGGCGACATCCCGCCTGATCAGCTCCCCTTCCGCCTTACTGATCCCGGTTGACGAACCTTTTCCCGGCGCTTCCTCCTCCCATTCCTCCTTTCGCCCCGTCGCGCACGAGCCGCACCGCCCGGAACCGGGCGACGGGAACCCGCGCCGCTCCCTGCCGGCAGAGCGGCTTTTTTCATTATCAGACTCAGAACCGTCAGCATCGTTGCCCCGAGTCCGGTCAGAACCTTCCCGCCCATCCGACGTCCCGTCACCTGTGTCATTATCCTGCGGCATGGTCCCAGCCCGGTCTTGGTCAGGTTTGTTCTTTTCCAGGGCATAATAGTACTCCTCCGCCAGGAGGTTTTCCGGCTGCCCGATCAGCTGCGGAGTCACCGGCTGGGCGGGAAACTTGACCCCTTCGCGGAGAAGGTCGTCGTTTATTTCGGCGTCGGAGGCGATATTGCTGAGCCGGGGATTGAAATCCTTCATTCTTTCCGGATGGTTGCGAAGCAGATGGCAAATTTCGTGATAAAGAATTCCTCCGACCACTTCGACCGGCAGCTCGGTCAATTTCACCGGATCAAAGTAAAGCCGCCAATACATATCGACCGCCATTATTCCGAAGTCGGCCTTTGCCACCGGCTGAAGAGCCCACAAGGCGGAAGCCAGATACGGGTGGGTTTTAGTCAAAAAAAGCCGGCCGGCCTGCAGCTCCTCGGGAATAATCACGCCAGCAACACCTCCAAGCATTTCAGCGCGTCGATCGTTTCCTTCAGTCCCGATGCTTCTCCGGCCCGGAAGGCGTCATAGAGGAATTTATCCTTGTCCACCTTGATCGTCCGCGTTGCCTCCCGCTGACTTTTTATCGTCGTGGGAGTCAGCGTAAAAAAATACTTATCGCAGGATTGATTTTTTAAACAATAAGTACTGCGGTTGTTCCGGTAGCGCGGAAAAAAGACCGGGGGATGATCCTCGATCACTCTCCTCAACAGCGGCGCCGCGTCTTCCGCGTAAATGGAAAAGGTATTGACCTTGTTTTTCACGACCGTGATCGCCGACGAACAGACCGGCTCATGCTCCGTTATCGTGTATAACCGGTACTCTTTCATGCCGTTCGGCTGAAAAAAACTCTCGACTTTCCACATGCCTGCCCTGCCTTGATGCAGCCGCTCGAAGCTGTCGACCCACTCGCCGCCAAACGTGGCGCGGAAAACCGCGTAAAGCAGATAAGCAGGCAATTTGGAATCCTTGTTATTATAAAAATCCAGCCTCGATTCCTGCGCGCATTCCAAAGTAACGGTAGCGTCGCCAACCTGCAAATAATCGCACGCCCTGTCCATCCAGAAAACGAAATTGGTCGTTTCCTTAAGCGGCGTCACATCAACCCGCCCTTCTGCAGCAGTGGAATAAATTCCCGCAGCTCTTTACGGGGCAAGGGGAATTCCGGCTTCTTCGCCTGCGCCAGCTTTTTGGCCGCAACCGCCGCAATATCTTTTTTCCCCTGGTCGACCGCTTTTGCCAGCACGCTCCAGGCTGCCGCCCAGCGTTCCTCGGTCAGGCCGCCGATAGCAGCCGCGACAACCGCCGCCAATATGGCGAAAGCCTGGTCGCCGCGCTCCGGAAGCTGAAACCGGGAAGGGTCGGCCAGAACATCCTCCGGATCGGGCAGGTCCAGATCCCTGTACCAAGCCAAAAACTCCAGGCAGGCGCCCTCCCCTACGCAACCGGAAACCAATAACGCAACCGCGTCCTCTTCAGCCCGCACAGCATGCGCGGCCGCCAGCAGCCTCGCCGCCATCGACCACGACCTGGGCGACGGCCACGCTTTCCCGGCCTGCGTCTCATCTTTCGGTACCTGCAGCAGCAAATGCGGCCTGTGCCGGATAAAAGACGCCACAAGCGCCTGCTTTTCCGGCAGGGAGCCTTCCCAGTCCGGCGCGAGGCGCGGCAGGCCAAGGATCGACCAGCCTCTCACCATGCCCTCGACCCAGTTATGCGTATCCAGATACCAGACCAAATGGCAAAACCTGTTCGCCAGCGGAGCGGAAAGCTCCCACCCGCTGTAGAACTGGTCCGCCGGATTGGCCGAAGCCACGACGGAAACCCCGTCAGGCAGGGCAAGATCGCCGACCACTCTTTCCAGGACAATCCTGAGCAGGGCGGACTGAACCGCCGGCGGCGCGGTAGAGATCTCATCCAGAAAAAGCATGCCTTTTCCTTCCCGGACCAGGCGCTTTGCCCAGGCGGGCGGCTCCATGCGAACCCCATCCTCGCGGATGACCGGAAGCCCGGAAAAGTCCGCCGGCTCGCGAATGGACGCCAATACAACCTCGAGCGGCAGGGAAAGCTCCTCCGCCAGCATCGTAATGGTCGCCGTCTTGCCGACACCGGGCGGCCCCCAGGTCAGCACCGGAACGCCGGCCTGAACGGCAATGGAAAGCGCGTTGAGCTGAGACAATCTTTACACCTCCGCTTACCGATGATATCTATAGCGCTGCGCTTACAACCAAAGATAGTATTTCCCAGCGCAATTGCGCCAACTCCCCCGCGACGCAAAAACGCCCGACCGATCGGTCCCGTCGTCGCCGCCCGCCGAACGGCCGGCGCGCCGGCAACCGCCATCCGCCAAGCGCGAAAATGCAAAAAACCTCTTGTTTCCTGACAAGAGGTTTTTTGCAAAAAGCCGCTGGCAATGCCGTTAGCGCGCACCCTGCAAAGAGTGATTAATAGTACTTTCCGCCTGTCTCGTAGGCCTTCCGGCGAGTCTCAGCCATATCCCTCATCACGGCATCCATCTTTTCCTGGTCCGCCTTTACCGCCAGATACAATTGTTTGATATGCTCCGGGAAAATGATCAGCCCTTCCTTGCGCTCGACCCCAGCCAGGATGATCCCGGCCGCTTCCGCGGGCGAAATCGCGTCAGGCGGCGGTTCTATTCCGTCGAATATCTCCGTGGCCACGTTTCCGGGGCAGATCGTGGAAAAGGCTATTCCCCGATACTCGTGCTCATAGCGCAGCGCCTCGGTCAGCCCCGTCACCGCGAACTTGGTTGCGGAATATACGGCCTGGTACGGCGGAGCCAGGATTCCTGCCACCGACGAGGTGTTGACAATATGCCCGGAACCTTGTTTGGCCATCACCGGAAAAGCCGCGTGCACGCCATGAATGACGCCCCAAAGATTAATGTCGACAACCTTCTTCCAAAAATCCAGCGTCACCTTCTCAAACTGAACGGTCGCGCCGATGCCCGCGTTGTTGAACATATAATCCAGCCGGCCGCACTCGGCGACAACATCATCGACCAGCTTCTGCACCGCTTCATAATCGGTAACGTCGACGGCGGCAAAACGCGCCCGCGGGTAACCGGCCATTTTTTTCGCGGCCGCCTTCACGCCTTCCGCGGGAATCCCCACGGCATACACCGTCGCGCCCCGTTTCAGCAAAGCCTCCGAAACCGCGAACCCGATTCCCGACGTCCCGCCGGTTACAATACAGATCTTGCCTGCAAATACGTCAGCCATCCCTCTTCCCCCTTTAAAGCTCGCGGATCAAGTCGCCGCGAAGATTGAGCGCCGATTTTGCGAATAAGCCCTGTCGATACTCCAGCACCGGCAAATCGGTCAAAGCGTTGATTATATGGTGCTGCAGCGGATTCAGGGCCGGACTCGCCTTGGTCCACACGATCCTGCCGACCCCGCTGCCGCCCGACCGGTACGTCGTATCGGCCGGATATAAAACAGCATGGGAAAGGGCGGCTCCCGGCCTGCCCACATTGGGGATATACCGCCACCCGAGCTGGTTCATCCGGCCGTTGGCGTTCATCCCGGCCAGTTCTTCGGCGGTCAGCGCTTTTTGCGTCTCCAGCTCAAGCTCCACAAAGGCCCTGCCCTCGTGGCTGGCATGCACCGTGAAACGACCGTCCAGTTGATGATAGTCCGGGATATCGGCGTATATTTTCGGCATGCCGGTCTCCTCACGCCCTCCCAGAATCGGCGCCGTCTTGTTCTCCCAGATCACCAGAATATAGGCCCCCTCGACGCCCGACCGGCTGTGCCTGGCAGGCGTCATCACCGCCAGCATCGAATAATGCCCCCCGCCCATCCACCGGATGCCGAGGCATTTCGAATAATTGACCAGCACGACCGGTTCGAGGATTTCAAACTCATCCGGCACATACTGCGACAGTTTGGCTTCATCGGTACGGTAGCTGATCATGATCGACGAAACATCGTCATAGGGCAGGCTCTGGCACCCGCTGCCCTCCGTGCCGCCGAAATGCGCCGGCATGCGATATGAAAGCCGTTCGTCAAACCTGAACATTTCTCTCTCCTCCTCACCCTGGCTGTTCGCCCCGCATTTTATCTATAACCGTCAAAATCCTGATCAAATAAAGGAGAATTCCTCCGTTAGCAGCCAAAACCACGCCCACGATCATCCCGGGGACAAGGTTGGCCACCAACATCGACGTCCCGAACGCGACCGCCAACAGATTCATGACCACCTGGGTGGCGAAAAGCCGCCGCAAAATAGGCGGAACGTCCCCCGGCGGCCCTGTCGCGCCTGTCAGGCGTGGCATAAGCGTCCGCGCCAGCCCGATAATGCCCCCCAGAATATTCAGCACCCCAACCATAATCGTCAACGGCGCCGCCAAGATGTCCGGCACGATGCAAGACACGATGCCCAGCGCGGCAAACACCAGCCCCAGAAAAATCATCAGCCACGAACGGGGGAACGGGCCAAGCGGCGTACTCCCCGAAGCCAGCATCTGCACCGCGAAAATAACCATCAAAAGCCCGAGCTGAGCGCTTCCCGAAAACGGCACCATGCCCAAATTGACCGGGATCAGGACAACCCCGAGCAGCAGCATAAAAATCCCTGTCAGCAAAAGCGTGGCCTTGTCCGTGGAAAGCGCGCCGTCATCCTTAGCCGCCTTTTCCGCCCCAGGATACTCCCGGTAGACAAGCCAGAGCACGGCGGCCAGATACGCCACAGAAACCCCGTAAACCAGAATAACCCCCGCCGTCAGTGGCGTCGTCAACAGCTTCTGCCGCCAAATAAGCACGGCGGTCGCCATCGACAACCCATAAACGGCGGTGCAGGCTGCGACCAGATGCCGTAAAACGCCTCCCTGCCTTACCCAGGTCCGCAGCGTTCCCCAGGCGCAGCACATCCGCACGAGCAGAACAAGCCCTCCCGGGCCCATGATCAAAAACAGCAATGCGCGAAACACGGGACGCGGGAAAACCGGAATGCAGCAAGTCAGGATGCCGACCGCCGCCACCGCCGCGCCTGCGGCGAGCAAAGCCTTAGACCTGCGCATATCGCCGAACGGCGTTTTCCCCAGCGCGATCATCTGCAGCGAAACCATAACCAGCAGCAAACCGTACGGCCCATTTTCATAGTAGGGAAAGACTCCGGCCGCGACGGGGAAAAGCAAGCCCCCGGTCAGTATCATCGTCATGCCGACGATCAACAGCACGACCGACTCAAAAGGCATATCCGCCTTCTTTATATGATGCAAGCAGTCCACCGTCATGGCCTCCCGTTGTTAAGCATTCTGCCGCAGATAGCTGCCCTCCTATAATAACCCACCTTTAGAAAATTTCGACAAACGCCACATAATTCCTGGTTTTTTAATGTATTTCTATGGAAAGTGCCCTGCGGCACCGGACCAAGCGCAAGCTTATCCCCATATTTACCGCAGTAGCACACCTCGCATAAACGACAAATTGGGCAAAAAAAGCAAGCCTCGTCACCGGTTTTCTCCGGCAAACGAAGCTTTGTCATACATCAGCGCCTGCAGACCCCGCCTTGTTATCCCGGACAGGCAGAGCCGCAAGCTAAAGGATTAGACATACTTATGCCTCCTGGCGCTTACGGTAGTTAGCTAGCGTTTGCCCGAAAAAGCCGACCATTTCCTTGACCGCCCCGGCCATGCCGTAAACCTCGTCAATCCGTTGTTTGGCCCGCCGCCCCCTGTTCCGCCGGTAATCGCCGTCAGCATACAGCCTTTCCATTTCCGCCCAATAGTCGTCCTTATCAGTCAGGGAACCCTCGCTGCCGGCGATCGCTCCCACATCCGAACCGCCGAGGGTTACGACCGGCAGTGACTGGTGCATCGCCATGGCGGCGCTCACCCCGCCCCCCTGCCGGAAAGGGTTGATGTAGACATCGCATACGGCGTATAAAGCGGCCAAGTCATCATCGTATTCGATAAACACCCTGTTGCCGGCAGAACCTGGGCACAGCTTGCCGACGGCGTTCTCGCCGCCTTTGCCGACGACAACCCATTTTGCGTTCGCGTGCTTGTCAAGAAACGAATCGACCATAAGAACGAAATCCGCGGTCAAATCCGCGTCGAGCCGGTTGCCGACGGTAATCAGCACGAAATCTTCCGGGCGCAGAAAATATTCGGACCGGCTTTTCTCCCTCTGCGGCCCGGCGAGGTCCATTCCCGGTTGATGCCGGACAAATTTGCCGGAATTGATGCTCTCAAGGAGAAAATCGTACTTTTCGCACTCCGCTTTCACCTGTGCGATATCCTGAAAACAAATGAACAGGTCGGCCTTGCAGCTACAGCTTATTTTAAGGGTGGAAGGCATATCCAGGACAGGGTACAGGGAAAACAACACCTCTCTCAGAATACTGACATCGGCGTTGACCGCCCAGACCAAGTCGGGGCCGAAGCTTGTTATCGCCGCCAAGTCCCGTTCAAGGCGCTCCTTTCTCGGTAAATCGACGGCTGAATAATGAATATCGACTGCCGCCGGCGATAAAAACTCCCGGTGGATGCCGGCGTCTTGTCCGGAGGGCACGGATTTGAACAGAAACGGCATGATGGCTGCTTCCTCAGGATCGAAAAAGTGCGTGTCTTCCACGAATATCTTGAGCTCATAATCCGGATAGTCCAGCTTCAATTGTTTGCAGTAGTTCAGGATCACTCTGGTCGGCGCGTGGACCAGGGCGAGCAGCTGCGGAACCAACACCGCCACCTTTCGTTTGCCGCCGGCGGAGTTGTTATCGTTCTGCGCTCCGGTTTGCGGCGCGAGTGCCGGACGGTAATATTCGCTGGCCGCAGAGAGTATCTGCTGGCGATCGTTGTAAAGGCCGGCATAAGGCTGCATGCCGAGATTAGCTTCATACGACAAAGCCTGCACAAGCAAAAAATAATGATACTTCCTATGCGTACTGTCACTCAGCATCGTCTGCATCAGAAACCGGCCGACTCCGTCCGTGATCCCGAACTGGAGCGCGAAAAACGCCAGGATAATTTTCGCCTGGAAAGACAAGCGGGCATCCTGGCCATGCTGTTCAAAATAGTGCCGGTAATACTCTGCGGCAACGGCATTGTCCCTGTTGAGGGCCGAGAAAATCGCCAGGAGCTTTCTTGGGGCGGATGACGCCGCCTGCATGCTCAACATCGCGATGTAGAAGAACACGAAATGCGGATGCCGGCTGAGGGCGGCCGGGAATTCCCGGTCTTCTTCGGCAGAGTCAACGTCCGTCGACAACAATATATTTTCCGCCGTCCCGTCCGCCGTTGCCCGGTATTCGTATTCGCGCTTATTGAGATAATAGCGTTTATTCACCGGCGTCTTTGCCGTTTTAACGGCAAAATTGAACTCGTTATAGGGCGCGAAATGGACAAAGTTATTGTTACGCAGCAGCAACGCGGCCGCCGTCGCAAAATTATCGGGGCCGACGGCGATAAATATCCGCCCTTGGAGGGTCTCGCGGCCGCTGTTGTTAAAAGCGGCGAGGCATTTATACATTTGCGTTGCGGCGTTTACGGGCGCTTCATAATCATGCTCGTCGCAGCAAAATACAAAGTCGTCTATCAGGCTGTTATAACAGCGAAACCAGGAAAACAGCAGTTCCCGGTAATTGGAGATGAGAACAAGCCTCTCAGGCTCACCTCCGGCATTTGACCCGATATAGTGCATAATATCGGGAAACGCCGCCAAGATGCCGGCCTGATCTTCCACATTGCCAAACACGTGCACCTGATAACCCGCCTGGTCGAAATCGGCAAGCATCCCTTCGGCGGCCCCGGAAGGGCTCCCCACCAGCAAAGCAACGGCCAGCTTCATGCGTTTCCTCCCTTGGTCACAATCTGCGCAAGGTTCGGGCCCACCCATCCCCCCCGGCTATGACAGCTTCTTGACTACATCCGTCACCGTCTCGCAGACATAGTCGACATCCTTTGCGGACATCCCGGCCCACAACGGCAGTCTGACCAGTCCTTCCCCGGCCGCCTCGGTGTTTTCCAGGCGCCCCGAGACCCGACCATAACGCCGTCCCGCCGGAGACAGGTGCAGCGGGATGTAGTGAAACAAGGCGTCAATGCCACGCTCTTTCAGCGCCTGGATAAAGCTCTGCCTGATACCAGCATTGCGAAACAGCACATAGAAGATATGGGCGTTATGGCCGCATTCCGGCGGACAGACCGGCAAGCGGAACAGGTCGCTGTTTATCGCGCCGAGCCGGCGGAAATATGTTTCCCACACCCGCATCCGCCGCGCCTGGATTTCTTCGGCTGACTGCAGCTGGGCCCACAAAAAGGCGGCGTTAAGTTCACTCGGCAGATAGGACGACCCGATATCCACCCAGGTATACTTATCGACCTCCCCACGGAAAAACCGGCTGCGATTGGTACCCTTTTCGCGGATAATCTCCGCCCGTTCGCCGAGAAAATCATCATTGATCAATAGCGCGCCGCCCTCACCGGCCGCGATATTCTTGGAGCCGTGAAAGCTCAGGGTGCCCATTGCCCCGATGGCACCCAAAGCCTTTCCCTTGTAGGTGGAAAGCACTCCTTGGGCGGCATCCTCGATCACCAACAGCCTATGCTCCCCGGCTACCTGTAAAATCCCGTCCATCTCGCAGGCCACACCGGCATAATGGACCGGCACGATCGCCTTGGTCCTGGCCGTGACGGCGGCTGCGATTTTGCGTTCGTCCAAGTTCTGCGTATCCGGCCGGATGTCGACGAAAACAGGCACCGCGCCCCGCAGGACGAACGCGTTGGCTGTCGACACAAACGTATAGGAAGGCATGATAACCTCGTCACCCGGCCCGATGTTGGCGAGCACCGCCGCCATCTCCAAAGCCCCCGTGCAGGAATGGGCGAGCAGCGCCTTGGCGCAGCCGGTATTCTCCTCAAGCCAGGCATGACAAAGCCGGGTATACCGACCGTCGCCGGTCAGACACCCGGACGCGACCGCGTCCTGAATAAATTCGGTCTCTCTTGCGGTCACAAACAACTTATTAAACGGTATGTTCATCGCAATTCCCCAAATCCGCCGTTATTTCACCGGCTCGCCGGTAGAAGCCTACCGCCCTTTGCGCTTCATGCACACTATCCACATACTCTGGAAAAAACCGTAATAATCCTCGGCGCAATGCCCGATGCTGAAATCCTCGAAAAACGGCGCAAACACCCGGCATATCTCTTCCGTCGATTCAAAAACCCTGAATTGGCTGCCGTTTCGTAAAGACAAAGGATCGGAAGAAATCCGATAATGCCCTTCCCCGCAGGGAACCGCCCCTTGTAGCATCGTGCCGCGCGGGTCGGGCAGGGAAACCACGCAATACCCGCCGCTCTTCGCCACCCGCGCGAACTCGTTCAAATTATCGGCAAAAATCGTATTGTCCTCCACGTAATACAGCGAATGGCAAGCCAGTATATAATCAAAATAATTGTCGGGGAAGGGAATACGCGCGTTAGTTCCCGGCTTGATTTCGCACCCGATGCCGAAAACCGTTTTCATCCGTTCCTCTACCGAGCGACAAATCGTCGCGGTTATCTCCACGCCATAGACCTCAAGCCCGCAATTCCACAACATCGGTATATTCCGCCCGTCGCCGCAGCCGAGATCGAGAACCCGCTTTCCCTGATAGTCCCGGTCCAGCTTAAGCGCCGGATAGCTTGTCCCCAAAAAAGTCCGCACCACAAACTCGACCGGATAGCAGTGCCTTCCCCGGGCTTTCCCCAAATACCCCTGGGAATAGTGGGCCTCATAATGGCCTTTAATATCATTCATCGCCTTACCCTTACCCATCCTTTTTACATACCGCGTAGCCAAAACCGGTCTTGCCGTACGCATTGCCGTTGTACAGCATATACAGCCAGCCGTCATGCTCGAACACATACGGATAGCATATCATCTCGCTGTCCCATCCTGCCGGCGAAACATCGATCCCCGCAAGACTGTCGTCCCGGTCCCATACGAGGCCGTCTTTCGAGGCGGCGAACCCCATTCTGTAAGTGGCTATATCCTTCGTGGCCCGGTGGGCGAACCACATGTAGTACATTCCGTCGATAACGGTTACGCAAGGACGCCCAAAGGCGTACTCATATTCGTCGGCGAAGGGAATGGCGAAGCTCCGGTTCAGATCCCAGTCGATTCCGTTGTTGGAAGTCGCGTAATGGATGCCATAGTACGGTTTAAGCTCACCGTTGTCCAGACGCTCCCATTTGAGGCCGGAATTGAACCAGGACCGCCACAGTCCGTCTTCCACCAGGAAAGCGGTGCCGGCGACAAACAGCGGGTGGTCCTTGTTCACGCCCATAACCGGCCCGGGAAACTCCCTGGCCAGGAACAGCTTTTCCGGATCGACAACCACCCTGCCTGTATCGCAGTGCCATAAGCCCTGCGCTAAATTCTGCCATCCGACATAATACAAATAGCAGTCCTGTTTGTGCCTGACAAAACAGACGCTTATCGCCCCGTCACAGTCGAAATGTCCGGGCGGACCGGGCAGAAGGGCGAGACGCGGGCTTCCGGCAAGTTCGATCACGCCGTTGCCCACCCTGGCGCGGCTGAGAAATATGTGCGATCGCTGCCGCCGGTCCCTGCAGGTGAAAGCGATAATGAACAGGTCGTCCCTGACGGGCAAAACGCATGGGTGGGAACCATGCGTAAAGCCTTCGATATTTGGCTCAAAAAGCAGTCCTCGTTTGTTCCACGCGAACGCTCGCAATCCGCCACCTCCTTGTCACGCTTTCAGATCGCGTTCCGCTGCCAGGCGGATTGCCTCTTCGAGCCATTGATGCATCGACTTGCCGGACTTATCGCGCGCTTTTTGGGCCAACTCCTTTGTCGCCGGCGAAACGCCTTCAAGCTTCCCGTAATACCTGGTGAGCAGCGTGCCGCCCCGTTTTCCGGGTATTGGGTAGGCGAAATTGGCCTCAGGCTCGCCCTCGCCAACGGAAAAATCCATTAAATAAAACCCTCCGCCTAGAACCCACCGCACCGCGACATCCCTTGCCTCCACGGGCAGCAGGCGAATCGGCGCCTCATCGTCATAATACCGGTTGTTGTCGATAAGGATTTTCCCGTAGGTCGATGACTTCAGCCAGGGACCGACGCCCTCGTCGCCGAATACTATCCGCCCTCCGGGTTTAACCACTCTCACCATTTCCCGTATTGCTTTCTCCTGTTCGGCGAAAACGCCGATGCCGCCAAAACTCAACGCTGAATCAAAGTAATTGTCGGGAAACGGCAAGTAAGCGGCGTTTCCCACCGATCTTTCGCAGCCGACGTCATCCCTTTGCCCGGCGACGGCGCCGCAGACACTCAACATTCCCGGAGAAATGTCCTGGACATAAACCTCGCCGCTGTTTTTCAGCTCGGTAAAAATATAAGGAAGGTTAAGGCCCGTGCCGGCCGCGGTTTCCAGCACTCTGTCGCCTTCCTTGATCCGCATCAGGCCGATCATCTCTTCACGGAACTTTTTCTCGTCATGGCACAATATATCGAAAGTAACGTGCTGAAGGCTATTGTATTCCTCCGCCGCGGCATCGTACTCCCTGCGGGAAAAACCGTCGTTCTCCATCAGAGTTGCCGGGAACGTAAAGTCCGGCACCCCGTCTTTGACCCGGTATTCTTTGCCGCCGGCGCTTACCAGCACGCCTTCGGTAATATCGCCCCGGCTAATCACGGCACCAGCCGCGAGCCTTAATGCCTGTCCCGTTTCCGGACACCGGTAAACATCAACCGCTGACAAACGCATAACAATTCCCCCGCTTTTGGGCAACCTTCCGTGCCCGATATTGCCCAGTTATCACGTGTTGCCGAAAATCTCGGCCTGCAGCCTCTTTCGGTCCACCTTCCCGTTGGCGTTCTTCGGCAGCTCCCGGCTGAAAACGATTTCGGTCGGAACCATATATTCAGGCAAAAACCGCCGCAAATCCTCGCGCACCGTCCGGATGTCACGCTCACCGCTAACGGCGAGCACGGCGGCAATCCTGCTCACCCCGTTCGCCGAACGCCCGTGCAGCGCCACCGCCTGTTCGACATAGTCGAGCCGCGCCAGCCCGGCCTCAATTTCCTCCAGCTCTATCCTATAACCCGAATGCTTGATCTGATTATCCTTGCGACCGACGAAGTGGAGATCGCCATTCTCATCCTCCCGCACAATATCGCCTGTTTTGTACATCCGTTCGTGCCAAAGCGTATTGAAGGGATTGGCGACAAAGCTTTGTTGCGTGCGCTCCGCGTCGTTATAATAGCCGAGCCCGACCTGGGGCCCGGTCAAACAAAGCTCCCCGTCCAGCAAAACATAGCCGAAGTTCCTCGCGAGCTTGCCGAGCCGCGGCAGCCCGTGCAGATCGGCGAAATCGCCGTCGTTGAGCTTTGTCGCCGAACAGATGCAGGTGCATTCCGTGGGCCCGTAAACATTGAAGAACTCGGCGCGGTGCTTGTAAAGGTCATACAAAATCTTCAGCGAGGTTTTCGGGTAGCCTTCGCCACCGAAGGAAAACGCGCGGATACTCAGCAGCTTATCGGGCGACAGAGCGCGCATGGTGGTAAGATACATCAGCATCGACGGGACCGAAAACCAGAACGTGCAGGCCGCCTCGTCCACGCTTTTGACCAGCAGAGCCGCATTGGCCACGATCTCACGCGGAAAGGGGACCATGCTCGCCCCGTTAAAAAGGGAAGCATAGAAATCGAACACCGAGTTGTCGAAATACATCGGGTTGACGTTCGTGAAAACATCGTTGCCGGTTATCGCATAACAGTCCCGCGCCCAGTCCACGAAATTCAGCAAAGCCTGATGGCTGATCAGCACCCCCTTGGGCACCCCCGTGGAACCGGACGTAAACATAATATAAGCCGGCGCCGCGCCGGTAACCCGTTCGGTCTCGGAAAGATCCTCCGGGTTGGCGCGAAGCAGTTGCTCCCGCGTATGGCTGTCGGACAGGTCGACGACCTCCAGCCCCATGTCGCAAGCGACATTCGCCGTCACGGCGTTCGGCCGCGCATCGGCGACAATCAGTTTTGGCCCGCAGGTTGCGAAAATTTTCCGCAGCCTGTCCGCGGGATTCTGATCGTCGAAATTGGTGTAGATCGCGCCTAGCTTCAGGCAGGCGAGCATGCCGGCATAACCCGCCGGCTGTTTGCTGTTCGCGATAGCGACCACATCGCCGGGCCCAACGCCGCCGTCGAGCAGGCGGCGCGCGACCCGGTTGCTCAGCTTGTTGAGCGTGTCGTAATCGACCACCGAGCCGTCTACGAAGCGGAGCGCCGTCCGGCGGGGTTTTGCCGCGGCCGTCCTCTGAAACGCGAGGCCGAGATTGTAAGAGTAAGGCAAACCTCTCACCTACTTGTAGATTGTCAGGAACGGATAAATGTATCGTGAAGAAAAGCCAGTGGCGTCAGCCAACGAAAGTGAAGGAATATTATTTGTGTAGCAGTCCCAGTTTGGCGTTACATTTCTCAACCGGCATTGCCCGATAAACGCCTGGACAAGCCTCTTGCCTATTCCGCCGTTTCTATAGCGCTCGTCAACAAAAATATCTACCTCCGCAACGCCGTCCGCCAAAGAAGCACTGTAGCATACTCCGATACAATCATCGCCGTCAAAGGCGCCAACCCCGACGCCGCAAGCGATGAAATCCTCAACCGAATCCCAAAAGCGATTGCCAAGGCCTATGTCGAAGACAATTTTATCAATGCCTTCCGGTGTTAAGGGCTTAATCGCAACCGACGAGCCGCTAAGCTCTACAGGTTTGGCTTCTTCTAGCCGCATCTGCGTCCTCTCGGATAACTGCGCGGTTTCCCGCCCGCAATTCGCGAAGTACCCCAGACAACCAGGGCTCGGATTGTACCACCGCAGTTTTCTGCCTTGAAAGAAATTGGGTTTGACAATCCAGTCGCAGAACTCTCTCAGCCTGTCCTCATCTTGCGTACTGCAGAACATCTGGCAAAACCCGAACTTATGGACGGCGAAGAAAAAATCGCGCCCGCCATTCGCAAAAACTTCCCCGCATTGCAGGTTGGCCAGGACTCCCTGAATGATAGGAAACCCGATCGACGATGTCCGTTTATAAAAAAGCCGCGCCTCTTGGTATTCAGAATAACCCAAACGAAAAAGCTCCAACTCCCCACCCCTTGCTACAAACTACAGCGACACGCCCCCGTCGACCGGGATAACGCAGCCGGTCAAAAACTCGTTTTCCAGCGCGTGAACGACCGCGCCGACGACGTTCTCCGCCCCGCCGAAGCGGCGCAGCGCCGTCTTGCGTTTCCACTCCTCAAGGATGTTTTGGCTCATCGCCGCCCGCGTGGAGGGAGTATCCATAAACCCCGGAGCGATGGCCACGACGCGAATCCCCCAAGCGCCGACCTCCTTGGCGGCCGCCCTGGTAAACGCCTCGACTCCCGCCTTGGCGGCCGAGTAGGCGCACTGCCCGCCGTTCCCCTTTGCCGCCACGGAGCTTATATTCACGATTACCCCTTTTGTCCGCTTCATCATCATGCGGTCGGCGACCTCAACCGTCGTGAGAAAAACCGAATACAGGTTGCTTTTTATCACCCTATCCCAAGCCTCAACGGTATGTCGCCGGTTTTCCGCCGCGACAGGATTGACGAGCGGTCCGCTGAAAATGAGCCCTGCATTATTTATCAGGCAATCGACCTCGCCCAATTGCCCGTAAACCTCACCGAGGCACAGCGCAACAGCCCGCTGGTCGGTGACATCGCAGACAAACGTGCTTAACCCCGGCATCTCGGCCGCCAGCTCGGCAATCGCCGCCTCGTCCTTGTCAACCGCGGCGACCTTGCAACCCCTGGCGGCAAGCCCCAGCGCGATCTCCCGCCCCAGGCCGCCGGCCGCGCCGGTCACAACGGCGACTTTGCCCCTCAGTTCCATCGCGCGTCACACCCCCTTGGCCGCTAAAGTGGCGGCGATCTTCGCAAAACTCGTCATCACCACGATCTCTTCCCCGGAAAAAGTCACCCCGTATTCGTTCTCGAGCGTAAGGATAAGATCCATATGGGTCAAAGAGTCCCAGGTATCGATATCCTGCATCAGCGTTTGCTCGCCGATGCTTGCCACCGGCACCTTGAACACCCCCGCCAAAATCTTCTTCAGTTCGTCGGCATCAGCCATTCGTAATCACCCTCTGTTTTTTATGAACGAAATAAAAAGTCTGCTGTTAAGGCGGTGCTTCACCGCCGGAGCAGACAAATAGACCTCGCCGTCGCCGGAAGACCTCGAAACCACCGCTCCCGCGCCGATGAAATTATCGCGCCCGACCGCTATCCCGTCGACAATCGTCGAGTTGAGACCCAAGAAGCCGTTATCGCCGACAGTCGAATTCCCGCCGACAACTGTCCCCGATGTTATCCAGCAGTTGGCGCCGACGACCGCGTGATGGCCGACCGCGGCCCCGCCGAAAACGAACGTGTTGTCGCCGATGACGGCAAACGGCTGCAGCGACACGCCGTCGGCGACAAAGCAATTCTCTCCCACCTTAACGCTCGAAGGCAGCTTCGTCCCCGAGCAGACATGCGAATAAAGCTTATAGCCCTTCTCCCTGGCCTGCAAACACTTTTGGGCACGGACGGAATTCAGGCCGGAATAGCCTACCGCCACTATCATCAAATTATCGTCCGGCGGAAACCGCCGCTCAACCTCTTCGAACGGCACAACAGGCAGGCCGAACTTCAGCCCGTCCTTCATATAAGCCTTATCGACCGTAAACCCGGCAATCCGGTGGGCGAAAGACGCGTCATCCATCAAACTGGCATAGACAAAATCAGCCATCGCCTCTGTCCCGAAAATAACGATTCCCGCCACGTCAGCACCCCTTCCGGGCCGTATTTCGCCCCACATGGGCCCTCGCCCCGCTGATGCCCACATTAAAAAGCAGATCCAAAACACTGACAGTATGAACGCAGGCCGACGAGTTAATCTGCGGATAATCCGGATATCCGTCGTAACTCATCCATTCCACCGCGATTCCCTTCTCCTGGAACAGCGCCTCATCCAGGTAAGCGCGTGCGGCCGGCCCTGACAGATAAGCGTCCGCTCCCGCCTGTTCGCACAAATGGAGCAACCGCTCCGACTTGCCGTCGATAAGGTCGTAATCCGTCGACCAACTCAGCTTGGTCGTTATTGCCAGCAAATCGCAAATGGTTTTGAGAAAAATATAATTGACCCTGCTCAGGGACGAAACGTCCCCACAGCGCTCATAGGCCTCGCGGACAGGACCGGCCACTTCGCTGAAGTACGGCGCCCGCGCGTAGCAATGCCGGAGCGTCGACCAGTGCTTCTCGGCCCAACCGGCGTCGCAAACCCGGACTTCGCAAATCTTCCGGTGATAATTCCCCTTGGTCTCCACCGGAACGGTAAGCCAGAGCAACCCCTGCGGACTTAGGACCTGATTCCGGTTCCGCCAGTCCCGCCGGGTATATTGGACACTGTCGAACAGAATGAACTCATCCACCCGGCTGATTAAATCGAAGTAGCCTTTCCAGGGAATATAGTTGGACTGCGAAATGGCGATCTTTCTCATACTTGCAGCGGTGCGCCGTAGCGGTTTTGGTAATACTCCTGGTATTCCCCCGAACGCACCCGGTCTACCCAGCCCTTGTTGCCGACATACCACCGCACGACCTCCGGCAGGGCGGCTTCCGGAGCGTGGCGCGGCCGCCAGCCTAGCTCCCGCGCGATCTTCGCGAAATTTATCGCATACCGGCGGTCGTGCCCCGGCCGGTCTGCCACATGTCTGATCAACGCGCGCGAGGCCGTGCCGTCGCCTTTCAGCCTGTCGACACAGTCGCAGATCGCATGGACGATATCGAGGTTGCTCCTTTCGGCGGCGCCGCCGATGACGTAGGTTTCTCCCGGCCTGCCTCTCGTCGCCACCGCCAGCAGCGCCTCGCAGTGATCCTCGACATGCAGCCAGTCGCGAACCTGAAGCCCGTCCCCGTATATCGGCAGCTCTCTTCCCTCCCAGGCATTCAGAATGATTAGCGGCACAAGCTTTTCGGGATGCTGCCAGGCCCCGTAGTTATTAGAACAATTGGTTACGATGGCCGGCAGTCCATATGTATTGCGCCAGGCCCTGACGATATGGTCGGCCGCCGCCTTGGTGGCCGCGTACGGGCTGTTCGGCCTGTAGGGGGAGCCTTCATCGAAAGGGGCGTCATCGAGGCCCAAAGCGCCGAACACCTCGTCGGTCGACACATGCAGGAAAACCTTGTCGCCGTCGTCCCGCCAGGCCGCCCGCGCCGCCTCCAGCAGATTCACCGTGCCTTCGATATTTGTCGAAATAAAATCCCGAGGGCCGTCTATCGAGCGGTCGACATGCGTTTCGGCCGCGAAATGAATTACCTTGGAAACCTCGTGACGGGCGAACAACTCCCTCACCAGCCCGGGGTCGCGTATATCGCCGCGAACGAACTCCACCCGCGAACCGTCCAGCAAGTCGTCTATCCTGCCAAGATCGCCGGCGTAGGTTAATGCGTCGAGAACCACCATCCGCACACCGGCCTCGCGCAGCGCCAGACGGACAAAATTACCGCCGATAAAACCGGCGCCTCCCGTTACCAGCCAAACCCCGCTCATGCTCCCACCTTGTTGTCGATGCTAAGCAGCAGTTGGTTAGCCTCGTTCAGGGACTCAAAGGTGCCGGCATCCGTCCAGCGCCCTTTCACAAAGCTGTACCGCAGTTGTCCGTTTTTGATATACAGATTATTGACCGCCGTAATCTCATACTCCTGGCGCGCCGACGGATACGTCGCCCTTATATAGTCGAAAACCTTATCGTCGTACATATAGCAGCCCACCACCGCGTAGGAGCTCTTAGGGACGGACGGCTTTTCTTCGATCGCGATCACATGCCGTTCGTCCAGAGCCGCCACCCCGTACCGTTCCGGGTCCCCCACCTGTTTCAGCAGAACGCGGGCTCCCCCCGGCTGGGCGGAAAACTCCTCGACATAGGGACGAATGGGCAGTTCGAAAATATTGTCGCCCAAAAAAACCACGATCGGCTCGCCATTTGCAAAACGCTCGCCGAGCATTAGGGCATGGGCAATGCCCAGCGCGTCCTCCTGAACGCGGAAGGTAAACTCACACCCGAAGCGTTTGCCCGACCCCAGCGAATTCACGATATCCCCCATATGATGGGTGGAAGTCACTATCAGAATCTCGTGGATTCCCGCATGCACAAGCTGCTTGACCGCATGCCAGATCATCGGTTCCTTCCCCACCGGCAGAAGGTGCTTATTGGTTATTTCGGTGATCGGGTCGAGCCGCGTACCCTTGCCGCCGGCCAAGACTATTCCCTTCATAGCCGCCTCCTGGCGTTATTTTCAAAAGGCATATATTACATTTTAGTTTACAGTAATTTATTCTCTTTTGACATTTCATATCCTTTTTTCTGCCACCTTTTCGTTTATAGCCCCCTTTAAATTACATAATTTTACAATCTATTTTTAAGCAGGCTCGCCGTAAAATGGATTATGCCGGCTCACACATGCTCCGGCACTGCTTCACGCCCTTTCTTGCACCTTGTTTATATCGTGGCTGAGATGTAGAATAAAGAGTATATGCCGCACATATGCCGCCTTTGCGGCTGCGCGGCCGACAGCTTCCCTGAATCCCGCGGCAGGCGCAACTGCCGAAAATAACTGACGAAAATGTTTTACTTTAGCGGCAATTAGGAGCAGATCCGGATGGACACACACCAAAAAAGCAAGGTATATCATTCCCTCGTGCACTGGCACAATTTTCGGCTCAAGGTCTTCCTCGAAGGAATCGTCATCGGTATAATAGCAGGCATTATCACCGTGCTGTTTCGCTATTCCATCGAACAGGGCGAGCAACTCCGCAGCCTGGTATACGCCCAGATCGAGAATAATCTTCTTCTCCTTCTGCCGTGGCTGGGAGCGCTGCTGGTAATTGCCCTGCTGCTGGGTCTAATAATCAGATTCGAACCCATGACCGGCGGCAGCGGCATCCCCCAGGTAAAAGGAGTACTGCTTGGCCTGCTGAAAACCAACTGGAAAAGCGTTCTTGCCGGCAAATTCCTCGGCGGCGTACTGGCAATCGGCGCCGGCTTATCGCTAGGGCGCGAAGGCCCTTCCATCCAGCTGGGCGCAGCCGTCGGCCAGGGCTTGAGCCGCATGATCGGCAGAACAAAGATGGAAGAACGTTTTCTTATGACCTCGGGCGCCAGCGCCGGCTTGGCCGCAGCCTTCAATGCCCCCCTGGCCGGAGTGGTTTTCGCCTTGGAAGAACTGCATAAAAACTTCTCCCCGGCGGTCTTGATGTCGGCCATGGCGGCCTCGATAACCTCGGCCCTGGTTACCCAGCTCTTTTTTGGGGATAGTCCCGTATTCACCATCACCGACTTACCGGTGTTTCCTTTCCGTTACTATGGAGACCTGATCATTTTAGGCGTGCTTGTTGGGTTCCTTGGTATCGCCTTCAATAAAATGTTGATCAAAACCCTTAACCTTTACAACCGGCAAAATCGTATTCCCAGAATCGCTCTGGCGGCAATTCCTCTTCTCATCGGCGGAATCGCGGGAACCGTGCTGCCGGAAATACTGGGCGGCGGCAACAACCTGGTCGGCCCGATAGTGTCCGGCAACTACGGCCTGAGCATGCTCCTGATTCTTCTGGCGGCTAAATTCGCCTTCACGATGATAAGCTACGGTTCCGGGGTGCCTGGCGGGATATTCCTGCCGATGTTGGTGATCGGCGCCTTGGCCGGCGGAGCGTTCAGCAACGTCGCCGTTCACTTCCTGGCCGTCGACCCCCACTATACTACCAACTTCGTTATCCTGGCCATGGCGGCGTTGTTTACGGCCGTAGTCAAAGCGCCCATCACCGGCAGTATCTTGATAACCGAAATGACCGGGTCATTCAGTCACTTGATTTCCCTGATCACGATATCCATGACAGCCTATATCGTCGCGGAGTTGGCCAAATCGGCGCCGGTCTACGAGGAACTGTTGGACCGCATTCTCGTAAAAACAAAAGCGTTACTTCATTCGGACAAGTCGCGAACGATCGTCGATTTCGTCGTCTGCGTCGGCTCAAAACTCGACGGCAAACGGGTAAAGAATGTTGAATGGCCCTCCCAATGCCTGCTCATAAGCATCAAAAGAGGTGATAAAGAAATCGTGCCGCAAGGCGACACCCAGATCCTGGCCGGCGATTTCGTTTATCTGCTTACCAGCACCGCAAACGCGGAGCATGTGCGCCAACTGGCCCAAGAATGCCTCGTGTAACAGCCGGCCCTACGGCTTTACGCCTTTGCGCCGCCAACCACCCGGAATTCCCGCTCCCCGCCAAAACCGCCAGACAACAAAAAAACCGCTGCGCGGTTTTTTTGTTGTCTGGCGGCAATGCTTAAAGCCGCCTTCGTGATCGCCGCTTTCTTCGGCGCGGTCAGCCTCTGGCTGGCGGTGTTCGCCGGCACGGGCGTATCGATCCTCGTCACGCTGAACGGCATGCGATTATGCGGCGGCTAAGCTAAACACCCCTTCATGTGCTCAACCCGCCTGCCCGGCTTTTGCGCTTCCCTCCGCCCGCTCAGCAGGCAAAACAAGTCCCAAACACACGATGGCGATACAACCTGCCAAGGCAAGACCAACCAGATACAAAAAACCGCCGGAATAACTGCCCGTCACTTTGATAAAGTAGCCGATAATCATCGGGGCAAGGGCTGACGACAGCATCCCGAATCCATTCATCAATCCGGCCCCGGCGGCTAGAGCCTTGCCGGGCACCAGTCTCTGCTGTATTGACCAGACCGCCGGCAGCCCCAAAGCCACCGTACCGATACCGATCGAGATATAGATCGCGGCACTGGTAGTCGTTGTTGCGGTTGTGGACATATATATGAAAATCGCCGGCAAGAGCATGGAAACAGCCGAAAAAAAGATCTTTTTCCCGTATCGGTCCGTGAGATAACCGAACAGAGCAAGACTGAACAACCCCAGAACATACGGCAGCGACGACCATGCGCCCATCTTGGCCCAATTGAAACCGAGGGCCATGCGGAAGTAAGAAGGCAACCAGGCGATAGTTCCCCAGAAGATTGCCGCGTTACACATGTAGAATACGACAAGCAGCCAATACCGGTAGTTAGTGACAAAAAGCTTATAACTCTCCCACGTCGTAGTAGCCCCCATGGCCGCTTCCCGCTCCGTTTCCGCACGCAGACCGGCCATTACATGCTCGAGCTCCTGCTTGTTCACTCCCTTATGCTGCTCGGGACGGTCGGTCGTAAACCAGTACAGCATTGCCAGGGAAACGAGAGAGAAAGATGCCAAAACGAAGAAGCTCAGCCGCCAGCCCGTGAAGCTGATAAGCCATGTAAAAAACGGCATCGCAACTGCCGGGGCGAACATCAGGCCCAACAGCCAGGCCGAGTTAGCCTTTCCCCTCTCCGGAGGCGGAAACCAGTTCTTTACGAATTTCATTTGCATCGGCCAGTGCAGCCCCTCGCCTATCCCCAAAACTGCCCGGGCGGCAAGCAAAGTCCCCAGAGACTGGGCCAGCCCGCCGATTATCATGGACACTCCCATTATCACCACAGCCACGATCATCATCAGTCGCGGCCCGTAGATATCGCCCAACGGGCTAAGCACCGCATTGGCGATAGCATAAGCGAACAGAAACATCGACATCAGCGATCCGATGGCAACCGGGTTGTTCTCGATGCCCATAGCTTTGAGAAAAGCATCGTCAGCCGCCAGCACCGAAGTATTCACCCTATCGAAATAGGCGATAACGAGGATCAAAAATAATACCGTGGCCAGCATCACTCTTTGTTTAGTTGGCCTTTCCATTGTTTTATTCATCCCTCCTTCTGCCGTATGGTGATAAGTTTCCGGCCGTACCGCGGAGCTGCAGGCGCCTGGCTGAAAATTCCTTAAACCACTTCCGCAATCCGCTCGATTTCCGAAGCCGAAGTCGCCAGCTCCTGCATCGTCACTTTTATTTGCTCCGTAGCCACAAGCTGCCGCTCCCCCAATTCAGATGTAGCCACAATAGCCTGCACCGCATTCCGCGTCTCAGTCTGCATCCTGTCGAGGATGCCTCTAATTTCGCGTACTGATTGGGCGCTGTTGACAGCCATCTTGCGAATCTCGTCGGCAACGACGGCAAACCCGCGTCCCTTCTCTCCTGCCCGGGCGGCTTCAATCGCCGCGTTAAGCCCGAGCAAATTCGAATTATTGGCTACATCGCTGACAAACCGCAGAATCTCATTCGTCTTGCCAATTTCGCCGAGCACACTATCTCCACTCGCTTTTGCCAACGCGAGATTACTCGCCAGAAGTCCGGCCGAGAGAGCCAACTCTTCCGTCGATGCCGCCATCTGCTGCGAGGTAGCCGCCACCGACTCGGCGCTTTGATGGAGCACTTCCTGCATCCGCAAACTGGTTGCCGTGCCGAGCACGCCCGAAAGATTGCCGTCCGCTTCGACAATCGGGTAAATTATCGCCTTGAGAGTAACACCGTATACTCTTTCCGGAATTATGCCTTTCGTTATTTGCCGCTTGGCAAGACACTCCTTGATGACGCCTCCCGTGGCGGTATCGCCGACCTTTATGTCCGCTTGAAAAGTATTAGCCTGCACGAATTGAAGGATTTTAGCCTCCGCGTCACATACAATTACGTTGCAATCAAGAACCGAAACATCACGGATCATTTCCGTCAACATAATTGCCGCATCAATTTTTCTCATCAACGCACCTCCGAGGCATATACTGCTCACCGCAAAAGTCCTTCTCCCATCCCTCCGCATAACAAGGAAAAATCATCCCCGGCATTTTATGACCTGTCGGACATCCCCCCCTTCTTCCACTACCCGAATCGCTAAATCATAGATACCAATTGGATCGTCCCCCCCTCGTGCATTCCTTCGGGAAAACCATCCTTTCCCGGCTCTGGAGAAGGGCCTGTTCCCTTTGTAGCCAGGCGATCCGCTCATCAATACTGCGCGCCGGGTCAACGAGGATATAAATTTTCGGCCAACGGCTCTTCATTACCGGCGGTACCGTATGTATCGCCAGCGTTTCCAGCGGCCGGCAGCGGCGGGCCCTGTTCGCAAGAAACTGCCTGGCGTCATATTCGCTTGGGAACAAAGGGAGAATAGTATCGCCGCTAACCCAGGCCGCCCACTGTTCCCTCTTATAGTGTGCTATCAAGAAATCGGGAGCCGCCCCTGGATTGCCACCCGCGCCAAAATTACATTGCTCCGGGTACCCCAGATGGCGGACCAGCTCGCTGATGCTTATCTTGGGCAGGGTATTCCCCGCAAAAGCGTGATAGTCATACACCGACCGGCATATCTCCGACGCATACAACAATAACGGCGAGCTTGCCAGCGCCGTATCCAGCGTTTTCACCACCCTGTCCAACAACCCGGTATCCTTTCCCGGATTCACGGATATGTACCAATTCCTGAAATAAACAGCGTCATTCTCATCCCTTGTGAAACCGGCGTTTTTAAGATAATCCCGGATACTGTCCATGTTGTTCCATATCTCACACGTGACCCTGAGCCGGTTTTTGGCGCCACTCACCTCGGAATGCAACGAAATGTTATCAGGCTGACTATGCAAACCAGGGCTTGGCATATGGTGGCGAGAGAAGAAAACCCGTTCGCTGGTCAGAATATCCAGCATCTCCGTTGTCGTATAGTGCTTGTAATTTAGCAAACGAACGCTCCCTCCCCAACGCTTATTCCTTCTCCCATGACATCTTGACGGGGAGCCCGGAGCGCTAACGGCCGCGTCGAGGATGATATGGGGATGTCCCCCGTCAACGGGAACTAAATCAAACGCGAGTTCTTGGGACCCGCCGCGGTACATCCTCTGAACTCAGGCCTGTCCCCGCTCCCTCTCGAAAGCTTTAAGTTTCCGGTAAAGAACGGTCCGATAAATCCCCAGCCGTTTGGCCGCCTCGCCAATCCGCCCTCCACATTCTCTCAGGACATGGTCGATATACTTTTCCTCCACGGTACGCGTCACATCTTTCAGCGAACCCGTCAAGCCAAGAATCTTGATGCAGTCGCTCCGCGAAATCCCGCTCGAAAAGGACGAAACTGCCTGAAGGCAATCCGCCTGGTAATCCTGCAGATGTTGAATCACTTTCCGCTCCACCGCGTTACGCAGTTCCCGGACATTTCCCGGCCAAGCGTTCGACTGGAACATTTCCAGCGTCTCGCCGTCAAACTCGTAAGCGGTCTTGTGCTTTCTGTTGAAATCGTCCAAAAACTTAAGGGCAAGCACCAGCGTATCCTCCGGTCTGTCCCGCAGCGGCGGTATCCGGATCGGGATAACATTCAGACGATAATACAGGTCCTCCCGGAAAAGGTACTCCTCCGACATCTTCTTAAGATCCTGGTGAGTCGCGGCGATAAGCCGGAAATCGATCTTCCGGGCGGTATTGCTTCCCAGCCGCCTAACCTCGCCTGTTTCCAACACCCGCAGAAGTTTTGACTGGAGCGTCAACGGCAATTCAGCGATCTCGTCGAGAAACAGCGTCCCGTTATGGGCGGCCTCGATAAGCCCCATCCGACCCTCGCCTTTGGCGCCGGTAAACGCTCCTCGTTCATAGCCGAACAGCTCGGATTCCACCAATTGCTCGGGAAAAGCCGCGCAGTTGACGGCGATGAACGCCTCGTTGAACCGTTTGCTATGGCGGTGGATGTACTTGGCCAGTACCTCCTTGCCTGTTCCCGACTCCCCGTTCAACAAAACCGTGCTGTCCGTCTGGGCTACAGCATGCGCGGCAAGCAGCACTTGGCGCATCGCTTTGCTCTCGGCAACAATCGTATCCGTTTCGAGCACATGGCTCCGCAGATACTCTATTTCCCGCTTGCGCTGATCCTGCTTCCCCCGTTCCTCCTTGCTGATGTATTTCTCGACCGTGTCCTTCGGCCGGGCATGGGTTACCACCAGTATGACCTCGCCATTATCGTCCAGAACCGGCGTACTGGCGGAAATCATCGACAGATTGAGCTTCGTCTTCAATATGCCGCTTAAGACGCACTTTTTTTCCGCCACTTCCATGGCATAAGACTTTGTATAGTAACCCTTCTTTACCAAGTCCGCGACATTGGATTTCAGCAACTGGTCGAGCGAC
Organism: Selenomonadales bacterium 4137-cl; assembly: GCA_032334055.1. Classification (NCBI taxonomy): domain Bacteria; kingdom Bacillati; phylum Bacillota; class Negativicutes; family Acetonemataceae; genus Anaeroselena; species Anaeroselena agilis. The sequence continues at coordinate 116,046 of JAUOZS010000001.1, read as the reverse complement.
ATATCAAGAGTAAGGGCGGTTGAAGAATTGGACAGCAACACGTTTCCTTGACTGTCAGTCACAAATATCGGGTCAGGAAAATTTTCAAAAATCTTCTCCAGATTCTGTTTAGCAATCTCTCTTCGTTTGGAGGAACTTACCGGATTAGGCATAGGCAACCTCCCGCGAGTTCATTTACGTTCGTTTAACTAATTCGCCGTTCTTGGAAGCCGAACGGGAGTATAACAACCCTGACGAAAGCGATCATCTGTCATAGACATCTGTTCTTGCCATATAACACAAGCAAATGCCATGCCAATATAGGGATATGGCTATTTATCCGTATTTTCAAATGTTTATGCATCTTTATTGTGCCAAATCGGCAACATTTTCGCAGAAAATTAAAAAATATGTACCGAATTCGGTACATATTTTTTAAGCGCCCCTGCATTCTTCCGCCGCCTTCACGCAGCGTAATCTTCACCGGCTAAGTACGATATAAGCACTCCCATTATTGCTTTTTCTGTCTGTATAAAGCCTCATCTGCTCTTTTGATATTTGCGTCGATATCTAATTCGACATCGTATTGCGCTACCCCAAAAGAAACCGATACCGAAAAAAGCTTCCCGCAGTAAGGAACTGTACTCGCCCCAATCGCCTGCCGTATTTTTTCCCCGACGACCTGTCCGCCGGCAAAATCGGTATCGGGAAGCAAAAACAAAAACTCGTCCCCTCCCCAGCGAGTAACGATATCCTGTTCCCGCACGGTGCGCCTCATTATGTCGGCAATTCCTTTCAGGACCGCATCGCCGCAATCATGGCCGACCGAATCGTTAATATCCTTAAAATTGTCAACATCCAAGAGGATAAGCGTCATAGCGCTCTTTGCCCTCTTGATCCTGGCGATCTCCTCCTGGATTTTTTGCAGCATATAGCGTCGATTAGGCAGGTTCGTCAAAAAATCTGTTATGGCTGAGATCTCCAACCTTGCCAGCGCTTCCTTAAGCTCTAAGTTTTTTGCCTCCAATTGCCTGGCATATGTTTTTAACTCCTCCCGCGACTGCTTCAACTCCAAATGAGTCTTCATCCGGGCACACAGCTCCAGCGCACTGAACGGCTTTGTTATGTAATCTTGCCCCCCTGCTTCAAAAGCCCTGACAATATCTTTCGGCTCGGAAACCACGGTAATAAAAATAATCGGTATCTCCGCCGTAGCCGATTGCCTTTTAAGAAACCGGCAAACCTCTAAACCGTCCATATCAGGCATAAGAATATCGAGCAAAATTAAATCCGGAACCGTCTCGGTCGCCTGCAAAATTGCTTCCTGTCCGCTGCTGGCCGTGCTCACTTCGTACTTATCGCCCAAAAGTCCGCTTATTATCTTTAAATTAATCAAGCTATCATCAACGATTAAAATACGAAACATAAAATCCCCCTGACCGAAAGTTCAGCTTGCGAAATAACGGATAACCATCGCTAATGAAGAAGCCGCCTCCCTTGAAATTACCGCATCCACCAAAGACTGCTGCCGGGATATCGCCTTAACCGTACCGGAATTGCTTTCAATGCGCTTAATCAACTTATCGAGTTCGGCAAGGACAGCTTCCGCTAAACCTTGTATGTTTCCAAAATCAAATAATACCCGCGGTTCGCCGGTCAAATACTCCTCAAGCTCGATCAACAGGGACTGGCAACTGGTCATGGTCAGATTATGATTGACTTTCACCAGAATCAGCTTGTTCTCCGCACAGATCTGGTAAGGCGGCAGATATTCGGGGGAACTTGCTCCCAGAGGAGAAAAAGAATCGGTGCACCCTTTCAGCCTTCTTACCAGCTCCCGATGCGTTTGCTGGTCAAACTTCTGCTGCAGAACATTGTTCAAGATCGCCGAAACTTTATCCAGCGTAATCGGCTTAATGATAAAATGCCTGGCCCCGCGTTCCAAAGCATCCAACACGATCTGGCGCTCCTCCATCGCGCTGATTACAATTATCCGGGCGTCGGGAAAAGTAGCGACGATTTTCGATGTAGCCTCGGCCCCGCACATCCCCTGCATGGTCAGATCCATCGTTACGATATCCGGCCGGTGTCTGGTATACTCTATAAAAGCCTGAGCGCCATTCTCCGCCTCGCTTATCACAGTATGCCCCAATGAAGTCATAATTTCCCGCAAGGCCTTCCGCGCCACCGCCGAATCATCGACTATCAAAACCCGCGCCACCTGATTCTCCCTTTTCCCTAAATTGCTCCAGCCGCCGGCCGGTAGGCCGTCCTCCTCTTTCAGCCTTTTTAAAAGCTCGCAACATTTCCGGTGATCGAAATTCTGGCGAAGGACATTCTCCAGCACCGCCGCGACTTTTTCCTCAGAAACGGGCTTAATGATAAAATGCCTGGCCCCGCGTTCCAACGCGTCGATCACAACCTGGCGTTCCTCCAGGGCACTGATTACGACAATCCTGGCATCGGGAAAAGTGGCGACAATCTTCGACGTCGCCTCAGCGCCGCTCATCCCTTGCATAGCCAGATCCATCGTTACCACGTCAGGCCGGTGACGGGCATACTCGGTAAAGGCTTGCCCGCCGTCCGCCGCGTCGCCGACTACCGTGTGGCCCAACCCCTCAAGAATATTCGTCAAAACCTTCCGCGCCACAAGTGAATCATCGACAATCAATATCCGCGCCAATCCCGTCTCGCCTCCGATCACCTAAGCTTTTTGCGCCAAAACTTTGTGAACACTATCAAGCAGCCTTTTTCTATCAAGCTTGAATTCATAAACATCGAACCCGGCGCGCAAACCCTTCTCCCTATTCTCTTCACCGCCCAGCGAAGTCAGGGCAATCACCGGCAAATGCCTGAGCGTTTCACTCTCCCTGATCGTACGGACCAACTCAAGCCCATTCATGAGCGGCATCTCGATATCGCTTATCACCACATCCACCGTTCGGCGAGACAGCATCTCGAAAGCTTCCCGGCCATTTTCCGCCGTAACCACCTCGAAACCGTCGCTCTCCAAATAGCTCTTTATCGTCCTGGCAAAAAAGGGCGTATCCTCCGCCAACAGAATCCGCGCTTTTTTCATCCCTGGCGAACCTCCGGTCTCAGGCAGAACACGCTTTCCCGCCGTCGCGGTTTTCAGGCCGTAATACTCTGGCGCCGCTTTCTCAAACAGCTCATAAATATTCAGCAGAGTAACGATTCTATCGTCCACCAGGGTGGAGCCAATGATGCCCCGCCCGGAAACCCCGCTTTCGTCAAGCTGTATCCGCGTTAAAATAGCATCGCAAATCTCCTCGGCGATAATGCCGACCGTGTGTTTAACGAATTTCGGCAAAATGACGTACAGCTTGGGAGGCTTGCGTTTTCGCCGGGCAATTGGCAAATAGTGCTCCGGCCGGATAATTCTGATCGTCTGTCCCTGAAACGTAAAATACTCTTTGGAGCCTATTTTCTGAACGCGGGAAGCTGCTATCTCCTCGACACGCGCCACCATCGCAAGATCGATCCCCAGCATTTCCCCGCCCGAGCATTTGAACAACAACAAATACTGCTGTTCCCTTCCCCGGTCGCCGCCCGACGGCAGCACGCTCTCTCCTTCGGCCTCCCTGGTCTCGCTGAGGTTGGCTTCCAGCCGGATGCTTTCAGGGTCGATAATCATGGCAATACGCCCATCGCCCAAGACGGTTACTCCGGAATAGCACCCGCACGCGCCGATTACCCTTGGGACCGGTTTAACCAATATTTCCTCCGTATCATAAACGGCATCGACAACCAGCCCGTACCGCAGGCTGCCGCTTTTAATCACCAGTATGCGAAAAGTCCGCCCCTCGTCTATAAATCGACTGCCCCAGTTCTGCCGGCCGCCCGTTTGACCGCCGGAGGTCCCCAAAACATCATTCAAATACACCAGCGGCAACAACTGATGGCGCAGCCTGAGCACCGGCGACGACTGAATGAACTCGATCCGCTTATCGCTGGTCTCTCCCGGCTGGATGAGAACAAATTCCTTCACATTGGCCTGAGGCACGGCGAAAGCGTCGCCGGCCGCCTCAACGATAAACGACGGGATAATGGCGAGCGTCAGCGGCAACATCAAGCGGAACGTGGTACCCGCCCCTTTTTCGGTATATATCTCGACCTTGCCGCCCAACTTCTCAATATTGGTCTTGACCACGTCCATACCGACACCGCGGCCGGAAATATCGGTAACCTGCTCCGCGGTAGAAAAACCGGGCCGCATAATGAAACTCAGCACATCCGTGTCGCGCATCGCCGCCGCTTCCCGGTCGGTTATCCACCCTTTGAGCACAGCCTTGGCCTTGACCTTCTCTATATCGATGCCGGCGCCATCGTCGCGAATATCGATGATGACCCGTCCGCTTTCCTGATACGCATGAAGAACGAGCGTACCCGCAGGCGGTTTATTGCCCGCCATCCTGCTCTTCGGCGGCTCGATGCCGTGATCCAGAGCATTACGTACAAGATGGGTTATCGGATCGACCAAAGCCTCAATAATAGAGCGGTCTAGTTCGACACTCATACCCTCCATTACCAGATCGACCTCTTTATCCATCTTGCGGGTCAATTCCCGGACAATCCGGGGAAATTTATTGAAGACATTTGCCACAGGCTGCATCCGTGTCTTCATGACCTTCTCTTGCAAACTCGTGGTCAGATTATCGATGCCCTGAGCCACAACGTCAAGCTGGGCTACATCCTTACCGGCATTTTGGGCTATCCGCAACAACTGATTGCGGCGTAAAACCATCTCCCCCACAATATTCAATAAATCGTCCAACAGCTCCACGCCCACCCGCACGGTCTCTCCCGTCAGCGCGACCCTCGCCTTGGCGTCCGATTCAGACGCCGGCTCACCCCGCCGCTTGGGACCTTCACCGGCGCTTACCATGACTTCGGGAGACGCAGGCTCCGTCCTGGGTTCCGGAGCCAACCGCGGAAGCACTCCGGCTACTTCCGTATTTGCCGATTCCTCCAGGGCGGTAAGCTGATTCCACATATCCCAGGCCGAAAGGCCACCTGCACCGGCCGGGCTCTCACGCCTTTCCTCCTTCTGAAAAAACGCTTTTACCGCCGCCACATATTCGGATACATCGCGGTCTTCCTGCTCCGCCGCCCGGCAGATAAGGTCCTTAAGCACATCCGTCGCTTCCAGCAAAACATCGACCATATGCGCCGTCACCTGGATTTTATCGTCGCGCAGCCGGCCAAAGAGCGCTTCCATAACATGGGACAGCTCCACAATCTTGGTCAGTTCGAAAAAGCCGGCGGTTCCTTTGATGCTATGCACTGCCCGAAATATCTCATTAAGCGTGGCGGCGTCGCAGTTAGCTTCATCCAGGCGTAACAAACCCGCTTCCACAGTGCCGATATGAGCCTTGGCTTCTTCAATAAACTCTCGTATCAACTCGCTGCTTGTATTCATTGCCATACACTCAAACCTTAAATTTCTCGACCAAAAGCTCCAGGTTATTGGCCGCTTCGCCCAGATAATGCGCCGATTCGCTCGTCAGCGACGCCTTGCCGGCCGTATCAGCGGTAGCGGCGTCCGCTTCCTGGATACTCTCGATAATTTCCTGAGCTCCCTGGGCGATTTCCTTGGTAGCGTTGGCAATATTGCTCATAACCGACGCCATTTTATCCGAACTGCTGGCGACCTCAGCCGACTTGCGCGAAATTTCGACCGTTGTTTCAAACATGGCCTTCACACCGTCGGCAGCGCCGGCGGCTCCCTGCGAAACCTGCCCCGCATTGGTGGCGATATCGCCGATCTCCTGGCTGATCGTCGCTACCTTCTGCACGCCGACCGCCATAGCACCGGAAATGTCGGTAGCGCTCTTGGTCTGTTCGGCGACCGCGGAAGCGATCGTATGAGTGATATCCTTGGTCTCGGCGATAACGCCAGTGATTTTTTCCACGGCAATCACCGCCTCGCCCATATCGCCTTGCATCTCTTCTATCTGCTGAGCGATATGCCTGGTCTCCTCCGCCGTCCGTTTGGCAAGCTCCTTAACCTCCGCCGCGACCACCGCAAACCCCTTGCCCGCCTCGCCGGCGCCAGCCGCCTCGATAGTAGCGTTAAGCGCAAGCATGTTGGTTTGCTCGGCGATACTACGGATAATATCGACAACCCCGTTTATTTGCTTTGACGCCTGACTAAGCCTGCGGATGATGGCGGTCGTTTCTTGCGACCGCTCGGCCGCCTCCGTTGTAATCCCGATAGACCGCTCGCATTTCGCACTTACTTGACCGAGAGACTGATTAATTACCGTAACAGCATTCGCCACATCATCCATCGCCGCGGACACATCTACGGCCGAAGCGGCGGCCCGGCTGATGCTCTGCGAAATTCCCTCCACAACGGCACTAACCTGTTTTACCTCAAGAGCCACCGTTTCCGCCGTCTTAGCGGAAACTTGGGCCGCCGCGGACATTTCGTTCGCCAGGCCGGCCACCGCATCGACCCCGTGGCTTACCTCCTCGGTAGAACTGGCCGTCTCCTCGATATTGGCGGAAATCTGCTCGACCGTCGCGCTCACCGTACAGATCTTTGCGCTCATTTCCTCGCTGTTGGCGGCTAACGTTGTGGAAATATCGATCAGGCCGACCGAGGCTTTCTTAAGCTTAAGCGTTGTTTCGCGAACATCGCCGATCATCGCGTTCAGCCCATCGAATGTATTATTCACCGCCCGCATGAGCACACCAAATTCATCATCCGAACCAACCTCGGCCCGCGCCGTGAAGTCTCCGGTTGCCACTCTGGCCATAACCGTCTGCAAATTGTCGATAGGCTTAATTATGAGCCTCGTCAGGAAAAACCCGGTAACGAATATGATAATCAAAGCAACCGCCAAGGGAGCTAGCAGCGAAATTTTCGTCATGGTCGCGAGTTGTTCGGTTACTTCCGCCACCGGAACACTCACGAGCAACCCCCAGTTGGTTCCCGGCACTGCCGCGTAGCCGGCGTATTTGCTTACGTCACCCCACGTATACCGGGCGACTCCCTTCCCGCCCCGGGCGGCTTGGCCTATCGCCTCCCGTAGACCTGCGTCGCTATTGCCTTCCTTGAGAAAATTGTATTTCATCACCAAATTCTTATCCGGATGCATTATCGCCTGTCCGTCCCCCTGCACAACAAACGCATACCCGGACTTGGCCACCTTAATCGCCGAAACGCGCTGCGCGAGCTCGTCAAGATACATGCTGCCGCCCATCACGCCGACGATCCGGCCCTCTTTCCTGATCGGGGCGGCCACAACAATAACCGGATGACCTGTTACTTTGGAATACACCGGGTCGGAAACGATCGTCTTTCCCTTCATTACCTCCGGGAAGTACGGACGATCGCCTATGTTTGAGCCTCTTCTCGATATCGACCCGTCGCTGTTGCGGGTACAGGCGAAATAATCGCCCTTCTCGTCCGATACGAATAGAACCTCGTACTGTTTCGCCCTACCCATTTCACCGGCCAGATACTGCCATATCGCCTCCTGATCGTCGCCGCGCACTAGCGGCGTATTGGCCAGTGCGGAAATATAGGACTTTTTTTCCTCCAGCCATAAGCCAGTCTCCTTGCTTGAACTGGCAGCGAGGGCCTTGATCGATTGCTCCGTGTTCTCGGCGAGCGCTTGGTGAGCCGTAAAGTAAATCAAAGAAGAAGAAATAGTCAACGCCACAACAAATGCGAGAATAATAATACCGATCAGTTTTCCTTTAATTGTTTTGGTCAGCATAGAAAACACTAGATCCCCTTCTTTCACCATTTACTGGCACGCCGCCGCGACTATCCGCTAATCCTTGGCTACCTCTTCCAGGCCGCTCGCCAGGCCCGTCGGAAACAGAAATATCTGGCCCTAATTGCTTGTCCATCCCAACAAAAAGCCGTCCTAGTCGCACCCGATGGGACGGCTTTGCACTCCACTCGGGAATTTTTGCGGATATTCCGCAAGCCGCAGTCTGCCCTTGGTACACATAATGAACGGTGGCGCCATCGAATAATCGCTGAAAATACCGGTACTAAACTTTAAAGCTCTTAACCAGCTCTTCCATATTTTTCGTCAACTCGCCCAAGTCATTGGCGGCGCTACTGACCAAAGAAGCATGCGCGGCCGTATTGGCGATTGCCTCGTTGGTTTCATGCATACTTCCCATGATCTCCTGTGTTCCTTGCGCGTTATCCTGCGTGGCTGTAGCAATGATATTCATGACATACCTCATGTCGTCCGAACTCTTTGCCACCTCCTTTGACTTCTCTAAAATATCTACTGTCGCCTCATACATAGACTTAACACCGGCAGCGGCATCGGCCGCGCTTTTGGTAACATAGCCGGTATTGTTGGCAATTTCGCCGATCTCCTCGCTTATCTTCTCCAACTGCTGAACGCCTATCGATATTGCCGCGGAAATATCCCCCAAACTTCCTGATTGTTCGGTAACAGCGCCGGCAATGGTTCTGGCTATATCGGCAGTCTCCTTTGTCACGCCGGCAATCTTGTCCACCGCCGCCACGGCGTCGGCCATACCCGACTGCATCTCCTCAATCTGCTGGGCAATAATCCTCGTTTCGTTAGTCGTCCGTTTCGACAACTCCTTTACCTCCGCCGCTACGACAGCGAAGCCTTTGCCCGCTTCCCCCGCGCCGGCCGCTTCTATGGTGGCGTTCAACGCCAGCATATTGGTCTGTTCGGCAATATTGCCGATAATGTAAACAACCTGATTGATTTTCTTGGAGGCGGCACTCAGCTTCTTTATGATATCGCCGGTTTCCCGTGACCGGCCCTCCGCCTCAAGGGCTATATCCAGGGATCGCTCGCACTTCTCGTTCACACTGTTCAACGACGTGTTGATGGTCTGAATAGCCTTGGCAATATTGTTCGTTGAATTGGAAACATTTACGGCGGAATCGGCCGCCCGATTGATACTCCTGGAAATATCCTCAATAACACTGCTAACCTTGCTGACTTCTCCCGAAACCGATTCCGACGTCATTGCGACCCTTTGCGCGGCTTCAAACATCCGGTTGGACAAATGGGCGACGGACTCCGCCTGCGCACTGACCTCCTCGGTCGAACTGGCCGTCTCTTCCAAGTTTGCCGCCATCTGCGTGACAGTCGAACTTACCGAACTGACCTTGGCGCTCATCTCTTCACTGCTTGCCGCAACCCCTGTCGCGACATCGATCATCGTCTCCGTCGACTTTGTCAATTCCCTTGTAGCCTCGCGGATATTGGCGATTGTATGATTTTGCGCCTGTTGCAACTTCTCCAGCATTGTATTCGCAGAAACCGTCAGCTCGCCAACCTCGTCGGCACTGTTGACCGGCAGCGCCTCCAGGTTGAGATTACCTGCCGAAATCTCTTTAATATAATCCCGCACCGTCTTTATCGGCTTCACTATCCGCATCCCCGTAAACCAGCCCAAAGCCATTGCCAGTATGACGCCCAGCACAAGCATTCCCGCAACCAAATACGTCAAGGCGGCCAACTCATGAAAAGCCTCGTCCTTCGGCACCGTCAGAACCATGATCTGACCGCTGGGCAATTTCCTGTAAGACCATAACATCGTTTTGCCGCGATACTGATACTCGGCAACGCCATCGTCATTGCCGCCCATCTTCGACGTCAAGCTTTTTAAAGCGCCATCTTCAACTTTACCTAAGTTATCCTCAACAGCGAAATCCGGGTGATATAAGAGCTGATAATCACTACCCAAAAGAATGCCAAAGCCGGTTTTCATATATTTTAGACTTTTCATCACAGCCTGGATTTTCCTGAAATCGATATCCATACCCACGATGCCAACCGACTGTCCGTTCTTGTAAATTGGCACTACATAAGAAATCATATCTACGTTAATATTGGCGTTATGGTATGGGGCAAGCCATACCGGCTTACCGGCTTTAACCGGGATGTAATACCAGCCGACATGTGCCAAATCGTTCTCATCATATTTGCTGAAATCGGTGGGAACCAACTGTTGAATAGCCCCACCGGTCGAAGTGGCGGCGTGAAATACCCCCGACGTTCCCTCAGCCAGTTTGGGATTAAACCTTACATAAAAAGCCATAGCCCCATCCGTGCTTCGGGCAACCCCGCTCGCTGCAGACCGGATTTGCTCTTCGAGCCTCTTCATGTACGCCGGGTCTTTCAGCTTACCCAAATCATCGTCCAGCGCCACCGTAACCATACTGGCCAGCGCATTGACGGAACTTTCGATTCTTGACATCGGCAACGTCAAGTCATTGGCGGCGACCACCGTTTTGTCATAAATGTCCTGCTTAGCACTTGACGATAATTTCTGGTAGCCGGCGTAATAAATCGCCCCGCCCAATAACAGCGTACCGACAACCGAACACACCATAATTGCCGCGATAATCTTGGTACTGATTTTGCCCATATGTCCATCACCCTAAAATAAATTTTCCACAACTAATAATTACTGCCAGTCACACTAATAAAGCTCCCTGGTGACTCAGCACGAGAGCCACACTGAGGAGCTTTAACATATCCTTACATAAAATGTAGTTAAGTACAGATTTCTCCACACATCTCCACTTTCCTGCAAAATTCTACAACAACAGTATTAATATCCGTTTACGGCATTGCCCCGCTTCGGCCCTTCCCCGCATAAAAGGGCCGGTCCCCCTCCGGGAACCGGCCCCACCATATGCTATCTCCCCATACCCGGCCTAACGGCCGGGTATCAGCTTCTCCCTGCCAGCGGCCCTATATCCTGAACCGGGCCACCGCCGACTGCAAGTCCTGGGCCAACTTGGCCAGCGACTGACTGGACGAGGCGATTTCCTCCATCGCCGCCAACTGCTCTTCCGCCGCCGCCGAAACCCCCTGGGCTTCCCCGGCCGACTGCTTGCCAAGCTCGTCCATCCGTTTCACCGAGCCCACAATCTGCTGGCTGCCTGCCGCCATCTGCTGGATGGCGGCCGAAATCTCCCGCACCTGCTCCGATACCACCGACACCAGGTCGGCTATCTCCCGGAAAGCGGCGCCGGCCGTCTTAACGGCCTCGGCCCCGCTCTTGACCTCGCGGGTACCGTCGTTCATCGCCGTTACCGCCCGGTCGGTCTCGTTGCGGATTTCCCCGATCAGCACGGCAATCTGCTTGGCCGCCTCCTGCGACTGCTCGGCCAGCTTCCGCACCTCCTCGGCCACCACGGCGAAGCCGCGGCCCTGTTCACCAGCCCGGGCGGCCTCGATGGCCGCGTTCAGCGCCAGCAGGTTAGTCTGGCCGGCGATGCCGGCGATGGTATCCACAATCTGGCCGATTTCCTTAGATCGCTCGCCCAACTGGGTCACCACCCCGGCCGAGTTGTTGACCGTTTCCTCTATCTCATCCATCTGCGCCACCGCTTTGGCCACCGCGAGATCGCCGCTCTTGGCCTTGTCGGCCGCCTGGGCCGACTGGGCGGCCACCTGATGGGCGTTGACGGCCACCGCCTGGATGCTGGCCGACATCTCCTCCACCACCGCCGCGGTATCGTCGGCGGCGGCCGATTGTTGACCGGCGCTGGCCGCCACCCCGGCTATCGACTCCGCTATCTGATTTGCCGCCAGAGCCGACTGGTCCGAGGTGGCAGTCAGTTCCTCACTGGCGGCGGCCACCTGTTCGGCGTTTTTCTGGATCTGCCGCACCAGGTCCCGCAGATTGGCGCCCATGGCGTTGAAAGCCGCCGATAACCGGCCGACCTCATCATTGGCGGCCACACTTACATTTTGGGTCAGATCCCCGTCCGCCATCCTGTCCGCCGCCCCCACCAACCGGATGACCGGATTGATCAGCTTGGTGGCGATAAAGTAGATGATTAGGCCGCTGAGCACCATGGCGATCATCGCGATCAGTAGGGCTTGCCGTTCCATCTCCTTGGTCACGGCCAACGCCTCCGTCCGAAGCAGAGCGGTGCCCACCCCCCACGAAGTTCCCGGCACCGGCGCGCAACCGGCGTATCGCATCGTCCCGTCGAACTCATACTCCCTTACGCTCTTCTCGCCGCCGATGGCCGTTTTCGCCATCGCGGCCAGGTCCGGGCTGGCCTCGCCCCCCAGCAGATTCAGCTTCATCGCAACCTTCTTATCAGGGTGGATAAAAATGATGCCCGACTTGCCGAAAGCGTAGGTATAACCCTTATCGCCGATTTTCCGGTGAAGGACATAATCGGTGATCCCGTCGATCTGCATACCGGCTGCCAAATATCCCTGGCCGCCCTTGACCGGCGTTATCACAACCGCCACCAGCTTGCCGGAGAACTGGGAGATCACCGGGTCGCCGGACACTACCGTCTTTTTTGTTTGTAGGATTTCCTTATAATACTCCCGGCTGGCCACCGAGCCGGTTTTTCCGCCCGCGTCGATATAAGCGCCACCCGGCTCCACCAGCAGCAGATTCTCGATCTGCGGCATCGCCTTCCGAATCTCGGCCAGCCTGGCCACCACGACCTTGGCATCTCCCGACCGCAGCCTGTCATCGGCCGAGATGACCTCCACCACCGCCTTCATGGCCGCGACCTCCTTGCCGATTCCCTCGGCGGCGGCTTCGGCATTGGCCAGCATGTTCTCCGCCGTTTTCTTGGTCAGGGCCTCATTACTGCCCCGCAAATTGAAAAAAGCGACAAACCCGATCGAAACTGCCAGCACCACGCACACGGTAATAACCAGCTTGGCCTTTATGCTTACCGCCAAGTTACCTGCTTTTTTTGTTGCGTTCAACATGTCTCATCAACTCCTTCAAATCCATGCCTGGCGTTGCTCTTGTCACCCGTCTGCCGGTGGCCGCCGGGTACACGCCCCGCCCTCCCTGGGCGGCGCCTCTCATCCTTCCCCCGGACACTCCTGCGCCTTCTGGAGGATAGCTGTCAGAATCCCGGACAACGTTTCCTTATCCGCCGCGGTCAGCCCGGCCATAATCCCCTGCCGGTGCCGGTCCGCGATGCCCTCCCAGACCTTGTACTGCTGCCGGGCGATCGTGGTCAGCAGCACTTTCCGCTCCCGCCGGTCCTCCCCCGTCTCGCGCGCCACATAGCCCTTCCGCTGCAACCCAACCAGGCTCCGCGACACCGCCGACGGCTCAATGTTCAAATACCTGGCCAACTCCCGCTGAGTCATCGGTCCCTTGTCCGTCAGCGTGACAATGATGCCCCACTCGGAAACATGCAGGTCAAACGGCTGGAACCGGGTGTTCAGCGTGCGCGAAATCAGCCGCGTCAGCTGAAACACCTGATGCATTATCAGACCGTCAATCTTCACCGACTAACCCCCTGACGATAATTGACTAGTCAACTATCTGAATGCAAAGCATGGTATATGCAATTAATATTACAACATTTCCCGCGACAATTCTATCTAAAATGGCATTTTTAACATTAGTTCGACAAATTTGCCAATGTGCCCAGCCCGCCCGGACGGACTTTGCTTCGCCGCCCACCATGCTCGCACCTCAGCCATACTCCGGCGCGAAAAAAGGCCCGCCCCCTCCCGGAACAGCACCCTTCGCCGCGGTCCCCGACCGCGGCCTACTCCATTGCCGCCACAAAAAATGAAGCCCACGTTTGCCAAAGGGCTACGTGAGCAAGTTAACCACCCCGAGGCATAGCCTTAAATCGTCACATTTTGACCGCCGCATCGTCGTCGCGACCTGTAAGCGGCTCTAGGAAATAAGAACCTAATCGAGGTCAGGCATGCCTCTCTCTGGTTAATCATGCATCAGTCAAGCTTTGTAAATATTTACGGTTATGCTGCACTCGCGGGTCGTTAGGAATAAAAGCTGCCGCCATCTCGTTGTGCTGATGCGCAAGACGGTACTGTCCCGCGCGGGAGTAGCACACGCACAGCTGAAGATGCGGAAGCCACGTCTGGCAGGGGACGTTGACCAATCCCCAGGCTTGTGTAGACGCGTCCAGCTGAGTCGCTGTCTTATACCAGAAAATCGCCTGCTCCAGTTGATTGCTATTCAGATAGTGAAAACCGAGCCGGCAGCAAAAATCCGCTCTGGGAACGCCGTATTCGAAAGACCGATAGATATATTTCAACGTGTTGTCGACCTCGTGCAATTCATAGAAACAGTCCGCCAATTTGGCGCAAGCGTCGATGTTGTCCACCACCCAGCCCTGATTGGTCGCCAAAAACTTCTGGTAATACTCGATTGCCCGATTATACAGCTTATGGTCTTTCAACTCATTGGCAAAATAATATAAATCGCGGGGCGAGAACTCCTCCCCCTTCAGCAGACGCTGCTGGTATATATAAAGATTCCTCCCCGCATCGTGGCTAAGGGGCAGGTGGGTGACGGCGATATCCGTGTGATGAAAAGTCCCGGCGACCTCGATGTACTCGTGGACCGGACCTATCCAGCGGAAATTCCTCTCTCGCAGCACCAAGCGGTTCCGTCTGATCTGGCAAGTAACCTGTCCCTGCTCGTCAAAAGCCAGATTTGTCAGCATGCTCACGGCGTCGACCCCAGGCCCGAGAGTCGACTTTAAAACCAGCATTTTTTCGCGATCCGCCGGCAAAATAACCTCATCGGCATCCAGCCACAAAATATACCGCTGGGTTGCCAGGTCGAAGGCGAAATTCCTGGCTGCGGCAAAATCATTGATCCACTCGAAATCATACACGGCGTCGGTAAACCGGCCGACCATTTCCTTGGTCTTATCCGTCGAGCCTGTATCGACAATCACGATTTCGTCCACAATCCCCTGCGCCGAACGCAGGCAGCGGCCGATCGTCGCCTCTTCATTCCTTACGATCATGCATAAACTGATAGTGACCGGCGGTGGGCCACTCTGCTCGTGATCGGTCATTTCCCCTCGCCTCCATATACCTTACTAGTGATAGCATATTCACTCGTTACTTGTCTTGACCACCTAAAAGTAACGGGCCTTGCCGCACAGACAAGGCCCGTTAATACCTGGAATATCATTTTTCCCGCCTGTTTCGCCGGTTAATCGAGAAGCTCCACGATCATTTGGGCGCCTACGGCAGGAGCCAGGGTCAAGGTCAAGGCTATCGCCGAATTGTTTCTCAACGTTATCACGTCCCCGGCGGCGAGGGTGAGGATGGCCTGCCCGGTAAGTTCCCCGGTCGCCACGAGGGCGCTGATCGGCGTAGAGGCGTTGACAGTGCCATTGACGGCGATGGCGATTGACGCACCTATACCGGCCGTAATGCTGATGCCGTAAAAGATCTGGTAATTGCCGGCGGCCGGGACAATAACGGTGGTCGCCCCCGCCGCGTGAGTGATGCCTAACAGAGGACCGTTGTTGCTGAACGGCACATCCGCACCGCCCAGGACGGTTGCATCAGCTAACGTGGCTAAATTATACACATAACCGAAAGCGGCAAGGCCCGCGCCCGTGGTTCCAGTAGCGCCCGTGGCGCCCGTGGCCCCAGTAGCGCCCGTGGCGCCGGTGACGCCCGTAGCTCCGGTAACTCCTGTAGCTCCGGTAATGCCAGTGGCTCCGGTGGCGCCCGTGGCTCCGGTGGCTCCAGCGCCGGTGACGCCTGTGGCCCCCGTAGCTCCGGTAACTCCGGTAGCGCCAGTGACACCCGTAGCACCCGTGGCTCCGGTAACGCCGGTCGCGCCTGTAGCTCCGGTCACTCCGGTCACTCCGGTAACTCCGGTAGCTCCGGTGGCCCCGGTAACGCCGGTGGCCCCAGTGACACCAATAGCACCCGTGGCTCCGGTAACTCCGGTAGCGCCTGTAGCTCCGGTGGCCCCGGTAACGCCGGTGGCTCCAGTGGCTCCGGTAACGCCGGTGGCCCCAGTGACACCAATAGCACCCGTGGCTCCGGTAACTCCGGTAGCGCCGGTGGCTCCGGTGGCCCCGGTAACGCCGGTGGCCCCAGTGACACCAATAGCACCCGTGGCTCCGGTAACTCCGGTAGCGCCGGTGGCTCCAGTGGCCCCGGTAACGCCGGTGGCTCCGGTAACTCCGGTGGCCCCAGTGACACCTGTAGCGCCTGTGGCTCCTGGGTCACCGGTAGCTCCGGTGGCCCCAGTGACACCTGTAGCACCCGTGACTCCGGTAACACCTGTAGCGCCTGTGGCTCCTGGGTCACCGGTGGCCCCGGTGGCCCCGGTTGGTCCGGTAGCGCCGGTGGCGCCCGGAGGACCGCCTGACGGCCCGGTGGCGCCCGTGGCTCCGGTGGCCCCGGTAGCGCCGGTGGCCCCGGTAGCGCCGGTCGGTCCGGTAGCGCCCGTGGCTCCGGTGGTCCCGGTAGCGCCGGTTAATCCGGTAGCGCCCGTGGCCCCTGTGGGCCCTGCAGGGCCAGGAAAGCCAGGAGGGCCGGGGGGGCCGGGAGGGCCGGGAGGATTAACTACTATTATCGGATCGCACTTGCAGTCTTTGCCCTTATGGTGATGGTGATGACAGCAGTCATCATGGTGGTGGTGATTACAGTCCTCTTGATGGTCATAATGATCACAGTCATTGTCCTGGTGGTGTTGACCTCCGCCCGGGTTATAGATTTGATATATTTTTTCCAAGAAGTCCATCTTTGGTTGACCTGTCTTTACTCCCTGATATTCATGAAAATGATGGTGGTGGTGGCTTTTGCCGCGTCCGCTTCGTTTATTGTGCGGACTATGGGTACGATCATCCTGGTCCACGTACAATCTCTCCTTTCTATGCGCTGGAGGTCCGATATCCAATCCAAGTCATGCAAAAGGCGGAACCATCATTGCCCACTAAAGCTTTTCGGTGTGCCAACCAGCGCTTCCGCCGGGTGACTTCGGGCAAACCATTAATCAACTGATGGAGAGACCGGCACCGGCAAAACCGGAGATGATGGCTGCGACAGGGACTCCACCGGTGACGGTAGCGGAAAACACCAACAGCAACCGGGTCTCGGCGGTAACCGGGATTGCCAGTCCTGTCGTGATGCCGCTGGAGTGGTCGCCTACCACAACCGCGCCGGTAAGCGGGGGAACCAGCGTTACAGAAGCGCCGGCAACCGGCGTGAAGATGTCGCTCGGCGGGGGCGGGCTACTGTAAAGCTGCGCAGTGATGGTAACGGCGGTGCCTTCGAGAGTAACTGCCGCGGCGATGCTGAAATAGGCGGCTAGCGAGGTGATCAAGCCGTCCTGGGACATTGAGAAGGCAAGGCCGTTGAGGCCGGTCGTGTCGATGAGGCCTGCGGCCTCAACGGCGCTATCATTAGCCCCGAAACCTATCAGCGCCAGAAGGCCCGCTGTCCCGTCCGCATTTGTCGTCAGTGTGGTCAGCGGCCCTGACGCAAAGGGGATGATAGCTCCTGAACCTGTAACGCCGGTGGCTCCCGTAGCTCCCGTAGCTCCCGTGGCTCCCGTAGCTCCCGTGGCTCCCGTGGCTCCAGCGCCGGTGGCCCCAGTGACACCTGTAACGCCGGTGGCTCCGGTAACGCCGGTGGCGCCGGTAACGCCGGTAGCTCCGGTGACGCCGGTGGCTCCGGTAACGCCGGTAGCTCCGGTAACGCCGGTAGCTCCGGTAACGCCGGTAGCTCCGGTAACGCCGGTAGCTCCGGTAACGCCGGTGGCTCCAGCGCCCGTGGCTCCGGTGGCACCTGTTGCCCCGGTGGCACCTGTTGCCCCGGTTGCGCCGGTGGCTCCGGTAACGCCGGTAGCTCCGGTAACGCCGGTGGCTCCAGCGCCCGTGGCTCCGGTGGCCCCTGTTGCCCCGGTGGCACCTGTTGCCCCGGTTGCGCCGGTGGCTCCGGTAACGCCGGTAGCTCCGGTAACGCCGGTGGCTCCAGCGCCCGTGGCTCCGGTGGCCCCTGTTGCCCCGGTGGCACCTGTTGCCCCGGTTGCGCCGGTGGCTCCCGGAGGACCGCCAGACGGGCCGGTAGCACCTGTTGCTCCGGTGGCTCCCGTTGCCCCGGTGGCTCCCGGATCGCCCGTGGCTCCGGTAGCACCCGTGGCCCCGGTAGCACCCGTGGCCCCGGTAGCACCCGTGGCTCCGGTAGCACCCGTGGCTCCGGTAGCGCCCGTGGCTCCGGTGGCGCCTGTTGCTCCGGTGGCGCCGGTGGCTCCGGTGGCGCCCGTGGCGCCCGTAAAACCGGTCGCGCCGCTGGGACCAGGGGAATTAACGATAATTATTGGTTTGCAGGAGCAGTCGTCATCACAATAGTGGTCGTGACTGCAGCAGTCGTCGTCACAATAGTGCTTGTGGCAGCAGTCATCGTCTTTGTGATTATGGTTGTGGCAACAGCAATCGTCTTGATAGCATTTGTGATTACAGGCCGGTCTGTCGGGATCCGATTTCCCGGCAGAGTCCGGGGAATAGTTTTGTCCACCGGCAGGCGAACCTGCGGGAACGAAACCATAAGGTTCAGGTACCAGATAATAATGATGGTGATGGTGGTGCTTGCGGCGCCTTAGGCAAAATGCATACTTGCAGCGGCTGCTGTGGCAGCGCGTACAGCGTTCATATTTAAGGCCCGGGGAAACGATAACAAGCGGGTTGCCGGCGCCCTGCCCTTTCTCACTATGTTCGTAGACGCAATCCTCTTCCGAATATCCCCGTCCGGCGCCCTGGAAGATCTTTTGCCCGGCGGCCGCAAACGATTCCGCAGGTACCGGGTCATTACTCTCAGGCAATAGGCAATAATACTGATGCTGATTGTGCCTTTGCTGCCTGAGGCAAAGCCCGTACTCGCAGCGGTTGCATTTACAGCTTTGGCAGCGTTCGTCTATATAACCTTCACGGTCATTGCTCAGATCCATGCTTTCCCTCCTATTCGTTTATTTCGGATTACATAATATACTATGAATAACGCCCTTCATTTGGACACCATCATCCCCTCATCAAACTAAGAAAATCGCCGCCCGCGAAGTTTGCGGGCGGCGATTTTCCATCACAGCCAAAAGCGCGAATTCATATAATATACCATTTGATGACATCTTACGACAGCAGCGACGCCGGCGCTCAATCACGCCCCCGAGGCTCATCATTCATCCTGGCGGTCGGGTCGGGGCCTTCCACCCTGTCGCGGCTCCCCTCCGGGTTTGCTCATGCCATAAAGCTGGAACACCATCGTTTCAAGAAGGAGTGACCATGACCAGTATTATTGTTCTAACCTACAATAAGCTTGACTATACCAAGCTTTGCCTAAACAGCATCAGGCAGCATACCGAGCCGGCAACCTACGAAGTCATTGTCGTCGACAACCACTCCACCGACGGAACGGTGACATGGCTGCAAAGTCAACCCGATCTGCGGTTAGTTTTGAATGACGACAATATCGGTTTTCCGGCCGGCTGTAATCAAGGTATTTCTGTGGCCATCGGCGACAGCGTTCTTCTCCTGAATAACGATACTGTCGTAACCCCCAACTGGTTAGCCAACCTGAGAAGCTGCCTGTTCAGCTCCGGGGATATCGGCGCGGTCGGCGCCGTCACCAACTCTTGTTCCAATTTCCAGAGCATCGTCTGCGAATATGGCAGTATTGAGGAAATGATCAATTTCGCGCGGAGAAACAATCATTCGGACCCGGAGCACTGGGAAGACAGAGGGCGGCTTGTAGGCTATTGCATGCTGATCAAAACCGAAGTAATTAAAAAGGTCGGTCTATTGGACGAACTTTTTTCGCCGGGAAATTATGAAGACGACGATTACAGCCTGCGCATAAGGAAGGCCGGGTATCGGCTGGTCCTGTGCCGCGACACCTTCATTCATCATTTTGGCAGCATATCCTTCGGGGAACAGACCTCTCAGTATAATATGCTCCTGGAAACCAATAAACAAAAGTTCATCAGTAAATGGGGGTTCGCGCCCGCCAGCATCCATCCGTCGAACAGCATCCAGGACCCCGGCTTAAAAAAATGGTTTGCCTATCAGCATGATTTTAATTTCCACCGACAGTCGATGCGAAAAAACCGCGATGATTTCTACGCGCTGCTGGGTCGGGCTGAGTTTTCCCTGCTGTCCGGCGACCGGGAAAAAGCCCTGCAGGCGATTATGCGGGCCGCGGATCTGGCCCACCATTCTCATCCGGGGTTTTTCGCCTGCCCCAAGCTCGAATCGATGCTCAGGACGATCGGAGCCGCGATCGCTTTACCGGCGGCGGTTCCCCAGGCCGCGTCACCGGAAAGCAGCGCCGGCAAGCGCAAAGTCCTGCACGTTATCAGTCAGGGCTACAACTCCTGCGGGCATACCAAAACGCTTGAGCGCTGGATGGCGCTTGACATTGGTTCTGTCCACTCGGTACTCGTCACCTTGAACAGCGCGACCAACCCGCCCTGGCTGGCGGCGGCGGCCATACAGTCGGGCGGCTGGTACCAAGCTCTTGATAAAGCCGGTCTTTCTTTGTGCCAGCGGGCCAAACTACTGCGGGATACGGCCAATAGATGGGCGGATGCGGTCGTTCTGCATATCCACCCCCATGATCCCGTCGCCCCGGCGGCTTTCGGGCTTGCCGGCGGACCGCCGGTTGTTTTCGTAAATCATGCCCATCTGGCTTTTTCCCTTGGCATGACGGCAGCCGACCTGGTTGTCGATCATTGGGGCGCGGGGCAATCTCTTACCCGCGCCCGCAGAAACATCCCCCATGGTCGCCGACTACCGCTCCCCCTGGGGACACCGCGGGCGCAAGCCGATAAGCAAGTCGCCAAAAG
The DNA here is from genome assembly GCA_032334055.1 of Selenomonadales bacterium 4137-cl. Classification (NCBI taxonomy): domain Bacteria; kingdom Bacillati; phylum Bacillota; class Negativicutes; family Acetonemataceae; genus Anaeroselena; species Anaeroselena agilis. The sequence continues at coordinate 95,454 of JAUOZS010000001.1, read as the reverse complement.
CACCCTCGGTATCCGCGACGAGCAGGTCGTGTGTTTGACGATTGCGCAGCCTTACCAGGTTGTCGCCTGCGGAGAATATAATCTCGCCAATCTTGTCAGGGAACTAAGCGGCAGATTTGAAAACCTGACGATGTTAGTCGTCGGCCCCTTACAAGCGGCGGAATGGGCGCGGCTGAACGGCGACAGCGGCGGCCGGATAAAAGTTGTCGATACTCCGGGCGATTTTCTGCTATATCACAGCGCCGCCGATATCTACTTGGATGCCATTCCGCTAGGCTCTCCTTCGGAAGCGCTTGAAGCAGGCGCGCTGGGGATACCGGTCGTCGGTCTGGCTACCGAAATCGCGGAGCAGCTCAGCGGCGATATTGCGCCAGACGGTCCTCAGACGCATTTTCACGATAAAGAAGAACTATTCGCGGTTTTCGATAGGTTAGTCGCCGACCCCGTTTACCGCCAAAGCCGTAGTCAATGCTTGCAAGCCGCCATCCTGCATCACCACTGCGCCGGCTGGCCAGCCCAGCTGGAACAGCTGTATCCGCTGCTTCCGGCGGCGCACGTCCCTCTACCTCTGGCGGCAGCCGACAATGAAAAAACGCCTTCCGACTGGCAGGATATTGTCCTGGTTTATTTTCAGCAACAGTCCGGCTTGCGCAATTGCAGGTTCGGCTAATAAATCAGATTGAGGTAGACCATGAAAACAAGCATCATTATCTGGAATTATAACCAACCGGATTATACGCGGCAGTGCCTCGATAACATCCGCTCTCATACTCCGCCCGGCGCATACGAACTGCTCGTCATCGACGATAACTCCGCCGACGGCGCGGCGGACTGGCTGCGAGCGCAAGCTGACGTAACAGTCATAGCCACCGACCGGCATCTGGGTTATCCCGCCGGCTGCAACCAGGGAATCCGTGCGGCTTCCGGCGATAATATCCTCCTCCTGGACAATGACGTAACCGTTTTTCCGGGCTGGCTGGAAAACCTTCTTTCCTGCCTGTACGGCAGCGAAGAAATCGGCGCCGCGGGGCCGGTGACCGATAACCGCGGCGCACCCGGCCGACCCGCTGCCGCTGGTTGGGAAGCGAGGCTGAAACTCGCCGGCCACTGTCTGCTGGTGAAAAGAAGCGTGGTCGATAGCATCGGGCTATTGGACGAAGCTTTTACACCAGGGTATTTTGTCGATGATGATTATTCGTTCCGGATACTCATGGCCGGTTATAAGCTGGCTTTGTGCAAAAGCGTTTTGATTCACCACGCCGGTGCCGCGCATTTCCGGCAAGACCCCGACCTGCCCGAGCAGTGGGGAAAAAACCGCGCCGCCTTCAACGCCAAGTGGGGATTCGACCCGTACTATTCCACCGGGACCAGGTGGGATATAATCGGCCTGATCGACAAATCCCCGCAGGACGAGTTCAAGGTCCTGGAAGTCGGGTGCGCCTGCGGGGCAACCCTGCTGCAGATAAAGAATCTTTTTCCGCACGCCAGCCTGTTCGGCGTCGAGCTCAACGAACAAGCCGCGGCTATCGCCCGGTCGTTTGCGGAGGTGATCGCCGCCGACCTTGAGACAGCTGTATTGCCTTACCCCGCAGGTTCTTTCGATTGCGTCATCCTGGCGGATATCCTGGAGCATCTGCTGGATCCCTGGCGCGCGCTGGCATCGCTGAAGCAGTACTTGAAGCCGGACGGCCAAATTCTGGCGAGCATCCCCAATGTCATGCACTTTAGCGTGTTGCGCAGTCTCCTGACAGGCAATTGGACCTATGAAGACGCCGGGATCCTGGACAGAACCCATTTGCGGTTTTTTACCCTGAGCGAGATCAAAAAAATGTTTGCGTCGGCGGGTTACGCGATAAACGCCTATCACCCGACGGTTGTTCACGAGACAGACGACGACCGCCGGCTGATCGACACGCTGGCCGGTTATTGGGGAGACGACCGGTTGGCATCCGAGTACCGGGCGTATCAATATATCATCAAGGCCGGCCATGCGGCGGCCGCTCTGCCCGCCGTCCGTCCCAGCCAAGCGCTGCGGGAGGATAAAATCTGCTTTATAACCTACGTAAACGACGCCGCCGTCTACCGGAAATGCCTCGATCACATCAAAGGCCTCGACGTCCCGGACGACCTTGAGGTGGAAATACTGGCCCTGGAAAACAACAGTTCCATGGCCGGCGCCTACAATCAGGCCATCGTCATGTCGGATGCCAAATATAAGGTTTACCTGCACCAGGATGTGTTTATCGTCAACAAACGCTTTATTGCCGATGTTCTGAAGGTATTCGCCGAACCGGAAGTCGGCATGATCGGCGTCGCCGGCTGCCGGCTGATTCCCGCCAACGGGATTTGGTGGGAATCGCCCGCTAAGTTCGGCAAGGTTTACGACAGCCATGCGGGCGCAATGGGCCTCCTTGCCTTCGGCGAGGTAACCGCCGACTTTCAGGAGGTCCAAGGAATCGACGGATTGATAATGGTTACCCAGTACGACTTACCGTGGCGGGCGGACATTTTTACCGGCTGGCATTTTTACGACCTGTCGCAAAGCATGGAGTTTATCCGCGCCGCCTACAAGGTCGTCGTGCCCCGTCAGCGGCAGCCTTGGTGCATCCATGACTCCGGCCCGGTCGTTTTGGGAAAAGAGTTCGGGGATTACCGGCAAGTTTTTGTACACGAGTATCTGGGCGTCCAGAATTCCGGGGGGGACAAATAAATGCAGACACTGCTCGTGACCGGGGGAGCCGGCTTCATCGGCAGCAATTTTGTCCACTATGCTCTCGAAAATACCGACTGCCGGCTTGTAAATCTCGACAAATTGACCTATGCGGGCAGTTTAAGCTCTCTGGCCGGCGCACTTCAATCGCCGCGCCACATTTTTGTCAGAGGAGCCATCCAGGACCGCGCGCTGGTAAGCCGGCTGCTGGCGCAATATCAAGTAGACGGCGTTGTCCACCTGGCGGCCGAATCCCATGTCGACCGGTCGATTGAAGGACCGGGGGAGTTTATCGCCACCAATATTGTGGGAACCTTCGATCTGCTGGAAAGCGTCCGCGGCTACTGGCACGGGCTGCCGCCCGACCGCCAAGCGGCGTTTCGCTTTCTCCATGTATCTACTGACGAGGTTTACGGTTCGTTGGGACCTGACGGTTATTTCTCCGAAACCAGCAGGTACGCGCCCAATTCGCCTTATGCGGCTTCCAAAGCGGCCGCCGATTTTTTGGTAAGAGCATATTTTCGCACCTACGGGCTGCCGGCGCTGATTACGAATTGCTCCAACAATTACGGGCCTTATCAGTTTCCGGAAAAGCTGATTCCGCTGATGCTTTGCAACGCGTTGGCCGGAAAACCGCTGACGGTTTACGGCGACGGCGGCAATATCCGCGACTGGCTTTATGTGCGCGACCACTGCAGCGCGCTGTTCGCCGTGCTGACGCGCGGCCGGCCGGGCGAAACATATAATGTGGGCGGCAACACCGAAAGGACGAACCTGCAGATTGTCCGCTGCATCTGCGATTTGCTTGACGAGCTGCGGCCGCGTCACACCGGCGGCAGCTTTCACCGGCTCATTACTTTTGTGAAGGACCGCCCGGGGCATGACTGGCGGTACGCTGTCGATGCCGCCAAGCTGTGCCGGGAAACAGGCTGGGCTCCCCGGGAATCCTTTGCCTCCGGCATGAACAAAACCGTATGGTGGTATCTTGAGCATCAAGAGTGGTGCGAGGCTGTCAGAGCGGGCAGCAATCGCGGGGAACAGGCGGGTGTGTAAAAGATGATTACCAAAGGCATTATCTTGGCCGGCGGCACAGGCACACGGCTCTATCCGCTGACCAAGGTCGTAAGCAAACAGCTTATGCCGATCTACGACAAACCGATGGTCTATTATCCGCTGACAACAATGATGCTGGCCGGCATAAGCGACATCCTGGTCATAACCACTCCCGGCGACCAGGCATTGTATCAACACCTCCTCCAGGACGGCTCCCAATGGGGGCTGAATATCTGTTATGCGGCACAGCCAAAACCGGAGGGAATCGCCCAGGCCTTCATCGTCGGCGAAGGGTTTATCGGCCGCAACGGCTGCGCCTTGACGCTCGGCGACAATATCTTCTACGGCGACGGGCTCGCCGGCCGGCTCCAACAAGCCGCAAAAATCAACCGGGGCGCGGTGGTGTTCGGTTATCTGGTCAGCAATCCTCAGGCGTACGGCGTTGTCGAGTTCGACGCAGACGGCCGGGCTGTCTGCATCGAGGAGAAACCGGCCCGGCCTAAGTCCAACTATGCCGTGACCGGCTTGTATTTTTACGACGACCAGGTGGTGGGGCTGGCGAAGGCGCTAGCCCCCAGCGCCAGGGGCGAACTGGAGATTACCGACCTCAACCGCCTTTATCTTGACCAAGGCCTGCTGCAGGTCGAACGGCTAGGGCGCGGCTTCGCCTGGCTGGACACCGGGACCCACAGTTCGCTGCTCCAGGCGGCGAACTTTATCGAAACGATCGAGCAGCGGCAAGGAGTAAAAATCGCCTGCCCGGAAGAAGTCGCCTATCGGATGGGCTATATCACGGCGGCGCAGTTGGCGAAACTTGCCGCGTCACACCCCAATAGCGATTACAAGAACTACTTGTTGAATATCGTGCAAGAGAAGGTGTAGTATGCAATGCTGCGAAACCTCCCTGCCGGGCGTAAGGCTCTTCAAGCCTGAGGCGTTCGCCGACAAACGCGGCTTTTTCATGGAAACCTGGAACGCTTCCCGCTATAGTGAGCATGGCCTCCCCACGCTCTTCGCGCAGGATAACCTGTCATTTTCATACCGGGGGGTATTGCGCGGCCTGCATTACCAGTTGCCCAACCCGCAGGCGAAACTGGTGTATGTTCTGCAGGGAAGCGTTTTCGATGTGGCGGTGGATATACGGCCCGGCTCGCCCACTTTTGGCCGCTGGGTAGGAATAACGCTATCCGCCGAAAACAGGTGGCAGCTCTATATTCCCGAAGGGTTCGCCCATGGATTCTGCGTTCTAAGCGACACCGCCCTTTTCGCTTACAAGTGCAGCTCGTTGTATTCGCCTCATGACGAAGGGGGCGTCGCCTGGAATGATGAAGATCTGGGGATAGCCTGGCCGATTGCGGAACCAACGCTGTCGCCCAAGGACGAAAAGTATCCCCGACTAAAGGATATTCCGCTTGACCGCCTGCGTAAATATAAAGGTTAGGTTGGTGGATATGAGATTGCTGATAACCGGGGGCAACGGTCAGTTAGGCAGGGCGTTCGCCGCTCTTGCCTCCATGCCGGACTGCCAGGTCTTGCCGCTTAATTCTCAGGAGCTTGACGTCACCGACCCGCGCCAGCTCGAAGACCGCTTTACAAAATTTCCGCCAGATGCGGTGGTTCACGCCGGCGCGTATACCGCTGTCGATCAGGCGGAACTGGAAATCGATAAGGCCTTTAGGGTAAACGTTGTCGGTACCGGCAATGTCGCGGCGGCTTGCCTGAAGTTTTGCAGCAAAATGGTGTATATCAGCACCGATTACGTTTTCGACGGCTCGCAAAACAAGCCGTACACCGAGTTTGACAGGCCGAACCCGCTCAATGTATACGGGAGGACCAAGCTGGAAGGCGAACTACTCGCCGCCAGGATTTGTCCGCGGTTATTTGTCGTGCGGACCTCGTGGCTGTATGGCGATGGCCGCAACTTTGTCCGCACTATTTTAAAACTGGCGCAGGAGCAGGCCTCATTAAGCATTGTAAATGACCAAACCGGAACGCCGACCTATGCAATGGATTTAGCCCGGGGAATCTTGTCCCTGATCGCCGGCGCCGGTTATGGCACCTATCATATGTCGAACAGCGGCCAGTGCACCTGGTATGAATTTGCCGCGGCAATTCTGAGGCTTGCCGGCGCAAATGTCACTATAAAGCCGGTCTCGACGGCGGAATCGTCAAGACCGGCCGTGCGTCCGCGGTATTCTACACTGCGCAACTATATGCAGGAATTGACGGGCGGCGACTGTTTCCGTCCCTGGGAGGCCGCCCTGGCAGATTACATTAAGCAAATAAAACCCGGTAACGCTTCGTATTGAAAAAACTGCTGATTCCTTCCCTGCCGGGACGGAATCAGCAGTTCTCGTTTCACTTGGTTGCGCTCAAAACCGGCGCTCTTATCTTTGGTCGCTAATAGTCGCGCTGCTGTTGTTGGCTGCAAGATCGGCCAACGGATCGTAGGGAGGCCCGGTTATAGTGCCGACCAGCAAAGCGATATCGACGGCATTTTCCGGGCTGCCCCACGAGTTGCCCGAAAAGACGAACACCGCACCGTCAACGACAAACCCGCGGGTATTGTAAACGACATTGTCGACGATATTGCCGTTGGTGCCCGGGTTCAGATAGGCGGGCTGCCGCATGGAGTAAAAAATATTGTTTTGAACCAATAAATTGGTCATATTGTTTGCCTGGGTGACAAACCCGCGGTTGACCACCCAGCCTGTCGACGGCCCTGCCTGGGGCGGCCCGAAAATAATGTTATCCACCAGCTTGTGATTCGTGCCGCCGATCTGGATGAACTCCACCGCATACGGATTATCGCTGGTAATCGTCAGGCCGTCGATCGTCACGCCATCGCCGGTGACAAGGAAGGGAACGACTGCCGCTTGCAGTTCGACAAAGGTGTTGGGGTAGCCTTTTAACGTCACCCCCTGCTTGTTCACCGCGATTTGCGCGGTAAGCGGGTACGTGCCGCCCAGGATATAAACAGTGCCTGTAGGCGACACCGCCGTCACGCCCTCCTGAATCGTGCCGAACGGATTGGCCTGGGTTCCGTCGCCGCCGATTGCCCCCGCCTCAACATACACCGCAAACGGGTTGGGTTCGAAGGTACCCGTTGCCCCTGTGACCCCGGTTACCCCTGTGGCTCCCGTGACCCCTGTAGCACCGGTAGCCCCCGTAGCCCCGGTAGCCCCGGTGGCGCCTGTGGCTCCTGTTGCCCCGGTAGCGCCTGTCGCGCCGGTGGCTCCTGTTGCTCCCGTAGCGCCAGTAGGTCCGCCCGAAGGCCCGGTCGCTCCCGTCGCCCCTGTCGCACCGATAGGTCCCCCGGAAGGACCGGTCGGGCCGGTAATACCGGTCGCCCCCGTAGCGCCCGTAGCACCGGTAGCCCCGGTCTCCCCGGTCACTCCTGTAACCCCGGTCGCGCCTGTGGCTCCTGTCCCACCTGTCACGCCTGTAACTCCCGTGGCTCCGGTTGCGCCAGTAGCGCCGGTAGCACCTGTGGCTCCGGTTGCGCCGGTGGCGCCTGTAGCCCCTGTCGCCCCCGTAGCGCCCGTGGCACCGGTCGCACCTGTAACCCCGGTCGCGCCTGTGGCTCCTGTCCCACCTGTCACGCCTGTAACTCCCGTGGCCCCCGTTGCACCGATAGCCCCGGTCTCCCCGGTAACTCCTGTGGCCCCGGTAGCGCCTGTCGCTCCGGTAGCGCCGGTGGCGCCTGTAGCCCCCGTCGGGCCGACGCTGACGGTATCATGTTCGATTACGACAAGCATCGCTTTAACCGGGACAATCGGCGAAAAACTGAATAAAGCCGAACTCGCGTTTACCAGGGAAACAGTAACCGGGGCGGCGGCGACATCGATAATCCCGAAGCCTTCGGCCTCCGTAGTCTTGATGGGCGAATTGCCCTCTATGAAGTCCCCCTGAGAAGAAGACAACGCGCAGACGATCCCATTGGTCGACGCCGATGCCTGGGTCGCGACCCACCAGTTCAGGACATATCGTCCCGCCTCATTAAAGGATATTACGCCGGTAACAGCGTTATAGCTTATATTGCCGGCGGAGTACACGACCGTATCGAAAACCACGTTACTCCCGACCGCTACTGTGCCAGAAGCCAGTCGCTCAATTTGCAAAGCGATATTAGGCATGGCAACCTCCTTATATTTTTCGGATAAATTTATATTGCCGCGCCAGTTAACTCTTGGGTGCCGCACAATGCTTGACAAACGATTTTTGGCTCCTCCCAAATTCGTGTTACTGTCACGGTAACGTCATAATATTTTATGTTAATTTCCAACCTAATGTGCCAAAGGGCAGGCACGTACATCTACCGGCCGGGCCTGTTTGCCCCATCTTGCCCTCGCTACCAGGCAAAAAAAATAAACGGCGCGATGCCCGCCGTCCGCTTTATGGGGAATTAACGATTGAATCATAGGTAATATTTTTTGTCCTGAACTCCTCCGCCGTATTGCAAAAAGTCAGCTTCCCGTAAATGCGCCGGTTGTCCAGATACTGGGGTATCCCCGTCTTCCTTAAGGTATCGCTGAATATGACATAATCATAGCGCGCGCTGCCGTCGACATAGTTGACGCGATCCAGTGCCTCGCGCCTAACCAAGTATGTGCAGTGGACGACTTCAACGTCAATCAGACCTTTGACTATCCGGTTGAAGATATCGTAGTAATGCGGGGAACAGCGGAAATAGCCGTTTTCATCGGTGACGAAATGATAGTTCGAGTAATAGCTGCTCTCGTCATCACCGTTTCTCAGAAATGGTCCTACGACCGGCAAGCCGGTTTTGAGAAGCGCCGCAAGCGTATCGGGAACTAAGAAATTGTCGCAATCCGCAACGAAATAGTGCGTTCCTCTGGCCTTTGCCCATTCCACCGACTCCTGGCGCAACCGGCTCAATACCCGGAGTTTCATATCATTCCAGTCATGTGGGCTGTAATCTTGCACCGGCTCTTCAACATCGCTTGCGTCATAGTGGATTTCCGAATACCTTCCCTTCACGCTCTCCAGCCAGCGTTCCAGCACTGCCGCCGTATCGTCGTTGTTGTTGTTCGTCCGGACATAGAGTTTGATCAGGGAAGCCGGATAGGTCTGGTTTTGGATCAAATCCAGATACAGCGGCAAAACATGGCTTTTATCTTTGGCAAGGATGGCGATAGTCACCATGTCTGTTGCATCCATATACAACATGGCACCTCATCATTTATTATTTGCGAGCCAACTGTCTTATTGTTCCGCCTTGACCCGGGCGATATCGGCGTCGACCATCATCCGAATCAAAGCATCCACATCCGTCTTCGCTTCCCAGCCGAGGATTTTTTTTGCTTTGGCCGGATTACCGAGCAGCATTTCCACTTCCGCGGGACGATATAGCCCCGGATCGATCACCACGTAGTCTTCGTAATCAAGGCCGACATACTCGAAGGCGGTCTTGCACATTTCGCGCACCGACGTCGTCCGCCCCGTAGCCACGACATAGTCCTGCGGCTGGTCCTGCTGAAGCATCAGCCACATGGCCTCAACATAATCGCCGGCAAAGCCCCAGTCCCGTTTCGCGTCGATATTGCCTAACTGTAACTCCTTCAATTTACCTAACTTTATCCTCGCCACCGCATCAGAAACCTTGCGGGTCACAAACTCTATGCCGCGAATCGGCGACTCGTGATTAAAGAGGATCCCGCAACAAGCAAACAACCTGAAGCTCTCGCGGTAATTCACCGTCATCCAGTGCCCCATAACCTTCGCCACTCCATACGGACTGCGGGGGTAAAACGGCGTGGTCTCCGATTGGATCGGATCGTGAACCATGCCGAACATTTCACTGCTGGAAGCCTGATAGAACCTTATCGAGGGGTCTGTTTTGCGAATCGCCTCCAAAACGTTTAAAACTCCGACGCCGGTAACTTGCGTCGTCGAAAGCGGTTGTTGCCAAGACGTGCCTACGAAACTTTGCGCTCCCAGATTGTATAATTCCGACGGTTTGGACCTTTCTATCGCATTGATCAGCGAAGGCAAGTCGGTTAAATCGCCGCAAATAAGCTCTATTTCATTTTCAATGCCGAGATATTCCAGCCGCCACGTGGTTGGCGTAGCTCTCCGCGCGATTAACCCGTAAACCTTATAGCCCTTGGCCAAAAGCATCTTGGCCAAATAAGCCCCGTCCTGACCGGTAACACCCGTAATTAACGCCGATTTCATACAAGCCCCCTTCTTCGTGAAATTCCGCGCAATTTGAAAGAATGCTACTGCCCTTGCAGGGGTAAAGAGGCATCTGTCGTATTTTATGCCGCGCGGCAAAGAAGGGTGTCTCGGCTTAGCAATCCTGCAAAGCGGGAATCCTTGTCGAAAAATCGGCCGCAGAAGATTTCGACGCTGCATACTTATACAAAAAATACGCCTCGTCAGCCATTTTCATTCGGCGGACGAGACTTTTAGCGTCTATATGCACCACAAAAAGAGCTCATATGCACCAGCACTGAGGTCTTTCTTGTGCCTACTTATCCATCAATTCAAACCTGACATCCACATCGCCGGTCTTTTCGAACATTCCCACGCTGGAATCGAAGTGACCTATCTTCTGCAAATTGCTGATTACTTCTCCGTTCTGCTTGTAGAAAATCACCAGACTGCGGCCGGGCGTCCAATAACTCAAATCGCCTACTTCGTAGCCGCTTCGCTGTGCCTCATCGGCAGGCAGCGGGTCGGGAAAGTGGTAGCACATCTCTCGGGAATAGAGGTCCGCCATCCGCACAGTCAAGGGGAACATGTCAATAAGGCTGCGAGTAGTTGCATTATCTATCAATGTTGCTGTTAGTACATCCCCGTCAACCGTAACCCTTATCTTTATTCCGGATAAACCGGCCGCGGCGGTTGCCTTACCTTCACCGGACGGTTTGGCTGTGTCTGCCGATGGTTGCTTCGGACTGCCACCACAGGCAGCAAGCCCGAACACCGCGGTAAGTACGAGTAATATCGACAGAAGTTTTACTTGCACGCTCATGACTATATAACCTTACCCACACCTATCTTGTGTAACCACTGAGATATCGTGGCTTTCGCATTTCCTCCGCCATCGCCGTACACTTCGAGGCCGTTTAAAACGGTCGCCTGCGGGCATAACGCAGCGATATCTGTGAAAATACGGCCCGCCCCGCCGCCGCCGTGAGTACAAAACGGCACGACGGTTTTTCCTAGCAAGTCGTACTCGGACAAAAAAGTGGCAACAGGGGGGGCTATCGTACTCCACCAATTTGGCGAGCCGACGAATACGGTATCGTAGGCTTCGATATTATCAACTTTCGTTTTGAGGGCCGGCTTGTGACCGGCCCGTATTTCCTTCTTTGCCTGCTCCACAATCGCATTATAGTCATTTGGATACGGCACTTCCGACTGTATCTCGAAAATAGTTCCGCCGACACTTTCGTGAATATGATCAGCGATTCTTCGCGTGTTTCCGGACTTCGAAAATACCGCGACGAGGATTCGTTTAGCCATATTTACCACCTTTTTTGTCATACTTCCGATACCTTAGCACTATTTCGCCCTGATGCTCCAAACCTTGCCTAATACTTCGCGGGCGCATCGCCGTTTTAACCCTTAACATGAGACTACCACCTGGAGCCAACTCCAAGTCAAGCGTTTTTTGACGGAACCAATTTGACCATCAAAGCGGCTGGAAAAAAATCAAAAACCCTCTTGACTTTGAGTTCACTCAAGGTTGTAGCATAGACGTGAGCCAATACATTAGCGCGTACAGGAAAGGGGTAAGCATATGTCCAGCAAAGTGTATTTTGTAAATCTGCGAGCAAGAACAAATCAGAGCAACAAAATAAGTAAAATAAGAAACCTATTTGAACAGGCCGGTTTCGGCGACCTTATTCAACCCGATGACCTTACTGCCATAAAGCTGCACTTCGGCGAGCGCGGCAGTGACGGCTTCATTAGCCCCGTCTTCGTCCGTCAGGTGGTTGACAAGGTTAAAGAGAAAGGTGCTAAACCTTTTCTGACCGATACCAACACCCTCTATTCGGGCAGCAGGCATAACGCGGTTGACCATATCCTGACCGCCCTGGAGCACGGCTTCGACTATACGGTTACCGGGGCGCCGCTCATCATAGCCGACGGTCTGCGCAGCGCAAACATTACCGAAGTACCTATTAACAAAAAACACTTCAGCAAAGTCAAACTGGCTAAAGACATCGTCAGCGCCGACAGCGTAATTGTCTTATCCCACTTCAAGGGCCACGAGATGGCCGGCTTCGGCGGGGCCATAAAAAACCTCGCCATGGGCGGAGCGCCGGCGGTTGGCAAAAAGGAGCAGCATGCCACCAAGTTTTTCGTCGACCACGCTAAATGCGTCGGCTGTGGAAAGTGCAGTGTAGTGTGCCCGGAAAAGGCGGTCGCCGTGAACGAAAAGAAGGCCACCATCGCTTCGGCTAAATGCATCGGCTGCGGCGAGTGCTTGACCGTCTGCCCGGTCAAGGCCATCGGCATGGACTGGGAAACCGACCTGGCGGATATGCTGGAGCGGATGACCGAATACGGCTACGGCTTTGCCAAAACCCACGAAAGCCGCATCGGTTATATCAACTTCCTCGTGAACATCACGCCTGATTGCGATTGCGTGCCGTGGAGCGATGCACCCATTGTCCCTGATATCGGTTTCCTAGCCTCCACCGACCCTGTCGCTATCGACCAGGCAAGCTATGATTTGGTGAATACGCAGTTTGGCTTTTCAGCCTCTCTTCTTTCCTGCAATCACGAGGCCGGCGCGGATAAATTCCAGGGGCTGCGTTCCCATGTAGACGGCACCGTGCAACTACGCCACGGGGAAGAAATCGGCATGGGCAGCCGCGATTATGAACTCATCCCCCTGTAGTTAATGAATAATCCGGGTACTCTACCCACAAAACATTTTATCCTCGAAAGGAGATCCGAAAAAATGAAACTGTCCGAAGACTCGCACACAATTATTCGGGCCGGCTCGCAGCCTTCCCTCAAGGCCCCGGACGCTTATTTCACCGGCAATGTACGCATCGACCCGCTTTTCGAAGCAAACGAATCCGCACAATACTCGGCTGCCTACGTCACCTTCGAGCCGGAAGCAAGAACCGCCTGGCACACCCACCCCACGGGTCAGCGCCTGATAATTACCGCCGGCGTAGGCTGGATACAGGACGAAGGCGGCCCGATTGTGGAAATTCGGCCCGGCGATGCGGTCTGGTGGCCGGCCGGCGTAAAGCATTGGCACGGAGCCTCACCAACCACGGCAATGACCCACATTGCCCTCACGGGAATGCTTGAAGGCAAAAACGTCGAATGGCTGGAGAAAGTTACCGATGAGCAATACCGCAAGTGAAGCGGCATCAATTTCATCGATAAGAAAACAGGCTCAAAATCATGAGCCTGTTTATTCTATACCCTTAATGCTATTCCTTGCCTATCAAAACTAATTCTTCGGCCTTCCAAGTGTTCTTTCTGCTTCGACAATTTTGTCTTCAAAAACGGCTATTTTATAATCCAGGCGTTCCAACGTTTTCTGCATGTCTTCCATTCTCTTAAGCAGCAACCTCCGTTGCTCGACAAAGAGATCTTTTCTTGCTTGAAGCGTTTCATCGCCCTGCTGGAACAGCGCAACATACTCAATCAATACTTCTATGGGAAGACCGGCCCCTCGCATACATTTGATAAATTCGACCCAATTACAATCTGTTTCCGTAAAAACTCTGACTCCGCTTTTATTGCGGTTAACACGGGGAATCAGTCCAATGCGTTCATAGTAGCGGAGCGTGTCTTGGGGAATGTCAAATTTCTCGCTCACTTCTGAAATCGTCATGCAGACTCACCTCCTGATATCCGTATTATAATGCCTGGAGTCAACTCCAAGTCAAGAATAAAGTAATCTTGCTCGATCACGAATCATAAAAACAATAAGAACCCGCAAGCACGCGAGTTCTCATGTATAATTCCCAAATTTCGGTGGAGACGATCCGAAGGTCTGTAAATCCCACCAAAACAGGAATGCCAATTAACCTTTCAGTCCGAACATTGGGCACCGCCGTCTGCAGGAACCGGCTTTATACTCCTTGCGCGGACGGCTCTGATGCCGCCAGCGAAGATTTCCTGTCGCATATCTGGCTCCCACATTTAGAAGTTCCATCTGACGCCGATGTTAAACTGCCAAGGCGTCTTGGCTATGTTGCCTGTCGTGCGGGTTAACTCCAGGTAGCCGTCGACCTTCTTATCAAGCTTGGTCGTCAGCCCCAGGGCGTATTCCAGCCAGCTTTCCTTCAGGGACTGTTCCCTGGTCACCGGCGTCAGGCTGCCGCTGGCCGCCGTGATCGACGTCCTGGCCGTAAACTCCCGCACCCAGGACACCTTTCCGTAGTAATTGGTTTTACCTATCTTGCGGCCCACGGCCAGGCCAAGGCGGCCGATCAGGGAATTCACGGCGTTATTACGGATTCTCGTGCCGTCGTTCGTCACATAGACACCGCCGTTCACCAGACTGTGCATCAGTTCAGCCTGCGGCTCCAGGTACCAGTTGGCGGCAAGCTGCTTCCGCCAGCCGTACTCGCCCGACAGGCTACCGCCCCAGGTGTTGTAGCCGCCATCCACCTTGGTGTTGGCGGCATCGTTCAAGTAACTGGAGTAGCTATTTGTCAGCCGCCCGACTTTGGCGATGGCATCGAAGTAATGGCCCTTTTCCCCCAGCCAACTGTAGTAGGCCGCCGCCGATACGCTGCTGGCGCTGCCGCCGCCCCGGACAAAGTCGCTGCTACCGTCACGGTAGCCCAGGGCCCACCCGGCGTAGGCCACGCCGCCGTTTCCCACAAACCTCCTGTCATAGCCGCCCTGCAAAGCCGTGTACTGCTGCCCGGCGGTGCGGCCGTCGCTGATGTACTCCTGGCTGCCGCGGTAGACTCTTGTCCACATGCCGGCCTCGCCACTGGCATTCCTGAGTTCGCCCAGGCGCTTCATGAGGTTGTTGTTCTCGGTCCGCCACAACAGTACACTGCCGGCAGCCATATCAGCGGCTGTCTTGACCGTCTCGCTCGCGCCATTGACTGTGAGGCCGGTGACCGTCCAGGTGGTGCCACCCGCATCGCTGGAGATAGTCGGCGTAAAGCTATAGGCGCCGTAGTCGCTGGCCTTCGCCGCGAAAGTGACGCCGCTGGCCACGGTGGCGAAGGTGGCCGTCCCGGTGACGCTGGCCCCGGTTATATAGCCCGGATCGTAGGCCACCTGCAGGGTATTGCCGGTCGAGCCGGTGGCGGCGTTAACGGTAATGGTATCAGCCGTGCCGGCGGCCAGGTTGGTGTTGATGCTGAAGTTGGCCGCGCCAGCGAGATTGGCGATGGTCAGACTGCGGCCGACGGTGGAGCCATTGGCCAGCTTCACCGTGCCGCCGCTGGCCGCAAGGGCGGGGATGGTGTAGCTGCCGTCGCCAATGAGAGCTATCGTGCCGCCGCTCAGGGCGGTGGTGCCGGCAACAACGGCGCCGGCTTCGAGGCTCAGGCTGCCGCTTGTCACCGTGGTGTCGGCGGTGGTGCCGCCGCTATACACGTACTCTATGCCGCCGGCGACGACGGTGGCCGAGGCGCTGCCGCCGCTATACACGTACTGGCTGCCGCCGCCGTTCACCGTAGTGGACACGGCGGTGCCGCTGGAAAGAACGGTCTGGGTGCCGCCGGAGTTTATGACGGTGGCCGAGGACAAGGCGCCGCTCGACACGTTTTGGATGCAGGCGAAGATGGTGGTGTTCGTGGCCGTGCCGCCGGCAGCAAGATTCTGGGTGCCGTCGTTCGTAATCGAGGTGTTGTCGGCCATGCCGTACACCGTCTGGGTGCCGCCGGCGATAACCGTGCCGGTGGCCGTGCCGCCGCCGGATACCGTCTGACTGCCGCCGGAATACACCGCGGTATTCGAAGCCACACCGCCGGCCGATACCGTCTGCATTCCGCCGCTCGCTACGCTCGCCGCGATGGCGGCGCCGTTACTCAAAACATTCTGCGCCCCGCCAGCGGAGACAACAGTACTCGAGGCCACGCCGCCGCTGGCTACGTTCTGTATGCCGCTGGCACGCACCGTGGTACTCGACGCAACACCGCCGGCCGACACCGTCTGCGTTCCGCCGCTCGCTACGCTCGCCGCGATGGCGATGCCGCTGGCGAAAACGTTCTGCTGGCCGCCGGAGGATACAACTGTGCCCGAAGCCATGCCGCTGCTGGACACGTTCTGTATGCCACTGGCCAACACCGTTGTAGCCGAAGTCACGCCGCCTTCATACACCGTCTGGGTACCGCCGGAGGAAACAGCCGCCGCGATAGCCGTGCCGCCGGCGAGTACATTTTGCGCACCGCCAGAGGATACGACGGTGGCTGAGGCTATGCCGCCGCTGGACACGTTCTGCGCCCCGCTGGCCAGTACCGTTGTATTCGACGTCGCACCGCCGCTGACCACTGTCTGCGTTCCGCCGCTCGATACAACCGCCGCGACGGCCGTGCCGCTGGCGAAAACGTTCTGCTGGCCACCGGAGGATACAACTGTGCCCGAAGCCGCGCCGCCGCTGGCCACATTCTCCATGCCACTGGTGAGCACCGTTGTAGCCGAAGTCACGCCGCCTTCATACACCGTCTGGGTACCGCCGGAGGAAACAGCCGCCGCGATAGCCGTGCCGCCGGCGAGTACATTTTGCGCACCGCCAGAGGATACGACGGTGGCTGAGGCTATGCCGCCGCTGGACACGTTCTGCGCCCCGCTGGCCAGTACCGTTGTATTCGACGTCGCACCGCCGCTGACCACTGTCTGCGTTCCGCCGCTCGATACAACCGCCGCGACGGCCGTGCCGCTGGCGAAAACGTTCTGCTGGCCACCGGAGGATACAACTGTGCCCGAAGCCGCGCCGCCGCTGGCCACATTCTCCATGCCACTGGTGAGCACCGTTGTAGCCGAAGTCACGCCGCCTTCATACACCGTCTGGGTACCGCCGGAGGAAACAGCCGCCGCGATAGCCGTGCCGCCGGCGAGTACATTTTGCGCACCGCCAGAGGATACGACGGTGGCTGAGGCTATGCCGCCGCTGGACACGTTCTGCGCCCCGCTGGCCAGTACCGTTGTATTCGACGTCGCACCGCCGCTGACCACTGTCTGCGTTCCGCCGCTCGATACAACCGCCGCGACGGCCGTGCCGCTGGCGAAAACGTTCTGCTGGCCACCGGAGGATACAACTGTGCCCGAAGCCGCGCCGCCGCTGGCCACATTCTCCATGCCACTGGTGAGCACCGTTGTAGCCGAAGTCACGCCGCCTTCATACACCGTCTGGGTACCGCCGGAGGAAACAGCCGCCGCGATAGCCGTGCCGCCGGCGAGTACATTTTGCGCACCGCCAGAGGATACGACGGTGGCTGAGGCTATGCCGCCGCTGGACACGTTCTGGACGCCGCCGGACGATAGGGTCGCCGCTATGGCCGTGCCGCTGCTGGTCACCGTCTGACTGCCGCCGGAAGAAACGACGGTGCCTGAGGCCGTGCCGCCGGAGGCGATAATCTGGTTGCCGCCGGAGACGACCGCGGTATTGTCGGCTCTGCCGCCCTCAAGCACTGCTTGCGTGCCGCCGTTCGAGACCGTTGCCGAGATAGTCGAGCCGCCGCTGAACAAAGCCTGCACGCCGCCGCTGTCGATAACTGCGTCGATCACCTGCCCACCGGAAGCAATGGCCTGGGTCCCGCCGGCAAAAACGTGAGTAGCGTCGGCCGAGCCACCGTTGTAAACCCTCTGCACACCGCCATTGGTAACCGAGGTATTTAACGCCATACCGCCGCTCGAAACGTTCTGGACGCCCCCCGACGACACCAGGGTATTCATGGCCGTGCCTCCGGCCGACACCGTCTGCGTGCCGTCGGCAAACAGGTTGGTAGCTGAGGTCACGCCGCCGCTGGATACATTCTGCACGCCGCCGGCAAGCACTGTTGTATCCGCCGTCATGCCGCCTTCATACACCGTCTGGATGCCGCCGTTTGCTACAGTCGCCGTTATGGCCGCGCCGCCGCTCAAAACATTCTGCGCTCCGCCGGAGGATACGATAGTACCCGATGCCGTCCCCCCGCCGGAAACGTTCTGGCTACCGCCGGCGCTGACGACGCTGCCCGATGCCACGCCGCCGCTGGATACATTCTGCACGCCGCCGGCGTTTACGGTAGTGGCGGATGCCACACCGCCGCTCGCCACGCTCTGGACGCCGCCAGACGACACCGTCGCCGCTACGGCCGCGCCGCCGCCCAAAATATTCTGCGCTCCGCCGGAGGATACGATAGTACCCGAAGCCGCCCCCCCGCCGGAAACGTTCTGGCTGCCGCCGGCGCTGACGACGCTGCCCGATGCCACGCCGCCGCTCGCCACGCTCTGGACGCCGTACAGGTTCGTCCCCGACGCATAGCCGGACAGATTCTGGCTGCCGCCCGCCGACACGGTCGCTGCAACAGCCGTGCCGCCGCTCGCCACATTCTGCACGCCGCCGGACGACACCGTCGCCGCTACGGTCTCGCCGCCGCTCAAAATATTCTGCGCTCCGCCGGAGGATACGATAGTACCCGATGCCGTCCCCCCGCCGGAAACGTTCTGACTGCCGCCGGCGCTGACAACGCTGCCCGATGCCACGCCGCCGCTATAGATATCCTGCACGCCGCCCGCCGACACGGTCGCCGCAACAGCCGTGCCGCCGCTATAGATATTCTGCGCGCCGCCGGAGGATACGATAGTACCCGATGCCGCCCCCCCGCCGGAAACGTTCTGGCTGCCGCCGGCATTGACGACGCTGCCCGATGCCACGCCGCCGCTATGGATATCCTGCGCGCCGCCGGCGTTTACGGTAGTGGCGGATGCCACACCGCCGCTCGCCACGCTCTGGACGCCGTACAGGTTCGTCCCCGACGCATAGCCGGACAGATTCTGGCTGCCGCCCGCCGACACGGTCGCCGCAACAACCGTGCCGCCGCTCGCCACATTCTGCACGCCGCCGGACGACACCGTCGCCGCTACGGCTGTGCCGCCGCTATAGATATCCTGCACTCCGCCGGAGGATACGATAGTACCCGAAGCCGCCCCCCCGCCGGAAACGTTCTGGCTGCCGCCGGCGCTGACGACGCTGCCCGATGCCACGCCGCCGCTATAGATATCCTGCGCACCGCCGGCGTTTACAGTAGTGGCGGATGCCACACCGCCGCTCACCACGCTCTGGACGCCGTACAGGTTCGCACCCGACGCATAGCCGGACAGATTCTGGCTGCCGCCCGCCGACACGGTCGCCGCAACAGCCGTGCCACCACTGGATACATTCTGCACGCCGCCGGACGACACCGTCGCCGCTACGGCTGTGCCGCCGCTATAGATATCCTGCACTCCGCCGGCGTTTACGGTAGTACCCGATGCCGTCCCCCCGCCGGAAACGTTCTGGCTGCCGCCGGCATTGACGACGCTGCCCGATGCCACGCCGCCGCTATGGATATCCTGCGCGCCGCCGGCGTTTACGGTAGTGGCGGATGCCACGCCGCCACCGGACACGTTCTCCACACCGTACAGACTCGTACCCGACGCATAGCCGGATAGATTCTGGCTGCCGCCCGCCGACACGGTCGACGCAGCAGCCGTGCCGCCGCTGGACACATTCTGCACGCCGCCGCTGGAAATGTATGTACCAGTAGCCACGCCCCCGCTCGCTACGTTCTGCACTCCGCCCTTGGAAACCATCGTCCCGGAAGCCGTGCCTGACACCGTCTGCACGCCGCCGCTGTTCACCGTCGTCGCGTTCGCCCGGTGGCCGGCCAGCACTGTCAGCGCTCCGCCGCTGTTCAGTGTAACGCCGGTAGCCGTCCCATTGACGATGGTCACGCTGCCGGCTTCCAGGCTGGCGCTGGTGTCGGCCTGCAATACATAGCCCGCGGACAGCGTTGCGCCGGTGGCCGTTCCGCCAGCCGCCAGCGCAAGCACGCCGCCAGATAGCACGTATGCGCCTGTCGCCAGGCCGCCGGACAAAACACCTTGCGTGCCGCCACTGTAAACGTTAGTTGCTGACGCGCTACCGCTGCCGGATACACTCTGCACGCCGCCGCTATAAACATAGGTATCGGCAGCCGAGCCGCCGCTGAGCACATTTTGCTCGCCGCCCGACAGGCTGGCCGAGATTGCCGTTCCCCCGCCGGATACGTTTTGCACGCCGCCGCTATACACATAAGTATTGGCAGCCGAGCCGCTGCTGAGGACATTCTGCACTCCACCCGACAGGCTGGCCGCGGTTGCTGTTCCCCCGCTCGATACGTTTTGCACGCCGCCGCTATAAACATAGGTATCGGCAGCCGAGCCGCTGCTGAGGACATTCTGCACTCCGCCCGACAGGCTGGCCGCGGTTGCTATTCCCCCGCTCGATACGTTTTGCACGCCGCCGCTGAAGACCGTAGTTCCCGAAGCCGCGCCAGACACTCGCTGCGTGCCGCCGGACAATATTTGCGTGCCATACGCCGTGCCGTCTTTAATCACATTCTGCAAACCGGCGTTACTGATCATTGTTCCCGAAGCGGTACCACCGCTGGCTACGGTTTCCGTAGCGCCGGAAAGCGTTGTTCCTGACGCCAGACCGTATACCAGTTGGTGGCCACCGTTGCTGACTATTGTCCCCGCTGTTGCGCCGCCGCTGGATATATTCGCCACGCCTCCGTCGACGATTGTCCCCGACACATTTCCGCCTCTTACATTCTGCGTCGCGCCATAGCTTATAACGCTCCCCGACACATTGCCGGCAGTAATATTCTGGATGCCTATATTATAAACCGTCGTTCCCGACACGTTGCCGCCGTTAACATTCTGCACGCCGCCAACACTTACCACAGTCCCCGACACATTGCCGCCGCTAACATTCTGTACGCCATAATAACCTACCGAGGTTCCCACTACATTGCCGGCACTAACATTCTGAATTCCGTTATAATCTACAAAGCCTCCCGATACACTGCCGCCTTCAACACTTTGAATGCCGCCGTTGTTAATATTGAAGGCAGTCGCGGTGCCGCCGCTAGACACATGCTGCACGCCGCCGTTAGCGATACTGCCTGACGTCGCATTGCCGTAAACAAACTGATGTGCGTCGGCGCCGTTGATATAGGTTGACATAGCAGTACCGCCGGCTGATACGTACTGCATACCACCCACTATAACGCTGGTGATGTTCGCAGTGCCTCCACTTAACACGTACTGCCATCCACGGCTTTTTATAAACGTTGAATCGGCGGTGCCGCCATTATACACATGCTGCTGCCCATAGTAGTTTACTGTGCTTGAAACAGCGGTGCCGCCGCTGTACACGTTCTGTACTCCGCTGATTTTAGTTCCGGTGCTTACTTGACCGGAGGTGATATTTTGCGTATCTGCCGGCCCGATGACTTCATTGTCGGCGGCATAAGCCGTCTTGAAAAAAAGCCGGTCAACCATGTTGCCGGCTCCGTTAATAGCGGATAAATAACGGTCAAACGCACAATACCGTTCTTTGAACAGGTCCTGACAGGCTGCCGCCGCCGGCAACGCCACAGGCGCCATGGTGTTGATCCCGTTAATTGCCGCCAAAGCTATCGACAGGGCTTGTTTTTTCGATATCTTCTTTTTTGCAGACTTACATTTCATTTCCGGTCATTCCTTTTCCCCTCAAGATGAAAGTCAGCCATCAGCCTGTCGATGATCCTGTTTACTTTCTCCGCCGTGATGAACCTGGTGCATTCGTACTGGCGGTCGGTGTGCTTGTGGCGCGGGCACCATTCGAAGTCGTCGTGGGCGAACTCGATGCTCCCGTCGTTCCAGCAGCCGTTACAGACATGATAATTTATCACCCGGTAGGGGGTGTAGAATTCGTTCATGGGCAGGGTGAACCCGCTGATGAGGACGATGGGCTTCCCCACCGCCCAGGCCAGCCACGACAGGCCGCTCGACAGGCCGACGAAGAAGTCGGCGTGGTAAAGAAGATCGACCCTCTCGGCAAGCGGCCGGTCGCCGGTGAAGTCCTCCGCCCCGTAGGGGATAGTGTTCCAGCGGCTGCCCGCCCCGTTGCAGACTTCCCGGTCGATGCACAGCACCCGGTAACCCTTCTCTTTCAAGTGCTTTATCGTGTTCATCCACCCCACCGGGTTGTTCCAGTACTTGGCCTGGGTGGTGGACTGGCTGGCAATGCAAACATACGGCTCCTCAATCTGCCGCTCCAGGTTGCGCGGCGCGGCGATCGGCCGCACCTCATCAGGGCTTAGCCCTAGCAGGTGGGGGATGGTCTTCTGCAGGCCGGTTATCCGAAAGTCCACCGGCTGATGGACACGGTCGTCGCAGGGGAAGAAGATGCCCATGTAATAGGTGGCGTACAGGCCTTCCGGCCTGTCGTCGGGGCCGATGAAGGTAAGTTCGGGATACGACGGGGCAAAGATGTCGGCCAGGTTTTCGGCCATGGCGACATAGACGTCACAGTCGTGGGTGTGTTTGAAGACCTGAGCGTAGGGGAACCAAGCGACGACGTCGCCGAGAGTGCCGACCGGGAACTTTATAAGCACCTTCCTGCCGGTCGGGCTGTAGTCATGCTGGAAGATGAGTTTATCCTTCAGGTATATCTCAAGGCCGAAGTTGACGAAATATTTCTTGGTGCTGGTGACGAAAGCGTCCGAAGCCATGGCGTCGTAGAGAGTGACGCCGGCGTCGCGGTCGGTGAACTTCACCCGCCAGTCACCCTCGGGGACTTTGACCCTGAGACCGTAGTTGAAGTCGAACTCCAGGCCGGCGATATCCGTCTTGCAGGTCAGCGGCCCGGGGTCGATAACGAAGTAAGGCTTCTTGCCGGGCTGGGCGCCGGCCGGCCCGCCACGGACCTCGGTCTGGGTCTGGGACTGATTTTGATTGGCCGCCTCGCTGGGAATGGCATTAGCAGTGTTAGGATTCACGATTATGGCGTTTTGCGTGTCGCTCATGTTCGATTACCTCCAGAACCGGTAATGTCATTGCAATCCGCCGGCGGCGAATGTTTCTTGATTATCGCCACTAAGTCGTTGATACTGCTCACCTGACCGTGCGAATAAACCTTTACCGTACTTTTGTCCGGACTTAGCGTGATAATGAGAGCGTCCGGATAGCGATCGACCAAGCTCTCAAACCATTGCCGCCCAACGGTGCAATCCACCAGGATAGCCGCCGGAATAGTTTGCGGCAACTGCCCGGCTTCTTCCGGACTAGCGGCCCGGCGCACCGGGAACCCTCCCTGGCGTTCCAGAGTCAATGCCAATCCGCTCATGAATATCGAGTTGCCGCACAAGATTACCGGTTGCATTTATGCCATTTGCCCCATTTCCTTTTCCTTCTAACCACCTACTAGCATAACGAATTCTGGCGATGATTTTAACTGTCCAAATGGACAGGGTCCGACATGTTTTTGCATGAAAAAACCGAGGGTGTTGTCCCTCGGCAAGTGCACTTTTTGCTTGTGATCGTTATTCTTCTGTACTGGTCAAGTTAGCCTGCACCGCATAGGCGATTGCCTGGGCCCGGTTTTCCAGCTGCAGCCGTTCCAAAATCTCGGTCATGTGAAACTTCACGGTGCGGTCGCTGACGCCGAGCCGTTCGGCCACCTGCTTATAAGTCAGGCCCTCGGCGATAAGCGTCAAAACTTTCTCCTGCCGCGGCGTCAGATGCTTTCGCCCGGCCTCCCCGTTTGCCGGCCCTCCCCCTTTGCCGGGGACAAACTCCTTCAGCAGCCGGTCGGCGAGACCGGGAGAAAAGACCGTTTCCCCTTTGGCCACCTCGTCCAGCAGCCCGAGAAATTCCGTCGTCTCCAGGTTCTTGAGCAAAAAGCCGGCCGCGCCGTTCTTCATCGCCTCGAACAAGGCTTGCTCGTCGTCATTCATCGTCAATATGACGATTTTTATCGCCGGAAACTCGCATTTTATCAGGCGGGTGGCGGTCAAGCCGTCACAGCCCGGCATCTGGAGATCCATCAGCACCACGTCCGGCCGCAGCTCGCGCACCGCGGCCACGGCGGACGCCCCGTCACGGGCCGTGCCCACCACCGTCATTTCGCCCGCCTCCAGGAGTGCCTGCAAGCCGTCGATAAATAACGGATGATCGTCAACAATCAGTATCCTCATTGCGCTGCCTTTCTCGTCGCCCGGAACAGCGGAACGACGACAGTCACCGTCGTTCCCTGGCCGGTAGCCGACCGTATCTCAAGACTGCCGCCGATTTCCGCCGCTCTTTCGCCGATAATCCTGAGGCCATACCCGCCATTTTTGCTTTGCCCGGTGTCAAAGCCCTGACCGTTATCGGCGATTGTCAACGTCAGTCTCTCATCACTGGTCGAAATAACCACTTCGGCCCTCCCGGCGCCGGAGTGCTTCCTGGTGTTGACCATCACCTCCTGGACAATCCTCAGCAGCTGCACCTCGGCCGCCGGTGCAATCCACTTGGCTGGCCGGGACTCCGGCCCGCTGTATTCGGTCGCAATACCCGAGCTTTTCTCGAACCGGCTAAGCCACACCGCCAGGTTTTTGAAGAAATCCCATTCTCCGCTGGCAGTCTTCAGACTGGCAATCGATTCGCGCACGTCGGCGAAGGCCTCATCGGCGGCGTCAGCCAAACGCGACAGGTGCCTGTCGGCCTCTTCGTCCCGCCCTTTTTGCAGCAAAAGTCTGACCGCCTGCGTATGGGTTTTAACATAGGCGGGAAACTGGCCCTGAGCATCGTGCAATTCCCGCCCCAGCCGTTCCCGTTCCGTTAGGATAGCCAGCGCCTTCTCGCTTTCCAGCAGCCTTTGCTGGTCCCGCTTCCGCTGGGTTATATCCTTAAAAACCAGCGTCCTGCCTAGCGGGTCACCCTGCGGCGTCGCCAACGGGATCGTGCTGATATGGTAAAACCGGCTCTCATCCTGCCCGCGGGACGCCTCGCCGCCATCGGGGACGGCTACTGCCTCGGCCAGCGCCGGCCAAGCCTCAGCGACGTACACAAACTTGCCGCCCACCGCCGCCGGCAGACCGGCTAAAATCGCCTGCGCCGCCGGATTCATATCTACTATGTACCCTTTTTCGTCCACTACCATCAGGCCGTCGATCATGCTCTTGGTCACCGCATCCTGGGCCAGCGGCAGAATGCTATATACCCGCCACCGGTAAAACACCCAGGTCACATAGATCGCCGACAGCAGCAGTCCAATAACCTGGGGCGGCACCGCCTGGAAATTTGAAGCGTAGCCTACCATACTGCCGACAAAATTGAATACCGGCGTCACCGACAGCGCGATCGCCTGCTGCCGTCTTAGCCCCTTGGTGCGGTAGATCCAGCCCAACGAAATCAAAATGCACACGACATTAAGGGCGTAGCAAAAGACCATCGTCACCCAAGCCGCCGGTCCAAACGCGATTGTCAGAACATTTCCCGTCAGCGACACCGGCCCGTAATACCAGCCCAGCGAGCTGTCGAACCCGATAATCGCCACCAGGGCGGCGGTTATTCCCCTGACGGCGTACTTAAGCGCTGTTGTCAGCCGGCCTTTCTGCTGACTGACCTCCAGGATGAACTCGAACCAGAAATAAATCAGCAGCAGCGGCGCCCATTCCGCGAATCTCGCCCATAAGAGCTTCGTCGGCAGGTCCGGGCTCATACTGCAAAAAGCCCTGGCCGCGATCCAAATGCCCTTGCATATCTGGCAGAACACCAGCATCATGGCGCCGGGAATTTTGCGGAACTGAAAAAGATAGACCGCTAATGCCTCGAACACGGCGGCTATCAGTAGGTATGCCAATATATTATCAACTGGCGCAAAAACAGTTACAGGCGACATCGTTTGCCGTATCTTCTCCCCTAAAAATGCAGGCGGGCGCTAATCTACCCCCAAGTGAAACGTTCTCGTTTCATTGTTTTTTTCTACAAAAAGGTTTATAGTCCTTCAAAATTCTCTTTGCTTGCCACGCGGTACAGGAAGCTCTCTTTTATCTAACTGACTCTTTGGTGTTTATCCATAGACCCACATCCGTCCTTACGCCAAGAAACTCAGATGCCCAGTGACGGTGCTGGCACTGATGCCGTCGGCGAAGATTTCCTGTCGCATATCTGCCCCCTCATTTTAATCATCGTCTAGAAGTTCCACCTGGCTCCCAAGTTGAGCTGCCAAGGGGTTCTGGCCTTATCGCCCGTCGTGCGACTGACCTCGAAGTATCCGTCGGCCTTCTTACCCAGCTTACCCGTCAGCCCCAGAGCGACTTCCAGCCAGTTTTCCTTTAGGTCCCGGCCTAGATAGACAGGCGGCAGGCCACCGCTGGCGGCCTTTATCCCGCCCTTGGCGGAAAACTCTCTCGCCACCGACACCTTGGCGTAGTAGTTGGCCGCACCCACGCTCCGCCCCGCCGCCAGGCCGATCCGACCGACGAACGAGTCGATGGCGTCGTTCCTGACGCTCGTCCCGTCGCTGGCCGTGTAGCCGGCGCCGTTTATCCGGCTAAAAGTCAGCTCTGCCTGTGGCTCCAGATACCAGCCGCTCTTAAACTGTTCGCGGAAGCCGTATTCGGCCGAAATACTGGTCCCCCAGCTTGCATAGTCGCCTTCGACCCTGGTGCCGCCCGCGTCGTTTAGGTAGCTGGCGTAGTTATTCTTGAGCCTGCCCACCTTGGCGATGAAGTCAAGATAG
The DNA here is from genome assembly GCA_032334055.1 of Selenomonadales bacterium 4137-cl. NCBI lineage: Bacteria > Bacillati > Bacillota > Negativicutes > Acetonemataceae > Anaeroselena > Anaeroselena agilis. Next base: position 69,001 of record JAUOZS010000001.1, on the reverse strand, counting down.
TGGCCATCCTCGCCCAGCCAGCTGCGATACAGCCCCGCCGAAAAGCCGCTTGTGTCGCCGCGGCCCCGGCTGTAGGCGCTACTGCCTTCCATGTACCCGGCGGCGTAACCGATGAACACCACCCCGGTACCCTGGCTTATCCTCCGGTCCCAGCCTCCCTGGAGAGCGGTGTACTGCTGCCTAGCCGTTCTCCCCCCGCCGCCGGCGACCTCCTGCGCCCCCCGGTAACTCCTGAGCCACGTGCCGGCTTCGCCTTGAGCGCTTCTTAGTTCGCCCATGCGCTTCGCCAGGTTGTTGTTTTCCGTCCGCCACAGCAGCATGCCGCAGGCGGCGGCGTCGCCCGCCGTGCGCACCGTCTCGCTTTCGCCGCCCGTCGTCAGAGCGGTGATTGCCCAGGTGGTGGTAGTGCCCGAGCTGGCCGAAGCGATCAGCGGGGTATAAGTATAAGCGCCGTATTCGCTGGCCTCCGCCGTAAAGCTGGTGTTGCCGCCCGACACCGTCGCAAAGGTGGCCGACCCGGTGGCGACGACGCCCGTGAGAAAGGCAGGGTCGTAAGCCACCTGCACCGTGTTGGCCGTCCCGCCGGTGGCTGAGCCTATGGTGATCTTATCAGCCGTACTGGCGGCCAGGTCGGTGTTGATGGCAAATCTAGCCGATCCGGATAGGTTGTCTATCGTGAGGTTGCGGCCGACATTGGTGCCGGCGGCAAGTTTAACCGTACCGCCATTAGCCGCGAGCGCGGTGATGGCGTAGCTGCCGTCACCGATGAGAGCGACGACGCCGCGGCGCAGACTCGTGGTGCCGCAGACCACCGCGCCGGCCGCGATATTCATCGTTCCGCCGCTCACCGTGGTGTCAGCGGCCGTGCCACCGCTCGCCACATACTGAAGGCCGCCTGAATACACGGTGGTGGATGTTGCGGTGCCGCTGGACAACACATTCTGGGTGCCGCCGGAATTTATCACCGTACCTAAGGCTGCGGCGCCGGAAGAGACGTTCTGAACGCAGGCATAAATGGTGGTATCAGTAGCCGTGCCGCCGCTGTAAATGTTTTGGGTGCCGTCGCTGGTGATGATGGTGCCCGCTACGACGCCGTACACCTCCTGAGTCCCGCCGGCGATGGTGGTACCGACGGCGCTGCCTCCGGTGTAAACCTCTTCTAGGCCGCCGGAATTTATGACAGTGCCGGATGCCATACCGCCGCCATATATCGTCTGGATGCCGCCTGCGATCACCGTCGTGGAACTCGCCCGCTGACCGTTAAGTATAATCAGCGAACCACCGCTGTTCAGCGTGACGCCCGTAGCGGTGCCGCCCGTGATCGTCACGCTGCCCGCGGCGAGGCTGGCGCTCGTGTTGGCCTGCAGCACATAACCGTCGTAAAGGGTAGCGCCGGTGACGCTGGCGCCGGCCGCAACCACCAGAGCCCCGCCGGAGCTGACCGTTGTCGCGTCCGCCACGCCGGCGCTCACGATCTGGACGCCGCCGGAGCTGACCGTTATCGCTCTTGCCGCCCCGCCCGACACCACCTGCCGGCCGCCGGCGCCCACCGTCGTCGCGCTCGCCGTCCCGCCCCGCACCACCTGCCAGCCCATGCCGACCGTCGTCGCAACCGCCGTCCCGCCGCTCACGATCTGGATACCGCCGCTGACCGCCGTCAAACTCGCCGTACCGCCCGACACGACCTGCGTGCCGCCGTCGTTCACCGTCGTCACGGACGCGATCCCCAGCACAGTCTGCGTGCCGCCGGCATTCACCGTCGTCGAATTGGCCCGCTGCCCGGTTAGCACGTTGAGCCAGCCGCCGCTATTGAGCGTAATGCTGGTGGCGGTACCGCCCGAAATTCTTGCGCTGCCGGCAGTCAGGATGGCGCTGGTGTCGGCCTGCAGGACATAGCCCGCCGACAGAGTCGCCCCCGTGGCGCTCCCCCCGGCCGCGATCGCCAGTACGCCGCCGCCCATCACCGTCGTGCCTGCCGCCCGGCCGCCGCCGGAAATGCTCTGCGTGCCGCCGGACGACACCACCGTTGCCGAAGCCCGGCCGCCGCCGGACACGTTCTGCACGCCGCCGTCGCCCACACTCGTGGTGGTCGCCGTACCGCCGCTGGACACGTTCTGCGTGCCGCCGGACGACACGAACGTCACGAACGCCTTGCCGACGCTGGACAGATTTTGTACGCCCGCGGCGTACACCGTCGTGCTCGAAACGGTGCCCGACACCTTCTGGAGGCCGCCGGCGCCTATATACGTGCTCGTCGCGCTGCCATACACATCCTGAGTACCGCCGGCAAGCGTCGTATCTATGGCCTGGGCGGACCCGCCCAGAACCGACTGCGTTCCGCCGCTGCTCACCGTCGTTCCCGTAGCCGTGCCGCCGTAAATGTACTGCTTGCCGCCGCTGTTCACCGTCGTCGACGTCACTCTGCCGCCGTCCATCAACTGCAGCCCGCCGCTCTCCACCGTCGTCAGGTACGCCGCGCCGTCCGATACAACCTGGGTTCCGCCGCGGTAAACCGTCGTCAGCGACGCCGTCGCGCCGGCAGACACCGTCTGCGCGCCGAGGCTGTTCACGGTCGTCAGCGTCGCCGTGCCGCCCCACAGTTCCTGCCTGCCGCCGCTGTTGATCGTTGTCGCGGTCACGGTGCCGTCCGCATCCACATACTGAACCCCGCCGTTCAGTGTCGTCGCGCTCGCCGCACCACCGTCCGCCACATACATCATTCCCAAACCTTTGACGGTCGTCGAGTTCGCCTGATGGCCGGACAACACGTATAGGCTGGCGACATCGTTCAGTGAGACGTTGGTGGCGGTGCCGCCGATGATGGTCACGGCGCGGCCCTGGTCATCCGTCCCGCTGAGTGTGGCGCTGGTGTCGGTCCATAGCCAATAACCCGCCTCCAGGGTTGCCCCGGTTACGCTGCCGCCGGCATCGATCCTCAGGAGACCGCCGCTGTTGACTGTCGTCAACGTCGCCGTCCCCCCGCTCCCCACCGACTGCGTGGCGTAATAGTTGACCGTCGTCGACGTCACCGACCCGCCCGCCACCCGCTGCACTCCGCGGCTGTTAAGCGTCGTCGACGTCACCGTTCCGCCGTAAACAACCTGATACGCGGAGGTGTAGCCGCTGCCGGCGATCGTGGTCGACGCCACCGTGCCGCCCGACACCGTCTGCGTGCCGCCATTGCTCACCGTCGTCAGCGTCGCCGTACCGCCCGAAACCACCTGCGTACCGCTGGCAACCGTTTCCCCGCTCACGTTGTCCCCGTCGTTCACCACCGGCGTGAACGCGGCGTACGCCGTGGTAAACAGCAAGCTGTCCAGCACCTGACCGCCGCGGTTGAAACTGGTGGCCAAAAACGCAGCCACCGTCTCCCGCCGGGGCACAGGGATCTCCGCCACAGCCGCCGCCAGGGGCGGGGCCAGCGGAGCGGCACTGTTAAAGCTGTTGACGCAAGCCATTAGGATGGACAGCTTCTGCCGGCGGCTCAGCCTTGTTCCTCTCGTTCTCTTCACGGCTACTCCCTCCCCGGTTTAGGGTCGAATCCGTGGTCAGCCATCAGCTGGTCGATAACCCGGCAGACCTTGTCGGCGGTTATCAGGCGGGTGCACTCGTACTGGCGGTCGGTGTGCTTGTGGCGCGGGCACCACTCGAAGTCGTCGTGGACGAACTCGATCGCCCCGTCGTTCCAGCAGCCGTTGCACGCATGGTAATTGATCACCCGGTAAGGGGTGTAAAACTCGTTCAAAGGCAGCGTGAAGCCGCTGATGAGAACGACTGGCTTGCCCACTGCCCACGCCAGCCATGACAGGCCGCTGGACAGGCCGACGAAGAAGTCGGCGTGGTACAGGAGGTCGACCCTTTCCTGCAGCGGCCGGTTGCCGGTGAAGTCCTCCGCCCCGTAGGGGATGGTGTTCCAGCGGCTGCCTGCCCCGTGGCAGATTTCCCGGTCGATACACAGCACCCGGTAACCTTTGTCCTTCAGGTGCTTTATCGTGTTCAGCAAGCCGGTGGGGTTGTTCCAATACTTGGCTTGGGTGGTCGATTGGCTGGCGATGCAGACATAGGGCTCCGCGATGACCCGCTCCAGATTACGGGGTGCGGCGATCGGCCTCACCTCCACCGGTTCCAGGCCAAGCAGGTGGGGGATAGTCTTCTGCAAGCCGGTGATCCGAAAGTCCACCGGCTGGTGGACGCGATCGTCGCAGGGGAAGAAGATGCCCATGTAGTAGGTTGCGTACAGCCCTTCCGGCCGCTCATCCGGGCCGACGAAAATCAGTTCCGGGTAGGCGGGGACGAATATGTCGGTCAGATTTTTATCCATGGCGACGTAAACCAGGCAATCGTGGGTGTGCTTAAAAACCTGGGCGTAGGGGAACCAGGCGATGACATCGCCAAGGGTGCCCACCGGGAATTTGACGAGGACCTTTTTGCCCTTCAGGCTGAAGTCGTGGCTGAAAATCAGCTTGTCCGCACGGTAGATTTCCAGGCCGAAGTTGACGTAGTATTTCTTGGCGCTGGTGACGAAGGCGTTCGAGGCCCTGGCGTCATACAGTGTGACGCCGGCGTCGCGATCAGTAAACCTGACTCGCCAGTCGCCTTCGGGAACCTTAATCCGCAGGCCGTAATTGAAGTCGAATTCCAGGCCCGCGATATCCGTCTTGCAGGTCAGCGGGCCGGGGTCGATGACAAAGTAGGGCTTCCTCCCCGGTTGGTCGCCAGCCGGCCCGCCCCGGACCTCGGTTCGGGTCCGCTCCGGGTTTTGCGTCGCCGCCTGGTTTACGTTTTCCTGGTCAACAATCCGGGTGCCGCTCATACCTACTCCTTCCCCATACCCTTCTGACTTTGCCCAGCAGCCTACAGAACCATCCGCTTGTTCTTTTCGCTAAACTGCGACATTTAATATCATGTTTTAGAATACAAAAACATGGTGGTTCACACCACCATGTTTGCGCGAGTTCCCGTTTTTTTGTCGTGATTTGCCAATTAACCGCACTAAGTCGAACCTCTATCCCGGACTTTTTTCATGTCCAGTTCATTGAAAATATCATCCCGATACTGGCGGCTGACCGGCAGTTCCTCCGGCCAATCACAAAGCCGCAGCCACAGCGTCCGATCTTTCCCCGTCTTCAACGAACACACGCTGGCGGGACGGACATAGCAACTGCGATGACAACGAATCAGCTTCGCATCGCATTGAGCCATAAACTCCTGCAGCCCATAACTGCTGCGGTAAGCCGCTCCACTGGCGATGACGGTAGCGTGGCGGTCGGCTTTTCTGACAAAACAGGCATCGATACTGGCGACCGGAATCATCCTTAACAGTCCGTTGTCTGACAACCACACCTGCGATAGCTTCATACCGCCCAGTTCCCTGTGTACTGCTAGCGAAAGACCACGGGACTGGTACCGCCCTTCCAGGGCAAAGCGTTTTTCAATCCGCTTCAGGGACTGAACCACCCTGGCGGGATCGAACGGTTTCAACAGGTAATCGATAGCCTCCAGATCGAAGGCCTTCGCGGCGTATTGGCTGTAAGCGGTGGCAAAGACCAGCCCGGTCTGGGGACGGCGGGCCAAAATCTCCCCGGCCGCTTGAAACCCGTTCATTTCGGGCATCTCGATGTCGAGGAAGACCACATCAGGCTCAAGCCTCGCCACCCCTTCGACAGCCTCGACCGGATCGTCAAACGCGCCGGCGACGGTGCAGTGGCCGCCCAAAATATCCTGTAACTCTTCCAACGCCCAGGCTTCATCGTCAACAATCATCACTTTAAGCATTCGATCCGGTCCCCTCCATCCGGCAGTTAGCCCGTCTGGGAACAAAGAAGGAAACACGGGTTCCCAGCCCGCCCGCTCCTACCACCTTCAGCCCTTCGCCGAACATGCTCCTCAGACGTCGGTCGACGCTGAACAAGCCGAGCCCCAATCCGTCGCGCCTGGTTTCGAAACTGCCACTGCTAAAATGGTGCAGAAGATCGCCAGGCATACCTACCCCGTCATCTTCCACCGCTACAACAAAACCGTCGTCTGTCTCCCGGATGCTTATTCTGATGACACCGCCTTCCCGCCGGGGTGCAATGCCATGACGCACGGCGTTCTCCACGAGCGGCTGAAGGGTAAAGGGAGGAATCATGCAGACAGACAGGTCGCCTTCCAATTCGCACCTGACGTCAAGGCGGGGTCCTAACCGAACCGACTCGATATCCAGGTAGGCCCGGACAACCTTCATTTCCTCCGCCAGCGGTACACAATCCGCCGTCAGCTCAAAGGTGCCGCGCAGATAGGCCGCCAGATCGCGCAATAATTGCTGGGCTTTCGCAGAGTCCACCCGGCAGAAATGTCCGATTGCCCCGAGCGTATTCTGCAGGAAATGCGGTTTGATTTGCGCCTGCAGCGCCTTTAATTCCGCTCGTTCCACCTGGTGCTTCCTGAGCTCGGCTTCATAGAAAGCCGCCGCCTCTTTTTCCCGCTGCAAATTTCGGTTGCTTTCTTCAAGCTCTTTATTGAGAACTTCCTTCTTGATCAAAATATATCCCTGGCTTCCGGCCACCAGCAGAAAGATCAAAACCACAAAAAAGGCGCTATGCGGAAGATCGGTCATAAAAAGACGGTATCTATCCAAACCCATGATATACTGGTGCCGCCACAACGCAGCCAAAAAACCCACTATATACAGGCTGCCGATAACCTTTTGCGTCGGCGACGATCCCGTTCGGGAAAAAGCGAGCTGCAGTCCGGGTATCAGAAGAAACGCACTCTGCAGCACCATCGGCACGGACATCCTGACCGTCCGGCTTAAAGCGAACGGCACATTCCATATGCAGGCCATAATTACCGCCAGGGAAAGCCCGTAGAATAGCCACCATTTCCTGGTCATCGTGTTCTTCAACGAAACCCAGGCCATCGATTCCATCGCCTGGCCGGTCATTACCAAGGAGTTGCCTAAAAGCAACGACATAACGCCAGAAATTTCGCCTCGCAGTCCGACCAGCACCAGGCCAACCAACTGAGACAACCTGCCAAGAACGAAAAGCCGCTCTCCTGCTTGGGTCCGTCCATAATTGAAATCAGCAAGCAACAAAGCCAGCGAAACAACATGCCCTACGACCAGCACCGCTATCAATGTGCGCATATCAAAACCAGTGAGCATATCGTTTCACCTCAGGCTAAGTCTCCGGCCGCAGCCGATATTCTCATGAACCTCAGCAAAATTAGACTATTCGCAACCGAAAATAACGCCCCTATATCAAACACTCATCGAGATGAAAATTCCCCAAATCATGGTAAATACCTCCAATTTTCTTGTCAATTTGCTATAAAACGCAAAAAGCAAACCCCGTCGTCCGCCTTGTGGCGAAAAACGAGGCTTGCCATGTCTTCGTTTGTTACTTTACTCATAATATTGCGTGGCCGTAGCGACAATCGCAAGAGCTTCCTGCCCGAGGCCTCATCGTCAATTGCCAGCTCCCTATTCAGCCTGTCGCTCACCCATTCACCCCCTGATAAAGGCAAAGCATAAAGAAAAAAGCCTGCCGTGACCGGCGAGGCCAGCAACTGTCCCCCTTCTATTTATCATTGCCCCAAACAAAAGGGAAAAGAAAAATCGGCACAAACAGCAATACCGGCCGCGCTAAAAATTGCAGACAAACGAAAGTGGCAATGCCTCCGGACAGAGCCAACTCACCCCAGCGCGACCAGGACGAACGTTTACCCCCTTGATACATTAATTTTACCAGCAGACAGTGGACGATGCCGAAGCAGCAGACAAGGGAGGCCGCCAGCAGGGTCAACGACCGTATATCAGCGATTATTCCAGCCAAATATTGAGCGTTCACGGGCCAACCCCTCCAGCCGTATGCTGCGGTGCCACGTCAGTCGAGTTGTTCCAGACGGTGGATCCCTTCGTTTTCGCCAATCACGAATAGGATATCCCCCTGGCGAAAAACTTCTTCAGGCTTTGGTGAAACCGAAATCGAGTCACATCTTTTGATGGCGACAAGGTTTAAACCATAACCCTCCCGCAGATTGGATTCGGACAGCGGCTTGTCGACCATCTCCTGCGGAACGGCCACTTCTACAATGCCAATGTCTGGAGACAATTTAATGTACTCAAGCACATTGGTGGAGACCAGACTATGGGCGATGCGCATCCCCATGTCCCGCTCCGGATAAATGACCCGATCGGCGCCGATCTTCTCCAGCATCTTGCCGTGCAGCTCGTTTTGAGCTTTGGCCACGATGTGGCCCACCCCCGCTTCCTTTAGGAGAAGAGTGGTTAGGACGCTGGCTTGTACGTCTTCTCCAATCGCAACCACTACCACGTCGAAATTTCTTATCCCCAGAGCCTTTAACGCTTCCTCGTCGGTCGTGTCAACGCACACAGCGTGAGTAACGACCTCACTTATCCTCTGTATACTTTCTAAGTCGTGGTCAACGGCCAATACCTCGTAGCCTTGGCTGGCAAGGCTGCAGGCGACGCTCAAACCGAATCTTCCTATGCCGATGACGGCAAACTGTTTCCTCTTCATGGCAGCTCCTTTTTAGCCGATAATTACCTTTCCCTCGGGATATAGCAGTTTCCCATTTTGCTTCTTGAGCGCCAGCGATAAAACCAGCGTCAGCGACCCGACCCTTCCGGCGAACATCGTGAAGATTATCATCATCTTGCCGGCCGTCGACAAGTTGGGGGTAATGCCGGTTGACAGTCCGACAGTGCCGAAGGCAGAGGTAACTTCGAACAGGATGTTGAGGAGCGGCGCCTGTTCGGTGAGTGTCATCGCAAGTGTCACGGCTATTATTAGGCCGGCTGATATAACTGCTATGGTCACAGCTTTCGTGATGCTGGCTTGCACAACGTGACGATGAAACAGCTCAACTTCCTTTTTGCCCCGGATGAAACCGAAAACCGAGGCGGCGATTATACCGGCTGTTGTCGTTTTTATACCGCCGCCTGTAGACGAAGGAGACGCGCCAATATACATCAACAAGATTATTATCAGCAGGGTCCCTTCACGCATACTACCGATATCCACAGTACTGAAGCCGGCAGTCCGGGTGGTGACCGATTGAAAGAACCCCGCCAGGACCTTGGCGGCGGGCGAAAGCTCATTGAATACTTTGCCGCCTGACTCAAAAACAATGATCAGCATCATTCCTAAAAAAATCAGCAGGCCGGAAACGGAGACAGTCAGCTTGCTGTGCAGACTAAGCTGTCGGAAGGAGCGTTGGTTCCAGACATCGGCTATTACCGTAAAGCCGATGCCGCCGACGACGATAAGACCGGCGATGGTGAAAACCACCGCAGGGTCGGCAACATACGAAGTGATGCTTCTGAAGTCGCCGAAAAGGTCAAAACCGGCGTTGCAGAAGGCCGAAACACCGTGCCAATACCCGTAGTAAATTCCTTTGGCGCCAAAGTCCTGATACCATCGCATCGCCAGGTTCGTGCCCCCGATGAACTCCACCAGCAATGTTACTTTAATAATATACAGCGTCAGCCTTACAACACCGGATAGTTCAATTTGGTTGGTAGCTTCCTGGATTAACAGGCGTTCCCGCAGGTGAATCTTTTTCCCCAGCATCACCGCCAGCAGGGTACTGACCGTCATCACTCCCAGACCGCCGAACTGGATGAGGAGGAGGATGACGGTTTGTCCAAACAGGGAATAATGTGTGCCGGTATCCACAACCACCAGCCCGGTAACGCACACCGCCGATGTTGCGGTAAATAAAGCATCAAGAAAGTTTGTCCCTTCGCCGGATTGCGCCGCCCACGGGGTCGCCAGGAGGAGCGCCCCGGCGAGAATCAGTCCTGCAAAGCCGCTGACCAACACCTGATAAGGGGTCAGGTTCAGCTTGAACAGCGATTGAATAGAGGCTAATTGGTTCAAGCAAGACACCCCTTAGGCAAAAATGATGGTTACTCCCCTCAGTATAAGGTCCTTTGAGATAAAAAGGGCGTCAGAAATAACCGCCGCCGTATAAAGAAAGCGTAAAAATCTCGTCAAGGCAGGAAAAAAAAGAAACCAGCCTCCCGGCTGGTCCTTCACAGCTTCCCATCCTATTTCCCCATCAACCTATAGCCGACTCCCGGCTCGCTGATTATATAGCGCGGCTGGGTAGGGTCGTCTTCGATCTTACGGCGTAGTTGACCGACATATACCCTAATGTAGTGAGTATCCTCGCTGTGGAGATTGCCCCACACCGTCTTCAACAATTGCTTGTGAGTGAGCACCTTGCCGGCGTGTTGGGCCAGTTCTTTCAGAAGGTCGTATTCGGTCGGCGTCAGCTTCACCTCGTTGCCGCTGATCGTTACCCGCCGCTGGGCGAGGTCTACCTGCAATCCGCCGCAGACAATAACCGGCTCATCGTCGGAGCGGGCCGTCCGCCTGAGTGATACCCGCATACGGGCCATGAGTTCGCTTACCCCGAAGGGCTTGGTGATGTAATCGTCGGCGCCGGCGTCGAGCGTTTCGACCTTTTCTTGTTCCTGGTCGCGAGCGGTGAGGATGATTATCGGCACTTGCGACCATTCTCGCACCTGGCGGACGACCTCCTTGCCTTCAATATCGGGCAACCCCAGATCCAGGATAATCAGATCAGGCTTAAAGGTCGCGGCGCGACTTATCCCGTCCAAACCTGTTTCGGTTTCGTCGACGATATAACCGTGAGCTCCCAGGGAGACCCTCAGCAGTTTGCGGATTTGCGGTTCGTCATCGACGACGAGTACGCGCATGCTTTTTTCCGGCATAGGAATCACTCGCTTTCCGGCTGAAGTATTGCTTGGTTGTTGCCAAGCGGCAGAGTAAAGCTAATGACCGCCCCGCCGCCGGCCGCGTTCTCCGCCCATATTTTACCCCCGTGGGCCTCCACAAGGCCCTTGCAGATCGACAGTCCAAGCCCTGTTCCGGGAACATTGCCCGTCCGCCGCTGTATCCGGAAGAACTTATCGAAGATCCGCGGCAAATCGGCCTCCGATATCCCGGCGCCGTGATCGACGACCGACACCTGCAGGCTGTCGCTGCCGCTGCCAACCTTGATTTCGATGCCGGTGCCCCGGGGGGAATACTTGATGGCGTTGTCCAACAGGTTTACCAACACTTGCACCAGCAGCACGCAGTCGCCCCTCAGCAGAGGGACGTCATCGGATATCTTGACATTCAGCGGCCGGCCCTTTGTTTGATCCGCCAATTGGCGTAGCGCCGTGCCAATAATATCCTCGATGTCGCACCAGTCGTACTTCAGCTGTAGCATGCCGCTTTCCAGCCTGGCCGTGTCTAGAAGGTTCAGGAGGATAAGGTTTATCCTGGCGGCGCCCTCTTTAATCGTCTCGATGAGCGACCGCCGCTCGGCCGCGGAATATACGTCCTCAGCCTCCAGCAGGGTGGACGACGAGCCGATGATCGTTGCCATCGGCGTACGAAGTTCGTGAGAAACCGAGTTGAACAGCGCGGAACGCAGACGGTCGGATTCAGCCAACAGAGCCGCCTGCCGCGCCTCCTCGGTCAGCTTAACCCGCTCGATCGCGATCGCCGCCAGCCCCGCCCAAGCGTTCATAAGACGCCGCTGTTCATGAGTTATCAGCTTTTCGACGATACGTATCCCGAGGACGCCGACGGTACTTTCCCTCGTATTGAGCGGCAAATACAAATACTGTGCGGCCGGCAATGTTTCGGTAGACCGCCCGGCAACCTGACGGTGTTCGTAGGACCACACGGCAACAGCCGCCTCGGCGCTGTCCGCCAGCGGAACCTTGTTGTCCTGGCTCATATCCGATAACAGCTCGCCGCTTCCCGGGTCCCGCTCTGCCCAGACCGCGAGGCTGCCGTTCGCGTCCGGCAGCAGCACCACCACTCTACGGCCAAGCGCATCGGCCGCCTGCCCGGCCAGTTTGCGGACAATAGTATCCAGATCGATCACCGCAACAATCTCGCGGCTGAAATCATACAAGGCACGCGTGCTTTTCTCGCGTACTCTGGCCGCCGTAGCCTCATAGCGAAGCAACTCGGTCCGGCCGCCGATCACGAACGCGACAACCAAGAAAGAAAGAAAACTCCAGACATAGCGTACATCATCGACAGTAAAAGTAAATATCGGCGGCACAAAGAGGAGGTCGAAAAGAAGCACGCTGCAAACAGCCGAAAAATATGCCGGCCACCGCCCCCACCAGAAAGCGCTGAACGCCACCGGCAACTGATAAATAAGCGCGACATTGACGAGCTCAATTCTTCCGTGCAAAACCCAATTGAAAAGCGTAACTGCCGCCACCATCAACAGGCTGAGGACATAGTGAGACCAATTAGCCCGCTCGCCCACATTGGCGGTAGCGATGCTCCCTCCCGGCGCCTTTTCCTTTTTGGCCTGGATAACGCATACGTTTATGCCGCTGCCATTGCGGATGAGCTTGTCGACGACCGACCCGTACAGAAACTCTCGCACACGGCCATGGCGGGGTTTGCCGATGACAATCGCCGTAACGTTGCGCGAGCGCGCGATTTCAAGGATCTCCTCTGCCAAATTGTCGGCGGTGCTGCTGAGTATTTGCGCCCCCAGTTCCTCGGCCAAACGCATATTGCGGGCTACTCTGTCCCGCTCGGCGTCGCCGACGGGAAAGCGCCGGGCCGTCTCGACATGCACGGCCAGCCATTCGGCCTGCTGCCCGGCGGCAAGGCGCCGGGCAACGCGGATAAGTTGGGCGGAAAATGGGCTGGCGCTGACACACACCATTATCCGCCCCGCCGCCGGCCAGGGGCCGTCGATCTGGTGCTCGCGCATATACTCGCTGAGCTGCTTATCGACCCTACTAGCCGTGAACCGCAGCGACATTTCCCTCAGGGCGTTGATGTTCCCCGGTCGGAAGAAGTTCTTCAGGGCGCGTTCGGCCTGACCGGGCACATAGACCTTGCCTTCCTTAAGGCGCTTTATGAGATCTTCCGGCGGCATATCAATGAGCTGAACATTGTCCGCCTCTTCGATAATGTGGTCCGGTACTGTTTCTCTTACTACGACGCCCGTGATTTGCGCCACCATATCGTTAAGGCTTTCTATGTGCTGGATGTTCAGGGTTGTATAAACGTTGATACCGGCATCGATAAGTTCCTCGACATCCTGGAACCGTCGCACATGACGCGAGCCGGGCACATTAGTATGAGCCAGTTCATCGACCAAGACCAACTCCGGCTTGCGGGTAATGATTGCGTCAATGTCCATCTCCGCCAGTTCCTTGCCGCGGTACGCAAATATCTTGGCCGAGATTTTCGGCAGTCCGGCCGCCAGCCGCTCGGTTTCCTGGCGGCCATGGGTTTCCACCCAGCCGATAACGACATCGCTGCCGTTACTCAAACGTTCATGAGCCGCCTCCAGCATGGAGTATGTTTTGCCTACGCCGGCCGCCGCGCCCAGAAAAACGGTGAGCTTGCCTCTCGCCGCCTTGTCAAGCTTCCCCAGGATCGCCTCGGGGTCCGGCCGTTGTTCCTGTTTATTTACTGTCGGCATTTCCCGCTCCTCGCCCTCGCACCGTCTTACCTAGACTATTAAATCCCGCAGCGCCAATTCCTTCTCTTGTTTATCGCCGAAATTTAGCTGACGCCAAGCATCTTGATCGCCTCCGCGAGACCACCGGCCCCATGGCGATTTTCTGCTCCGCCCCCGCCACGTTGAACACCAGCACGGCTATGGCGTATTCCTTCCAGCTCATCTCCGGTCAGCATCCACGCCGGTCAGGCGATAGCTCCCAGCGGCGGTAGCCCCGGCAAGACTTAGTCTATCTCCGCATGCTGGAGAAATACGGCTCGCCGTAGCCCCCGAGCGTATCCCTTGCCCTGTGCTGCAATACCGGCTTTGTTTCCCTTCACCTAGATACTACTAGATACTACCACTACTCGTCGTATAATTGGCGTCAGGGAAAATCCCCAAAGCAACTGACGACATCTTTGCGGAAAAATTAGAAAATATGTACCGAATTCGGTACATATTTTCTAAAAATGACTGCGAAGAGTCCCTACTTTTACCGACGCCTTTACTGTTGCCCCAAGCCTATAATAAAAATCGTAGCATCGGGAACTCTCTGATTCCACAACCTGTGTCCCGCCTGATGCGAACGGCTATTTCAAAAATATGAAGACGACAGCTGACAATACTGCGATGGTAATTGCCGGCGGATCGACATGAGTGTCGCCGCTGTTTAGCGTCTTGCCGAAAAAGTCGCCCATAAAGGCCCCCATAATTCAAACAATCCGCCTATCCATACGTTGCCGACTGCCGCCGCGGCGTAGGCCGCCGGCAAAGCGATATGATGGGTGACCGGCCCTACGCCCATGAACTGCAAAAAAATCAGCGACGCGGCCGCTACGCCGAAGCCGAGAAGAACGTTTTTGCCGACAACCGCGGCGTAAGCAGAAATCAGACCCACTCCAAGTCCCAGCAGCAGCAGTAAAAACGCTGTGCCGGAATCCGGCAACTTGTAAGACGCCACCAGCTTCCCTCTCCCGAAGATCAGACCGGCGGCAATCCCCGATAGCCCCACAGTCATGGCAATGGTGTCGGCGGGGGTAGCTACATGGGCCAGCAGTTTGTTCACCATCATGCCGCCGACGGCAAACAAGCCGCCCACGAATAATACCGAGCCGTTGTTGCATTTCACCAACGGTACCAGGATATCTTTAGAATTGACCAGGTCCTTGCGCCCGGCGAAAGCGGTGGCCGCCACGGCGCCGGCGAAGGAAATATGCGGGCCGAAATAGGGGCCGAAGGCCATTTCAGGCATGTTGGCCAGCACAAGAAACCCGCACATAATGAAGGCCGGCAGCGCCCCCACAGCTGCCGCGAACATCCCGCTGCCAAAAGCGGCTACTAACTCTGGCACTGGAAACACGCAATAATCACTCCTGACATTTTAGAATAACACTCCGTGTAATCCGGAATGAGGAGCAGCAATAACCGTTTGATCGACGAGAAAGCCGCTGTCAGCAATGGCTTGTGTCCCGGCGCGAATCGCGGCGTTGACCGCGCCTACATCGCCGGTGAAAAGCACCACGGCCTTGCCGCCCATACCCCGGGCCAGGCGAATCTCGATCAGTTCCACCGGCGCCGCTTTTACCGCGGCATCGGCGGCGGTTATGCCCGAAGCCACCGAAAAACTCTCGATCATTCCCAGGGCCCTCAGTTCCTTGATTTCGGTACACCCTGACAGAGCAGGAAAAATGCTGGGATGGATGTTGGGAAGGACAAACTCGTCCACCACGCAGTCGAGGCTCAAACCTTTCCCGGCGCGGACGGCACTTTGAACCGCGCCCACGTCGCCGGACACCATGACGATGAACTTGCCGGGGCAGAAAGGCTGAGCGAGCACCAATTCCACGTTGGCCGCCTTCAGCATGGTATCGGCAACCTGAATTCCCCTGGTCACGTTTTTTACTTCCAGCAACCCGATGGCCGCTTTCACCACCCCATCCCCCCTGCCTTGCTTCTCGCCTTTATGCCGATATAGCCGTCCCCGGTGAATACTTCCCCGGCAATGCTCGCGTGCAGGTTGGCCCCGACCGCCGCGCCCTGCGGGATAACGGCCACGAGGTCGCCGGCCTCAACCTTGTCGCCGTCCCTGACAACCGGACACGCCGGGACGCCGATATGCTGCAAAAGCGGTAAGCGGACTTCGTCGGGAATTGGGGACGTGGAGAACGGCGCAGGTCGGTCGTACTTTTCCAGTCCCAGCCTCGCCACCAGGCGTTTCGTCGGTATCCGGCGGTAATCCCGTTCCCATCTAGCCTGCCTGATTTCCGCCCGGTGGGGATTTTTGACCCCCGCCTTCGCCAACTGCGCTTTCAGCTCCGCGATGACCCGCCGCGGAGACAGCCCCATGGTGCAGCCGTAAGCCTCGCAGGCGCCGCACTCGGAGCACAGCAGCGCGCGGGTGACGGCGGCGTTGTCCTGCAGCCCGCCGCCGATGACCTGCATGATGCGGTGGGGCTCCAGCCCATGGCCCAGAAGGTAGCGCGGGCAGCCGTCGGTGCAGCCCCGGCAACTGCAGCAGGCCGCCTTCGCCCGGTTGGCGATGACCGTCCAGGAAGCGACTTTGTGAGCGATGGCCGGATGCTTCCGCGGCAAGACGATGAAGCCGCCGGTGGTTTTGGTGACGACCGCTTCCAGGGCGACGAGCTTCCCCATCAGCGGGCCGCCGTCGATAATCGCGAAATCGTCGACGGTCGCGCCCCCGGCCAACGCGATCACTTCCCGCGCGGAAATCCCCACAGGCGCCCTGATAGTCAGCGGCTGCGCCACCTCCCCCGTCACGGTCAGATACTTGTCGGTGACCGCCTTGCCGGCCAGTGCCTCGGCCACATTCACCAGCGTCTCGACGTTGACCACGACAGCGCCGACATTCAGCGGGATGCCGCCTTCCGGCACGACCCGCCGCGTCGCCTCATAGACAAGCACCTGTTCATCGCCGGCCGGGTAGAAGTCCGGCAAAAAGAATAGTTCCAGCCGGCGGTCGCCCAGTAGGCCGATGGCGGCAGCAAGATTCGCCGCCGCTTCGGCATACTTCCGCTTCAGGGCGATAACGCCGCGACCGGCGCCGGTGGCCAGCATAACCGCCGCCAGGCCGGCGACGACCTTGTCGCTCTCTTTGGCCATAATCTCCTGGTCCGCCCTGAGCAGCGGCTCGCATTCCGCGCCGTTGGCGACAACGGTATCCACCCTGGCGTCGATCTTCACATGCGTCGGAAAACCTGCTCCCCCCGCGCCCACGACGCCGGCGTCCCGGACTGCGGCGATAATTTCCTCTCGCAATTGCCTCACCCTCTCACACGATGGAGAATGCATCGACCAGGACGCAGCGGCGTTGTCTGGCGAAGCTCTTCGCCGAGGTCAGCCCCTCGCCGGTCGGTCCGGCGATGGTGAAAGTCGTGAACCCCTCGCCGCCCACGCCGATTCCGGCGAACGACGGACCGTTCTTGACGAAGACCGTCGTCTCAATGGCGCGGGCCAACCTCGTCATGTTGTCGACATTTTTCGAATGCATGATGGCGGTATGGCGATTTCCGTGTTCCACCTCGACCGCCAGCCTGATCGCGGCGTCGACGTCCTTGACCTGGACCAGCGGCAGCACCGGCATCATCAGCTCTTCCAGCACGAACGGGTGATCCGCCTCGGTCTCACACAGTATGACTTTGGCGGCGTCGCCGTCTTCGATGCCGATATGGCGGAGAATGTAGCCGGCATCCTTGCCGATGAACGCTTTGTTGGCGGCATAGATTTTAGTGGGTCGATAGCTGCAGCCGGCAGCCGCCTCCGCCTGTTTCTCGGTCAGGACGACTTTTGCCAGCTCTTCCGTCTGGCGTCCGGAAAGCTGATACGCGCCGGCCTTTCGCATGTAAGCCATCAACTCGTCGGCGATCGAGCCGACGGCGATAACTTCCTTTTCGGCAATACAAGGCAGATTATTGTCAAAAGAGCAGCCGGCAACGATATCGCGGGCAGCCTTGGCGATATCCGCCGTTTGGTCGACCACGGCAGGCGGATTGCCGGCTCCGGCGCCGATGGCTTTTTTCCCCGAGGACAGCACCGCGCTGACCACCGCCGGCCCGCCGGTGGCCACGAGCATGTTGATATCCGGATGCTTCATCAGCCGCCCGGCTGTTTCGATTGACGGGCGGGCCACGGCCGTGAGCAGGTTTTCCGGCCCCCCCGCCTTGACGATAGCCTCATTGATTATCGCCAGCGTTTTGCAGGAAGTCCGCACCGCCGAAGGATGGGGGCTGAACACCACGGCGTTGCCGGCCGCGATCATGCCGATGCAGTTGTTGATGATGGTTGCGGACGGATTGGTCGTGGGCGTTATGGCGCCGATAACCCCGTAAGGCCCCCGTTCCACGATCGTCAGCCCCCGGTCCCCGGAACACGCCTCGGTATACAAGATCTCCGTGCCCGGAGTCTTCTGCGCCGCCAGCTCGTTTTTAATAATTTTGTCCGCCACCCGGCCCATGCCGGTCTCCTGTACCGCCAGCCCGGAAAGTAGCGCCGCGTTGCCGTAGGCAGCCTCCCGCACGGCCCGGATTATGGCTTCGCGGCTATCCCGTGACAGCGTCTTAAGCTGTCGGTAGGCCTGCCGGGCCGCCGCCACGGCGTCGTCCAGGTCGGCGAAAAGCCCCGGGCTCTCCCGGCCGGCCGCATCATGGTCCTGCAGCTTGGCGAGCACCTGCGCCGCCATTCTTGCAATCAATTGGTCGTCCATTGCCATCCTCCCCCGGACACATCATTACCGCCAGGCGGCCAACCCGGCGTTCGCCACGCGGATGTCATCCTCCACCGAACCGCCGCTGACACCCAGCCCGCCGACAACGACCCCGTCCGCGACAATGGGCAGGCCGCCGCCGAATACCACCATCCGGCCGCCATCCGTGGTATTGATCCCGTACAGCATCTGACCGGGCTGCGCCAGCGCCGCGGCCTGCTCGGTGGTCATCTTGAGGGCCGTAGCCGTATAAGCCTTATCGAGAGCTATGGAGATACTCGCCAGCAGCGCCCCGTCCATCCGGTGCTGCGCCACCAGATTCCCGCCTTGATCGACGATGGCGATAACCATTGGCACGCCTATTTCCGCAGCTTTGCTTTCCGCCGCGTCGATGGCGCGTTTGGCCTTCTCAAGTATCGAATCCCGGGCTGTCATGCTATCCCCTCCCAATATTGACTGCACTCTGCGGGTAATCAACGCGATCAGCTCTTCCTGTTCCACGCAGCGGGCCATGACGAACAACAGGTCGGAGAGGCGGTTCAGGTAAACAAGCGTCGTCTCGGCGATCGCCTCGGCCTTCCTCAGCCTCACGACACATCTTTCCGCCCGGCGCACCATCGTGCGGGCCAGATCGAGGGCCGCGCCGGCCGGACAGTCGCCCGGCGTGACGAAATGCGGCTGCGGGATGCGCACCCGCTCCAGTTCGTCGATCAGCCCTTCCAGCGCGGCGACATCCCTGTCGGTGGTCAGCCACGCGCCGCGCATCGGCTCGCCGGCGGTGGCAAGGTCGGCGTTCACCCCGACCAGCTGCCGCTGGATGGCCTGCAGTCTTTCCGCCCACGGCCGATTGCCGAGCAACGCCCTTGCCAGGCCGATGGCCGCGTTGGCCTCGTCCACCGTGCCGTACGCTTCCACCCGGATGTTATCCTTGGTCACCCGCTGCCGCGAGAACAGGCTTGTTTCGCCTTTATCGCCCGTTCTGGTATATACCTTCATGACTCACCGCTCCTCGGCAAGCAACGACCGGTCCAGCTCGATGGAGTCGATGATGCCGACGATGGCGGCGTCCACCGCCGAGTTGGGTTTGCCATGGACATGCCTGGCCGAACTCCCCTCCACCACCAGCACCGTTTCCCCGGTGCCGGCCCCGATGGTATCGACGGCGACCAGCGGCCCTCCGGCGCTCCTGCCGTCGAATTCCAGCGGCTGGACGATCAGCAGCTTGCTGCCCGTCAGGCTCTCATCCTTGGGTGTCGCCACCAGCGTACCGATGACTTTTCCTACCCACATGGTATCCTCTCCCATGCAATGCTTATCAGCTATCGCCCCGCACAAGTTCGACGTTCAGCTCCCGCGCGGCGTCAGCCGCCAGCGGGGTGATTATGGCGCCCCGGGGCACGGCCAGTCTCCCGCTGCCGGTGGCGAGCGCCGCCTTGACGGCCGCCGCGTCGATTAAAACCTTCTTCTCCCGGGCCAGCGTTGCCGGCTCAGGATCGGGCCGGAAACATCTCCCGACCTCGGCTGCCAGCATTTTTACATCCACCAGCCTGACGCCGTAGCTTTCGATCAGCCGGAGGTTATCCCGCAGCGCCCGCGTCAGATTTACGGGCGCCCGCCCCATCCCGCCGCTGGTTCGCCCGCAGTCCTGCGGATCAGCGGCGTTGGCCGCCATAACCACCGGCTTGCCCAGCATCAGCGCCTGCAGCGCCAAAGTGGTGACAAGGGTGTCGGAAAAAGTTCGGGCCAGTTTGGCGGCCGTATTCTGCGTCAGCACCGGGACAACGACGGCGTCGGCCTCCCTCAACAGTCGGCCGGGATAAGGGTCCTGAGCGGTAACGATGACAGTATCCGTTCCCAGCGTATCGCGCACCCGCTCAGCCCCCACGATCTTCTCCGCCGCCGCCGACAGTACAACGGCGACATCCGCCGGATAAGCGCGGAGCTCCGCCAGCGCCGCCAGTCCCGGCTCCAGCCCGATGGCTCCGCCGCAGAAGAGGGCGAGGATCTTGCGGCTATCCCCCCGTCCGGCGGCCGGCGCTCCGCCGTTCAGTCGCCGCAACACTTCTTGGGTGACTATGTCCACCAGTTCCCTGTATTGCAAAGGCTCACCCCCCAACCCCCACGAGGCTTACCAGATCGCCGTTCTTCAGCCCGGCGGCGTTGGCCTCGTCGGTGTCGACATGGAATTCCAAACGGAAACCGGCGCCGCTTCTCACCAATACATTCCTAAAGCATACCGACCGTTGGCCGGGCACCTCCAAGGACACCCGGTCGCCGTCCGCCACACCGTAGGCGGCCGCGTCCTCTACGCTCATATGGATGTGCCGGGCGGCGACGATGACGCCCTCCTTCATAGTCAGCGTCCCCGCCGGCCCGACCAGGGCAACGCCGGCCGAGCCGGCAAGTTGGCCGGAGTCGCGGACAGGCGGGACGATGCCGAGGAGAAAACTGTCGGTGCGTGATAGCTCCACCTGGCTGACCCGCCGCAACGGGCCGAGCACGCGCACCCCCGGGATGACCCCTCTAGGTCCGACGAGCGTAACCGTTTCGGCGGCGGCGAATTCCCCCGTCTGCTTTAAATCCTTGACCTTGGTCAGCGCCCGCCCGGCCCCGAACAAGACGGCTGCGTCATTAGCGGATAGATGGACATGGCGCTTCGATACGCCCACCGGTATGCCCGGGAGCGCGGCAGCCGCCGGGGGAAGGTCCGCCAGCCTTTTCGCGATGCACACAACGACCGCGTCGATCAATTCGGGGTCCATTCCTCCCGCCTCCTCGCTCAGTCGCCGCTTCAGCCTTCCAGTTTAGGCAGTATCTTCTCGATATCGGTATGAGGGCGCGGGATCACATGGACCGAAATCACTTCGCCGACCTTGCTCGCGGCGGCCGCGCCGCTGTCGGTAGCGGCCTTGACCGCGCCCACGTCGCCCCGAACCATCACCGTAACCAGTCCGGAGCCGATCTTCTCATAGCCGACCATCGTAACATTAGCCGCCTTCACCATCGCGTCGGCCGCCTCGATCGCGCCGACCAAACCCTTGGTTTCCACCATTCCCAACGCCTCGCCACGCATATCACTCATCCTCCTTGTCTTCTCCGTAATGCAGGCACGTTACTTTCGGGTCGCCCTTCTTGCGGGAACAGGCGGGATCGCCGCACAAATTGCACAATTCCGAGCTTGGTTTCTCGACAGGAGCTGAGCGAGTATCCGGTTCCGAAGATACCGCCGACTCCTCCCTGCTCGCGGCCACCGGCGCCGTTTCCTGCGCCTGCGGTTCGCCGCCTTCGTCCGCGGGCGGCCCGCTGGCGCCGCCGTCATCAGCCGCGGTCGGCGGCGTCTGCGCCTTCCGGCCCACGGTGTCTTCGCTTTCGACCATGCCGGTCAATGCGCGATGGGGCCTGGGAATGACGTGAGTAGCCCACACCCTGCCGACTTTGCCGGCGGCGTTCGCGCCTGCGTCCACCGCGGCCGTGACCGCTCCCACATCGCCCTGCAGCTTGACGGATACCATCCCGCCTCCTTTGGTAAGTTCATAGCCGAGAAGTTCGATGTTGGCGGCCTTGACTGCCGCATCGGCGGCTTCCATCGCCGCCACCAACCCGATTGTCTCGATCAGGCCGAGCGCATCTTTGACCATGCTTTCACCTCCCATGGCCATCAAGTCTTTCTCGAATAATCTCCATAACTACGTCGGTCAGCCGGCGTCGCGGGTCGTCGTCGCCGCTGTCCGTCTCCTTCGCGGCCAAGTCCCTAAAAGGTGTCCCCTTGACCATGCGAGCGGCGTTGCTGCCCAACCGTCGCCAGGTCCCCGGCTCTCCGGCCGGCAGGACGAAGAGCGGCTTATCCGCAGGCAGTTTGTGGTAATGAACGCTTATCGCCTCCGCGCCGATGCCGACGCCGACCCCCAACGGAGACTCGGCGGCGCCCCGGCAGGCGAGGCTGGCGGCGTCTCCCGCCCCGACGCTCCACGAGCTGGGGACGCCCTCTTCCTCGATTCCCGCCTGAACTTCCCGCAGCTTTGCTTCCTGCCCGAAATGGGCGTTGACGTAAATAACGATATTTGGTTTGACCGCTGCGTTTTCCGTAACCATATCAGGCCTCTCCCCCGTTAAGGTAAGAGAGCACCAGACCGGTAGCCACCGCGTTTCGCGGCCCCTCTGTCCCCCTGATGTTGCCGCGCCCGCAGACAATGCCGTATTCGGCCAGCGCGTCGGTCACCATGTCCGCGATCTCAAAATCCAGCGCCGATCCGCCCACGAGCACGACGAAATCAATGTGGCGGATATTGCCGGTCGGCGCCACCCGAGCCAGCGCCCGCAGAGCGTTGGCGACAAACACCTTCTTCTTCGCTTCCCGGCGAACATAGCGGATCTTATCGAGCGGATAGTCGCCGGGAATGGGCGTCAGGCCGCCCTCCGCCAGGATTACCACCCGGGCGAAGACCTCCGGAGGCAAACTCTCGGCAAAAAAACGCACCGTTCCGTCCTCCAGCCGCATGTGAAAAAGACTTTCCACCTTGGCCAACGGATACTTCTTGATATTCTCGGCCAGGTCCGGATCGCCCAGGCCGAGTTCGGAATTGATCAGCATGGTGACCATATCGCCGGCGCCGGCCAGGTGAATGGCGCTGATCTTGTCGTCGCGCGTAACGATGGCGGCGTCGGTCGACCCGCCGCCCATATCGAGGATTGCCAGGGGTTTCGCCGTTCCGGGCGTCGTCATCGCCCCGCCGACAGCCATGTAAGCCTCCACCCCGGCAATCACCACCCCTGTCCCCAGCTTAGCGGCCAATTGGTCGGCGATCTGCGTCATCGGCAGACGGTTGGTTTTTACCATCGCCGCCAGAGCCACCGCATTTTCCAGGGCGAACTCGCCCGCCAGGCCGCCTCTGACCTTCTGGGGGATAAAGGTATCCACGCCAAGGACATCCTGGATTTTCATCTCGCCCGGCGCCTGGCCGGTAAGATCGGCCATCACCTGGCGCACTCTCTCCAGCATGCCGCCGACATTGGTGCCGGCCTCGCCCTTGACATCCTCCACCGGCTGGACACGCTCAACGACCTCCATGATCCTGGCGGCGCCCGCATCAACATCGATATCGGCCTTGCCCCGAATGCCGGAAACCGTCACCACACCCGCCGGAATGCTTCGTGCCTTCACATCCCCCTGGGGCGTGCGGACCACCACCGCCGAACGGTTGCCGATGAGCGCCCGGGCGATGGGGACGACCAGCTTAGTCTCGTCGGCCGCCAGGCCGAAAACGGTCGCAATCCCGTAAGGGTTGGACAGCGTCCTGACGGACTGGCCCTGTTCGGCCACCTCCACCGCCGCCTGCATGCCCAGCGGCACCTTGTCGATGAGGGTCACCTCGTCGATGACCGGCACCTTCCGCGTGAGGCGATTAGCAATCAACACCGCGTCGTCCTGCCTGGCGACCGCGCCCTGAACGTCGACGCCCCGCGCCACGGCCCCGTTGATTTCACGGGCCGCGTCCTCATAGTCGATTCCCTGCGGGATGACGCAGATCACCTTTTCGCCCCGGCCGATAACTCCGAGGCGGTCGAACGGCTGAGTAACGCCGACGCCCAACCCGATGCCGCCGGGGGTGGACGGATTGTGACCGATCATCGTAGACTCGGTAATGATAGTCTCGGTAATCGTTTCCATTGCCAAGTCGCCGATCACCGGCGTGGCCTCGTTGATGCGAATCTCCCCGAGATCGGCGGTTTCAAGCCCCGCCGTCCGGAGCGCCGCCCCGAGCGCCGTCAGGATGCCCGGCAGATTCGCCACCGTTCCCTTGATTCCGGTGGTCTTGGTTATACCGCTGGCCAGAAACTCTGCCGGCCGGCCGTGGGCACACCTTGCGAGGCATACCTCGGTTGTGGAGTTGCCGATGTCGACCCCTGCGACGATTGTCATCGGTTCCTACCCTAGTCCGCCCGGAGGCAGTTGCGGCGCTCGTAAACGTCGGCGGCTTCCCGGACGAAAGCGGCGTTGATCGTGGCGTTGTACTTGGTCTCCATCTCGGTCGCGATCGCCAGCAGTTCCTGCTTGGTCGACCGTTTGGGACGGAGGGCGTTGTATATTTCGAGGATGCGGTTGTCGGGAATCGCCGTCAGTTCGGCCGCCCGCCGCATATTCTGGGCGAACTGCACCCGGCCGACGCCGGCGGCGATCTCGCCCTGCATCCGCAAGGTCTGCGGTGTGATCCGCACATCCTCAGGACCGATTTCTCCCTTGATCACCTTATCCAGGGTGATATCGGCCAACTGTTTCCCGGTCGGCGTTTTAACCAGCTCCGGCCGTTTGGCGGCCAACGGATAATCCCGTTCCGGGCTGAGGGCGGCGGCGGAGACCGCGGCCGCCTTCTGCGCGGCGCCGGCTTCCTGATAGACGCTTTTCAGCACTTCGCGCACAATATCTTCGACCAATTTTTGCTCTACCATATCGCTCACCTCCGCCTGTCAAAACCGCACGTCGAGTTCCAGCGGCTTGGCGCCAGGCACGACGTGTTCGGTTTCCTTGATGTGCAGCACCGCTGCCTTGGCCTGATACTTCGGCCTGGCCATCTGATCGTTCCTCGTCGGCACGGGCGCCGGCGACTCGCCTTTGGCGTATTTAGCCGCGTTGCGGCCGATGGCCCGGTATGTTTCGAGGTCGAGGAGCGGCGCCTGCGGGAAAAGCTCCAGATTGCTCAGCGGCGGCAGATCCTTCTGATGAATCACCGTGGTACCGCGGGACTGGATGCCGACGGCAATGCCGGAGCCGCTTAGCTTCGTCGCGTCATGGGCGGCGAACGCCACATCCGACGAACGCAGGACCCGCACTACCCTCGCCCTAAGGCCCTCCTCCTCGATGCCGGCGATCATCTCCCGCAAGACATCGCTGTGAGGGATGTTGACGATGGTCTTATGCTGGAATTTGCCGAACGCCGGCGCCAGCGCGATGACTACCTCATCGGCCTTAGTAGCAAAACGGGCTTCCCCTTTTTCGACAAGCGTCATGGGCCGGCCGACAGCGGCCGCTTTCGGCGCCGCCGGCGCGGTCGGCACTTCCATGCCCTGCAGCACCTGCATCACGATCTCCCTGATTGCCTGTTCGCTTATTTGCATCACTTTCTCACCCTCTCCGCCTTAATCGAAGTCAGACGGCTTGCTGGCCTGGCTGATATTCTTGATCTCTTCCCACCGCTCGGGGCTAAGGCGGTAGCCCGTCCCCGGCCCGCGGTAATCGTTGCAGTTGTTGACGGCGCTAATGACATTGAAGTTTTTGTCCAGGATCGCCGACGTGTGCAGATAATCCCCGGAGATGCGCTGCTTCAGGAGGTTGAGCACGCTGCCGGCCAGGTCCTCGAAGCCGTTCTTGGCCAGGGCTTTCACCACATCCAGGCCGGTGATCTCGCGCTTCATCATATCCTGAGCGGCCTTGAGGTCTTCCACCACATTGCGCGGCGGCATGTCTTTGCTGCCGTGGGCGTAGGTCGCGGCTTCCACCTCGGCGTCGGTAATGGCCGGAAACCCCAGTTCCCGGAACACCGCCTGCAGGGCCTTGGCCGCCCTGCTGCGCACGGCGACCACCTCTTCCTCCGGCACGGGACGCAGGCCGCCGTCGACCACCAGATCGCGCTGGATGACGTTCCAGTCGTCGTAATCGTCCACGTCCCAGTTCGAACCGGCGAACATGTTGTCGTAGTTGGGAACGGCGCTGTAGCCGGAACAGATGAAATCGGTGCCAGGCAGCATCTGCATCAGCGTTCTCGCCGTCCGGCGGATGTCCGAGTGAGTAAAGGTCTGATCGTTGCTGGAAGCGACCTCCAAGTCGAGCATAGTCGTGCAGAGGTTTTCCGCCAGCACGGCGCGGATGCCCGAGGGAACGGCCGCCGGCACGCCGATGCAGCTGACAGAACCGTTCTGCAGACCTTGCACGCCGGCCCCCTTGGTAACCATGATGCAGCGTATTTCCAAATACAGCATCGACTTGCCCTCGGCGTAGCCCATCTGCACTTCCGCCCCCGTTCCGGACGTAAAACGCATCTTCAGGCCGCGGGAAGCGTAAGCGGACGCCAGGAAGGACTTCGACCACGGCGTGTCGTCGCCGTCCATGAACACGTTTTCCGTCCCATAAACGGAAATCGTCTCCGCATAGGCAGTAATGCCGCGCATGCCCAACTGCAGTTCGGTCGCTTCCTCCAGCGCGCACTGGATGAGAACGCCGCTGCGGCCCGTCTGCCCGCCGACCAGCAGCGACAGCGCATTGAACGGAGCGTAACGGACCACCCCCACCGTCGTCTCCATCTCGTCAAAGCCGCGGTAGGCGGCTTCGGCGCCGTCGGCCGCGATCAGCACCGGGTTGTCGGCGACGTTGGTGACGTGGCACTGATTGGACGGCCGCTTGCGAGCTCTCATCTTCTGGAGGGCCATCATCATTTCCACCACATTCATGGTGTTCAGGACGGCGACGATTTTGGCGGGAGTCAGGCCGGCGGTAATCTTGACGACCTCTTCCCGCGGCACGTTGACGTCGCACAGCATTTTGGCGATCTCGGCGTCGCCCATCGCCATCGCTTTGGCCGCTGCCTTGACATCGATGGCGTAATCGGCAATGAACTGATCGATGAAATCGAACCTGGCCCGCGGCACGCCGTCGAGTTCCACCACTTTGCCGTTCTCAATTTTGATGCTGGGCACGGGATCATTGGGGCTTCCCATGGCGATGAGGCCAACCTCCGGCCATTCAACCACAAAACCGTCCTGGTTGACAGGGCGGGCAGCCAACGCCTCGAAACGTTTAGACTTTTTCATCTTTCCTTCCCTCCCTGGCGGTTAAATATAAGGGGTCGTAACGGAAGGCGCCGGACCGGCCATCGCTTCCAGCACATTCTTGCCGATTTCCCGGGCGGCGATGACCGCCTGACGGACCGCGCCGGAATCGCCGGTGATCATAATGATCGTCTCATTGGAAAAGCTGGTGCCGCTGGCCGGGCTGGCATGGCCGACCAGCTCTACATTGGCGGTCTTCACCGCAGTATCGGCCATCAGCACACCGATCGCCGCCGGCGCGCCCACCACCAGGCCGAAAGCCTTACCGACAGGAGCGTTGAAGGCCTTATTGATGGCGAAGCTGGCCCGGGCGGTGTACTGGAGTTCGAGATGGCCGGCATCGTTGGCATAAACGTCGCCAAAGGTCCGGTTAAGCTCTTTCAGCGCCACCTCGATCGCCCGCCGGGCGTCGGAAACCTCCTCAGCCCCGAAAATGATCAGGCAGCCGTGTCCGGCGCCGCCCTTCGTGTCCCTGGCAAGTTCAATGCTGACAATTTCCGTATTGGTGGCTTTAACCGCTTCGTCGGCGGCCATGATGTGCGGTCCGGCGCCGGTGCGGGCCCCAAGGATGCCGATCGAGCGGAATTTGGCGTCAAGCTTCATTTTCTCATGCAGCGCAGGATCGACATTGGCGATGACCAGCCCGACCGTGTCGCCGACCGCGGTGCCGACGAATTCGGTGATGCCCAGGGCGAACCGTGGCTTTTCCGGGGCTGCGGCAGCCGGGGCCTGGGTTTCCATCCGCTTTTTGATCTCATCCATAACTTTCTCGATAATCTGTTCTTGCACGGATATCCACCTCCATATTTCTGCTTACTTTAGCTTGGGAAGAATTTTTTCCACATCGGCGTGCGGCCGCGGAATGACATGGACCGATACCACCTCGCCCACCTTCTGGGCCGCGGCTGCTCCGGCGTCAGTGGCGGCCTTCACCGCCCCCACGTCGCCCCGCACCATGACGGTAACCAGACCCGAACCGATTTTCTCATAACCTACCAGAAGAACATTCGCAGCCTTTACCATTGCGTCGGCGGCCTCGATTGCGCCGACCAAACCTTTGGTTTCTACCAAACCCAAAGCTTCGCTCATAAATCGCACCTCCTTTCCTTGAGAAACTGATAAAGAGCGTCAATACCTTCACCGGACAAGGTTGAAACAGGGAAAACTTCCGCTGTGACTCCCGCTTGCCGGAGACGACTCTCGGCTTTCGCCGGGTCGGCGCAAGGCAGATCGATCTTCGTGACCACGCCGACAATCGGCCTGGCAAACATCCCGGCGAAATTCGGCGGTAAAGTAACCGCCGGGTCGGCAGCATCGCTCAGCAGCAACACCACTTCCGCTTCCAGCGACGTTACCATCAGCGCAGAATAAAAACGGGGAATCTGGGCGTATTCTCCCGGCGTGTCGATTGCATCGCCGATAAAGGCGATAGCCTGGGTTTTCCTTGCCGCCGAGTTGATTTTTTTCAGCGCGTAGATAAGTGACGTCTTGCCTACACCTACCGGGCCGGCAACCATAATCTTCATGTCAGGAGGTTGTCAGCCGGGCTCCGGCAAAACCCAGCCGCTCCGATAACAGGGCAGTCACCTGGCCCAGCGCCGTTTCTACCGCCGACACGCCGCCGGTTATCACCAGCGAGCCGGTAAATCGGTCGAGGAAGCCGATTTCCACCGCCGCCGTCTTGGTGGCAATATCGGCGGCAATAATCGCCGCTTCGCAGGGAGTAATGGTAAGAATGCCGACAGCCTGGCAGGATGCGATGCCAAGCTTTTCGCATAATTCCCGTCTGGGATGGGCGATCAGATGAGCCAGCGTAACCTGTTTTCCCGGCACATACTCTTGAATGACCCGCGGTTTTTCATCACTCATGGCGCCCCTCCCAATACAGATTCCACGCTAAAACAAATTGGCGCAACGCGCCGTCTCCCCTTGAGACCCATTTGCCGTCTTGCGGCAGTATCTTGTCATTTAAAATTCCGGCGAAATTCCGGTCACGCTGGGGCGGCGGATATTTTTGCGAATATTTGGGCTTTTATTGCTAAAATAAAAAAAGGACCCCCGGTCCTTTCTTATTTACACCTTTTATATTGCTTCGTGGTGGGGGATATGCTACTTTGTTGCGGCCGAAGACCTTTGCCCGAGGAATTTTTTCCGGTATTCATTCGGTGTCATGCCTTCCTCGTGGCGAAACACCCGGCAGAAATAGCTCGCATCCTGATACCCCGATTCATGAGCAACCCGGACAACGCTCAGATCAGGGTGGCGCAATAGTTTCTTGGCTCGCTCCACGCGGGTCTTCGTCAAAAAATCCACGAAATTGCAGCCTTTCTCCTTTTTGAAAACCTTACTGAAGTAAAAAGGGCTTAAATGAACATTATGGGCAACTTCCTCCAGCGTAAGATTGCGGTTGCAATTGTCGGCGATAAAAGTGCATGCCCTGTTGATTACCCGGCTGTTGACGGTTTTTATCGTCTCGATCATATTGTCCATATGCCCGTCAAGCGAGTTCATGAGCAAACTATAGACCTGGCTGTGATTCTGGCACTCCGCCAGCCGGTTTATGAGGGCGAAATTCTGCAATGTCATCTTCTCGATACTGCCGCCCCCCTCGACCGCCGCCCGCGAGAGAACTATCAGCAATTCCAAGGCATAGGCCTTCGCCGTCTCGATACTGGTATTATCGCGAAAAATCTGCTCAAGCAAGAAGCTCAGCTTCTCCTTGGCTGTCTCGCGATAACCGCAGCGCACCTGCTCCAAAACCGCTCTCTCATTCTGAAACGGATAAGCAAAAGGACCAAAGTTGCTTGTCGGCAGTTCGTCAAAAAAGAGAACCTGATCGGTGCCGAAGAAAAAGCTTTGCTGGTATGCTCGCATGGCTTCACAATAAGACTTGTAAATATCGCGGGCATCCACGTGATAGCAGCCTACACCGACCGTAGCCGTCTGGCGCAAATCCGAACCAAGGCGGTCGCGAATCCTCCCGGCAACTCCGCGTGCCTTGTCTTTGGCTTCCAGGCGGCTTTTCCCCTGCTCCACTCCCAAAATAACAATAATCTTGTCATTGGCAAAGGGCGTAACCAGCGCTTCTTCCCCAACCGCCTCGCACACGCTGCGGTATATCTTCTGCTTCAGCACCTGTTTTGTGAGCTCGTCTTCATCCACTGCCAGCAAATTGAACTGGTCGACACCGACTACGATAACCACGCCCGGGTCGATCCGCAAGCCTAAAAAGGCGGCCCGTTGGCGCAGCAATGCCAGGTCGTCGAAATAACCTGACAGTAAATCATGGGCAAAAGACATCTGAATAAAAGGCATTGCTCCGTCCAGATACTGTCTGAGTTGTACTTCTTCAGTCCGCTTTTCCTCGGTTATTTTCAACTGACCGACAACCTGCTGAAGAACCCTGACCAATTCCCCGGGGCGGACAGGCTTCAGAAGATATTCGGCCGCCCCCAGCGTGACGGCCTCGCGGGCATAACTAAACTCGTCGAAGGCGGTAAGAATGATGATGGCGCATTCGGGAGTAACGCGTTTGATGTGTTTGATGGCTTCCAGGCCATTGATTCCGGGGATGCGGATATCCATGACGATGATGTCGGGCTGCTGCTTGACGGCGATCTCCACCGCACTGTCGCCGTCGCCGATCTCGCCGATGATGCCGATATCCGCGCAAAATTTTTCGACTATATACCTGATCCCCTGCCGCTCCAGTTGCTCGTCCTCGACAATCAGCAGCCTGTACATGTCCGTCCTCCGGCCTAATAATTGCACCGGGAATAAGGCAAATGAACGTTAATGAGCGTACCCTTTCCCGGCTGCCCGTCAATTATAACCCCGTATTCACCGCCGAAATGATTCTGAATGCGCTTGTGGACATTGATGATTCCCAGCCCGGTGGTCTGGCCTCTGGAAACCGCCCGCTTCTCTTCCCGGAAAATCTGCCGGACACGTTCCGGGCTCATACCCACGCCGCTGTCGGCGACAGTTACCACCGCGCGCCCGTCCTGGACATTGGCGGAAACGCGGACAACCCCGCCTTCCTTTTTCGGCTCCAACCCATGAATAATCGCGTTTTCCACCAGAGGCTGCAGAGTCATTACCGGAACCAGCATGTCTTGCAAATCTTCCCGAATCTCGATATAGGCCTGCACCCTTTCGCCGAAACGCACCTGCTGAATCAGCAGATAGTCCCTGAGGGAATTTATCTCATCCCGCAAAGTGCTAAGCTGGTCCAAATCCCGCAGATTATTGCGCAGCAGGTCGGACAGAGCATACACCATATTCTGTGTCCGTTCGGCCCCCTCCAGCATCGCCAGCCTGGCGATGGAATTGAGGGTATTGAACAAAAAGTGGGGGTTGACCTGAGACTGCAACGCCTTCAGTTCGCTCGCCTTGAGCATCGTCTCCAGGTCGGCCTTGGCCTTCATCTCCGTCATCAGCTGTCTTTGGGTGATATTGGTCACGCCCATCTCCACGATATAGTTGGACATGATGTAAAGCAACTGCGCGGCGGCCTTCACCCTGTTCTCCGGAACTACGGTAATCACCCCGGTAATTTCCTCGACGACCTCGGGAGCAAAACCCAGGTCGGCCGTCTGGAACCACAGCCTATTTCTCCTGTCGCCGTCCTGCGGCAGAATAACCTGACCTGCTAAAAACGCCCCCAGATACTCGTTGTTGACAATGATGGGAGCCGCTAAATCGGTCAACCCCGAATGACAATGGTAGATAACAGGCTGCTGCTTCTCCATCGCCTTCCGTCCGGCCTTGTCGTCGCTCGCCATGCAGCGGGCCAGGCCGATGGGATTCGCGCGGATCATCTTGCAGAAATTCGTGAAATTGCTCGGCGAAGTGACAGGCTTGCCGTCAACGTCGACGATCACGGCCGCCAGCCCCGTAGCGTCGCAGAATTTATCCTGTATCTCCTGCAGGATCTTGGTATTGACGATTTCACCCAATGCAAAGCTGTTATACTTTTGCACTGGCCCACCCTCCCAACACAACCAGAGAGATTTCCCTCGTCATATTGGAACTATTTGGACATTAAGGAATCATTTCCCTCCTATTAGCAAAATATAACTATAATTAAGCAATCTTGCCCTATGCAGATCCTATTTGCTCCGCCACCTTCACCGCCGCGTCCCCGCCCAGCTCGAATTCGGACATCCTGGCAGTGGATTCGATAGCATGCAGCATCGCCTTCAGCAGCCCCACCATCAGCACCGCGCCGGTGCCTTCGCCCAGGGCCATGTTTGCTCTTATCGGCACCTCGTCCGCCAGAATTCCGCCCAGAAGCAAAGCATAAGTCATCCCCGGCTCCTTGGAAAGATGGGACGGAATGGCGTACCGTTTCGCCCGCTCGTTGATGCGGCTGGCGCAGGCAAAAGCAACGGCGCTGATAAAGCCGTCGATCACAAAAGGAACGCGCAGTTCCGTACATTTCAGCATCGCGGCGCACATCGCCGCGATATCAAGACCGCCCAGGCAACGCAAAATATCGTGAACAGAAAGCATTACCTCTTTATGCAACTCCAACCCCTTTACGATGGTGTTGCGTTTTCTTCTTACAAGTTCGCCATTCGGCGGACTCGCGCCGTAACCGACGACGAACTCGGGCTCGATGCCCGTAAGCCCGTGCAATACGGCTGAAGAAGTCGTCGTATTGCCGATGCCCATCTCGCCGAACGAAAATAAGTTGCAGCCGTGTTCTTCCACCAGCCGTTGGACCCGGCAAGCGACAGCCTTCCCTACATATTCATACTCGGTTTCGCTCATCGCCGGTTCCTTGGTAAAGTTCCTGCTGCCATTGGCAGGCTTAAGATTCGTGCCGACCGGCTCGATTGTATTCACACCTACGTCGATAACTTCACAGGGTATGTTGAAGCAGCGGCAAAACGCATTGATAGTGGCCCGGCCGGCAACCATATTTTGCGCCTGAAGATAGGTAATCACCGGCGGAAATGCCGCCACCCCTTCTTCCACAACTCCATTGTCGGCGGCAAAAATCAAATGGTAAGGCTTTAGAACCTGCATTTCCCCCCAGCAAAGTAAAACCCGTTTAACGTGTTTCTCCAACAAACCGAGGCTCCCTGGCGGTTTAGCCATTCCGTCAACAAGCAGATCGACCTTTTCCTGATAAGCCATGCCGACTCCTCCTCATCGTCTGTGATCGAACAGCAAAAGCCCAAGCCAATAAGGCTAGGGCTTTTGTATCAAAAATCCCTTCCCTCTGGCATTATCCCTGGCGCGGGGACAATATGACAGCCTCACAGGCAGGTCTCCTGGCTACGGATCAACACAACCCTTGCCCCTTCCCGTTGCCGGTGGTTCCCGCAAGGCTGTTCCCCGCTTACAGTGGCGCGACCGCGTCGTTTCGGGATCTGTCAGGCAAACCCCGTCCGAACTTCCCTTTTCACCTCTTCGTCAAAGAGGCACCTGATCGGTGGACCGCTATTCAATTACAGAATTTTGGGTAGTTCCTTCCCCGGCCGGACGGGAATATCCTGCCGCCAAAACCAGGACGGCAAGATATTACCATCACCGCCTAAAATTATCTTATCCGGTAAAAAGACAATAAAAAAGATGGGAAATACGGCAAAAAAGTCCCAAGGATTTCCTCACCTTTTGCAAAACCCTACAAAAAAAGGAGGTGCCACCAGTGATCTTTACCCGTACCATCCGGGCCCCCCGCCCCGGCACCATGGCCATGTTGACGCGCAGGATGGCGAGTGAAGCGAGGGAACAGTTGGCCGACAGGCGTTTTGATGCTGTGGGCCTCGTGCAGACCAACCTTCCCTGCCTATTTTATTATGCCGATATCGCCCAAAAGGCAGGAAACGTTATTGCCGTCGAAATCACCGGCAACTGCCCCCAACAGGTTAGCACCATTGCCTTATTCGGCAGCAACGAAGCGATAGACGCGGCCATGAAGGAAATAACAGCCGCCGACAAGCCTTTCGATAAATAACGCAAAAAGTGCCCTGCCATCACTCCAACTGACAGCAGGGCACTATTTGTCCTCACTAATCCCATAAAATGGTTTTTGGCTGAACATCGAGTACTGCCGGTTTGCAGCAACCCTGCAGCACTCCTCCACACTCGACGTGCACCGAGCTATCAAAACGGGTCAAAAGAAACACCGGTTACTTATCAGACCAGACTAGTGGCTGAAAAAAGAATAATTTCTCCCCTACGCAAATTTCCGGAAGCCACGTTATTCCTGAAACAGCGGCGTGGAAAGATATCTTTCCCCCGTATCCGGCAGCAGCGCGACAATGGTCTTACCGGCGTTCTCGGGGTTGAGGGCCAGTTGGGTGGCGGCGTGGGCGACGGCGCCGCTGGATATGCCGACAAGCAGCCCTTCCAATTTTGCCAGCGCCCGGGAGGTGGCGAAAGCGTCTTCGTTCCTGACCTTGATGATCTCGTCGATAATCTTAACATTAAGGACGTCGGGCACAAAGCCGGCGCCGATGCCCTGGATCTTATGCGAACCGGCCTTGCCGCCCGAGAGCACGGGCGAGTCGGCGGGTTCGACGGCGACGACTTTGAGTCCCGGCTTGCGCGCTTTAAGGACTTCACCAACGCCGGTAACAGTGCCGCCGGTGCCGACGCCGGCGACGAAGATGTCGACCTGCCCGTCGGTGTCCTTCCATATCTCTTCGGCGGTCGTACGGCGGTGGACGGCGGGGTTGGCCGGGTTCTTGAACTGCTGGGGCACGAAGGAATTGGCCGTGTTCGCCGCCAGCTCCCCGGCCCGGGCGATGGCCCCCTTCATCCCCTCGGCTCCCGGCGTAGGCACCAGTTCGGCACCGAGCGCCTTCAGCAAGTTCCGCCGCTCAATGCTGAAGGTTTCCGGCATGGTCAAAATGAGGCGGTACCCTTTGGCGGCGGCGACGAAGGCCAGGGCGATGCCGGTGTTGCCGCTGGTCGGCTCGATGATGACGCTATCCTTGTTGATGAGGCCCCTGTCCTCGGCGTCCTGGATCATGGCATAACCGATACGGTCCTTGACGCTCGACAGCGGATTGAAGTATTCGAGCTTGGCGACTATTCTGGCGCCCACTCCTTTGCTTTCGCCGTAGTTCGCCAGTTCGAGCAGCGGGGTATTACCGATAAGATCGGTTAGATTTTTCGCGATTTTAGCCATTGTGTTTTGCCTCCTGTGCCTTTTTGATTATTTCTTATCCAACACCTTATTCATGCTGCCGGTGCGGTAGCCGGCAAGGTCGACCGCCACGTAGATGAAAGCCGAGAGCCTTCATTTGCAAGTTGATCCCCTTCGCCATAGCCGGGGCGGCGAAGCGGGCCAGTCCCCCGTCGTCCACCTCGATCCGAGCCAATGCGCCGTGGTGCCTGACCCTGACCTGTCCTTTAAAGAATGCTGCCCATCCCGGCCAGCAGGTCCTTGAGTTTGTGCAGTTTTGCGTTAATATCCGGCACATAATCACCTCCCAGCGAGAATATCGAAAACAAACAAGGCTGAGGACATGTCCCTGACGGGACATCCTCAGCCTTCAGTCTTGCTGATCAGCTACAATATCTGCTTTGCAACCAGCTTAGCACACGCTCCCACTTGTGTCAACACCTGCTTGCGAAATCATATTCCTTCGCCATTAATTCCTTGGAGGCTGGGCAGGCGCCTCTTTTCCGTCCGGTCGATCTGAGTGACCTTTCCGTCTTTTATCAGGATGACCACCTGCCCGTATTGCAGACCGCCGAGAGCTTTTGATATCTCCGTCCGCAAAGCCTGAAAGTCCGAGCTGCCGGCACCGTTTTTCCTCGCGTCCATCGTTGGTCTCCTCTACATCCTCATTAAGCCAGCCGGATTTTCTCGTTTATCTCGATCTGGATCACCTTTCCATCCTGGACAACGACCGTTATCGAGCCGTAACCGATGCCCCTCACCGCCGTCTCGATCTTTTCCCACACCCTCGGCGGCAGACTATCCTGCGCCGGGAGCTTTTTCTCCGCCATTTCTTTTCCCTCCGCAAGCATATTGTTTGCTGATTTGCCCTCGCGTAGCCGCCGACCCTGGGCAGCGGCAACAAAAAAGTCCCTCCCCGGAGGAAAGGACTCATCTTCAATATCCCTCTCCTCTCATCTGCCAGGATTGCTCCTGCTGGATTTGGCACCACTGCGTCGCCGCCGGTTGCCGGGTGTCATCGGGCCAGTCCCTCGACCTCTCTCGATAAGAGTGTTCTATTCGATTGCTTAACATATTACACGGAATTATAAACAAAGTCAATATCAGAATAAACCTATTTCCCCTGCGGCGTCAGCGTTTGTTCAGGCCCCTCGCCAGCCTGTCGCCGCAGGACTGGACGACCTGCACCGTCGCGATCAGGGTGACGACTGTCGACAGCATAACATCCGGCCGGAAACGCTGATAACCGTAGCGGATCGCCAAATCACCCAGACCGCCGCCGCCGACCGCTCCCGCCATGGCCGAATACCCGATCAGGCTGACGACCGTGATGGTAACGCCGAGCACGAGCGCGGGGAGTGCCTCGGGAATGAGCACCTTGCGGATAATCTGCAGCGGCGACGCCCCCATCGCCTGGGCCGCCTCAATGACACCGTGATCCACCTCGCGGATTGCCGCCTCGACAATCCGCGCCAGAAATGGGATGGCCGCGATGCTGAGGGGTACGATAGCGGCGTTCGTACCGATCGACGTGCCGGCGATCTCCCGCGTCAGGGGGATGATCGCCACCATCAGGATGATGAAAGGCGTCGAGCGGGTGGCGTTTACGATGCCCCCTAGCACCGCGTTGAACTTCCCGTGCTCCATGATGTGGCCCCTGCCGGTCGTCACCAGCACGATACCGAGGGGGATTCCCGCCAGCACCGCTACCAGCGCCGATACGCCCACCATATAGAGCGTCTCCAGCAGCGAATCAGCCAGTAATCCGATGATGTCTTGCGACATAACCAATCACCTCTATTCCGAGATCGTGCGTCTGGAGATAATGCAGCGCGCTTTTGATGGCCGCCTGCTCGCCGGCCAGTTCCACGACTAAAGTGCCGAAGAGGGTATCCTGGATGGTGTCGATATTGCCGAACAGAATATTCACTTCGATGTTGAATTTACGGATGATCTGGGCGATAACCGGCTCTTCGGCCGAGCCGCCCAGGAAGATTATCCGTAGCATCAGACTGCTGCCATCGTGCGGAAGGGGGGAAAAGTCGTGGGCGGTGAGGATGGCGGGCAGTTCGTGATTAATAATAGTGCGAACGAATTCGCGCGTCGTGGCCGTCTGCGGTCTAACGAACAGGTCGATCACCGCCCCTTGCTCGATGATGGTGCCGTCCTCTATAACCGCCACCCGGTCGCAGATCTCCTTGATGACCTGCATCTCGTGGGTGATAAGCACGATGGTCAGCTGCAGCTTGCGGTTGATGTCTCTCAGCAGTTCGAGAATCGCCCGCGTCGTCTGCGGATCAAGGGCTGACGTAGCCTCGTCGCACAGCAGCACCTTGGGCTTGTTAGCCAGCGCCCGGGCGATGGCCACCCGCTGCTTCTGCCCGCCGCTAAGCTGCGCCGGGTACTGGTCCCTGCGGTCGGCGAGGCCGACCAACTCCAGCAGCGGCAATACCTCGGCCGCGATCTCCTGACGGCTCTTCCCGGCCAGTTCGAGCGGGAAGGCCACATTTTCCAACACCGTCCGGCAGGAGATCAGGTTGAAATGCTGAAAAATCATGCCGATCTTCTTGCGGACCTCGCGCAGTTGCCGGTCCGACAAGGTCGTCAGTTCCTCGCCATCCACCGTTACCCGACCGGCGGTCGGCTTTTCCAGCATGTTGATGCAACGGATGAGCGTACTTTTCCCCGCGCCGCTCTTGCCGATGATGCCGTAAATCTCGCCGGCCCGCACGCCGAGGTCGACGCCTTGCAGCGCCCTGATCGGCCCGGCCGTCCCGCGGTATTCCTTCTCGATTCCCGCTAACTTGATCATCTACTCTCTCTCCTATTCCGTGCATCCGGACCATGCTACCAGGTCGGGACAAACGTGCCCTTGTACTTCTCCTCGATCCAATGCTTGACTTCCGCCGAATGGTAAGCCTTCAGGAGTTTCTGGAAAGCTGCGTTGTCTTTGTCCTTCGTCCTTACTGCAATCACGTTCGCATAAGGCGAATCGGCGTTTTCGATCGCAAGCGCGTCCTTGGTGGGGACGAGCCCAGCCAAAATGGCATAGTTGGTATTGATGGCGGCGACGTCCACATCGTCGAGCGACCGCGGAATCTGGGCGGCGTCGATTTCCTTGATCTTGATGCTTTTCGGGTTGGCGGTGATGTCGGCGACCGTAGCCTTGATGCCCGCCTCGGGTTTCAGCTCGATAAGGTTGGCCTTCTCCAGGAGTAGCAGCGCCCGGCCGCCGTTGCTGGGATCGTTGGGAATAGCGACCGTCGCCCCATTCTTCACGTCGGCTAAATTCTTGATCTTCTTCGAGTAAACGCCCATCGGGAAGATCACCGTCTTGCCGATGGAGACGATCTTGTACTTGCGGTCCTTGACCTGATTGTCCAGGAACGGTTGGTGCTGGTAGCTGTTGGCGTCGATGTCACCCTGGCTGAGAGCGACGTTGGGCGTAATGTAATCGCTGAACTCAATTATTTGGATCTCTAGCCCGTCCTTGGCAGCAATCTTTTTCACCGTCTCCATGATTTCGGCGTGCGGGCCGGCGGTCACGCCCACCTTGATACTCTTTTTCTCCGTCGGGGAGGGCGAGGCCGCCTTTTGGCCGCCGCACCCAGCCACCAGCGTCGCCACGATTCCTATAATCGCCACTACCGAAGCTACTTTCTTCATCATTTCTCCTCCATTTCTTTGCTGGTGAATCTGGTTTAACCGGAAAAATTCGTACCTTACCGCCTCCTCGTCGCTTGCTGAAAATGAAAAGGCCAAGGCTGCCCCTGCCGGGATAGCCTCGGCCTTCAGTGTGTCTGATCAGCCAAGCCTGTATATGCGGGTATTAAAAAAACGCCCTTCGAGGAAGGGCGTTTAATTGCAATATCCCTCTCCTCTCATCTGCCAGGATTGCTCCTGCTGGATTTGGCACCACTGCGTCGCCGCCGGTTGCCGGGTGTCATCGGGCCAGTCCCTCGACCTCTCTCGATAAGAGTAGTTGATTTAATTGTTTTTGATATTAACACGGGCCGCGGATACTGTCAACACTTTTGTACCGATTGCTCACCTATTCCCGACGCCGCAGACGGTAAGCGACCTACCGGAACGATAATGGTGCCGTGGAGGAACTATGAAAATTTAGTGTATTGCTATCTGATAATTCTCCGGGCCCCTATGTAGCGCGCTTTCCAGTAGGGACTTGCCAACGGGTCTACCGCCACCCCGCGGCTTGACGTGGCACTGATGAAATATCCGTTGCCGATGTATATCCCGTTATGAGAAGGCCCCGGTTCATACGTGCTAAAAAACACCAAATCGCCCGGGCTGAGCTGGGAATAGCCCACCGGTATACCAGCCTGATATTGAAGGTCGGCGGTCCTGGGTAACTTGATTCCATATTGGGCAAGAACGAACTGGGTAAACCCGGAGCAGTCAAATCCCGCAGGAGTAGTCCCTCCCCATAAGTACGGAACACCCCGGTATTTCATGGTCGTCCGGATAATCTGCTCAGCGAGCAGGCTTCCGCTTCGATAGCGGCTGACCGCCGGTCTGGCGTCCCGCAGCGCCTTCCAGGTAGCCTGTCCGACGATACCGTCAGCGTCCAGATTGAATGACCGCTGGAACGACTTGACGGCCTGCTTGGTTTCCTCGCCAAAGATACCGTCGTTAACCCCGGCGTAAAACCCCAATGTCCCGAGACGCTCCTGGAGCTTGGCCACTTCTTCGCCCTTGTCGCTATATTGCAGCAGCGACGCGGCTTGGCCCGGAACGGCAAACAAAAACAAAACCATCCCGAAAAGCAAGGGCAGACTTGCCAACTTCGCTCTGTATTCCTTCATCTCTCGCCCTTCCAAGCCTACGGAGTTAGCTGCCGGGTTAGGGCAAAAGGCTCTCCCTGCATCACTGCTTCACCCCTCATAATCGGTTCCCCCGCTCCTTGTGGATTCGGCTAAACTTAAATATGCTCGTTGTGAAAAGTGTTTTAACCTAGCACATGTGTCGACATCCACCCGGAAATACTACTTATCAGGAGGTGTTGTCATGTCCAAGGTAATGAAATGTATGTGCGAGGAATGCCATTACAATCAGAAATTCGAGTGCCACGCCGACGGCATTGAGGTTATGTCAAGCGGCGACCGGCAGGTTAAGTCTCCTGACGGAACCTGCTGCAGCACGTTCAAATCCAAATGAAACGGCCAGGTTAGCTGACAAACCGGCACGGCAATTTAGCCGTGCCGGTTTGCTGGACACGGGCCTTTTACCGTCCTGCCCGGGACTGGATAGAGTGTCCCTCTTTGCAATGGGTCACCGGACGAAGCACCATCCACGTCATTGGTTTTTCACCTCCTTGCAAGCAAAAGCTATATTGCTATTTCTAGCTGTTATTGCGGGCCGTGCATAATCCAGACCATCGCCATAAAGACGGCAACATAGGCCCCATATTTCAGCCCCTGCAATATCGTCTGCTGGGCGGGAGTAAGCTCCTCCTGCTGCTGTTGTTCCACAACCTATCCTCCTGCTCAGAGCTTCTTGTCGGCTTCTCTCATCCTGAGAAAGCGCGGCAGTTTGGGGAAAAAGCCCGGCGTCGCCGCCATATACTTGGCGTACTCCTCGCCGAAGTAGGCGAGTGACTCTTTTTCCTCCAGCCTGGCGAGGCGGATATACATATATACCAAAATGGGGAACATCGGTACAGTCAGGATGGTTGGCCACTGGATCAGGAAGCCCGCCATGATCGTGATAAAGGCTACGTACTGGGGATGACGCACGAAAGCGTAAGGACCATTGGTGGCCACTCTACCTTCCCGTTGAGCCTTGTACAGGTACCGCCAGGTTACCGCCAAGAACAGCATGCCGCCCATGATCAGCCAATCGCTCAGTGCGTGGATTGGGTATTGGTGTGGATCGCCCTTGAGGCCGAACACGGTATACCAAAGATGGCCCCCATTGTGCGAAAACATGGCCAATTGGGGGTATTTGCTCCCCAGCCAGCCCGACAACAGATAAAGAGTGAGCGGGAAGCCGTACATCTCCGTAAACAGGGCGACGATGAACGCCGCGAATGCCCCGAAGGAACGCCAATCCCGCCCTGTGCGGGGCCGCGCGAAACTGAAGGCGAATACCACGAATATCAATGTGTTTATGAGCACCAACGGCCATAGTCCATACTCAGCCAATCTGCATTTCTCCTTCCGATTCTTCTTAAGTTACTTAATGGGAGCCAGACGCCGCTTCTTACTGGCCCGCTGTTTCGACGACGGCACCGCCATCAGCGGAGCCGGCCTGTTCATCATCCATAGCAGCCCGCCCCCGGCAATTGCCGCCATCAGAGCCGCGGTAACCTGGGCGGCCTTAAGTTCGCCGATCATGAGGCTGTCGGCGCGGAGAAACTCCAGGAAAAACCGAGCCGTGGAGTAAAGGATGAAGTACCACAAAGCCACCTGGCCGTCAAATTTCTTGCGGCGAAATATCAGCAAAAGGATGGCCAGGATGCCAAAGTCCAGAATAGCTTCGAACAGTTCGGCCGGCACCAGCGGCTTCGGCCCCCAGGCGTTATAGGCCGGTGTGCCCGGCTGGTAGATCACCCCGTACCAGGCGTCGGTCGGCATACCGTACGCGTCCCCGTTGAAGAAGCAGCCGATGCGGCCGAAAGCCTGTCCCAGGATCAGGCCGATGGCGCCCAGGTCGGCGAATTGCCGGAACGATAGCTTTTTCCGGCGCATATACCACCACGCCAGCAGCACGTTGGCAACCACCGCTCCCTGGATAGACAGGCCACCCTGCCAGAACATCAGGGCCCGAATCGGCTCAGCGGCATAGTTTTGCCAGGTGAAGACGATTTCCCACACCCTGGCGCCGACAAAGCCGGCGATCGTCCCATAGAGCAGGTATTCCGTCAGTATCTCCTCGGTAAACCGGCTGCCTTTCGCCAACCGGACAACCAGCAGATAACCGGCGATAATACCGAGACCCACCATGATCCCCCATACGCGGATATGAAAATCACCTATTGTGAATAGTATTGGGTGCATCTTTTACCTCCCTGCTGTGTCTATTGCGGCTGGTAACCGGCCTCCCGGACAGTTCTTTTCAAGTCTTCGACGGTAACAACGGCCGGATCGAAAGTCACTTCTGCTGTTTTATCCGCAAGCGAGACCCTGGCACCATTGACCCCGGCCGTGGCGAGCAGCGCTTTCTCGATAGTCCCCGCACAGTGCTGACAGGTCATCCCTGTGACACCAAACCGGGTCGTGGTGGCGTTCTCCGCCATGTTTCCCGTCTGCCTGGGCTGGTGCTCGGGAACGGAGCCTCCCCCGCAACAGCCGCCATGGCCGCTATGCGAACCGTTACGGCCGTCGTTGTGCCCCCCGCGATGGCCGCCGCCGCAGCAGCCGCCGCCCCGGAACATCATAAAAGCCATAGCTCCGAACACTACAATGTACCCCAGATTGCCCCAATCCATATCATTCATTCCCTTCTGCCTTAGTAGCTTCCAATTGCACAAAGGTTACTGCTGTCGGTTGCTAGGTCTGCTGAGAATAGTATTTCAGCCTTCGCCGTTGTAGAATGTCGCGGACTTGCCCGATGGTGATTTCATAGGCTGTCGCGGAGGCCGCCTTTTTTTGCCGCAGAAGCTTTTCCAGTATCTGTGTAATTGTGAAGAGATCCTTTGATCTGGCCATACGATATGCGTGAACTACAGCTTCTTCCATCCCTAGGCTCCTTTCTCGGCCATGGATGCCGCGTTGTCCTGCTCGCGGCTTTTCCCTTTAAACATGCCGCGCATCATAAAAATATGCATGAGCGGGCACAGCAGGAAAACCAGGTAACCGGCGATCGTGCCGTAACCCATCGCATTCAATGCGAATGCCAGTCCCAGCGGCACGAGACAGCACAAAAGCATCATCAAGCCATGCTTGAACCCGCTGTGACCGCCTTTCCCGCCGTGGCAATCTTCTTTTTTCTTGTCAGGCTCCTGAATATTGGACATGCCTTCCCCTCCTTATGCTTTGGACATGAAACCCGAAAAATTTTCAATCGATACCATTCACCAGCCGCGGCCGGCTCCGCCGCCGCCGCCTGATCCGCCGCCGAAGCCGCCGCGGGAGCCTCTCCCCCGCGAATTCAACAGGGCAAGAGCAAGGAAGGTCAATCTGCCACCCAGGAATGCCCAATCGATAGCGATGAGGATGAAGGCCCCGGTGATGCTCAGCAGTTGCAGCCACCAGGGGAAGCCCCGCCATAGTTCATTAAGCCCGCCGCCCTTTTTCGCCGTGACGTTTGGCGGCGCCCGGGCTAAATCAACGTTGTACTCCTTCGCTACAATGCTTGCCAGGGCCGAATAGCCGGTCAGAACCCCGCGGTCATAGTCACCCTGCCGGAAATACGGCATCATCGCATCGTCCAGCACAGCGCCGGCTTTGGCGTCTGGCAGCGCTCCTTCGAGGCCGTAGCCCACTTCGATGCGCGCTTTGCGTTCCTGCACGGAGATCAAAACCAGCATACCGTTGTTTGCCGTTTTGTCCCCAATACCCCATCGCCGCAAAAGTTCCCGTGAATATTCTTCAATCGGCTGTCCGTCCAGCGTATTCACTGTCACCACGACTAGCTGGGCAGTTGTTTTTTCAGCTATGGCCGCCCCCAGCCTATTGATTTTGTGTTTGGTTGCAGCAGCTAACACGCCGGCATTATCCTGGACATAGAGGCCGTTGCCCGTCGGGGCCGGGGGAATCTGTATCTGGGCCGAAGTTACGGCTCCGCTGGTCGCCAGCAGGAAAACTGTTCCCAATACAAGTCGGGCCAGCCACTTTCTCATAAAATCACCAGCTCGCCGTTAGAATTTGACCCGGGGCACCTGCTTCGCGCCTTCATCCGCCCGGAAATAATCCTTGGGGCCGAAGCCGACAGCGCGGGCGTACAAGTTGGTCGGGAAGGAGCGAATCCTGCCGTTGAAGACCTGGACCGAATCGTTGTAATCCTTGCGGGCGGCGGCAATCCGGTTCTCCGTTCCGCTCAGCTCGTTCATGAGCGACTGGAAGTTCGCGTCAGCTTTCAAATTGGGGTAATTCTCGGCCACCACCAGCAGCCTGTTAAGGGCACCGCTGAGTTCGCCATTGGCTTGCGCCTTGGCTGCCGGTCCCTGCGCCCCCGCCAGTTTTGCCCGGGCGTCGGCCACAGCCTGGATAGCCTGCTGTTCGTGCGCCGCATAGCCCTTAACCGAATTCACCAGGTTGGGGATTAAATCGGCGCGGCGTTGGAGTTGAGTATCAATCTGGCTCCACTTGCCGTCAACGTTTTCATTGGCGCCGACCAGATCGTTATAGCCGCCG
The DNA here is from genome assembly GCA_032334055.1 of Selenomonadales bacterium 4137-cl. NCBI lineage: Bacteria > Bacillati > Bacillota > Negativicutes > Acetonemataceae > Anaeroselena > Anaeroselena agilis. The sequence goes on along the minus strand of JAUOZS010000001.1, from coordinate 24,495 downwards.
ATACCGCCTGCGACAACCATCACGATTAGTGCCAACAACAACAACAAGGCCTTGTTCATAAATCTTACCGCCTCTCCATGGCTCTTTTCGTATTCAGGATAACAAAACAGTTTGAACAAATTATGAAGGCATTCTGAAAAACTGATGTGTTTTATGAACAAAGCCGCCGGGCGATGCCCGGCGGCTCTGGAAGCGACCTTGCGCGTACGAATCGATGGTCCCGCTCATAATAGCCTTCGTAGCTGCTGGATACGCTCCACAAGCTGCAACCTGGTGAAGGCTTCAGTTTCTCGTCTATGACAAGAGTTTTCATTTAAAGATCACCGCTCGGTTCCTGACTAGCATTTTTTAAAGCTCAAGGCAAAGACAAGTTACAATATAGCGATGTCGCCAGCCCTGCCACGGAAATCGCGGCTGCCAGCCTCTATTGGCTGTGGTGCTGCTGGTGGCCTTCTATGATTGGTTGCGCGGACTGGTTAAATAATTCCCCGGCTGTTTGCGGCACAGCTGTGGCAACCAACACGATGGAGATAACCGAGGAAATCAGGTATACCCAGGCAACGGCACGGTCCTGCCGCCATTTCTGCCTCGCGACAAAAATAAACCGGACCGAAATCGCCAGCGAAACAAGTAAAAAGAGGATTTTGAACGGCCCGGGAAGAGACAGCAGCCCCGAACCGATTGTGGTCAAACCAAGCGCGATGAGGATCGTGTGCACCCAGTGGTGCGACGACGCAACGATCGCAAGCAGGACCGACCCTACCGCTTCAAGGACACTTTTCTCTCTTTTCGCGCTTGCCGCGCCCCCAGCACATTCGCTTTTGCCCATTTTTGTCTCTCCGTTCATTTACGTTATTCATCAGAAATAAGGAGGTTGCAGGCATCTGTTAAACTTTTGGACACAACACGGTGCGCCTTCGGCGAACATACGATCCCTGGTCCGTAGCATGGGGCTGTATCCGGCAACGCCATCGGCCCCGCGCTGACAACTATTGCCCGGATTTTCCCTGGATTGGGGAAGCCCCCTTTCACAGGTATTATCTATACTATAAGCAATCATTTTGAATATCTTATGAAGAATATCTGTTGAAGTTATGTACGCGCACAATCGTGGGTGGCCCCGTTCCTTCCGGGGCAACGCCCCGCCCCCCCGTACGCTGGAATACTGCTACCAGCGCGGGATCGAACTGGGTGCCGGAGCATCGGCAAATCTCGGCCATCGCTTCATCGCGCGACATGCCTTTACGGTACGGGCGGTCCGATGTCATAGCCTGATACGCGTCCGCTATCGCTATAATCCGCGCGCCAAGCGGGATGTGCGACCCCGCGAGGCCCTCAGGGTAACCCCGCCCGTCCCAGCACTCGTGATGGTGCAGGATAATTTCGGCAATATCGTGCATGGCCGGAATCCCGGCGATAATTTTCGCGCCCAGCTTCGGATGCTGCTGAATGCAAGCCCGTTCTTCATGACTTAACGGGCCGTGCTTGTTAAGAATGCTGTCGGGAACGCCAATCTTGCCAATATCGTGCAAGAGAGCCGCGAATCTGATTCTGAACAAATCCTCCTCCGATTGCCCCATATATTCCGCCATTCTCTCAGCTATCAGGGCGACTTCGGACGAATGGCCGTATGTATAGGCATCTTTCGCGTCCAGCGCTGCAACCAAGGCCTCTATAGCGGATACCAGCTGTTCGGACCGCCGTTTGTGCAAATTGGCGGCAAGCTCGTTGATTATCCTCGCCAGACGGGCAGTTTCCTCCTGCTGGTTTACCTCAAGGCTTGTTTCGTATTTCCCTGTCGCGATCTCGGACAGCGCCGCCTCCAGAGCACCTATCCTCTTGGTAAACGCCCGCGCCAGGATAAAACTTCCTAATCCGCTCAGGCCGATTGCCGCGAGGGCGATGAGCAGAATCCGCAGCGCCAGATGCTTGATATTCTGGTCGATGGTGGCCGCGTCCGCCTCGACGCCGAGCAAGGCCACCGCATCTCCTCTGGCGTCGAAAACGGTTCCGTAACCGGTAACCCCCCCGTCACCGGCGTGAACAGCGCCGCGACCGATGCTTTCCCACAAAAAGTCTCGGGAAGGAACGGATTTGACAAGAAAGGCCCGGTATATGCCGGCGCTGTTGGCCACAGCTTCCATGATCCGCCGATTTCTCAACTCGTACGTGATGTCATCGCCGTTGATTTGCCACGCAGCTATTGACGCAATTGTCGTCAGGTCCTTTTGCAACGTCTCGATATGGTTATCGCGCATGTGGGTAAACAGTGTATATGACAGGGCAAGGGAAATCGCCGTGGCCAGCATGAATATTGCAATAAAAATCCTCGAACGCAGCGACATCAATTCTGCCCTCCTTTTAGCCCTTGACCGGAATTTGGCGTTTTCGGCTTACTGAGGAATAGTCGCAGCTTTACTGTCTTTAGCCCGGTATAAGGCCTGGTCCGCCTCAGCGATAACCTCGCGGATGCCGGTCGGCCCGACAAAGGAGGTAATGCCGGTGCTTACCGTGACGTTATAACTGCGCGGGCAGCTTCGGATATCACGTCTGATTCTTTCCGCCGCCGCTTTCGCATCCTCGAGCTGGGTTCCCGGCAATAGTATCAGGAATTCGTCGCCCCCCAGGCGGACGATAATATCGGTTTGACGTGCATTATGCCGCAGAATTTGCGCGATATGAACCAAAACATCGTCGCCGGCCAGATGCCCTTCGCTATCGTTGATTTGCTTAAAATTATCGACATCGAGTATTATTACGCTTAAACCGCCGATGTCTGCCTTCCCGGAATGGAGCCATGTCCTCAGCTTGTTAAGGTAATGCCTGTTCCATACCTTCGTTAGCCCATCCGTGTATGCCATGGTTTGCAGCCGTTGGATAATAAAGCCTATCATCAAACCGGCCACCGACTGCAGGGCAATAAAAAGCAGCCAAACCGGCAGACCTGTTTCGGGCGATATTGTATGCACTATATATGTGCTTACTCCAAATACGAGCGCTCCACCGCCCATTAAAAGGGGCCAATTGACTAGCATCGCCAACAGTAACACTCCCTCCGCCCGCTTTCCAATCTTTTCATCTTTATTGTACTGAAAAAATATGAATATCGTGTGAAGGTTGCGTGGAAAAACCAAGATTTCCCCGCTCTCGCGGCTTTTACAAGAAAAGTTGCCGGTTTTACCGGCAACTTTTCTTGTAGAGGCGTTATTACATTAAATTTTTGTGCCACTGACATTGTCAATCTAAATCCGGATGCCAGCGACCGCTACGTGGGAAACCGTTTCCGGTGGCCTACACGTGATCGTTGCAGTCCGGCGACGTATTGTGGTAGAATGCCACCGCTTTATTCGCCGACATGCCGGATACTGCATCCTTTCCGGCAAAATAAGACAATCCGAACGGCACCGAAAGTAACATCGCGAACAGGATAGCCACTGTAATCTTTTTACTCATGGTCATTTCCTCCTCTGAATTTATCGTTCTAATAATATCCTACAATACTATTATGAATATCTAATGGAGACATTGTGAGAATGTTATGATATTTATCGTTTTTATTGTCGGTGACGCGCCGCTGGCTGCCCCTCTCCGCATGGCGGAAAACGGCGTTCGTTGCCGCTATTCACGACGATCTTCGGGCATTTCAATGTGAAGCACGGCGTTGAGAACATAGATAAGAAACAGAACACTAAGAGCCAGTAATATCAGCATCAATTCCTATCACCTCGCCAGCTTTATGTAAAATTCCAGGCTACCGGCAACCGGCAGCCTACTTTGCCATGGAGCCTGTGCGCTTACGCAGCCATAGGGAGCACTACCGTAAAACAGCTTCCTTCGCTAGGCTTGCTGGCGACAACGACTTTGCCGCCATGGGTTTCCACCAGCTGCTTAACGATAGCCAGACCGATGCCTGTTCCCCCGCTCTTGCGGTTGCGCGACTTGTCCGCCCGGTAGAAATGGTCGAATATATGCGGCAGGTCTTCGGGAGCTATCCCCTGTCCGGTATCGCGAACCGAGATTGCGACCCAGTTCTTTCCCTCGTGGCGCTCGGCGGCGGTTTCCACCATTACTCTGCCGCCCGTATCCGTGTAACGAACCGCGTTCGTCAGCAGATTAAAGATGACCTGCCGCATGCGGTTCGCGTCAACCTCGACCGGTGGCAGTTCGCCCAGGACGCAATTTACCTCTATGCTCTTGCCCTCCGCCAGGTGCTTCACCATGCCGACCGCGTGGGATACAAGCTGATTGATGTCGGCGGGAGCCCTCTCCAGCGACAATTGGCCGGCCTCAGCAAGCGAAAGGTCCCGGAGGTCGTTGATTAGTCTGTTGAGATGGACCGATTCCTCAAACAACGACGTCAACTGCTCCTTGTCGGTGTCGATGACGCCGTCAATCATGCCTTCGAGGTTACCCTGGATCACTGCCAAAGGCGACTTAAGCTCATGGGCGATATCGGCGAGAAGCTGTTTACGCAGCCTGTTATTCGTTTCAAGGGCGGCGACCATGCGGTTGAAGGCGGCGGCAAGCTGCTGAACCTCGTCGTTTGAGTCCACCTCCACCTTGTGGGATAGATTGCCGCGTTCGATTTCCCGCACCCCGGCGTTCAGTTTACGAAGAGGTACGGTAATGCTGCGGGCAAGCGCGTAGCTGGCCGCCAACCCGACAATTATAATGGCCGATCCCACCCAGATCAGCGAATCATGAACCGAGCTGAGAAACTCCTGTTCCTGCAGGCCCATCATGCCCTGCATGCCCATCATGTTTGGACCCATGATGTGTCCGGCCGAATGCTCGTACAAGTCCGCCAGGTAATTTTGGAACAGATTGGTCATCTGCTGGTTGGCGAGGAAAATCAGCAAGAATACCGTGAAAGTGATGGCCAGAAACATCAAGCCGGTTATGCGGTAGGTAATGCTGGTCATTCGCCGTCACCGCCGACGACGAACCTGTAGCCCACCCCATATATCGTAACAATGTGGCGGGGCTCTTTCGGATTATCCTCGATTTTGCGCCGCAGATTTTTCATATGGGCGTCGACAGTTCGCTCGTACCCCTCGAAGGAATAGCCCTGCACCCGCTCGACAATCTGCAGCCTGGTCAATACCCGACCGGCGTTGGTTGCTAGCAGTTCGAGGATTTTGAACTCCGTCGGCGTCAGATCTAGCTCGTTGTTGCCCTTTTTGACCAGATGACGTTCCGCGTCGATCAACAACTCCCCCACCCTGATCGGATCAGACTTGGCGGCAGTCTTCTGCGTCCGGCGCAAAATGGCTTTTGTCCGTGCAACCACTTCGCGCGGGCTGAACGGTTTGGTGACATAGTCGTCGGCCCCCATCTCCAGCCCGATGACGCGGTCCGTCTCCTCGTCGCGGGCGGTTAGCATGATGATGGGCACATCGCTTTCCCGGCGCAGTTTGCGGCAGATCTCCCAGCCATCCATGCCGGGCAGCATCAGATCCAATATCACTATATCCGGATTTTTGTCCTTGATGGACTGAACGGCGCTCGCGCCGTCATGGGCAAGATAAGTAATGAAACCTTCCTTATCGAAATAAGACTTTAGCAGCTTTGTTATCTTGATGTCGTCGTCGACTATGAACACCGTTTGGTACGACATGGAGCCTCCCCCTTTCTCTCCTCACATTGGCTTTGACCATCCAGTTATGCCCGTAAGCATAGCGAGACTCGTCTGAGTGGCCCGTCTTCCCTGTAGCGGCCTCCACCCTTTCTGAATGCACTTATAGTTTACCAAGAGATTATGAATAAATTGTGAACAAATTACGATATTCTTATCTATTTTCTAAATATATCCGCGGCTTTACGAGTGCGTAAAAGGAGTTATCGGCGGCACCGCTATTCATCAAGTAGGTGAAGATATCGCCGTAACTCGTCACGGCGCATAAGCAACAAAGCGCGGCCTACACCGCGCTTTTGTTGCTTACTTCTGATTGCTGCCACCCATCATCCCATTGCCGTTACCGCCCATCATGGAGCCCGAACCCATCATACCGCCGTTCATCGTAGATCCCATGTCCTTCATCATTGACGACATGCCGCTCATATGCTCATTCATCGCCTGGGCCTGCTCCTGGGTCAGAAATCCGTCTTTCACATGCTGATCGACCATCTGTTGATGCATTTGCTGCATCTGGTCATAGTTCATCATCGGGCCGGAGTTCTCAGACCGCTCCGGTGCAGCGGCCGATACGAAGGATGCTCCCAGCACAACCACCAAAGCAGCTACCACCGACAGGATTAACGCTTTTTTCATATTGTTGCCTCCTTTGTTTTGGTTCTGCCTTAATATTACCAAGGGATTTTGAATAACTTATGAAGGCTTTATGAAAAAGCCATGTCGTTTTATATGAATAATATACCGCCGCCCTTTCCATAATACGGAGGAAGCGGCCTTTACCGCCTTGCTAGAGAGGATAATACTAACTCTTAAAGGAGGAATATAAGTGCGTTTTAACAGTTGCATCGCAGTACCGCTGCTGGCCGCTATTCTGATGATAGCGCTGGCTGCCGGGTGCGCGCAGCAGAAAATGATGGGCCAAACCGACGCTGTTTACATGATGAACAGCAATCCCGAAATGATGGCTACCGCCATGGCCTCGCCCGAAGCGCGGAAATCGATGGTTAATATTATGAGTTCCGACAAGATGCGGCCAGTCATGGTCGATATGATGAAATCTCCCGAGATGCAAAAGGGCATGGTCCAGACTATGAATGACCCAGCAGCGAGGCAGGCGATGGTTAAAGTCATGTCCAATCCGGACATGCGGAAAACGATGGTTGACATTATGGCCGACCCGGGCATGAAAGACACTCTCACAGATATGCTCAAAGACCCGCGTATCAGGCCGGTAGCCCAGGAAGCGTTAAAAAAATAATTTTGTGACTAAAGCCACCAAACAAATTCTTACTTGCCTGGTGGCTTTAGTCCCCTTGGCGGCCCTCGCGTGAAAAGCCTTATCGTTCATCATCCGCCGCCGTTTTTGATTGCCGATTTAGTATATATCAACCCTGGCCATCCGGCCGACGAAGGGAGAAATTTTGAAAACGCCTAGAGAAAACCGGGCACGAAGCCCGGTTTTCTTCTACATCTCCGAATAATACAAAGTGCCTTCCTTATCAAGCGTCGCGACATATATCGCGCTTATCGGGTGCGGGCAATTCCGCGAGAAGAAGTCCGTGAAGCCGGAGAAGGAGTAGCCGAGCCGCGTGATGCTTTCTTCGACCACACGGCCTTCATTGACGACGACCAGCGGCGCAGGCTTGGCAGGTGCGGGCACATTGAGATCCTTGGCGGTAGCGGGACCGTGCCCGGTTTTTTTTATGACGCTTACATGTCCGCTCGTTTCCATTATGGCGTATTCGACTTCACTGATATTGAATACGCTCATCGTCCGCAATTCCGACATCAATATCTCCAGCGGCAGGAGGCTCTTCTTCATATTCGCCCGTATCAACTTGCCGTTAGCGATCAGTACCCTCGGTTCCCCCATCAGCAGCTTCGCAAAGGTGCGGCTCTTCGTTGCCGCCGCCGAAAGGAGATAATGAAGTGAATATACGGTTATGACCGCCGCCGCCGTTGGCGCGAAACCGATTTTGGCCTCATAAAGCGGCGACGCCGCCAGGCCGCCCATCATCCAGAAGAAGGCGAAAATCGTATGCCGAAAAAGGCCCTCCGGCCCGTCTTGGCAGGTATCGACCCAGCAGGTATATCCCGAAGCCTACCAAAATTGCCCGTACAAAAAAGCCGAATGGCGACAGCTTTTCTGCCGAGCCGAGAATCTCAAGCACGGAAAACCGCCTCCTCCCCCGAACTCAGATACAGGCTGCCGTCAGTCTCGATAATCCCAAGAAAAACGTCGGTAGCGGTTTTTTCAGGATATACCGCCTTAACCCTGCCTTCCAGCCATCGGCGGTCATAGCCCGCTCTCTTCAGGCTTGCCTCCTGCACCCTGCCGTCGTAGATAACCACCTCGGGGAAGACTACCGGGTTTGCCGCAATATTCATCTGACTTTTAGTGGGAGGCGAAGCAGCAGGCTTTTTCATGACATTGATTTTACCCGTCGGTTCGAGATACACCTCTTCCACTTCGGTCAGGTTCCCGGCCTCCTTCAGGCGGAGCTGGGCGAGCAGGTTATCAAGGGTTATATGGGTGGCATCAAGGTTTTTCTTTATGACCTGCCCTTTCAGAACCAGGGGAACGGCGATTCTGTCCATCAGCCGCGGGTATTTTATATCGATATATGAGGTTAGAGCATTAACTGTGGCATAGGTGAAGATGATGACCAAGACCTCGATGAGCGAGCTTTTGGGATTCACCATCCTCACCGCCGCCAGGCTAACGATGCCTGCCGCCACGAGATAATTGTGGCCCGACAGAATCCCTACCTGCCTTTCCCGCATGATCCGTGTAGCCATAATCAGGGCTATATACAAAATCGCCACCCTGACAACGGTGCCCCCAAGAGGTAAATCTTTACTCCCGGATACGATTTCCTCAAACATGCCTGTCCTCCAATTTTTTCTTCTGCTCAGAGCGCTATCGTCCCTACAAGAAAAACAGCCCCACCAGAATATACCCGGCGGCGGCCAGAACGGCGCCGGCGATGACATACGGCAGCCCGGTCGTAAGATGCCTTCCGAAGGAGATGCCGGCCATCTGGGCCGACAAGGGCGACACTACATCGGTAACCGCTCCCCCCGCCCACACCGTTCCCACCATAATCGCGACATCGATGCCGGTATTCGCCGCAAAGGTTACCGCCATCGGCATGACCAGCGCCCAGGTCGCCCATGAGGAACCAATAGTGTAAGAAATCGCCCCCGCGAACGCAAACGTCAGGGCGGGGATGAAAGCAGCCGGAACCATGCCGATGACGCCCTGGCTGATGAGGGCGTCGAAGCCGAGATCGCGCGTCACCCCGGTAAGCGCCCAGCTCAGGACAAGTATCATCACCAGGGATAGCACCTTCTCGGCGCCGATGATGATGTGCGACTCGATCTCCGCCAGGCTGATCTTCTGAAACAGGAAATACACGATCGCTACCGAAATCGCCACCAGTATGCCGGCGAAGATCGCCACGTTGAAATCGGCGTTTGTCAGCGCCCCGACGAAACCTGAGGCCTTTTCCCTGCCTGTCCACCAGAAAAAGAAGATCGTGCTGGCGAGCAGCGCCAAAACCGGGATGACCAGATTCCTCGCCCGGCGGGGATGCTCCTCCACCGGCGTGTTAGCCGCCTCTTCCTTTTCCAGGTGGGCCTCGGTGAGTTCCTCCTCCTCGGCGGGGGCCTTGCCGAGGACGACCTTGCCGAACCACAGCCCGAACAAGGTGACGCCGCCTGCCAGCAGGAGCATCGCTATAGAAAAGAAGTTCCAAATCACGCTCTGCGCCACGACCGTATAAGCGCTCCGCCCCAAGTCCAGATCCTTGGTATTGTTGGTGACGAGCGTTACCATATAACCAAGGTACGACGTAGCGATGGGAATGAGCAGAATCAGCTGCAGGCTTGTCACCGAGAGAATGAAGGCGAACTTCTCCCTGGAGCCTTTGACCTTCTCCACCAGCGGACTTAGCACGGTGCCGACGGCAATGGTATGGAACGAACTATCGAAAAAAGTGATGACACTTAGCAGCCAGCCCCAGCCGAGAACGCCCTTCTCCGTCGTCGCCCACTTCTCGACCCGCTTGCTGAACCCGGCTATGCCGCCAGCCATCTCGATCAACTCCGCCAGCGACCCGAAGGCGATCAGGAAACTCAGAGTATACGCGCTGTCCTTCTCGGCCACCGCGTCCACTATGTAGCCGCCTATCGCCCCTACGCCCGCGATCGCCGATTCCTGGGTCATCACCGCGCCCGCCACCACCCCCGCGAGCAGGGACGGAATAAGCTTCTTCGTCCAGAAAGTGAGCACTATCGTTATCAGCGGCGGAATCACCGCAAACCAATTCACATTTATCCACTCCGAAAAATCCCCCCGACTCGCTGGCCCGGAAGCCATCCATCGGGGGAACTACATTATTTGTCGCTCCTTTAAAGCCCGGCCATCTTACGGCACTCGGCCACGCAATCCCGGCAATTATTAGCGCATCCCTGGCAGTGGGGCGTCCTTGAATATCGAGCACTCCTGCGAACTTCTCGCACAACTGGGCGCACAGTCCGCACAAAGCCTTCGCGTGTTCGCTGTCCCTCGCCATGTAGGCCGCCGCAATCCGGCACATCTCCGCGCACTCGACCAATGTTGCGACACACCGTTTGCGAGCCCCGACATCGGCTTCCTCAAGGCAGGCCCCGAAGCACTCGTTGCATGCCTGGGCACAGCGCGTGCAAGCGTCGATGCACCTTTACAGCGACTTCGTCATCGTAGTTACGGCACCCCTGCTATCGCCTGCCTTTATTCCGAATGCTAATAATCTGCCATTTTGGCGATCTGTTTATACCCAAAACATTACTCAATAATGCATTGCGACCGCAAGTTGATTAAGGGTCCCGAAAATAACACCAGATTCGCACAATCTCTACACAGGATTTTCATATTGTCATCCTATAATGAAACCAAACAAAGATTACTAATAAACAGGAGGTCCTCACCATGATGATGATGTACGGGTTAAATGGCCCTCTCGGCTGGCTGGCCATGATTCTCGGAGTAGTAGTGCATATAGCCTTCGCGGTAATGGTGGTGCTCGCCGCCATCTGGCTCTTCCGGTCGCTATTCCGCGGCGCAGAACAATACTCTGGAGATCGCAAGGCCGAAGCAATCCTGAAACAGCGCTACGCCAACGGTGAAAATTCCCTCGAAGACTACCAGATGATGAAGAAAGAGCTTGCCTAGATTTAGACAACCATGCGAAACCCGCGGTGTTCACGCCGCGGGTTCTTTTTCCTATCACCAATATGGAGGGCATTCTAATCGATCCTTACAACAGCACCGAATCTTAAAAGATAAACGTATGCAGAAAAAAGAGAACTCCTAAATGTGCGTTCTCTTCCCGTATCGCTACTTCAGCCCATCCTTAACCTTCCCGATTACCTCCTTCGTAGGACTCTCGATCAGAGCGAACAGAATATCCATGTTCGCCGTGGCCTTCAATGAATCTAATAAAACAAGCCTCGTCAGCCGCTTTGTGGCGGAAAACGAGGCTTGCCATGTCTTCGTGGTCATTTTGATGGGCTTTGCATGGTGGAGGCGAGACCTTGCAAATCCCACCAAAACCGGAATGCTCGCAAACCTTTCGGCTGAAAAGCCGGCGTTGCGGACTTGCGCGCCACGCCGTGCGTGTCCCATCATGAGTGGCGCTGCTCCTCCTTCTCGCACTCCCCGCAGACCACTAGGCCACTGATCGGGCGCGATAAAGTCCGGGCTGGCGGCGGTTGGTCGCCATCTTCTCCCGAACCTGGGCGAAGACCTCCGGGTCCACGAAGGCCGGCACCCCGCCCTCCTTGCGGATGATTTTCTCGTCCTTAATACCGCTCAATAATAACCAGAACGCCCCCTTAATGGGCCGGACCGTGACCGGGCAAGCGCACTAAGCGGCGGGAAAAAATCAGCTTTCCAAAAAACCGGCGATATATTCCATGATTGAGTTTGCGAGAGGTGAGGCTAGTTGAATCTGTGTCGCGTCTATCATAACGTTATTCAGGTACTGGAGAATAAGCGCATCTCTTCCGCGCAAACCATACGGCAAAGCTCCTGCAAAAATAAAACCCATATGTTCTGCCTGTTCAGCCAACAGGGCTGTCGCGGGATGTTGAAGATCAAGATACAAGTATATTATGTCGAAGCGTTCCCGGCAGTAGCCGCGCACTTCCTGCCTGATCCTTTCGGCTGCATCCCCGCCGGCTTGAGTCACTTTGATCGACGCAACATTCATATCCCGTAAAACTTCGCAATCCAGCTCGGTGGCTTGCGAAGACGGCCGCTCAAAGCTCCCACCGGCAACAGAAGGAATACCTGCGGCCTGAAAAATACGCTCGATCATTTCCCGATGCCGCGCAGGAGGATAAATATTTACCGTCTCCCGCGATTTGAGCGGGATATAAGACGCGAGCACACTGATACGCTGCCCTGCTTTGCCGGCGATCTGCTTAAAATCGGTGCTCTCGGGCATAAAGCCTAGCAAAAGCGCACAGTCGGTGCCGCCCATCATTTTGGCCCCCCGTTGAGTTATCGTATGATTGGTTACCGAGAGACAAAATAATCCTTGCAAACCGAAGCTCCGGGAATGTTCGACAAGAAATTTCACCAGCTTGAAAAAAGCGCGGGTATGTCGGTAAGCCGGACTTACAAAGACGGATTCCACCTCGGCGATTGCCGCGCCCATATAGGGAAACTCCAAATCACCGTAACCTATTATCTCCCCGTCGTCGCTGACGGCCACGGCGGAAAAAAGCCGCCCGTTGCGGTTGTATTCGATAATGAGTTCGGGATAATATACATGCTCGGCGTATGAATACCCGTATGTCCGGTACGCGCACTTGGCCACCTGCACAGCGTCGGCTTTCTCGATGCGTCGGACCGTGAACTGCACATCGCCCCGTCTTGCCTGCCCGGAGGCAGCCGCCCCATCCGCCTGTGCCGCATCTTCACGGGAAGCGCTGTCGCCATTCTTCGGAAGATACTTCACTAAACTGATTTCCTTGCCTTCGCGGCCGAGGTTACAAAAAACAACCTCGTCAACCATCTTTCGGATCAGATAGGTGCCCAACCCTTTAGCCTTCAAATTCGCTTTTGTTTCGTCCGGCGAATAAGGCGTTATTCCCTTCGGATCGAAAGGAATGCCTTTTTCCCGGAAAATTACCGTTAGCTTATCGGCATCGTTCCGAAAGATGATTCGAAAATGTTCTTGCTGTCCGGACTCAAAACCGTGTTCTACAATGTTGCAGAATACCTCTTCCGCCGCCAACTCTATTTCCCCCCGCTCCTTGTCGGCAAAGCCCATTAGACGGGCCAGCTCGCTGACATAAGCTATGACGGGCGCAATATAATCCTGCCTGGATGGGACGATTAACTCGGCTTCGATAGCCATAACGGACCTCCCCGCAGAACCTCGTCTGCGTATAATTGACAGCGGTATCCAAAAAGAATAGTATTATCTTGTACTATTTTACAATAATTCTGTCCCAACAAAAAGCTGGATTATTACAAGGGAGGACTTTCTTTGGCCGCCTACGCCCTTCTCCTGATCGCAGTTATCGGCGAAATTATCGGATCTTCTGCGCTTAAAGCTTCCGAGGGTTTTACGAAACTTGTTCCCAGTTTGCTCGTTGTTGTAGGGTACGGCGTCGCCTTTTATTTCTTCTCCCTAACCCTGAAATACATTCCGCTGGGAATATGCTATGCCATATGGACGGGGATCGGCACTGCCCTGACCGTACTTGTCGGCGTGTTATACTGGAAGGAAACCCTCGCTGTCCAGCACATCGCCGGCATCGTCCTCATTATGCTTGGTGTGGTGGTGATCAACCTGACCAAAGGGTCCCTCGAATAAATAACCCGCCTGAATCAAAGCTTGGCGGCCTCCTCCCTCTAACCAATCTTCCAAACAACAAAAAACCCGCGTTCTTTGCGCGGGTTTTCGGCTTTTCCAGATTTGGATGGTGGAGGCGATCCGTGACCCGGCAAATCCCACCGAAACCGGAATGGCCGGGAGCTTTTCCGGCCGGAAATCGGCCGCTGCCGGTCTGCCAACCCCGCCGCCACAAGCTCCCGGACTATCCTCAGAACTTCCACCGGCAGCCGGCGTTGACGCCCCAGTCTTTACTCACCGTCGTCCCCCACGACTTCTCCGCGTCGATATAAAGCTGACTCTTGCCGCTGTCGTACACGAAGCCGAACCCGGCCACCCACTGGTGGCCCTTCACGCTCGATTCGAACGTTGCCCCGTCCACCCGCGTCGTGGAATCGCCCTTGTATTCGTTAACCCACGACACCTTGCCGTACAGCTGGCGGCCCGCCCCGTCGGCCCCCTGCCACTTGCGGCCGCCCGTCAGCCCCAGCCTCAGCTGCAGCGACGTCGCCGACGGCGCCTCCACGTTCAGGCCGTTCGCCGTCGTGTACGACGCCCTGTTCGCCCACAGCACCGCAAGCTCGGCCGCCGGCTCCACGAAGAAGCCGTCGCCCCGCTCGAACCGTTTGCCGATCTCCGCCGACAGGCCGAAGCCGCTGCTGTCATAGGAGCCGCTGTCGCTCGCCGTCGAGAAGCGCGGGCTGAATCGGTTGTACTTGCCGATCAGGTCGAAATACGCGCCGTTATCCCGCACCCAGCTGGCGTACGCCCCCAGGTAGCCGCTCTCCGTCGTACCGCCGCTGCCGCCGTCGAAGGTGTTGTCCGCCTTGCCGTAGCCGAGGAGGAACCCGGTGTACTTCTTGCCGCCCGCGAAGCTCTGCGGGTTGTCTTTGCCGATTTCCAGGCCGCTCATCCGCTGGCGGTAGCCGTCCGCCCCCGCCGGCCGCACGGTGAAACGGCTGGCGTAAGCCCGCGCCCACAGATCGTCCGCCGACTGGCCGCCCATCCTCAGCTCGCCCATCCTCTTCCTGATCTCGTTCATCTCGCTGTACCAAAGGGTCGTGAAGGAGGTGGTGGTGCCCATGGCCGTCTTGGAAAGGGTGGACGGCTCGCCAGTTGAATAAAAGTAGTAGTCTTCGCCGCTGAGCGATGCGGAGATATCCGCCCCCCTGGCCAGGGAGAAGTGATAGGCGCCCACGTCGCCGCCGCCGCTGAAGGTGGCGTTGCTGCCGCCCGGCAGATCGACGACCTTGACCGACTGGCTGCCGCCGGCCACCCCGCCGGAATTGGTGATCAGCAGCGCGTGGCTGCCTGTCGCCGAACCGGTGACGGTGATGAGGTCGCTGGTACCGGCGGCCAGGTTGGCGTTGACGTGGAAGGCGGCGCTGCCGCTGAGGTTGGTGATGGTGAGGCTGGTGCCGGCGTTGACGAAGCTGCCGCCGCTGACGTTGAAGGTGCCGTTGTTGACGATCGCCCCGTAAACTAGGCCGCCGGTGACCGTCAGCAGGCCGTTGTTCGTCAGCGTGCCGTAGTTATACAGCACACCGCCGCTGGTCAGCGCGCTGTTATTGATCAGGGCGCTGTTATTCGTCAACACGCCGCTGTTGGTCAGCGTGCCGCTATTGGTCAGCGTGCCGTCGTTGGTCAGGCTGCCGCCGCTACTGTTGGCCAGCGTCGCGCCGCTGGCGTTAATCAGGCTGCCGCTGTTGGTCAGCGTGCCGCCGGTATTGGTCAGCATGCTGTTATTGGTCAGCGTGTTGTTGTTGGCGAGGCTGCCGCTGTTGGCCAGCGTCCCGCTGTTGATGAAATTGAGGCTGGCGTTGGTCAGCGTGGCACCACTCTTATTCTCCAGGCTGCCGCTGTTGGTCAGCGTGGCGCCGCTGGCGTTAACTAGGCTGCCGCTGTTGGTCAGCGTGGCGCCGCTGGCGTTGGCCAGGGTGTTGTTGTTAATCAGGCTGCCGCTGCTCGTCAGCGCTGCGCCGTTGTTGTTGATAATGGCGCCGTCGTTCGTTAGCGTGCCGCCGGCGGCGTTGGCCAGGCTGCCGCTGTTGGTCAGCGAAGCGCCGTTGTTGTTGGTAACTGCCCCGCTGTTGGTCAGCGTCCCGCCGCTGGCGTTGGTCAGGCTGCCGCTGTTGGTCAGCGTCCCGCCGCCGGCATTTTCCAGGGTGCCGGTGTTGTCCAGGTAGCTGCTATTTGTCAGGCTGCCGCTGTTGGTCAGGCCGCCGCTGTTGGTCAGCGTCCCGCCGCCGACGTTGGTAAGCGTGCCGCCGCTGGCGTTGGCCAGGATGGCGCCGCTGGCGTTAGACAGCGCGCTGTTGTTAGTCAGCGTGCCGCTGTTGGTCAGCGTGGCGCCGTTGGCATTGGCCAGGCTGCCGGCGTTGGTCAGCGTGCCGCCGCTGTTATTGGTCAGCGTGCTGTTATTTGTCAGCGTGCCACCGCTGTTATTGGTCAGGGTTCCACTATTGCCCAGTGTGCTGTTGTTGATCAGGCTGCCGCTGTTGTTCAGAGCCCCGCTACTCGTCAGCGTGGCGCCGCTGGCATTGGTCAGCGTGGCGCCGCTGGCGTTGGTCAGCGTCCCGCCGCTGGCATTGGTCAGCGCGCTGTTGTTGGTCAGCGTCCCGCCGCTCCTGTTTTCCAAGGTGCCATCATTGTCCAGCGTGCCGTTGTTAATTAGGCTGCCGCTGTTGGCCAACAGGCCGCTGTTATTCAGCGTGGCGTCGCTGGCGTTGGTCAGTGTGGCGCCGCTGGCATTGACTATGGTGGCGCTGTTATTCAGCGTGGCGCCGCTGTTATTGGTCAGCGTGCTAGAGTTGGTCAGTCTGCCGCTGGCGATGGTCAGCGTGCCGCTATTGGTAAAGGTTCCGGCGTTGTTCAGCGTGTCGTTATTAATAAAGGTTCCGGCGTTGTTCAGCGTGGCGCCGCTTTCGTTACTCATGGTGCCGGCGTTGGTCAGCGTCCCGTTGTTGGTCAAGGTGCCGCCCGTATAGTTCCACAGCCTGCCGCTAATGCTGAACGAACCGTTATTGGTCACGACGCCGCCGTAATTGTAAAATCTGTAACCGCTGGTCACGGTGCCGGCGTTGGTTATGCCGCCGCGATTCTCCGTCCAATATAAACTCAAAGTACCGCCGCTCCGATTGGCTATCGTACCGTCGTTGGTCAGCATATAATCGCAAGTCATTGTGCCGTAATTATTCAGCGTGCCGCCGCTGGCGTTGGTCATCATGTAAACAGTTGTGATGGTGCCGTAGTTGTTCAGCGTGCCGCCGCTGGCGTTGGTCAGCGTGCCGTTGCCGATGGTGGCGATAGTGCCGTTGTTGTTCAGTATGCCGTTGTTGGTCAGGGTAACGTCGAAGCTGTCGACCGCCCTGGCATTGATGGTGATGGTGCCGTTATTTGTCAGCGTGCCGTTATTCGTAAGGGTGACGTCGCTGCGGGCTTCGTAGCTGGAGTTGGTGATGGTGCCGTTGTTGGTGAAATTGAGGCTGTTGTTGGTCACTGCGCTGTAGTTGGTCAGCGTGGCGGCGGCGGCGTTGGTCAGCGTGCCGCCGCTGGCGTTAACCAGGCTGCCGTAGTTTTCCAGCGTGCCGGCGTTGCTTAGCGTGCCGGCATTGGTCAGGCTGGCGTCGACGCCGTTGGTCACAGTGCCGCCGCTGGCGTTGGTTATCGTGCCGTTGTTGATCAGGCTGCCGCCGTTATTCAGCGTGGCGCCGCTGTAATTCACCATACTGTTGTTGTTGGTCAGCGTGGCGAGGCTGTAATTTCCCAGCGTGCCGTGGTTGTTCACCACGCCGTCGTTGGTAAAAGAGCCGTAACTGTGCACCGAGCCGCTGTTGGTTATTGTGGCGCCGCTGGCGTTGGTCAGAGCGTAACTTCCCAGGTTGCCGCTATTGGTTATTGTAGCCCCGCTGGCGTTGGTCAGCGTGCTGCCGCTGTAGCTGGTCATATTGCCGCTGTTGGTTAGGGTGCTGTTATTGGTCAGCGCGCCTCTGTTGATCAGTTCAGCGCCGCTCCTATTCTCTAGCGTGCCGCTGTTGGTCAGCGTGCCGCGGTTCTCCAGCGTGCCGCTGTTGTCCAGCGTGCCGCTGTTGGTCAGCGTGCCGTTAGTGAGGTTGGTAAACGTGGCTCCGAAGTCGTTGGCGAAGGTGCCGTTGTTGACCAGGCTGCTGGTGTTGTCGTTGGTCCAGGTCGCACCGTAGACATTATTCATAAGGCCGTAATTGGTTATGGTATAGCCGTAATTGCTATATATGATGCCGTTATTATATAGCGTGCCGCTGCTGGTCAAGTTGCCGCGAATGTACAATTTACCGCCGCTGTTGTACACGGTGCCGGTGCTGTTGATCGCCAGGGAGGGCGTCAGGTTGTTGTCGCCTGTATAGTATTGCGTTTCATTATCCCCCACCGTGCCGCCGACATCCGCGGCGTGAGCCGTGGGCGCCGGAGCCCCCGCGAACCACAAAGCCGCCCCGGCGAGCGCCAACCAAAAGCACAGCGTTCTCGAAACTACCGGCTTATAACTCTTCATACTTATCCCCACTTTCACCTTATCGCTTCCGGGGTTCTCGCGCCGCCCGCGATCACCCCGGCCAGCTCCTCCACCGATAACACCGTCCGCTCGCTGGCGGCAAAAACGGTTATGGCGTCGCCTGCGGCATTGAAGCCGATCAGCCTCGTCCCGGGGAGCTTGCGCAGGATGGCGGCGACCACGTCCGGCTCGGCCTTGTCCATATCGAAGAGGACGGCGTGGGGTGAAAGCATCGCCACCTCCCGGGCCGCCACCGCCAGCGAACTGCCCAGTTGCCTCACCCTGAGCCCCGGCAACTTCTGCAGGCTTTCCTCGATTCCCGCCCACACCGGACCCGTCCCGCATATCCCTACCTCTACGCCCTCTTTCATCAAATCCACCCAGCCTTCTGCAAAAAACGCCTATTTATCCCATTAACTCCCATGGTAGCAAATTTTCCCTGTCCTGATACCCTCCTTATCGATAGCCGAAAAAAACAAAAGTGATAGTCATCGACTATCACTTTTGCTAGTTAACTTGTCCCGGCTGCCTGCTTACCGGCCGGCTTTTTCCCCGCCCAGCCCCTGCCGCGAAGCGTGGGCGATCAGCTGGGTCCGGTTTGCGAGCCGGGTCTTGGCGAGAATCTCGTTGATATGGTACCTCACCGTGGCCACCGTCAGCCCCAGCCGGGCCGCGATCTCCTTGTAGGTCAGTCCTTCGGTCAGAAGCTGCAGCAGCTCGGCCTGTCGCACCGTCAACCCCGGCTGCCCCCCGCTGTCGCCCGCCTTCTCCCCGGGCGGGCGGCTCAGTTTCCGCAGCAGCCGTTTGGCCAGCCCCGGCGCGAACGGCAGCTCGCTGGCGGCCAGCCCGGCCAGTTGACTGACGAAATCGTCCGGCTCCATATCCTTCAGCAGATACCCCTCGGCCCCGGCCTGCATCGCCGCGACCAGGCTATCGTCGTCCTCGACAGCGGTAAGCATCACAATCTTCGCCTCGGGGTGTTCCTTCTTAAGCGACCGGGTGGTCTCTATGCCATCCAGACCGGCCATCTGGATATCCATCAGCACCAGGTCCGGTCTGAGCATATCGACTTTGAGCAGCGCTTCCGCCCCGCTGCGGGCGGTGCCTACCACCGCGAAACCGTGGGCCTCCAGGAAACTTCGCAGCCCTTCCAGCACCAGGGCCTGATCGTCAACCAACAGCGTTTTCATCGCCCGCCACCTTATCCAAGCTGAACTCTACCGTCACCTTCGTCCCCTCGCCCGGCGCCGACTCTATTCGCAGGCGCCCGCCCGCTTCCCCGGCCCGTTCGTCCATGATCTGCAGGCCGAAACTCTTTCTCTTCGCCGGCGCCGCCGGGTCGAAGCCGCAGCCGTCATCCTCGACCACCGCTATCACCCGCCTGTCGGCTACCGCTATCCTGATCGTCGCCTTGCTGGCCTTGGCGTGCTTGCGAATATTGGTCAGCGCTTCCTGAATGATCCGCAGCAGTTGCACTTCACCGGTATGCGGCAGCAAGCCTGCCATCGAGCCGTCCGGCAGAGTAAGCTCGGCGTCGATGCCGTTGGTGTCCGCGTACCACTCCAGATAATCCTGCAAATTTATGACGAAATCGTCGCCGCCGGCGGCTGCCAATTTCAGCCCGAAGATCGATTCCCTGGCGTCGGTATTCATCTCCTTGATCGTCCGGATCACTTTGCCGACCTGTTCGTCCGCCTTATCAAGCTGGCCGCCTTTCAGTAAAGACCGGACCGTTTGCAGATTAAGACTAAGATAGCCCCACACCTGGCCCGCCCCGTCGTGCAGCTCCCGCCCTAGCCGTTCACGCTCCTTCATTATTGACAGCGCTTTCTGCTGCTCGACAATCTGGGCCTGGGCCTCCCTCAGCCTGGTCACGTCATGAAAAACGATCGCTTTGCCGATACTCAGCTTGCCCCAGCTTACCAGTGGCGTGACGTGGTATGAAAAGTCCCCGCTGCCTTCCAGGTGGATTTCCCCCTCCGTCACCTCATTTATGTCCAGCAGCGCGGCCATAGCCGGCCAGCGTGCGAAGGCCTCCGCAAAATGTCTGCCAGTTAAGGCCGGAGCTATACAACTGAACCGTCGCTGTGCGGACGGATTGAGCTCCAGGATATATCCTCGGTCATCGGTGATTATTAGGCTGTCATCGATGTTGCCGATAACCGTCGATTCGGCCAGCGACATTAGGTTAAGAACCCGCAGTCGGAAAAATATCCACGACCAGGCCATACCGCTCAGCATAAACGCCAGCGGCAGGGGGGGGATGACGCCCGCCTGCTGATCAATAGCCCACAAAACGTGTCCGGCCAACGATATCAGCGGATCGACCGGCAGCGCCGCGATCTGCCAGCGCCGCAGGCCTGAAGCTCTGCGCGCCCAGACAATGCACAACATACTGAGGATTAGGAACTGGAGATAAGCTGCAGCTACGAAACACCAGTATACCGGTCCGCGGACGACGCCGAAAGTAGTCCCGTCCCAGACTACGCCGCGCCAGAACCAGCCATGCCATCCCGTGGTCAGCAACGACAAAATAGCGAAGGCGGTGATCGCAAACAGCGCCAGCGCTACCGCCCGGACAATCCGCCCTTTTTGACCCGCGACACTCACGACAAGCAGAAAAAAAGTCGGAATCGTAGCAGAAGCACTTATCTGCTGCACTTTCGCCCAAAACACCTTGTCCGCCAGCGCCGGGCTGACGGAGACCATCACCAGGGCCAAGAGAAAAATCGACCTTAGCGAGAGGCTGAAAACCCAACATAGCGCCGCCGGTGCCCTCCGGTCCCGCCAGCAATAACCGGCCAGTGCGGTCAGAACAGTCGCCGCCAGGAGATAAAACCAAACCTCTTTTATCGGATGATAAGTCATTAGCTGCAGTGACGACACATCACTCATCGTTGAAAAAAAGCTCATAGGAACGGAGAATCCTTTCCAACCATATCCCCGATTTTGTCTGACGGAAACTTTATTGACATTATTCGTCAATTACTTATATTATCCTCTTGTCTGCTTTCTCTCCCGGCAGCCCCTATCTGCCTTAGTCGCCTAACCCCCGACATAATAACTCCGTTATTGTCAGACGGAGGATAACCTTACCCTAATAATCCCAAACAAAATTTCAACCATAAGCTTGCCGATAAGGCAAACTTATGGTTGAAACTACAAGCGTCATCAGTCCCACCTCCTGATATCCGTATTATAATGCCTGGAGTTAACTTCAAGTCAAAAATAAAGTAATCGGGCTCAATTACAAATCATAAAAACAATAAGAACCCGCAAGTACGCGAGTTCTTATGTACAATTTCCAAATTTTGGTGGAGGCGAGGGGAGTCGAACCCCTGTCCAAAGGCATCGCTGCACAGGCTTCTCCGAGCGCAGTCTATGGTTTAGCTTTCGCCCCGTCGCCGCCCACAGACAGGCTGCTTCGGCGCTATCTCGATAAAAATTCCCAGTCGACCCTCCGAGAATTGGGCTTCAGGTATCCCGTTAAGTGACGCCCTATCCTAGGCCACGGGACGAGCGTAGGTAGGACGTTAGCATTAAGCTGCTAAAGCGTATTCTTCGTTGGCAGTTAACTTTGACCCACCGTCTTGACGGGCAGATGGAACCCCGGCTCGCTACCTGTACCACAACTACCCCTGTCGAAACCAGTACGCCCCCGTAAAATTACCGGGCGCTCGCTGTGGCGCCAGCCAACGGAATATTCGCTTCGTCAATCATTATACCACAAAAAAAGCGCTCCGTCCAACCCGTCGCCCGCACTTGCCGCAGCCCCGGTCAGAACCACTACCTGACAAAGTCGATATATTCCCCGTAGCCCTCCTCCTCCATCTTCTCGAGCGGGATAAACCGCAGCGCAGCGCTGTTGATGCAATACCGCAGTCCCCCCTTCTCCCGGGGGCCGTCCTCAAACACATGCCCCAAATGGCTCTTCCCGTAGCGGCTGTGCACCTCCGTCCGCGTCATAGCCAGGCTCCGGTCCGTCTTCGCCGCCACCGCCTCAGACGCCACCGGCCTGGTAAAGCTGGGCCACCCCGTGCCCGAATCGAACTTGTCCCGCGAGCTGAACAG
The DNA here is from genome assembly GCA_032334055.1 of Selenomonadales bacterium 4137-cl. Classification (NCBI taxonomy): domain Bacteria; kingdom Bacillati; phylum Bacillota; class Negativicutes; family Acetonemataceae; genus Anaeroselena; species Anaeroselena agilis. The sequence continues at coordinate 2,372 of JAUOZS010000001.1, read as the reverse complement.
CGGCTCGCCGGTCGCCACATCCACATACAACCCCGGCGCGTGATTATCCCAGAACTCGTTCGCAAACGGCGGCTCGGTGCCGCACTCCTGCGTCACCCGGTACTGCCTGTCCGTAAGCCTGCTCCGCAGCTCCGCCTCGCCGGGCTTCGCATAGCGGTCCTCGTCCCCGGCCTTCTTGCCAGCGTTCTTCTTATTCCTGGGGTCATCCTCCAGCACCGACAAATCAACATGGCAATACCCGTGCGGATTCTTCGCCAAATACAGCTGATGCGCCTCCTCCGCCGGATAATAATTACTCAGCGGCAGCACCTCCGTAACGATAGGCGCCCGGTACTTCCTCTGCTCCTCGGCCACCTTCGCGGCGATCGTCTCCCTATCCGCGGCATCGCGGTAATAAATGCCCGTCCGGTACTGGCTCCCCCGGTCGTTGCCCTGCCTGTTCAAGCTGGTAGGATCGATCACCTTGAAAAAATACGTCAACAGCGTCCCCAGCTCGATGCGCCGCGGATCATACCGCACATGCACCGTCTCGGCGTGGCCCGTATTCTCGTAACACACCTGTTCATACGTAGGATTCGCCGTCGTCCCGTTGGCATAGCCAACATTCGTGTACACCACCCCGTCCAGCGCCGCCAAATAAGCCTCCAGCCCCCAAAAGCAGCCCCCCGCCAACCATATCTCGCGCAGATACTTATCCGCGGGCGGCTCAGCCCGCCTCGCCGTCGCCGGGTTACTGCCATCCGATGCGTTCGCGTTCATACCGGCTCCTTTCCGCAGCCCGCTCAAGGCTGCCCCCCTCACGGCAACAATAATTGCCGTCGGCAATAGTGTAAAAAAGTCCCCCTTTTTATATTCACCCTTCTCCCCTCTCTTGCCTCCCATCCAAAAGGGTCTTCACCACGCCCGCCCCTCGCCCTCGGCATCGCCCCCAAAACACCCCCGCAAAAAAGCCGGCCCGCAGGCCGGCACAACAAGCTTTCCTAATAAATTGACTCACTTCTGGCGCTCGCGGAACTCCCGGTCCATCTCCCGCTTCGCATCCCGCTCCGCGATATCCTGGCGCTTATCATACGTATGCTTGCCGCTCGCCAGCCCCAGCTCCAGCTTCGCCTTGCCGCGGGTGAAATAAAGCTTCAGCGGCACCAGCGTATAGCCCTTCTCCTTCGTCTTGCCGATCAGCTTATTGATCTCCACGCGGTGCATCAGCAGCTTACGCATCCTCAGCGGCTCGTGATTGAAGCGGTTGCCCTGATCGTACGGGCTGATATGCATATTGTGCAGCATCAGCTCACCGTTATCCACCCTTGCATAGCTGTCCTTCAGATTCGCCCGGCCCGCCCTCAGGGACTTAACCTCCGTCCCTGTCAGCACCAGACCCGCCTCGTACGTCTCATGAATATGATAATCGTGCCGCGCCTTGCGGTTCTCCGACACTATCTTGATGCCCTCGGCCACCGTTCCCACTCCCTGCGCATCGCGCCTAAACTATAGCACAAACTATTATAGCACACCCGGCGGCAATAGCACAGGCCCCCGCACAGCCCGCCGCCGCCAAACGCCCAGGCCATGGAAAAGGCCCGGCGCCAAGCCCCGGGCCCTCTCCTAACCCTTATTCGCCGCCACGAACGTCTGGCAATTCGTCTCAGCGGTATAGCCCGCCTTGTGGCCGCCGCCGTCGACATTCACCTCGATCGCGCTCGCCGTGCAATTACGGTTCTCCCAAAACTTGCAATTCTCCACCGTACACATAACATCCCGTGCCATAGCCTCACCTCCTGCCGCTATTATGCTCCCCCACCGCGCCGCTATTCACCTTCCCTGCTAAAAAACGCGCCCGCCGCATACACTAACCGCGAGGTGAAAAAAGCCATGGCCGACAAACAGCAACCCTGCGCCCATCCCCGCATGTGCCCCGAGCGGGACGATTTTACCGCCCGCGTCAAAACCGAAAAACTCGCCCTCGAGCCGCCCCCGCCCGCCGACCTCGTCCCCCGCCCGCCGGAATAACGAAAGCCTCTACCTCCCCAAAGCAATCCGGGCTCAGCCCTCGTTCTTCTTCGCCCCCGCCAGCTCGGCGAAGCCGGCCGCCGGGCATACTCGTAGCCCCGCGCGAGTCTGCAATGCGTTTGGCATTTCCCTGTCCGACTTCTTTGCCGCCGACCGGTCGAACATGGACCCCGAACTCCAGCAACTCTTGGAAACCGCGATAAAACTGTCCCCCGAATAACGGGAGGCAGTTCGCAAAATGTTGGAGACCATGAGCAAAGGCTGACGCCAAGGCCCACCACGAGGTGGGCCTCGGTTTTTGTTCCGGCGTGGCACCCTTGACCGTTCCGCAGGGTGCCATTCTCGCCTTCCTCCGCGGGGCCGCA